>DASQSE010000145.1:0-58247 GCA_035642535.1 Jatrophihabitans sp. | reverse complement strand
CTGGAAGGCATCACCTATTCGCTGCACTGATCGCCGGGGTCGGCCGTAGCCCGTCGCTCTGGGAGAATGGGCGGGTCATGGCCCACCTCCCACTCGTGTTCGACGCGCCGAAACGCGCGCTGCCGCCGACGCATTTCGCCGACCTTGATGCGGCCGGTGTCCGCGCTGCGGTGACCGAGTTGGAGCTGCCCGCATATCGCGCCGACCAGCTCGCCCGGCAGTACTACGGCCGGTTCGAGGAAGATGTGGCGGCGATGACAGACCTGCCGGCCGCCGCGCGCGAGTCGGTCGCCGCCGCGCTGTTCCCGCGGTTGTTCACCGACGTCCGCTCGCTCGAGACCGACGCCGGGGCGACCCGCAAGACGCTGTGGCGGCTGCACGACGGTGCGCTGGTGGAGAGCGTGGTCATGCGTTACGCGCGGCGCACCACCGTGTGCATCTCCAGCCAGGCCGGCTGCGGCATGGCTTGCCCGTTCTGCGCCACCGGGCAGGGTGGTCTGACGCGCAACCTGTCCACGGCCGAGATCGTCGAGCAGGTGCGGGTCGCGGCGCGGATCGCCGCGCAGGGTGGGTTGGGCGGCGGGCCGACTCGCTTGTCGAACGTCGTGTTCATGGGCATGGGGGAGCCGCTGGCGAACTACTCGCGTGTGCGCACCGCGGTGCGCCGGCTCATCGCACCGGCCCCGGCCGGCTTCGGGCTGTCGAGGCGATCGGTCACCGTTTCGACCGTCGGACTCGTCCCGGCCATCAACCGGCTGGCGGCGGACGCCCTCGACGTCACGCTCGCGGTCTCTCTGCACGCGCCCGACGACGAACTGCGCGACACGCTGGTGCCCGTCAACTCGCGCTGGAAGATCGCTGAAGTGCTGGCGGCGGCCGACGGATACGCGGCGCGGACTGGTCGCCGTTACTCCATCGAGTACGCGATGATCCGCGACGTCAACGACCAGGCCTGGCGCGCGGATCTGCTCGGTGACCTGCTCGCGCCTCGACTGGCGCACGTCAACCTCATCCCGCTGAACCCCACGCCCGGCTCGGAGTGGGACGCGTCGCCGAAGCAGGTCGAACGCGAGTTCGTCCGCCGGCTGGAGGCACACGGCGTGCCCGTGACGGTTCGCGACACACGTGGCCGCGACATCGACGGCGCCTGCGGCCAGCTGGCGGGCTCGGCCGGCTAGGGCAGGCCCGGCGCGAGGCGGGAGCCGCGGCGGAGAGCGGTGCGATATGGTCGTTTTGTCCTGGTACTACGCGTCAGGGGTGTTTCAACCTAGATGAGCAGCGACCCTCCGCCGTCGTCGGCATCGCTTGGCGGAGCGGCGCCACTCGAGCTTCGCAAGGTAGTGAAGTGGTATCCGAAGACCTCGCGTCCGGCGATCGAGAAGCTGTCGTTGAGCGTTCCGGCCGGCGAGGTCTGTGTCCTCGTCGGGCCCTCGGGGTGCGGCAAGACCACCGCGATGCGCCTGGTCAACAGGATGATCGATCTGACGAGTGGGTCGATCCTGATCGACGGGTCGGACATCGCTACGCGTGACCCGGCAGATCTCAGACGCGAGATCGGCTATGTGATTCAACAGGTCGGCCTCTTCCCGCACCTGAGCATCTCGCACAACATCACCATGGTGCCGAGGCTGCTCGGCTGGGAACGCAAGCGCGTCGCGGCGCGTGCCGAGGAGTTGCTCGACCTCGTCGGGCTCCCGCAGGAGATGGCCGGGCGCTTTCCGAGCCAGCTCTCCGGTGGACAGCGCCAGCGGGTCGGTGTGGCGCGCGCGTTGGCTGCCGACCCGCCGCTCATGCTGATGGACGAGCCGTTCGGGGCGATCGACCCGATCAACCGCGACCGGCTGCAGAACGAGTTCCTCCGGCTGCAGAGTGAGATGCGCAAGACGGTCGTCTTTGTCACGCATGACATCGACGAGGCCATCAAGATGGGCGACCGGATCGCGATCATGCGCGAGGGCGGCGAACTCGTTCAGTACGACACCCCCGACCAGATCCTCGCCGGACCGGCCGACGAGTTCGTCGCACAGTTCGTCGGTGCCGATCGCGGGCTCAAGCGGCTCGCGCTCACCACGCTCGGTGAGATCGAACTCCAGGCCGTCCACGTCGTGCGGGACGGCGACTCCGTCGGGCCGGCGACCTGGGAAGGCGGCAACCGAGTCGTGTTCATGGACGCGGCCGGCCGCGCGGTTGGCGAGCTGACGCCGGACCGTGTCTCCGAAGGCCGGGTAAGGGCCGCCGATGCTGGTGCCCTCGCGCACACCGTTCCCACGACTGCGACGCTGCGCGACGCGCTGTCGCAGATGATGGCCGACTCACTGCGTCCGCTGCTCGTCGTCGACCCTGCCGGGCAGATCGCGGGCTCGGTCTCGATCGACCTGATCAACGAAAGCCTGCGCCGCGGGCGCCAAGGTGATGCTGCCGAGCGGACCACGGTCGCCGGCTGATGCGCGCCGCACCCGCGGGCGCTGATCCGGTCATTCCGAGCTTCGGCCACACGTCGTCCTGCGTCAGGAACAACGGGGCATTCTGCTGGGACTGGTTTCAGCAGAACTGGAGCACGGTATTCGAGCCGGCGCTCGTCCAGCACATCGAGCTGACGCTGATCGCCGTCGGCATCGGTTTCGCGATCGCGTTCGTGCTCGCGGTGGCGGCGCACCGGGCGCACTGGCTCGCCGCCCCGGTGACCTTCCTCGGCAGCCTGCTCTACACCATCCCGTCGCTGGCTGCGTTCGAGATTCTGGTCTCCATCACGGGCATCAACTGGCTGACGGTCGAGATCGCGCTGGTCTCCTACACCCTGCTGATCCTGTTCACCAACACCCTCGCGGGGTTGTCGGGAGTGCCGCCGGGGGTTCTCGACGCTGCCCACGGCATCGGGCTGCGCCCGAGACAGCTGCTCGTGCGGATCGAGTTACCGCTTGCCCTGCCCGCGATCATCGCCGGTCTCCGTGTGGCAGTCGTGACGATCATCTCGCTGGCCACGGTCGCCGCCTACATCGTCCCGGCCGGGCTCGGAAAGCCGATCTTCGATGCCATCAGCAGCGGCGGCTTCAACACGAAGTTCATCGGAGCCGGCGTCCTGTGCATTGCGCTGGCACTCGTCGCCGACGCGTTGTTCGCCGTGCTGCAACGCGTGCTCACGCCGTGGGCAGCCGCCCGACGGGCAGGTGCGTCGTGAGCAGCGACTTCGCGAAGGCGCTGACGTTCCTCAAGGACAATCCGGGTCTGGTCACCGACAAGCTGGCAAGGCATCTCGAGATCTCCGGCGAAGCCGTGCTCATCGCCGTCGTGATCGGGCTCCCGCTCGGGGTGTGCCTCGGTCATGTCCACCGGTTCTCGTTCCTTGCCATCAACATCTCCAACCTCGGCCGCGCGCTGCCGAGCCTCGGGGTGCTGGCCATCCTGCTGCCCTACGTCGGCGTCGGCAGCACTGACGTGATCATCGCCCTCGTCGTGCTGGCGTTCCCGCCGATCCTTACCAACGCCTACGTGGCCGTCGACCAGGTCGAGCCGGAGACGGTCGACGCCGCCAGGGGCATGGGACTGCGTCCGATGCAGGTCCTCCTCAAGATCGAGTTGCCGCAGGCGCTGCCCCTGATGTTCGCCGGCGTCCGCACCTCCGCCGTGTTCGTGGTCGCCACCGCGACGCTCGCGGGCATCTTCGGAGGCGGCGGGCTCGGCGAGATCATCAACGACCGCGAGTCCTACGGATTGGACGGCATCATCGGTGTCTCCTATGTCCTCATCCTGCTCGCCTTTCTCGTCCAGATCGTGTTCACCGTCCTCGAGTGGTCGGTTACCCCGAGGGGGATCCGCACCGCTCGCAGACCCGGCCGCAGTCGGCTCCTCCGACGACGGGCGACGGTCCACCCTGAACGGGGCGCCCCGGCCGAAGCTGGATCCGGACCGCATGTTGAGTAGAGGGAGCAACCCTTGATGAAACGCAGCGCACCACTCGGTCGCACTGTCGGCGGCAGCCTCGTCATCTCGATGACGATCGCGCTCGCGGCGTGCAGCTCGAGCGGCGGCGATGGCGGCGGTCCCACCGGAGCCGGTGGATCCGGCCTGCCCGGCGAGGGCAAGCCCGCGATCACGATGGGCGACAAGAACTTCGCCGAAGAGTACGTGCTCGGTGAGCTGTACTCGCAGGCGCTGGAGGCGAAGGGCTTCTCGGTGACGCTCAAGGGCAACATCGGCTCGTCCGCAGTGATCGACAAGGCACTCACGAGCGACAAGATCGATATGTACCCCGAGTACACGGGCGTCATCTACACCGAACTGGCCAAGCTCGGCGACCGGCCCAAGAGTGCCCAGCAGACCCTGGCGGGCGCGACCAACTACGAGAAGAAGCGCGGCTTCGCGGTGCTGAAGCCGACTCCGTTCCAGGACGCCGACGGACTGGCCGTGCTCAAGGACTACGCGGCGCAACACAATCTCAAGACGATCAGCGATATGCGCAACGTGGGTTCGTTCACCTACGCCGGGCCGCCGGAGAACGGTACCCGCTACCAGGGCGTCATCGGATTGAAGCAGGCGTACGGATTGAACAAGATCCAGTTCAAGCCGCTGGGCATCGGCCTCCAGTACCAAGCTCTCGACCAGCAGAAGGTCGACTCGATCGCGATCTTCACCACCGACCCCCAGCTGGCCAGCGGGAAGTACGCGGTACTCACGGACACGAAGGGCATCTTCGGCTACCAGCAGGTGGTTCCAGTGATCTCGCAGAAGGTCCTCGACGAAGAGGGGCCGGCGTTTGCCAACACCCTCAACGCGGTGAGTGCGCTGCTGACGACCGAGGCGATCGTCGCGATGAACAAGGCCGTGCAGATCGACCAGAAGGACCCGGCCGAGGTCGCCAAGGCCTTCCTGGAGGCCAACCACCTGGCCTAGATCGCGGGCACCGGCAAACCGCAGAGAAATTTCTGCAAAAGACTTCTGCAAAGAATATTTTGCAGTTAGTCTGGCGGCATGCCGAAGTTCCCGGAGTGGTTCGACCCGACTCAGGACGCCATGCTCACGCCCAAGGCGCTGCGCGGGCTGGTCCACCCGATCCGGTTGCGGCTGCTCGATCTCCTCCAGGCGGACGGGCCGGCCACGGCGACCAGCCTCGCGAAGCGGATCGACCAGTCGAGCGGGGTGACCAGTTACCACCTTCGCGTGCTCGCCGAGCACGGGTTCATCGTCGAGGACACCGAGCGTGGGAACGGCCGCGACCGGTGGTGGCACGCCGTCCACCGGACCACCTCGTTCACCTTCCGAAAGGAGGACGATCCAGGGACCGAGGAGACCATCGAAGAGGCCGAGCGGTTCATGCGATTGGTTGCCGACGAGTCGCACCGGCGGGTGCTCGCCGCCATCGGGACGCTTCCGAGCCGGCGTGACGAACTCGGCACGATGCCCTGGACGGTCAGCGAGTGGCCGCTGCGTCTCACCCTTGCCGAGGCGGAGGAGCTCAAGCTCGCCGTGAGCGAGCTGATCGTGCGCTTCGAGCGCAGTCGTGCCGGGTCGGATGAGCGTCCCGATAGCGTCCGCGCGTACGGCATCTTCCAACTCGTTCCGGACGTGACGTGATGGCCGAACCCTCGCGCCGTCCGCTCTACGGATTCATCACCGCCTACCTGGTCTCCGGCGTCGGGACGGCGATGTCCGCCGTCGCCATCCCGTGGCTCGTGCTCGTCACGACCGGCAGCGCCGCATCGACCGGCATCGTCGGCTTCGCGCAGATGGCGCCCTACGTCGTGCTGCAGGCCACCGCCGGGCCGCTGGTCGATCGGTTCGGTCTGCGCCGGAGCTTCGTGACCGGCAACCTTGCAGCCGCGGCGGTGATGTGCACGGTGCCGCTGCTGCACGCGACCGACGTGCTGAGCCTCGGCCTCCTTGCGGCACTTGTCATGGTCGCCGGAGCAGTGCGCGGCGTCGCGGACTGCGCGACGAACCCGCTTGTCCCGGTCACCGCAGCAGCAGGCGACGTCCCGAACGAGCGCGCCATCGCGATGTTCACCGGCGCCAATCGCGGCGCGATGCTGGCCGGCATGCCGGCCGCCGGTGTGCTCATCGCCGCGATCGGACCGGCGTCGGTGGTGTTGCTCGACGGCATCTCATTCGCGGCGGCGGTCGTGATCCTCGTCGCGTCGGTGCCCGCGTCCCTGGCCGCGACCCGGAACGAGGGCAGCGCGGGCAGCCTGCGCGGCTACGCGGCTGATTTGACGGAGGGGTTCCGGTTCCTCGGCGCGGACCGGCTGCTGCTCGGCATCGTCGTGCTCGTCGCGGTGACGAACCTGCTCGACGAGGCGTTGTCGTCGGTGCTGCTCCCGGTGTGGGCGCACGACCGAGTGCATCGCGCCGAGGCGCTGGGTCTGGTGGGCGGCGTGCTCGGCCTCGGCATGCTCGCGGGCGTGGGATTCACGGCGTGGCTCGGGCCGCGACTGCCCCGGCGCCGGACGTTCATGGTGGGGCTGATCGTCTCTGCCGCGCCGCCGTTCTACGCCTTGGCCGGCTGGACGGCCGTGCCTCCGGTCCTCTTGGTGTGCCTCGTGTGCGGGGTTGCCGGCGGCGTCCTCAACCCGATCATCGGCGCGGTTGAATTCGAGCGCATTCCGGCGCGGCTGCAGGCTCGCGTGCTCGGCGCGATCAAGGCCAGCGCCTGGCTGGGCATCCCGTTCGGCGCCCTGCTCGGCGGATCACTGACCCAGCACTACGGGCTGACGGCCGCTCTGCTCGCCTGCGGCTCGGTCATGCTGGCGGCCACGCTCGCCCCGCTGGTGTTCCCCGCCTGGCGCGGCATCGACCGTCGCCAGACAGACGTTGTCCGCGCGTCCCCGGACGAAGCGCCGGAGACGCGCGGACAAGTGGGCGAGGAGGCCGCGGCTAATCCGCGGTAGCAGCCGCCGGGACCTCGACGAGGCGCTCCGCCTTGGCCGCAGCGCGGCCAGGCCGGATCGCGAACGCCACCAGCAGCCACGTCGCTGCCAGGAATGCAGTCGCCGTCCAGAAGGACTTGTCGGCCGCACTGACGAACACGTGCCGGGCCGCCTCGGCTCTCGTCAGCCCGGACGGCAGATCCGCAGCCGCAGACTTGCTCGCGCTGCCGAAGACGGTCACGAGGACGGCCAGTCCGAGCGCACCGCCAACCTGCTGCATGACGTTGACGAGCCCGGATGCGGCACCCGCATCGCGCGGGTCGACGCCCTCGAGCGCCGTGGTCGTGAGCGGCACGAACGCGAGCCCGTTGCCCATGCCGAACACCAGCAGCGGTCCGACGAGCGACGCGTAGCCGCTGTGCTCGCCGAGCTGGGTCAGCCAGAGCATCCCGAGCGTGGAGAACGTGATCCCGATGATCATCATGCGGTGCCCGCCGATCCGCTCGACGAGCACCCGGGCGGAGAGCTGCGAGGCCGTGAACACGATCACGGTCAGCGGCACGAACGCGAAGCCGGTGACGAGGTCGCTGTAGCCGAGCACGCCGCGCAGGAACTGTGTCAGGAAGAAGAACATGCCCATCATCCCGGCGACGAGCAGCAGCCGGGCGATGTAGGCGCTGCTCCGGTTCCGGTCGGCGAACAGGCGCAGCGGAGTGATCGGCGCCTCGGCGCTGAGCTCGGTGCGGACGAATGCGGCGAGCAACACCGCGCCGACGGCGAACGACGCGAGCGTGCGCGCGTCACTCCATCCGTGCGATGCGGCGTTGACGAAGCCGTACACCAGCGCCGTCATGCCGATCGTCGAGGTGAGCGCACCGGCCAGGTCGAAGCGCCCCGGCTGCCGGTCGGTCTCCGGAAGCACCGAGCGGCCCAGCACGATCAGCGCAACGCCGATCGGGACATTGACGAACAGCACCCAGCGCCACGACGCCCACTCCGAGAGCATGCCTCCGGCGATGAGACCGACCGCCGCGCCGCCGATCGATACGGCGGTGTAGAGGCCGATCGCACGGGTGCGGGCCCGCGGATCGGGGAACATGGTCATGAGCAGCGCGAGCGCGGACGGCGAGGCGAGTGCGCCGCCGACGCCCTGGGCTGCGCGAGCGGCCAGCAGTTCGCCCGGATTGGCGGCGAAGCCGCCGGCCAGCGAGGCCAGGGAGAACAGCGCGATGCCGGTGAGGAAGACGCGCCGCCGGCCGAGGATGTCGCCGGCCCGCGCGCCGAGCAGCAGCAGCCCGCCGAAGGTCAGCGTGTACGCGTTGACGACCCACGACAGGCCCTCGGGAGAGAAGCCGAGCGCGTGCCTGATGTCGTGCAGCGCGACGTTCACGATGGTCGCGTCGAGCACGACCATCAGCTGCGAAGTGAGGATGAGGGCTAGGACGAGGCCGGGTCCCTGCGGCAGCCGGATGCGGCGCGGTTGGATCCCGGCTGACCGCGCCGACGCCGATGTGCGTTGTGCCGGGTCGCGGCTGGGGGTCTGGACTGTCACGGCGTTTCCCTCGGTGAACGGAGTAGTATCTTGCTTGTAAGCGGAAGGGCCCTCCGGTAATTTCCGACAATACGGAGGACGCCTCCGGTTAGCAAGATATTTTCGTCGGAGGTGTTCAGTGCGCCGCTCGCCCGGCACCGCCAGCGCCGAACTCGCCGACGCCCCGCGCCCCGAACGCGATGGCGAGCGACCGCTGCGCGCCGACGCCCAGCGCAACCGCACGCACCTCATCGCGGCCGGCCGCGCCGCCTTCACCGAACGCGGCTCCGAGGCCTCCCTCGAGGACATCGCGCGCCGCGCCGGCGTCGGAGTCGGCACACTGTATCGGCACTTCCCGACCAGGCAGGCACTCGTCGAGGCCGTCTACGTCGAGGAGGTCGAGGCGCTGTGCGATTCTGCATCCGATGAGGTGGACGGTTCATCATGGGATGCGCTGGTCCAGTGGTTCAACCGATTTGTCGACTACGTGGCGACGAAGCGCGCCCTCGTGGACGAGATGATGGCCACCATCGGGCAGGATGCGCGGATCTTTCGGACCTGCCACGACGCGATCACCAATGCCGGCGAACCGCTCCTCAACCGCGCCAAGGAGGACGGCTTCGTTCGCGAGGACGTCGCGTTCCTGGACGTGATCCGCATGATCAGCGGTATCACGATGATCAGGAACACCGCACCCGAAGACATCCGGCGCGTGCTGTCGGTTGCGCTGGACGGGCTTCGCTACCGACCGGCCGATTAGCTCGACACAAGTGCGCCTGCCCGCTGCCGAATTGCGCGCGCTCGTCCGCGCCCACGCCTACCTGCAGACCCAAACGCCACCCGAGTTGTGGCACCTCGAGACGCACAGCCTCGAGGTGTTCGTGCGCGCGCTCGGCGAGATGATCGCGGCCGCGCTCGTTCGCAACGGCAACGACCTCGGTGCGCTGACTCTGGGCATCGCGAATGTGCACGTCGTGCCCGAGGCGGCTGATCCGCTGCCGATCGGCGACCTCGTCGCCGTGTCGATCGCTGGTGGCGGGGAGTGGACCGACTCGCGCTGGGCGCCCGGCGACACACGATTCGTCAGCCCGGATCTTCCGGCTTCCCTCGATGCCGCCGGCGCGGTGCACGCGTACAGCCGTCGACTCGGCGTCGACTCGGGCTCGGTTACGGCCCTGTATTCGCGGGTGCCCGAGTGAGCGTGTGAACTGACGGCGGGATCGCGATCCCGTGTCGCAGGTCCGGTGCGGGCAGCGCGTCGGCGTAACTCCTGACGATCGGCACGACGCCCGCCCAGGCATCACCGACGATGTCCTCAGGTGGGTCCTCCGGCCAGCCGTCGGACACCTTCAACGACCATTCGGTGATGGGTAGCGCGAGTACGAGGGTCGCGGCCAGTTCGCGCTTCGTCGGACGCCGGATCTCGTCCCGCCGGCCGGGCAACAATCCCTCCGTGATCACGTCGAGCGCGGCCAACTTCTCGTCCTCACCGACCACGCTGCATTCGCCGAACAACACGGCACTGCGGTAGTGGAGGGACGACTCGAACGCCGAGCGCGCGACGACCAGGCCGTCGAGCAGGGTGACCGCGAGGCAGGTCGGGACACCGGTTGCCAGCATCCGCATCCAGCGCGATCCCGTCGAGCCGTGGGCGAGCACGCGATCGCCGTCGCGCACGATCGCGGTGGGGATCACAACTGGCCGGCCGGCCCCGGCGACAAGCGCGAAGTGGCCGACCCGGGTTGCGTCGAGCAGCGCGTCGAGTTCGGCACGCTCGGTGCGTGCCTTCTCGGACAGCCGGGTGATCTGCGTTCTGTCCGGGTCGGTCATCGGCCCATCATCCTGTTCACCACTGACGCCGTTCGGGACGGCCGGCCGCGCCGCTGCTCCGCCGCGTCCGCCCATGCCATGGCGTGCAGACCGGCGTTCGCGCCCAGCCAGCGCAGCGGCTCGGGCTCCCAGCTCCGGCTGCGGTGTCCGACCCACGGCAGCCGGGTGAGCTTGCCGTCCCGGCCGAGCAGCAGGTCGGTGAGCGTCCGGCCGGCGAGGTTGGTCGTGGCCACGCCGTCGCCGACGTACCCGCCCGCCCAGGCCAGCCCAGTCCCGGCATCGAGCCCGACCGACGCGTGCCAGTCGCGGGCGATGCCGAGCGGGCCACCCCACCGGTGCGTGATGGGCACGTTGCGGAGTACGGGTAGCAACTCGTCGAGCGCAACCCGCAGCGCCGCGAACACCCGCTCGACGCGGTCGTAGCCCGGCCTGATTCGCGAGGCGTAGTGATAGGGCGCACCGCGGCCGCCGAACACCAGCCGGCCGTCGGCCGTGCGCTGCCCGTAGATGATCAGGTGCCGGTGGTCGCTGAACGTCTCCCGTTCGCGCAGCCCGATCTCGTCCCACATCGCGTCGGGCAGCGGCTCGGTCGCGATGATCAGCGAGTACACCGGAACGAGGGTGCGGCGGTCTGTCGGCAGCAGCGCCGTGTAGCCCTCGGTCGCGCGGACGACGAACTCCGCGCGCACCGCGCCGCGTTCGGTGTGTACGAGGTGTGGCTCGATACCGGTCGCGGCGCTCTGTTCGTAGATGCGCACGCCGCGCTGCTCCGCGACTCCGGCCAAGCCGCGGACGAGCTTCGCGGGCTGGATCGCCGCGCAGTCCGGGGTGTACGTCGCGCCGAGCACGCTCGTCGCGTTCAGTCGAGCGCGCGCGTCGGCCGCACCGAGCAGCGCGGTGCGCAGGTCGAACTCGGCGGCCTCCTCGACCTCTTCCCTCGCGCGCTGGAGCTGAGGCTGCGAGCGAGCGAGCATCACCGTGCCGCCCGGCGCGATGTCGGCGTCGATGCCTTCGGTGTCGGCGACGCGCAGCACCTCGGGCACCGTTTCGCGCATAGCGGCGTACTGCGCGATCGCCGCGTCCCGGCCGTGTTCGCGGGCGAGCGTCGCTGCGCTCACCGGAAACAGCGCCGAGCACCAGCCGCCGTTGCGGCCGGACGCGCCGAAGCCGGCGATCTCCTTCTCGAGCACCGCGACGCGCAGCGACGGGTCCGCCGCCTGCAGGTAGTACGCCGCCCACAACCCGGTGAGGCCGGCGCCGACGATGGCGACGTCGACCTCCGTGTCGCCGTCGAGCGGCGGCCGCGGCGTGAGCGGCTCGTCCAGCTGGTCGAACCACAGCGACAGCTCGCGATAACTCACGAGTTGTCCGCCTTTCGGTGCGTCATGACGTGTCGTAGGGCGGACAACTCGAGGTTGTTGGGCGGGCGGCGCGCGTCAGGCGAGCACGTCGGAGAGCTCGACGGCGTCGTAGCCGTGTGCCTCGGCCACCGGAACGTTGGTGAGCTGCCCCTCGTGCGTGTTCAACCCGACCGCGAGCGCGTGGTCGTGGCGCAGCGCGTCCCGCCAGCCGCGATCGGCCAGCTCGACGGCGTAGGGCAGCGTCACGTTCGTCAACGCGTAGGTGGACGTGTGCGGCACCGCGCCGGGCATGTTCGCGACGCAGTAGAACACCGACCGGTGCACCGGGTAGGTCGGCTCGGCGTGTGTGGTGGGCCGGGAGTCCTCGAAGCAGCCGCCCTGGTCGATCGAGATGTCGACGAGCACCGAGCCCGGCCGCATCCGCGACACCATTTCGTTGCTGACCAGCTTCGGCGCCTTCGCGCCGGGGATCAGCACTGCGCCAATCACGAGGTCGGCGTCCAGAACGGCCTTCTCGATCTCGTACGCGTTGGACGCGACGGTCTGGCAGTGGCCCTGGTAGATCGCGTCGAGCGGGCGCAGCCGGGCGACGTTGCGGTCGAGCAACAGGACCTCGGCCTGCATGCCGAGCGCGATGGCGGCTGCGTTCTGTCCGGCCACGCCGGCGCCGATGACCACGACCTTCGCGGCGTAGACACCGGGAACGCCGCCCATCAGGACGCCGCGGCCGCCGCCCTGTCGCATCAGGTGATAGGACCCGACCTGCGGCGCGAGCCGGCCCGCGACCTCGGACATCGGCGCGAGCAGCGGCAACGATCCGTCCGGTAGCTGCACCGTCTCGTAGGCGATGCCGGTCGTGCCGGCGGCGAGCAGTGCGTCGGTGCACGCCTTGTCAGCGGCCAGGTGCAGGTAGGTGAACAGCACCTGGTCCTTGCGCATCCGGTGGTACTCCTCGGCGATCGGCTCCTTCACCTTGAGCACCATGTCCGCAGTGGCCCATACGTCATCTGCGGTGGGGAGAATCTGCGCGCCGGCTGCGACGAAGTCCTCGTCGCGAATGGCCGAGCCAACGCCGGCGTCGTGCTCGATCACCACGTCGTGGCGATGGCTGATCAGTTCGTTCACGCCCGCCGGGGTGATCGCCACCCGGTACTCGTTGTTCTTGACCTCGCGGGGGACGCCGACCTTCATCGCAGCTCCTTCGATGCGTTGTTAGGAGCATAGAATGAAGGATCCGACGCCGCGAGGCTATACGGCTGAACAAGATTCTGGAGATTACCGCAATGGCGCGCGAATCGACGAAACCGGCGCCACTGCCGCCGTCCCGGTCGAATATCATTCGGCCCCCGGTCGACGAGATCGACCGTCGCCTGCTCCGCGAACTGGTCGCCGACGCCCGGATCGCCAACAACGCCCTCGCGGCTCGCGCCGGCATCGCCCCGTCGACGTGCCTGGGACGGGTCCGCGCGCTGCGGCAGGCAGGCGTGATCCGCGGCTTTCACGCGGACGTCGATCCGGCAGCGCTCGGCCGGCCGATCCAGGCGATGATCGCGGTACGGCTGCAATCGCACGCCCGCGGCCACATCCCCGACTTCATGGCGAAGATCGCCGCGCTGCCCGAGGTGCTCAACGTGTTCTTCCTCGGCGGCGCGGACGACTTCCACGTACACATCGCGGCAACGAGCACCGACAACCTGCGCGACTTCGTGGTCGTCAACCTGAGCGGTGATCCCGACGTCGCCCTCACCGAGACGAACCTGATCTTCGACCACATCCGGGCCGGCGTAGTGCACTAACGGCCGGCGAAGGTCCCGCTGCCGAACGCGCCCGCATTTACTAATTGCCGGCTCAGCGCCTTGCCGAGTTCGATGAGCCGCTCGGTGCGGTCGACACCGAGCGTCTGCCACGGCGGCGCAGCGAGCTCATCGGTCGCCGACTCGATGGACGCGCGCAGCTGCCCGCCGGCGTCGGTCAGCCGTGTCCCGTCGAGCAGCCCCGCATCGCGCAGCGCCTGCAGCCGCACGTCCCACTCCTCGTCCGACCAACCACGGGTCGCCTTGGCCGCGGCCTCGGTGAAGCCGCGGCCGGTGGCGGTGTGCGTGATCAGCGCGTCCAGCCCCGACACGCCCGCCGAGAGCAGTGCCGAGACGTGCCCGTCGCCGCGGAACTCGCGCAGCAAGGTGACAGCGTGCCAAAGCACCAGGTGCGGCGCGTCCGGCCAGTCGAGTTCCGCGTGCGCGGCGAACAGCGGACGGCCCTGCGGCGGCAATCCGACGGCCGCGGCACGCGCGAGTTCGGCAGCTTCGGCGACTTCGGGGAGCGACGTGACTTCGTCGCCGAGCAGCCGGCGAGCTGCCCGGTCGGCGAGACGCAGCCGGGCCGCGAGGATGTCCTCGATCGACGCAAGACCCCATGCGCGCGGGATGTGCCGCGCCACGAGTGCGGGATGGAAGTTGTAGAACGTCGCGGTCGTGACGCCCGCCGGGACGGTACCCATCGGCGCGGACCGACTCGCGAAGTAGCCCATCCGGCCCGGCCGCAACCCGACGCGGGTGAACTCCTCGTCTGCTTCTGGGACGAAATACACGAACGCGTGCAACCCGTCGGTGGCGCGGTGGGCTCGTCCGGCGAGGCCGGCAGGCAACTCGGTCGGCACCGCGTCACACTAACGGAGCCTGTTGGGCGAATCCGACACGAAGGCGATGTGGCCACCGGGATTACGACGAGCTGACGGCTCCCTCGTAATCTCTCTAGTGTGTCGATCCGCGTGCTGCTCGTGGACGACGTGCCGGAGGTACGCCGCCTGGTCCGAACCGCGCTGCGCTTTCGCGGTGTGTTCAGCGTCGTAGGCGAGGCCGCGTCGGGCAGCGAGGCCATCGCACTGACCCGCGAGCTGCGGCCCGACGTCGTCGTGGTGGAGATCGGGTTACCGGACTTCGCCGGGCAGGACGTGCTCACCCAGATTCGCGACCACATGCCGCAGACGCGGGTGGTCGTGTTCTCCGCGACCGCGCCGAGTGAGAGCGGGGGTATCGCAGCGAGCGTAGACGGCTACGCGATGAAGGACACCGAGCTCGACTACCTGGTCGAACTGCTCGAGACGATCGGCAAGCAGCGCATCGGGCAGAGCACCTTGCGCCTCGGCGGTGATCTCACCAGCGCTCGCGAGGCCCGTGCCTTCACGACGGCGACCCTCGAAGCGTGGGGCGTCACCGAAATTGCCGACGACATGCTGCTCGTCGTTACCGAGCTCGTGAACAACGCAGTGACGCATACGCGGGGCGAGTGCGAACTGCGCATATCCGTGAGTCCGCTCTCGCTGCGCGTCGAGGTGGCCGACTACGGCGCCGGCACGCCGGATCCACTGCCGCAGAGCCTGACGCGCAACCACGGGCGCGGGCTGCACCTCGTCGATGCACTCACTGCCGCGTGGGGCTTCGAAGCCGTCGACGGGGGCGGCAAGGTCGTGTGGGCCGAGTTACTGCGCAGTGGCTGATGGCCGGGCCACGGGGGATCGGGTTACTGCGGGCCGTACTGGCCAACCGGAACCTCGCCCGACTAGAGGGGGTCTGGGCGCTCACCACGTTGGCGCGGTGGGCGCTTGCGATCCTCGTGGCGCTGTATGCATATCGGTTGCACGGTGCTGGGGCGGTGGGTGTGGCCGCGCTGATCCGGATGCTGCCCGCGGCGCTGGTGACATCCCGGCTTGCCGTGCTCGTCGACCGACGATCTCGCCGGTCAGTGCTGCTGGTGACATCAACTGCGCGCTGCCCGCTCGCTGTCGGGATGAGCTTGATCGTGTGGACGGACGGGTCGCTCGGCGCGCTGCTCGCGCTCGCTGCCGCGTACGCCGTCGCCGACGCGCTGCACGAGCCGGCGCAGGCCGCGCTGTTCCCGCGCTACGCGCGCAACCCGACCGAACTGGCCGCCGCGAACACGATCTGGAGCATGCTCGACAACGGCGGATTCGTCATCGGCTCGCTGCTCGTCGGCGCACTCGTCGCCGGGTTCGGGCTGGCCTCGGCCTACCTCGCCTGCGCGGTGGCGATGGGCGTGGGCGGCGTGCTCCTGGCGGGCTTGCGCGCCGATCCGCCGCCGGAGCGGGTGCCTGACGCCGCCGCGTCGGACTTCCGGGCCGGCGTGCACACGATCGTCCGGCACCCGGAGCTGCGACTGCTCGTCGGGCTGTCGACCACCAACCTGTTCGTCCAGGCGATGGTCGACGTGCTGGTCGTGATCGCCGCGCTGGCGCTGCTCGGGCTGGGTGAGCAGGGTGCCGGCTGGCTGAACGCGGCGTGGGGCGTCGGCGGTGTGAACGGCGGATTCGCCGCCGCTCTGCTGCTCGTACGCGGGCGCGTCGCGCGCGGGGTCACCGCTGGGTTCGCGTTGGCCGGTCTGCCACTTGTGGCGCTCGGTTTCTGGCCGCACACCGGATTCGCCTTCGGGCTGCTGGTGATCCTCGGCGTCGGCTACGGCATGGTCGAATCCGCGCTGCTCACGTTGACGCAGCGCCTGGTGGCCGCCGACCTGCTGGGCCGCGTGTACGGCATGCAGGGCACGCTCGGCACCGCGGCGGCGGCGATCGGGTCGTTGGTGGCGGCGGCGCTGGTACATCTGTGGGGTGCGCGCGTCGCGCTGGGCATTACCGGCGCGCTGCTGCCACTCGTGGCGGTGCTGGTCGCGCGGCGGCTGGAGGCCACTGCGGCACGTCGTACACCCGCGCCGGGAAGCTACGAGCGCTTGCGGGGCCTCGAGCTGTTCGCACCGTTGCCCGTGGCTACCGTCGAGAGCCTCGCAGTGCGCGCGTCGACCGCGGCGTTTCCGGCGGGCGCGACGATCATCTCGGCCGGTGATCATGGCGACGCGTTCTACGTGATCGACACGGGGCGCGTCGACGTCTCCGCGCCCAGTGGCGAACTGCGGCGCACCGAGGGGCCGGGCGAATACTTCGGGGAGATCGCGCTGGTGCGCGACACCGTCCGGACCGCGACCGTGGTGGCGGCGAGCGCGGTGCAGTTGTTCGTGCTGGGCCGCGACGAGTTCCGCGCGGCGGTCGGTTCGCATCCGGTGAGCCGGCGCGGCGTGGAGACGACGGTGGCGGCGCGACTCGCCGCCGACGAAACCGGCGGCTGATCAGTTGCGGCGGTAGACGCCGACGAGCCGGCCCTGCGCGATCGCGTCGGCGGCAATGGCGGACAGCGCGGCGTCGAGCGATGCGATTGCGGAGTTCTCGACCCGGTGGGCGAGCGCGTACACAGTGAACCGGTAGTGATGCGTCCCGGACGGCGGGCACGGTCCGAACCACGAGCTCTTGCCGTCGCTGTTCGGCGCCTGCTGCCCATCCGCCGGCGCAGCGCCCTCGTCGATCGATGTCGTGCTCGGATCGATATTCACCACCACCCAGTGGGTGAACGTCCCGCCCGGGGCGTCCGGGTCGTCGACCACCAGCGCGACGGCGCCCGCGCCGGCCGGCACATCTGACCAGTGCAGTGCCGGCGAGACGTTCGCGCCGTCGCAGGTGAAGCGCTTCGGGATCGCCGCGCCGTCGGCGAAGTCAGGGCTCGTCACGGTGATGCTCGTCGGGGCGGTCACGCTCGACTGCGGGTGGTCTGCGCCGCCACTGGAGGAGCAGCCCATCGCAACGGCGCACCAACCCGCGCACGCGAGCGCAACCAGGCGGGCTGCCACCCGCCCGACGTTAGGGCATCCCTCGGGTGCCGATCAGATGCGGGTCCAGGCCTCGGTGAGGACAGCGCGCAGGATCTGCTCGATCTCGTCGAACTCGGACTGGCCGATGATCAGCGGCGGGGCGAGCTGGACGACCGGGTCGCCGCGGTCGTCGGCGCGGCAGTAGAGCCCTGCCTCGAACAGCGCCCGGGACAGGAACCCGCGCAGCAGCCGCTCGGACTCGTCGTCGTCGAACGTCTCCTTCGTCGCCTTGTCCTTGACCAACTCGATGCCGTAGAAGTACCCGTCGCCGCGGACGTCGCCGACGATCGGCAGCTCGAGCAGCTTCTCCAGCGTTGCCCGGAACGCCCCCTCGTTCTGCAGCACGTGCTGGGGCAGGCCCTCGCGCTCGAACAGGTCGAGGTTGGATATCGCGACGGCGGACGACACCGGGTGTCCGCCGAAGGTGTAGCCGTGCGGGAAGTAGTCGGTGCCGGAGTAGAACGGCGCCGCGATCCGGTCGCTGACCACAGCGGCGCCGATCGGCGAATAGCCGCTGGTCAGGCCCTTGGCGCAGGTGATGATGTCCGGGACGTAGCCGAACTTGTCGCAGGCGAAGATCGTCCCGAGCCGGCCGAACGCGCAGATGACCTCGTCCGAGACGAGCAGCACGTCGTGCTTGTCGCAGATCTCTCGGACCCGCTGGAAGTAGCCGGGCGGCGGCGGAAAGCAGCCGCCGGAATTCTGCACCGGTTCGACGAACACCGCGGCGACCGTGTCTGGCCCCTCCATCTCGATCGCGTGGTCGATCTGGTCGGCAGCCCAGCGGCCGAAGGCCTCGAGATCGTCACCGTGTTCCGGCGCGCGGTAGAAGTTGGTGTTGGCGACCTTGTGCGCGCCGGGCACCAGCGGCTCGAACCACTTGCGCGCATCCGGGATACCGGTGATCGACAGCGCACCCTGCGGAGTCCCGTGGTAGGCGACGGCGCGGCTGATCACCTTGTGCTTCATCGGCTTGCCGACGAGCTTGAAATACTGCTTGGCCAGCTTCCACGCCGTCTCGACGGCCTCGCCGCCGCCCGTCGTGAAGAAGACCTTGTTCAAGTCGCCCGGCGCGTGCGACGCGAGCCGCTCGGCGAGTTCGATCGCGGGCGGATGCGCATAGGACCAGAGCGGGAAGAAGGCCAGCTCGGAAGCCTGCTTGGCGGCGGCCTCGGCGAGTTCGTGTCGGCCGTGCCCGGCCTGCACCACGAACAGCCCGGCGAGGCCGTCGAGGTAGGCACGGCCGTTGGCGTCGTAGATGCGGGCGCCGTCGCCGCGCACGATCGTCGGGACGTGCGAACCGGCATACGACGACATCCGGGTGAAGTGCATCCAGAGGTGCTCGCGCGCGGTCGCGGACAACTCGTCGTGGTCCCAAGCGTCCGTCGCGGTATCGAGCGGGGTGGCGGTCACGGGGTTACTCCTCATCGGGCGGACAGTGCGCCCCAGTTGTAGGTCTGCTTGACCAATTTCAAGTAGAGAAACGTCTCGGTGCGTGTCACACCGGGTATCGAACGGATCCGTCCGCCGACGAGGCTCAGCAGGTGCGCATCGTCCTGGACGAGCACCTCGGCCATGAGGTCGAACGACCCGGCGGTGATCACGAGGTAATCGACCTCGTCGATCTTGGTGAGCGCCTCGGCAACGGATTCCACATCGCCGCTCACCGAGATCGCGATCATCGCCTGCCGGGCGAAGCCGATCTGCATCGGATCGGTCACGGCGACGATCTGCACGACGCCGCTGTCGACCAGTTTCTGGACCCGTTGCCGCACTGCAGCCTCGGAAAGCCCGACCGCAGTGCCGATCGACGCATACGAGCGCCGGCCGTCGGACTGCAGTTGTTCGATGATGGCCCGACTGACGTCGTCGATGGCGATGCGTGATAATGATCGGGCCACGGCAACGAGTTTGCCCAATCCCGGCCTAGCTTGGCAACCGATTCCGTAGTAGAAAGGCCTACTGACAACGTAATTCGCTGGAAACAGCCGTCTGCGAGAGTCCGGTTCACGCAGTCTACGACCCCGCCGAGTGGTCAATTTGGAGGCGATAGCACCCACATGGACGTCACGAAGCCGTCCCAGCGCGTGGCACCGGCGCCGACCGCGCCGATCTCCGAGGCCGAAGTCGCGCACGACGATGGCGATCGCGCGCCGGCCATCGAACTGGTTGATGTTGCCAAGGAATTCCACTCTCGTCACGGCTCGGTGACCGCGGTCGACCACATCGACTTGGTGATCGGCGAAGGCGAGTTCTTCTCGTTACTCGGTCCGTCCGGCTGTGGCAAGACCACGACGCTGCGCATGGTCGGCGGCTTCGAGGAGCCCACCGAGGGCCGCATCCTCCTCCATGGCACGGACGTTGTCAGTGTCCCGCCCAACCACCGTGACGTGAACGTCGTCTTCCAGTCATACGCGCTCTTCCCGCACATGTCGGTCTATGAGAACGTCGCGTTCGGACTTGCCCGGAAGCGGGTCGACAAGCGCGAGATCCGGCGGCGGGTCGGCGAGATGCTCGAGCTCGTGCAGCTCGAGGGCATGACCCGGCGACGTCCCCGCGAACTGTCCGGGGGGCAGCAGCAACGCGTCGCACTGGCCCGGGCGTTGGTGAACCAACCCAGTGCGCTGCTGCTCGACGAGCCGCTTGCCGCGCTCGACCTCAAGTTGCGGCAGGCCATGCAGCTCGAGCTCAAGCGCATCCAGCGCGAGGTTGGCATCACGTTCGTCTTCGTCACGCACGACCAGAACGAGGCGCTGACGATGTCGGATCGGCTGGTCGTCATGAACGCCGGTCGGATCGAGCAGCTCGGCTCGCCGCGCGAGGTCTACGAGCACCCCCGCACCCGGTTCGTCGCCGGGTTCATCGGCACCTCGAACATCATCAGCGGGACCGTCGAAAGCGTCGACGGGACTACCGCTGTGCTCTCGACCGGCCCGGACGAGCAGCTGATCGCGCCGGATGCCCTGCGGCTCGGTGCCTCCGTCGGGAAGTCACTCGAGCTGACGGTCCGTCCCGAGAAGATCGTTCTCAGTGAGCGCATGCCGGCCGAGGGGGACAGGTGCCGGGTACGCGGCCGGGTCAGCGAGGTCGTCTATCTCGGCACTTCCACGCAATACGCGGTCCGCACTGCGGACGGAAGCGATCTGCTCGTGTTCCTGCAGAACGCAGCCGACTCGAACGACATCGCCGAACGTGGGCAGGACGTCTGGCTGTCGTGGCGACCCGAGCATTCGCTCGCACTCGTTGACAGCTCGCTGTCGAGCGTGCCGTCCTGATATGAAGTCCCGTCCCTCGGAAGGATCCTGATGCACGACAACCCGAACAACCTGCCGCCCGACTTCGTGCGTGGGTTGGCACAGCCGCGCTTGACCCGTCGCGGCTTTCTCCAGGCCGGCGGACTCGCCGCCCTCACCGCGGGACTCGCCGCCTGCGGTGTGTCCGGCGCCAAGACGGGGCCCACAGGCAGCGCCGCTACGAAGGCGGCGAAGAGCTTCTGGCAGCAGCAGAAGAAGACCGGCTCGTTCACCTTCGCGAACTGGCCGCTGTACATCGACAAGGCACACGGCACCCACCCGTCACTCGACCTGTTCACCAAGCAGACCGGCATCGACGTCAGCTACAAAGAGGTCATCAACGACAACGCGGCGTTCTTCGGCAAGATCCAGCCGGAACTCCAGGCCGGCAACAGTGCCGGCTACGACCTGATGGTGATCACCAACGGATTCGAGCTCGACAAGTTGAAGGAGCTCAACTACCTGATCGCGCTTGATCAGGACCGGATGACGAACTTCAACGCAAATGCCAGCGATCTTGTGAAGAACCCGAGCTTCGACCCCGGCAACCAGTTCACGATGGCCTGGCAGTCCGGGATGACAGGGATCGGCTACGACCCGGCCAAGGTCGGGCACAAGATCACCAGCTGGCAGGACCTCAAGGATCCGAAGCTCAAGGGCAAGATCGGCATGTTCAGCGACAACCAGGACCTGCCGAGCTGTGCGCTGTTGGCGGTCGGTGTCAATCCGGAGGACTCGACCGAGGACGACTGGAACAAGGCTGCAAACTGGCTCAAGGATCAACAGCCGCTGGTGCGCAAGTATTACGACCAGTCCTACATCGATGCCCTCGGCCGCGGTGATGTGTACGCCTCGATGGCATGGTCCGGCGACATCTACCAAGCCAATCTCGGCGGCGGGAATCTCGAGTTCGTCATCCCGGACGAGGGTGCCGTCATCTGGACCGACAACATGTGCATTCCGGCGCACGCAGAACACGCGCTCGACGCGATGATCTACATGGACTACGTGTATCAGCCGAAGATCGCGGCGATGCTCGCCGAGTGGATCAACTACATCACTCCGGTGGACGGCGTGCAGGCGATCATCAAGCAGGACGCGGCGAAGGCCACGGGCGGGGACAGGGCCTCGCTCAACTACCTCGCTGACAGCGTCCTCATCTTCCCGTCGTCGGACGAATTCGCCAAGCTGCATCGCTACCGAGTGCTGACCACGGACGAGGAGAACACCTGGAACGACATCTTCGAGCCGATTTACCAGGCGTGATGCGCCGCGCCCGCCTCGGCGCCCGGCTCGCGCCATACTTCTTGGTACTCCCCGGATGGCTGTGGCTGGTGCTGTTCTTCGTCGTCCCGACGTTCGTCATGCTGTCGATGTCGACGCAGACCGGCGACATCGTCGCGGGCTTCAAGCAGACGTTCCACTGGCAGAATTACAGCAACGGTTGGGACCAGTATCACGTTCAGTTCGTCCGGTCGATCATCTATGGCCTCATCGCCACCGGGCTGTGCGTCGCGATCGGCTACCCGGTCGCCTGCTGGATCGCCTTCCGCGGCGGGGCGCACAAGTCGAGCCTGCTGTTTCTGCTGCTGCTGCCGTTCTTCGTCTCGTTCGTGATCCGGACGCAGGCATGGAGCACCATTCTGTCCGACGACGGGATCGTGCTCTCCCGGCTCAAGGACTGGGGCATCGTCGGCGCCGACTATCACGTTCTGGCGACGCCGACCGCTGTCATCTGGGGGCTCACCTACAACTTCCTGCCGTTCATGGTTTTGCCTATCTACGTGGCGCTGGAGCGCCTCGACCCGGCGCTCCTGGAGGCCTCGTCGGATCTGTACGGCTCCAGGGCCGCGACCTTTATGAAAGTCGTGCTCCCGCTGTCGATGCCGGGCGTATTCGCCGGCGTGGTGCTCACCTTCGTGCCGGCTGCGGCGGACTACGTGAACGCTTTCATCCTCGGCGGCTCGCACACGACGATGATCGGGAACATCATCCAGACCGAGTACTTCACCAACCAGGACTACCCGACGGCGTCCGCGCTGTCGTTCCTGTTGATGGTCGGGCTGCTACTCGGCGTCTTTGCCTACGCGAGGGCGGTCGGGACCGAGAACGCGCTCGAAATGGCGGCGGCGCAGTGACCGCCCTCGACGAACGGGTCGACGCCCAGCCGGCTCCGGCGCGGCGGCACGCTCGGCTGCGGCCGGGCCGCTGGGCGCTGCCAATTTGGGGCTGGCTGGTGATCGCCTGGCTGACGTCGCCGATCATCGTGATGATCATCTTTGGTTTCAACGACACCAAGAGCCGGCTCAACATCCATTGGCAGGGGTTCACGCTGCGCTGGTACCGCGAGCTGTTCCAGATCCCGGACCTGACGGACGCGTTGAAGAACTCGATCACGATCGCGATCATCGTGACTGTCATTGCCACGGTGATGGGCACGCTGATGGGCCTCGGGCTTGGCAAGTACCGCTTCCGCGGTTTGGGTGCGACGAACCTGCTGATGTTTGCCAACATCGCGGCGCCGGAGGTGGTGCTGGGCGCGGCCCTGCTGAGCCTGTTCATCACGATGGGGATTCCGCGCGGGTATTGGACGATCGTCATCGCGCAGGTGATGTTCAGCATCGCCTACGTTGCGGTGACGGTCCGGGCTCGGATGGCGGGGCTCGATCCGAATCTCGAGGAGGCGGCGCGCGATCTCGGCGCCGGACCGTACGCGACGTTCTTCCGCATCACGCTGCCGATGATCATGCCTGGTGTGATGGCCGGTGCGCTGCTCGTGTTGGCGCTGTCGATCGACGACTACATCATCACCAGTTTCAACGCCGGACAGGTGCAGACCTTCCCGCTGTGGGTGTACGGCGCGACCCGCAACGGCGTACCGCCCCAGGTGAATGTGATGGGGACGTTCATCTTCATGTTCGGCGTGCTGCTGGCGCTCGTTGCCTGGGCGACGAACCGTCGCAGGGCGGCGTGATCGACGCTGCTTGGGCGATCGCCGACGCGAGGCCGGTGCCGTTCTGGCTGGACTCGCCGGAGCGGCCTGACGCCGCGCCGCCGCTCGCCGGTCCGACCACCGCTGACCTCGCCGTGATCGGCGGTGGATACACGGGGCTGTGGACGGCGCTGCTCGCGAAGGAGGCCGACGCTGATCGCGACGTCCTGCTGATCGAGGCCAACACCGTCGGATGGGCGGCCTCCGGACGCAACGGCGGGTTCTGCTCGGCCTCGCTCACGCACGGTCTCGAGAACGGGCTGGCGCGCTTTCCGGAGGAGATGGCGACCCTCGAACGGCTCGGCGCCGAGAACCTGGACGCCATCGACAAGACGGTGCGCGAGTACGGCATCGACTGCGGGTTCGAGCGCTCGGGTGAGCTGGCCGTCGCCACCGAACCGCATCAGGTCGAATGGGTGCGGCACGGGGTGGAGCAGGCGCAACGGTTCGGGCACGACGCGGAGTTCCTCGACACCGACGGCGTGCGCGCCGAGGTGAACTCGCCGACGTACCTGGCCGCCGGATGGCACCACGACAGGGTCGCGCTCGTCGAGCCGGCCCGCCTGGCGTGGGGGTTGCGCGCGGCCTGCCTGCGGCGCGGGGTGCGCATCGTCGAGCACAGCCCGGCCACCTCGCTCGCGAAGCACGGCAGCGGCGTCGAAGTGCGGACCGTGCAGGGGACGGTCCGCGCTTCGAGCGCCGCGCTGGCGACGAACGCGTTCCCGGGGGTGCTTCGCCACACGCGGCGCTATGTCGTGCCGGTCTACGACTACGCGCTCATGACCGAGCCGCTGTCCGCGGCGCAACGCGCCGAGATCGGCTGGCGGAATCGGCAGGGCATCGGCGACGTCAGCAACCAGTTCCACTACTACCGGCTGACGAGCGACAACCGCATTCTGTGGGGCGGCTACGACGCGATCTACCACTGGCGCAACGGTCTGCGCGACGAACTCGACCAGCGCCAGGCCACCTTCGACACGCTCGCGGAGCACTTCTTCACCACGTTCCCGCAGCTCGCCGGGTTGCGGTTCACGCATCGCTGGGGCGGCGCGATCGACACGTCCACGCGCTTTTTCGCCTTCCAGGGCAGCGCGCTCGGCGGACGCGTCGCCTACAGTCTCGGCTACACCGGCCTCGGCGTCGGGGCCGCGCGGTTCGGTGCGCAGGTGATGCTCGACCTGCTCGACGGGCGGGATTCGGAGGCGTTGCGATTGCGCGCGGTGCGATCCCGCCCCAGGCCGTTTCCACCCGAGCCGCTTCGCTACGCCGGGATCGAGCTCACGCGCCGGGCGCTCGCCCGCGCCGATCAGCACGCCGGCCGGCGCGGGCCATGGCTGCGCCTGCTGGACCGTCTAGGAATGGGGTTCGACAGTTGAGATTCCTGATCTTGGGCGCTGGGGGAGTCGGGTCGGCGGCGGCTCGGATCGCGGCGCGGCGACAGTTCGCGGAGCGCGTCGTCCTCGCCGACTACGACATCACACGCGCCGAGGCCGCGGCGGCCGCAGTTACCGACGACCGCTTCATGGCGGTGCGCGTGGACGCCTCCGATCAAGCTGCGATCGAGGCGCTGATCAAGGCGGAGCAGGTGGACGCCGTGCTCGGTGCCACCGACCCGCGGTTCACGATGCCGATCTTCCGAGCGGCGCTCGCGTCGCAGATCCACTACCTGGACATGGCGATGTCGCTGTCGAAGCCGCACGCGACCGAGCCGTACGTCAGGACCGGCGTCAAGCTCGGCGACGAGCAGTTCGCGCTGTCCGCGGACTGGGAGGCGGCCGGGCGGCTGGCGCTCGTCGGGATAGGCGTCGAGCCGGGGCTGTCAGACGTCTTCGCCCGCTACGCCGCCGATCAGCTGTTCAGCGAGATCGACGAGCTGGGCGTGCGGGACGGCGCCAACCTGGATGTGGCCGGTTACCAGTTCGCACCGTCCTTCTCCATCTGGACGACGATCGAGGAGTGCCTCAACCCGCCCGTCATCTACGAGAAGGACCGCGGCTGGTTCACCACCGAGCCGTTCAGCGAGCCGGAGCTGTTCGACTTCCCGGAGGGCATCGGGCCTGTCGAGTGCGTGAACGTCGAGCACGAAGAGGTGCTGTTGATGCCGCGCTGGGTCGACGCGAAGCGGGTGACGTTCAAGTACGGACTGGGCAACGAGTTCATCGACGTCCTCAAGACCCTGCACAAGCTCGGGCTCGATCGGACGGACAAGGTGCGGGTGGGTCAGGTGGAGGTCGCGCCGCGCGACGTGGTGGCCGCGTGCCTGCCCGATCCGGCCACGCTGGGCGATCGGATGAGCGGCAAGACCTGCGCCGGCGTGTGGGTGCGTGGGACAGGCAAGGACGGTGCGCCGCGCTCGACCTACCTGTATCACGTGGTCGACAACGCGTGGTCGATGCGCGAGTACGGCTCACAGGCCGTGGTGTGGCAGACGGCGGTCAACCCGGTCGTCGCGCTCGAGCTGATCGCGACCGGCGCGTGGTCCGGTGCCGGGGTGCTCGGCCCGGAAGCGCTGCCCGCCGACCCGTTCCTCGACCTGCTCGCGGGCGAGTACGGGTCACCGTGGGGCATGCAGGAGGTCTGAGCTGCCGCCGGCGGTGGCCGGACTGGGTCCGGGGTGGACGCGGCGCTACTTGCGCCAGGAGTTCTTGCGACGCTGCCGATCCCACAGCAGGGCGAGCACGATCGCGCCGGCGGTGAGGCCCAGGAACAGCGTGCCCTGCGCGTTGTAGTGCGTGGCCGTGATCATCAGCAGCAGCACGATCGCAACCAGCCAGCCACCGACGCGCGCGGCTCGACCCCACTCGCCGTGCCAGCCCCAGTCGGTGGGGTGCTCGTCCGGGTGGTCGTGCTTGTAATCGTCAGGCAGGCTCAGGTCGGGCTGCTCGCTGTGAGCGTTGAGGGCCACGTGCGCTCCTGATGGTCGGCGGCTTCCTCCTTCATTTTGACACGTCACTTTGTCACCGCACCCTCCCGTTACGGTGAGCGGATGCGCATCACCGGCCTGGGCCACGCCAGCGTCCTGATCGAGACCGCGCACGGCTCCGTCCTGACCGATCCGTGGGTGAATCCGGCGTACTTCGGCTCGTGGTTCCCGTTCCCCGACAACTCCGGGCTGGATTGGGACGCGTTCGGGCGTGCGGACTACCTGTTCGTCTCGCACCTGCACCGCGACCACTTCGACCCGGAGCAGTTGCGCCGGTACGTGTCGAAGAAGGCGACGGTGCTGCTGCCCGAATACCCGACGACCGAGCTCGAGGACGCGCTGCGCGAGATCGGCTTCACCTCCTTCGTGCAGCCGGTCTCCGGCGAGCCGGTGACGGTGGACGGGCTGGAGATCATGATCCAGGCGCTGACCTCGCCCACCGACGGCCCGATCGGCGACTCGTCGCTGTGGTTGTCCGATGGCCGGTATCGGGTGCTGAATCAGAACGATGCGCGGCCGTCCGAGCTGTCGGCGTTCCGCGAGCTCGGTCCGGTGGACGGCTATCTGGTGCAGTTCTCCGGAGCGATCTGGTTCCCGATGGTGTACGAGCTGCCGGCGCGCGCCAAGCAGGCCATGGGCCGCACGAAGCGGGAGCGGCAGTTCGACCGCACGTTGCGGTATGTAGAAGAGCTGGGTGCGAGGTTCGTCTTTCCGACCGCGGGGCCGCCGTGCTTTCTCGACGAGGAGCTGTGGGGGTTCAACGACATCTTCGGCGACGAGTCGAACATCTTCCCCGACCAAACCGTCTACCTGGACTGGCTCGCGGCCAATGGCCACGACGAGGGTCGGCTGCTGCTGCCGGGCACCGTGGCGCGACTGGACGAGCCGGGCTGCCCGATCGATCATCCGTACGATCCGGCGAGCATCTACGCGAGCAACGACACGAAGACCGCCTACCTGCGCGAAGTGCAGGCGCGCCGGCTGCCGGAGGTCGACGCCGTCCGCGCGACCTGGGCACATCCGGAGATCGACATTCTCGCCGAGCTTCGCGAGTGGTTCACCCCGCTGCTCGAAGAAGCGGATCACATCGCGACCGGGATCGACGGTGGAGTGCGGTTCACCTGCGAGGACGACCAGCGCGGCGACGTCGACGTGCTCATCGACTTCGCCGCGCGCGAGGTGCGCGCGTACTCCGACGAGAAGGTGCGCTACCGGTTCCGCACCCGCCGCGCCTATGTCGAGCAGCTGATCGCCGAGCACGAGATCGACTGGGTGAACTCGCTGTTCCTCTCCTGCCGGTTCAGCGCGCAGCGCATCGGTCCCTACAACGAGTTCGTCTATGTCTTCTTCAAGTGCCTGTCCGAGGAACGGCTCAACTACGCCGAGGGCTGGTTCGCCGAACAGAACGAAACCGAGGCGGCCGAGACGATCGTCCTCGACGGGTGGGAGATGCAGCGACGCTGTCCGCACCTCAAGGCCGACCTTTCCCGGTTCGGCAAGATCGAGGACACCGCAGATGACGGCGCAGTGTTGACGTGTCAGATGCACGGCTGGCGCTGGCGGCTCGCCGACGGCAGGTGCCTGAGCTCGGTCGGCCACGACCTGCACTGCGCACCCGCCGGACAACCGGTGCCCGGCGAGCCGTTACCGGTGATCGAGCATCAGGACAACCGCGGCCAGCACGAAATGGCCGAGTCGGATTAGCTGTCCAGGTACTGCGCGGCGGGCAGCCGGCGGCGCATGATCTCGATCGCCTCCGGATTGTTGTCGACGAGGGCGAAGTGACGCTCGAGTTGCTTCGCCACGGCCCCCGTCGTCCCGCTGCCGGCGAAGAAGTCGAGCACGCGATCGCCGGGCCGCGAGGACGCCTGCACGATGCGCCGGAGAATGCCTTCCGGCTTCTGGTTGGGATAGCCGGTTTTCTCGGAACCCGCGGTGGGCACGATCGTGTGCCACCAGACGTCGGTCGGCAGCTTGCCGCGTGCCGCCTTCTTCGGCCCGACGAGCCCGGGCGCGAGGTACGGAATCCGCTCGACGGCGTCCCGGTCGAAGAAGTGCCCACCCGGCGTGCGAACGTAGACGAGGATCGTGTCGTGCTTGGCCGGCCAGCGATCGCGCGCGCGGCCGCCGAAGTCGTAGGCCCAGATGAGCTCGTTGAGGAACGCGTCTCGACCGAACACCTCGTCGAGCAGGATCTTGACGTAGTGCGCCTCGCGGTAGTCGATGTGCACGTAGATCGTGCCGCTGGCGGTGAGCAGCCGCCGTGCCTCGGCAAGCAGCGGTCGCAGCATGCCGAGGTAGTCGTCGTGCACGTCGAGATACGCCTGCCGGGAAAGTTCGGTGGTCGCGTAGCGATGACCCTGGAAACCGGTCCGATCGCCCGTCTCGTCCCGAATCGTCACGAGTGTGCGTCGTCGCTGCACCTTCCCCGTATTGAAGGGCGGATCGATGTAGACGAGTTGGAAAGCGGCGGCGGGCAGCCGGGGGAGCAGTTCGGCGCAGTCGCCGAGCACCACGTAGTCGGCGTCCGCGTCGAGGTCGAGCACGTCGGCAGCCTAAGCCCACCGATTTGCACAGTCTGTGCTCAGGCTTGCGGATGAGGCATACCATCAGTGCCGTGGCGGTACGGGGCACCGGCCTATTGGTGGTCACATGGTGCGCAGTCCTGATTGGGATGGGCGCGCTCACCTTCGTCGCGCACGACGGGCTACGCGCGTTCGTGTGGATCGGCGGCTACATCGCGGCGTTCGCGATCTACCTGGTCTGGTCCCGCAAGACGAGCAAGTCCGGCGCATTCATCTGGGGAGTCATCGCATCGCTGCTGCCGTTGGCGGTCGCGTTCACCTTCGCACTCTCGCCGACCGCGGCTGCGATCGATGTCGTTGTCGTCGTCGCCGTCGGCTACTCGATGTCGGCCTCTGTGGGGCGCGCACAGCAACTCGCGCAGGAGGGGATCCGCGCGGTCGGCACCGTCCTCGAGGTGGTGTCGCCACGGATGTTCAACGTGGTCGTCAACAACGTGTACCTCAAGCGGACGGTGCACCTGGAGATCCGGCGCGAGGACAACGTCGCGCCCTATGAAGCTCGGTACCGCGGGCTGTACATGCTCGACGACGTGCCGACGGTCGGTGCTCAGCTCGCGCTGCGCGTGGACCCGAACGATCCGGGCCGCATCGTGCTCGACCGCGAGGCGGGCGCCCTCGCCGAGGCGAATAAGGCCGCGACCACACAGACGTACCTCCAGCCCGATGTCACCGGCCGGCTCAACGACCTTGCGCAACTGCACCGGGAGGGCCGGCTCACCGATGTCGAGTTCGCCGCCGCCAAGCGTGCCGTCCTGAGCAGGCGGTGACACCCGCGCGCCAGTGAGTATGTCCGGAGCAGAGGCCCGGGTTGCGCCAAGGGGGCAACGAACATCTCGGGCTTTCGCCCGCAGCCGCTGACCGCCGTTCCTGTCGTCGACGCGACCTACGTGAATAGCGGACGCCTTCGGCAACGGTTGATCAAGGAGGGTTTGAAGGAGCCGCGATGTGAGATGTGCGGGCTGGACAGCTGGCGAGGACGAGAGCTTCCGTTAGTGCTCGATCACATCAACGGCAATCCTTCTGACAACCGGATCACAAATCTTCGTATCCTGTGTCCGAACTGTCATGCGCTGACGGAAACGTGGTGCGGGCGGAAGAACGGCCGGCGTACTCCAATTGGCAGAGAGGTCAGGCTTAGAACCTGAACAGTGCGGGTTCGAATCCCGCCGCCGGCACTCAGGAGCAGAGCACGCCGATGCCAAGGTGACTAGGGTTCGAAAGATGGCCGAGACACTTTCGATGAACAGGGTCATCCATGCCGCGGTGCGTCGTGACCTCGCCCGGTTTCTCGACGCGCTCGCCGCCTTCCCGGACGGCAACGGGCAGCGCGCCAAGCAGCTCGGCGCCGCCTGGGAGTTCTTCTACGGCGAGCTCGACTACCACCATCGCGGCGAGCACGCGATCGCGTGGCCGGCGCTGCGCACGGTCGGTGTCGACGACGCGCTGCTCGCGGAGATGGACGCCGAGCACGAGATGCTCGCCGCGGCGCTGACCACGGCGGGGGAGAAGATGAGCGCGCTGGTGCAGACGCCGACGAAGGCCGCAGCGGGCGAGGCGCACGCGGCATTCGAGACGCTCAAGGCGGTCGCCGAGGAGCATCTCGCCCACGAGGAGCGCGATGTCGACTCTGTCTACGTCGCGAACCGCAACACGCCGGAGATGAAGGCGATGGGTCGCAAGTTCAGCCGCGATCGCAAGCCACACGAGGCCGCGAACTTCTTCGCTTGGCTGCAGAACGGGGCGTCCGCGGAGGAGCGTGCCAGCCTGCGCGCCGAGGTGCCGGCACCGGTCGTCGCGATCCTCACCCGTGCGCTGGGCCGGCGCTACCGCAGCCAGGTTGCCCCGGTCTGGCGGTAGCGCCGCACCAGGCGCGCTCAGAAGCGGCCGCTGGCCGTGACGACGTCCTCCTGGTTGATCGGCGTCGGCGTGAACTCGAGACCGAAGAACCACACGACGGTCTGCTTGTTGTTCGAGTCCGTCCAGAAGGCGTGGAACCTGTTGTCGGAGCCGACGTCGATGTCCGTGTAGTCGCCGAAGAACGCGCCGCCGAACCCGTTGCGGGTGTTGATCGGGTGCGTGCTGACGGCCTGCGTGACGCCGGTGTTCAGATCCCTCACCGCGTAGTCGATCCGCGTGTTGTCGATGTAGTCGCCGGGCTGGAGGCAGTTGATCCTGCTCTCCGGCGAGCCGTTGTCCTTCGCGCAGGTCTGCCATGGCGAGACGACGTCGCCGCGGTATGCGGACAGATAGACGTGCCCGTCCGGGCCCGCCGAGGCCGCCGGGAAGATGTCCTCGACCGCGCCCGCCGGCGACGGGGCGTTCAACGTGCCACCGGACGGCTGACTCACCGGGTACCCGATCGGGTCCCGGGTGGCCGGCGCGAACACCCGTTCCGGAGTCGACCAGTGCGCGCCGTCGTCGGTCGACTTACTCCACACTGCCACGTTGCCGTGCGGCTCGATCAGCGTCGTCCAGGTGGCGTAGAGGTCGCCGTTGGGAGCGGCCGCGGCGGCCGGATAGCTGTTGACGCGGAACAACGTGTTGTCGATCGGCTCGCTCTCGTTCAGCGTCGAGATCTGCACCGGCTTACCCCACGTCGCGCCGCCGTCGGTCGACTTCGCGACGTAGGTCGAGTCCAGCGCGGACAGCCGGGTGGCGCCGTCCCAGAACACGTACAGCGAGCCGTCCGGGCCCACGACGGGCCGCGAGCCCTGGCTGTAGAGGACGTTTCCGGCGATCGACTTCGGCGCGGTGAAGGTCCGTCCGCCGTCGCTGGAGGACGCGAAGAAGATCGGCGACTGCACGTAGGCGCCGGTTTGCGCGCTGAACTTGAACCGGGTCCAGGTGACGTAGATGCGGTCCTTGAACGGGCTGGACGCGTTCTGGTCGATCGCCATCCATTCCTTGTCGTTGAGGATCGCGGGCGAGGTCGTGGCGTTGATGAACGTGGGCTGCGACCAGGAGAGGTTGCCACCGGTGAGGGTGCCGCGGCTGACCGTGACCGTGTTCGGGGCGCTCAACCGGTTGAAGCCCAGCCCCGCGTAGTAGGGGTGGCCCTTGGTGTCCCATGCGACGACGGGGTCACCGCCGGCGTCGTACGGGCCGCCGGTGAGGTGTTCGACGCCCGGGATCAGGGTGCCGAGGTGGTTCGGGTCGGACGACGTGCAGCACCAGGTCTGCCCGCCGTCGTTGGAGATGTAGGTCCCCGAATACGCGTCGCCGAGCGCGCTGCACGGCGTGCCGCCGATCGTGCAGGCCCAGGTGCGCGTCACGTAGTCGTTCGCGCCGGCCACGATCTGGTTCGCGTTGTTCGGGTTGACCGCGATCGCCGTCTCGTTCTGCGGTGCGCCGGCGGTGTCTTGGTTGACGGTCACGTCGGGCGGGAGAACCGCGTTCCCGTCGAGTGGGCTGCCCGGGACGACCGTGGGCGTGATGGGCGCGTCGACCGGTGGCGCTGCCGTGTCCTCGGCCTCCTCCTCGAGGAAGGCGGAGAAGCGGATCTGCAGACCGGCCGTGCCGTTCAGCGACGCGACCTTGCCGGCGAGCGTCCTGATGTCGTACGACGCGGCGGTGGCCGGAGCGGGCAGCGCGGCGATCGCCCCGCCCACCAGTACCGCCGCCGACAGAGCTACCAATGAGCGCCTCATGCGTTCTCCCCGCGACGTGCGCGACGGGCTTGTGGCCCGCCGCACTAGAGAAACCGAGCTGGATCGCTCGTTTCTAGACCCAGCGGGGCGGTCGCGGCAATGGGCGATTCAGTCGATGCCGAGATCCCGGCGCAATTTGGCGACATGCCCGGTCGCCTTGACGTTGTACTGCGCTTGCTCGATGCGGCCCTTCTCGTCGACGACGAACGTCGAGCGCAGCACGCCTGTCACGGTCTTGCCGTACATCTTCTTCTCGCCGTAGGCGCCGTACGACTCGAGCGTCTCGCGCGACGGGTCGGACAGCAGTGGGAAATTGACCGAGTCGCGCTCTCGGAACTTCGCGAGCTTCGCCGGCGCGTCCGGCGAGATGCCGACGATTGCGTATCCGGCCCCGGCCAGCGACGCGAGATTGTCGCGGAAGTCGCAGGCCTGCGTGGTGCAGCCGGGCGTCATTGCCGCGGGATAGAAGTAGACGACCACCTTGCGGCCGCGGAAGTCGCGCAGCGCAACATCCTTGCCGTCGGCATCGGACAGCGTGAAGTCGGGAGCGGTATCACCGGGGGAGAGTCGGGGCACGACGCTAAGCTACCGTGCGTGGCCGAGCGTACTGCCGACGAAATCCAGAAGGACATCGAGCGTTCCCGCATGGCCCTGGCCGAGGCGGTTGACCAGCTCGCCTATCGCGCCAGCCCGAAACGGATGAAGGACTCGCTGCGCGAGAAGGCGCGGAGCACGCAGGGCAGGATCGCGATCGGCGTGGCCGGTGGAGTGATCGCGTTGCTGATCGTCAGACGGGTCCGCAAGCACTAGTGCCCACTGCCGTCCTGCTGATCTCCTGCCCGGATCAGCCCGGTCTCGTTCACGCGGTCGCCGGCTTCGTCCTCGAGCAGCGCGGCAACATCGTGCACGCCGAGCAGCACATCGACACCGAGTCCGGTGTGTTCTTCCAGCGCGTCGAGTTCGAGACCGAGGATCTCGACACGACGGCGCTTGCCGCCGCGTTTGCGCCGACCGCCGAGCGGTTCGGGATGTCGGCGCAGGTGCGCCGCTCGGACGAACGGCCGCGGGTCGCGGTGCTCGCGTCGACGCAGCCGCACTGCCTCACTGATCTGCTCGCGCGCTGGCGCTCGGGCGAGCTGCCCGCCGAGATCGTCGCCGTCGTGAGCAATCACCCCGACCACGAGACGTTGACCGACTTCCACGGCGTGCCGTACCACTACCTGCCGGTGACCCGGGAGAACCGGGCCGAGCAGGAGGCGGCACTGCTCGGTGCGCTGACCGAGCACCGGGCCGAACTCGTCGTGCTCGCCCGCTACATGCAGATCCTCGGCCAGCAGGTGCTGGACGCATACCCGGCGCGCATCATCAACATCCACCACTCGTTCCTGCCGGCGTTCGTCGGCGCGCGCCCGTACCACCAGGCCCAGCAGCGCGGCGTCAAGCTGATCGGCGCGACTGCGCACTACGCGACCACCGACCTGGACGAGGGCCCGATTATCGCCCAGGACGTGACACCGGTGAGCCACCGCGACGCCGTGGCCGACCTGGTCCGCAAGGGCCGCGACCTGGAGACCGTCGTGCTCGCCCGTGCCGTCCGGGCCCACTTGGAGCATCGCACGCTGGTCTATGGGAACAAGACGATTGTCTTCGGGTAAATCCCGGCTGAACGAGACATGAACGCCGCCGGTTAGGCTTCCTCGACCGGCCCGTCCAGAACGCCGAGGAGCACCGTGGCCATCCGCTTGACCCCGCGGGACAACGCCTTCTACGCCTTCTTCACAGACGCCGGGCACAACGTCGCCGAATCCGTCGACGTGCTATGCGGCCTGATCGACCCGAACGCCAACCGGGAGGCGATCGCGAAGACGCTGCGCGAGCGCGAACACGCCGGCGACGCCGTGACCCACCGGATCATGCGGCAGCTCAATACCAGCTTCGTGACCCCGTTCGACCGCGAGGACATTTACCGGCTCGCCTCCGCTCTCGACGACGTGGTCGACGCCATCGAGGGGGCGGCGGACTTCATCGTGCTCGCCGACGTCGGCAGGCTGCCACCGCTCATGACCGAGCAGATGCAGCTACTCCAGCGTTCCGCGAACGAGACTGCCGAGGCGATGTCCAGGCTGCGCACGTTGCGCGACCTCGAGCCCTACTGGATCGAGGTCAACCGGCTGGAGAACGAGGCCGACCGCGTCTATCGAAAGCTGCTCTCCAAACTGTTCAGCGGCGACTACGACGCGCTGACGATGGTCAAGCTGCGCGAGGTGGCGGACGGACTCGAAGATGCCGCCGACGCCCTCGAGCACGTCGCCCACGCGGTCGAGTCGATCGCGGTCAAGGAGTCCTGACCTCGTGAATTCGACGGTGCTGTTGGTGGTCATCGTCATTGTCGCCCTCGGCTTCGACTACACGAACGGCTTCCACGACTCCGCCAACGCGATCGCCACCTCGATCTCCACTAGGGCCCTGACCCCCCGCGTCGCGGTTGCTATGGCGGCGGTATTCAACGTGGTCGGCGCGCTCATCTCCACCGAGGTTGCGAAGACCGTCGGTAGCGGCATCATCGACCCGCCGAACGATCACGCAGGTCTGGTCATCATCCTCGCCGCGCTGGGTGGCGCGATCATCTGGAACCTAGGCACCTGGTATTTCGGCCTGCCCTCGTCGTCGTCGCACGCGCTGATCGGCGGGCTCGTCGGCGCCGCGCTCGCCGCGTCGGAATCCGTGCAGTGGCACGGCATCTTCGACAAGGTCATCGTGCCGATGGTGGTCTCGCCGCTCATCGGCTTCGGGCTCAGCTACGCGTTCATGCTGATCCTCCTGTGGACGTTCCGGCGTGCCAACGCCCATCGCGCGCAGCGTGGCTTTCGGTGGGCGCAGATCGGGTCGGCGGCGGCGATGTCGTTCGGTCACGGCACCCAGGACGCGCAGAAGACGATGGGCGTCATCTTCACCGCGTTGGTCGTCTCGGGGCACATCGGCTCGGAGAACGACCCCATCCCGACTTGGGTCATCCTGGCCGCCGCAGGGGCGATCGCTGCCGGGACGTACTCCGGTGGGTGGCGCATCATGCGCACCCTCGGCCGGCGCATCATCTCTCTCACTCCGGCGAGCGGGTTCTCGGCGCAGACCGTCGCGAGCAGCGTGATGCTCGCGACCGCGCACTACGGCCTGCCGGTGTCCACGACGCATGTCATCTCGTCGTCGGTGATGGGCGTCGGCGCCACGCGCCGCTTCTCCGCAGTGCGCTGGGGCGTGGCCGGCAACATTCTCGTCGCCTGGGTGCTGACGATCCCGGCCGCGGCCGCCGTGGCGGCGCTGGTGTGGACGGTGCTCAACCCGCTGCTCAACTGAGCGAGTCAGCCCGGCTCCCCTCATCAGCACCCCAACCGCCTCCGCCGGGTGTCACGACGGTCACGACATCGCCGGCATCGAGGCGCCGGTCGGCCTTCGGCGGCAACTCCTCCGCGGTAGGCCCGGTGCCGAGCATGTTGGAGCCGACCGCGCCCGGTCCGCCGCCGCGGATGCCGGCCGGGCGATGCCGGCGGCGATCGGTCAGCAACGAAACCGTCGCGGGCTCGAGCACCCGGATCGAGCGCACGACCCCGTCTCCACCGCGATGCCGTCCCCGCCCGCCGGTGCCCTCCGCCAACTCGTACCGCTCGACGCGCATCGGGTATTCGAGTTCGAGTGCCTCGACGGGCGTGTTCAGGGTGTTCGTCATGCCGACGTGCACCGCGCTCGGCCCAGGCCCGCGACTCGATGCGCCCTGCCCGCCGGCGATCGTCTCGTAGTACGTCCAGCCGCGGCCGCCGATCACCAGGTTGTTCATCGTGCCCTGCCCCGCGGCCGGCAGGTCGGCGACGTCCGCGAGGGCGGCGAGCACGGTGTCGGCCACGCGCTGGCTCGTCTCGACGTTGCCTGCGACCACGGCATGCGGCGGGCGCGCGTTCACGAGCGACCCCTCCGGCGCGACGATCTCCAACGGCGCATAGGTGCCCGCATTGGCAGGTACGTCGTCCGGCAGCAGCACGCGCAGCGCGAAGTAGCACGCCGAGCGGGTCACTGCGAGCGGGCAGTTGACGTTGCCGTCCACGGCATCCGCCGTCCCGGTGAAGTCGATGGTCATGTGGTCGTCCTCGGCGGTGACGACGACCTCGATCGGAATGTCGTCGGGGGAGACGCCGTCGCCCTCCAGCACGTCGCGTGCGCGATAGCTGCCGTTCGGCAGCCGGCGCAGCGCTTCGCGAGTACGGCGCTCGGCATAGGCGAGCACCTCTTCGTAGGCCGCGAACACCACGTCCAGCCCGCGGCGCCCGGCGAGCTCACGCAGCCGCGCTTCGGCCACCTGATTCGCCGCAACCTGGGCGCGGAAATCGCCCTGCCGCAGCGCCGGCGTGCGGGAATTCGCGAGCAACATGGCAAACAGGTCCTCGTCCAACGTGCCCGCGCGCACGAGCCGGACCGGCGGAATCACCAGCCCTTCCTGCCACAGGTCGCGGCTGCCACTCGGCATGGATCCCGGCACCGAGCCGCCGATGTCGGAATGATGAGCTCGGGTGACTGCATACCCGGCGAGTCGGCCGTCGATCGTGACCGGCGAAACGAGCGTGATGTCCGGCAGGTGAGTGCCCCCGGTGTACGGGTCGTTCAGCGCGAACACGTCACCGGGCCGGGGGTCTCGTGCCATGACTGCGGCGACGGACTCCGGCATCGCGCCGAGGTGGACCGGGATGTGCTCGGCCTGGGCCACCATCCGTCCGCGGGTGTCGAACAACGCGGCCGAGCAGTCTCGCCGCTCCTTGATGTTGGACGAGTACGCGCTGCGGACCAGCGTCGTGCCCATCTCGGTGGCGATCCCCGTCAACGCGCTGCGCATGACCGAGAGCGTCACCGGGTCGAGGGTCATCGCTGCGCTCCGGTGCTGGTGACGACGAGGGTGCCGACGTGATCGACGACGCCGTTCCAGCCGGCCCCGATCAGGCACGTCGATTCGGCGTCTTCGACCACGGCCGGCCCGCTGACGGTGCTACCCCGGCCCATCAGCCCGCGGTCGAGGACGTCCACCTGGGTCCATTCGCCGGCCAGCAGCACGGCGCGCCGGTCGATGCGCGGCTGCTCGGCCGATGCATCGGGCGCGACGACGTCGGGTCGTCCGGTCGGGACGGTGGCGACCAAGCGCGTGTTGACGAACTCGACTGATGCGCTGTCGGCCCGGTGGCCGTAGCGCTGTTCGTAGGCCTCGTGGAACGCATTCGCCAAGCCATCCGGGTTCGCGCCCGTCACCGTCAGCTCATAGGACTGGCCCGTGTAGCGCAGGTCGGCCAGTCGCTCGAGCGTCGGCGCTGTCGCGTGCGCACCGAGATCAGCGCGCGCCTGGTCCGCGAGTGCGTCCCATGCGTGATCGAGCCGGGCCGGGTCGAGGCTGTCGAGATGGTCGTGCAGCGGGGCGACGTAGTCGGCCCGGATGTCGGAGATCGCGAGGCCGAGCGCACTCAGCACCCCGCCCGCGCGCGGGACGAGGACGGTGCGTATGCCCAGTTCCGCGGCGAGCGCGCAGGCGTGCATGCCACCGGCGCCGCCGAAGGCAACCAGTGCGTGGTCGCGCGGGTCGACGCCGCGCTCGACGCTGATTGCGCGCAGCGCCTGCACCATCTGTGCGTCCGCCACCCGCACGACTCCCAGCGCGGCCTGTTCGGCGGAGAGCCCGAGTTGCTTGCCGAGGCGCTGCAGGGCATGCGAGGCGAGTGCGGCCGACAGCGTGACGGCACCGCCCAGCCGGGCACGGTCGGCCATCACGCCGAGCAGCAGGTCGGCATCGGTCACCGTCGGCTCGGTTCCGCCCAGCCCGTAGGCCGCCGGCCCCGGATCGGCGCCGGCCGAGCGCGGCCCGACCCGCAGCGCGCCGCCTTCGTCCACCCAGCCCAGCGACCCGCCGCCCGCGCTGACCGAGTGCACGTCGACCGCCGGCAACCGCAGCGGCACGCCGGCGAGCTCGGACTCGGTGGTCGTCTGCACCGCACCGTCGACGACGAGCGCCACGTCCGTACTGGTGCCCCCCATGTCGAAGGTCAGCAGGTTCTGGTAACCCGACAGGCCGGCGATGAACGACGCGCCGACCACGCCACCCGCCGGGCCGGATAACACGACGCGGGCCGGCTGGGCCGAGGCTGCGTCGATCGTGGCGACGCCGCCGGTGGACTGCATGACGAGTGGTTGCGGCAAGCCCTGCGCGCGCGCCCGATCGCCGAGCCGGCGCAGGTACGCGGCGACCCGCGGCGCGAGGTAGGCGTCCGCGGTCACCGTCGCAGTCCGCTCGTATTCGCGGAACTCGGGAAGCAGTTCGCACGACAGCGACACCGGCACGGCGGGCAGCGCGGCCCGGATCGCGGCACCGACTCGCCGCTCGTGCTCGGGGTGGAGGAAACCGAACACCAGGCAGACCGCCACCGCCTCGACCTCGGCGCGCTCGAGGGCTGCGACCACCCGCGCGAGGTCGGCCTCGTCGAGCGGGACGACGACGTCATCCGCCCCCATCCGCTCGCGCACCGTGAAGCGCAGTTCGCGGGGCACCAGCAGCGGCGGACGGTCGCGCGTGAGGTCGTAGAGCGAGGGCCGGTTCTGCCGGCCGATCTCGAGGACGTCGCGGAACCCCTCGGTCGTGACCAGCGCGGTGCGCGCTCCGCTGCGCTCGAGCAGCGTGTTCGTCGCGACGGTCGTGCCATGCGCGAACGCGGTGATCGCCTCAGCCGGCAACCCGCAACCGGCGAACGCGTCGATGACCGCGGCGGATTGGTCGCGTGGGGTGGAGGGCACCTTCGCCGTCACGATCCGGCCGTCGTGCAGCGCGACGAGGTCGGTGAACGTCCCGCCGACATCGACGCCGAGCCGCGTCATCGGGCGGGGCAGTTGGGCTCGATGCGCACCGGGTCACCGTATCGAGCCTGCCCTCGACGCCCGGCTGCGTGTAGATAAGGTATGCCTAACCTAATTACGGATTCGCGCGGGAGGTTCCTCGACGATGCTGCCCACCTTCGTCATCGGGCTGCGCGAGGGACTTGAGGCGGCGCTGATCGTCGGCATCATCGCCGCGTTCCTTCGCAAGCAGGGCCGGCGCGACCTGCAGCGCTCTTCGCGGGCGTGGCCGGCGCCGTCGGGCTGTGCGTGCTCGTGGGCGTGGCGCTCGAGGTCTACTCGCGCGACCTTCCTCAGCGTCGGCAAGAGGGCTTGGAAACGATCATCGGCGTGCTGGTGGTCGCCATGGTCACGTACATGGTCGTGTGGATGCGGCGCCACTCTCGCGAGCTCAAGGGACAGCTCGAGGTTCGCGCGGCGGACGCCCTCACGGGCACCGCCGGCGCCGGTCGCGCGATGGTCCTCATGGCGTTCCTCGCCGTGATTCGAGAGGGGTTCGAGACCGTCGTCTTCCTGCTCGCGGCGTTCCACGAGACTGGGAGCGGTCCGGCCGCGGGGCTCGGCGCGCTGCTCGGGATCGGCTGCGCCGTCGGGCTCGGCTACGGCATCTATCGCGGCGGCGTCCGGCTCAACCTGTCCAAGTTCTTCCGGGCGACCGGTCTCGTGCTCGTCCTGGTTGCCGCCGGGCTGGTCGTGAACGCGCTACACACCGCGCATGAGGCCGGCTGGCTCGACGTCGGGCAGCGCGCGACGGTCGACCTCAGCCGGCTGGTGCAGCCGGGCACCGTCCAGGCCTCGCTGTTCACCGGCATGCTCGGCATCCAGACCCATCCGGTGGTCATCGAGGTCGTCGGCTGGATGGTGTACCTGGTGCCGGTCGGGTGCTACGTCGGCTGGCCGCCCGACCGGTCCCTTCCGAAGCGTGCGGTGGTTCGCGGCTGCGCGGTCGCCGCGGCCGCGCTCGGTGCCGCCGCTGTCGTGCTCGCGTTCGTGGCGCCTACGCGCCCGGCGCCCTCGGCGACTGCCGGGGCCGCGGCCGTCTCCCGAACTGCGTCGGCTGCGGTTGTCGCGACCGAGCAGGGGCAGTACCGGCTGCACTCGCTGGGCGCGGAGCAGCATGCCGGCTGGCCGACGGACGTGTTTCTCGCGCGGCTGCCGGGTGGCACCGACACCCATGGGCGGCCTCCGGCGCTGGCGCTCGACGCGGTGGCCCGGCTGAACGACGGCCGCCTTCCGATCGGCCTGGCGGCGGCTCGGGACACCGTCCCCGTGAGCTACACGCGCAGCCGGACACTGACGGTCTGGCTGGACACCCGGACCGACCTCGTCATCGACCTGTCGTGGGTCGAACGGGTGACGACGACGGTGCGCAGCGGCGACGCCACGTTCCCGCTCGCCGACGTGGCGACGACGCACACCGGCGCGCCGCCCGGCTCGGTCACCGCAGCGATCGAGGCGGCGCGAGACGCGCACGTGTTTCTGGATCGTCGCGCGGTGCTGCGCTCGCTGGCCGCGGCGTGCGCGGTGCTCGCCGGAATCGCAGTGATGGTCGCGGGTGCTTTCCTGCCGAGGGCGAAGTTAGGTTAGCCTAACCTAACTTCGCCTACCCGCCGAGACCCGGAGCGTTGCCCGATGCCCCTGCGTCCAGCCTCGTTCCTCGCCTTGCCGGCCGTCGGCTCGCTGCTCGTCGCGTCGTTGAGCGGGTGTTCGAGCTCCACCTCGGGCGCGGATCCGGAACGCGGTGCTGCGTCGATCGAACCCGGCGTCGCGGCGGTCACCATAACGGCGGCGCACGGCTGCTCGACCGACCGGCGCGAGTTCCGCGCCGGGGCGGTCACGTTCGAGATCGAGAACAAGGACGCGACGGCGGTGAGCGAGGTCGAGCTGCTGAGCGGGCAGCGCATCGTCGGCGAGAAGGAGAACATTCCGCCCGGCTTCTCCGGCGCGTTCGCGGTGTACGTTCCGGCCGGCACCTACACGCTGTACTGCCCTGGCGCGCAGCCGGAGCGCACCACCCTCACGGTCACGGGCAAGGCCAAGGAGCCGGGCGACGAGACCGTGGCGGCGCTGCTGGCGACCGCGACCAAGCGGTACGGCGCCTACGTGAGCACGCAGGTGAGCGCGCTGCTGACCGCGGCGACGAATCTCGCCCACTCGTTGCACGGCGGCAGCCTCGCGGCTGCCCAGCGCGCGTACATGCTGGCGCGTCCGTTCTACGAGAAGATCGAGCCGGTCGCCGAATCGTTCGTTGTCGGCAACGACTCGATCGACGCCGACATCGATGCCCGCGAAGGTGACGTGCCGGCCGCCAAATGGCGCGGCTTCCACCGGATCGAGCAGGCGCTGTTCCAGCAACGGACGCTGGCCGGGCTCGGCCGCTATGGCGACACGTTGGTCGCGGACGTGCGCCGGCTGGCCAGGCTCACCGACGGACTGCGCTACCAGCCGACCGAGCTGGCCAACGGCGCCCAGGAACTGCTCGACGAGGTGGCGAGCAGCAAGATCACCGGCGAGGAGGAGCGCTACTCGCGCATCGACCTGCTCGATGTCGCCAGCAACGACGAGGGCGCCGAGCAGGCCTTCGCCCAGCTGCAGCCGGCGCTGGAGCGGATCGACGGCTCGTTGGCCGCGACGATCGTCGATCGCTTCCGGGCCCTCGACCACCTCGTCGACCGCTATCGGACCGATGCCAACCCGTCGGGTTTCGTGCTGTACACGTCGCTGACCAAGGCGGACAAGCGCAGCCTCGCGGCCGCGGTGCAAGCGGTGCAGGAGCCGCTGTCCAAGGTCGCCAGCAAGGTGGCGAATGTCTGACGCGTCGCGGCGCAGATTCCTGGGGGACGCGCTGGGCGCAGCCGGTGCGCTCGCGTCGGGGGGTGCCGGTTTTGGCGTCGCGAGGGCAACAGCGGCCTCGACCACGCCAAAACCGGGCCCGGACGGTGTGCCGTTCTACGGTCCGCACCAGGCCGGCATCGCCACGCCCGCCCAGGACCGGCTAGCGTTCGCGGCGTTCGATGTGACCGGCCGCGATCGTGCGGCGCTGGCCCGGCTGCTCGGCACCTGGGCCGCCGCGGCAGCACAGCTCACGAGGGGCGCGCCGATCGGCGCCGTCGAGACCTCGCGGCACGCGCCACCGGTCGACACCGGCGAGGCGATGGGGCTCGGCCCGGCGCGGTCGACGATCACCGTCGGCTTCGGCCCGTCGTTGTTCGACGAGCGGTTCGGGTTGGCGGCGCACCGACCGGCCGCGCTCGCCGACATCCCGCCGCTGCCCGGCGACACCCTGCAGCCCGGACGCAGTGGCGGCGACTTGTGCGTGCAGGCTTGCGCGGACGACCCGACCGTCGCGTTCCACGTCATCCGGAACTTCGCGCGACTCGCGCGCGGCACTGCAGTGCTGCGGTGGTCGCAACTCGGCTTCGGGCGCACGTCCTCGACGTCGGCAGCGCAGCAGACCGAACGCAACCTGATGGGCTTCAAGGACGGCACCAACAACATCAAGGACGAGGACACCGCCGACCTGGACGAGTTCGTCTGGGTCGGGGACGAGACGGACCAGGCGTGGATGGCGGGCGGCAGCTACCTGGTCGCGCGCCGGATCCGGATGCTCATCGAGTCGTGGGACACCGACTACCTCGCCGACCAGGAGCACGTCATCGGCCGCTTCAAGACCTCGGGCGCGCCGCTGACCGGCCGCCGCGAGTTCGACCTCGTCGACCTCGCTGCGATGCGGGGCGGCGAACCGGTGATCCCCGCCGACGCGCACATCCGGCTCGCCGCGCCGGCGACGAACGGCGGCCAGAAGATCCTGCGCCGCGGCTACTCCTACACCGACGGCAACGACCCGGAGACCGGGCTGCTCGACGCGGGGCTGTTCTTCGTCTGCTTCCAGCAGGACCCGCGCAAGCAGTTCGTCCCGATCCAGCGCCGGCTGGCTCACTTCGACGCGCTGAACGAGTACATCCGGCACACGGGCAGCGCGCTGTTCGCGGTGCCGCCCGGGCTGTCCGCGGCCGGCGACTGGTGGGGCAAGTCGCTGGTCACCTGACTCTCGCCGCGCGTGGTCACTTCGCGGACGCGTGGTCGGCTCTACGTGACCACTCGACGCGCAACTGACCACGCGAGGTCTGCTTGGCATGATGCGTGGCATGAGCGCGCCTCCGCCGCTGTCGAGCTACTCGAGCGAGATCTACCTGTACGGGATGAGCGGCAAGCGTCCCGACCTGACCACCGACCTCAGCGTCATCGAGGCGTACGCCAAGGAGCGGATGGCCCCCGAGCCGTACTGGTACGCCGCCGGCGCGGCCGGTTCGGGAGCGACCTACCGCGCCAACCTCGAAGCGTTCGACCGGTGGCGGATCGTCCCGCGCATGCTCACCGGCGCGACCGGCCGCAACGCGCAGGCGACGGTTCTCGGCGGCGTGATCCCGGCCCCGGTGCTGACCGCGCCGGTCGGCGTCCAGGGGATCATGCATCCCGACGGCGAGCTGGCCGTCGCCCGCGCGGCGCGCGAGCTGGGCCTCCCGATGATCGTGTCGACCGTCTCGTCCTACTCGCTGGAAGAGGTCGCCGAGGCCAACGGCGACGGCATCCGCTGGTTCCAGCTGTACTGGCCCAACGACGAAGAGGTGTGCGCCAGCTTCCTCGCGCGTGCGAAGGCCGCGGGCTACTCGGCGTTGGTCGTCACCCTCGACACGTGGCTGCTCGGCTGGCGCCCGCACGACCTCGACAGCGCGTTCCTGCCGTTCCTCACCGGCAAGGGGCTGGCCACCTACTTCAGCGATCCGGTCTTCCGGGCCGGGCTGGAGAAAGCACCGGAGGACGACGTGCAAGCCGCCGTGCTGCGCTGGCTGCCGATGTTCACCGGCGCCGACCACACGTGGGACAGCCTGGGCTTCCTGCGCGACCGCTGGGGCGGTCCGATCGTGCTCAAGGGCATCCAGCACGTCGACGACGCGCGGCGCGCGGCCGACGCCGGGATGGACGGCATCGTGGTGTCGAATCACGGCGGCCGGCAGGTCGACGGGGCGATCGGCTCACTCGACGCGCTGCCGGACATCGTCGAGGCGGTCGGCGATCGGCTGGAGGTGCTGTTCGACTCCGGCATCCGAACCGGTGCCGACGTGCTCAAGGCCGTCGCGCTCGGTGCCCGAGCCACGCTCGTGGGACGCCCGTGGGTGTACGGCCTCGCGCTCGGCGGCTACGAAGGCGTGCGGCACGTGCTGCGCTGCCTGCTCGCGGATATTGACCTCGCACTTGCGCTGTCCGGCAACATCAGCATCGCCGACCTCGGCGCACACACCCTGCAGCGGCGGCCATAACCAGCGCGCCGGCACCCGCTTCGGGGCCCAGATGACCAAGAATCGGCCGCCTCGGTGGTTATCTCGGCCCCGAAGCGGGGACGGGCGGCGGCTGACAGGATGGGCGACATGACCGGCTGCAAAGACGTGGTGTTGCTGGGCTCGACCGGCTCGATCGGGACCCAGGCGATCGACGTGGTCAGCCGCGCACCGGAGCGCTTCCGGGTCACGGCCGTCGCGGCCGGCGGCGGCAACATCGCGCTGCTCGCCGAACAGGCGGCGCAGCTGCGCGTCCGCTCAATCGGACTGAGCAGAGCAAGCTCTGCTCAGTCTCTCTCCGAGCGGCTCCGCGCCGTCTGGCCCGCCGACGCGCCGCTGCCCGAGCTGCACGTCGGGCCGGAGGCCACGACCGAACTCGCCGCGCTCGGCTGCGACGTCGTGCTGAACGCCGTCGCCGGCTCGCAGGGACTGCGTGCCACGCTCGCCGCACTCGAGGCCGGCCGGGTGGTCGCGCTCGCGAACAAGGAGTCGCTCATCGCCGGCGGGCCACTCGTCACGGCCGCGGCGGCGCCGGGGCAGCTGCTGCCGGTCGACTCCGAGCACTCCGCGCTTGCCCAGTGTCTGCGCGCCGGCGCCACCGCGGAGGTCCGGAGGCTGCTGCTCACGGCCAGCGGCGGCCCCTTCCGCGGGCGCAAGCGCGCCGACCTCGCCGACGTGACGCCCAGCGAGGCGCTCGCGCATCCCACCTGGGACATGGGCCTGCTCGTCACCACGAACTCCGCCACGCTGGTGAACAAAGGCCTCGAGCTCATCGAGGCGCACCTGCTCTTCGACGTGCCCTACGACCGGATCGACGTCGTCGTCCATCCGCAGTCGGTCATCCACTCGATGGTGGAGTTCGTGGACGGCTCGACGACCGCGCAGGCGTCACCGCCCGACATGCGGCTGCCCATCTCGCTGGCGCTCGGCTGGCCTGACCGGGTGCCCGGCGCGGCCCCCGCGATCGACTGGGAGACCGCCCACACCTGGACCTTCGAGCCGCTCGACGCCGAGGCCTTCCCGGCCGTGGACCTGGCCCGCCGCGCCGGGCAGGCGGGGGGCTGCGCGCCGGCCGTCTACAACGCCGCGAACGAGGCGCTGGTCACCGAATTTCACGCCGGATCGGTCACGTTCCTTCAGATCGTGGACACGGTTGCCGACGTTCTGGACGAGTGGCTGAGCGAACGCCATCCGGCGGCCGGGAACCCAGGTACCGTCGAGGACGTAGAACGGGCAGAGGAATGGGCGCGCGCGCGGGCGCGCACACTGGCGACCGAGACCTAGTCGCGGGCGAGAGGAGGGCGGAACGTGCCGTCGTGGCTGCTGTACACCATCGGCGTCCTGATCTTCGCCGTCGGCCTGCTCGCCTCGATCGCGCTGCACGAGATCGGGCACATGGTCCCGGCCAAGAAGTTCGGCGTGAAGGTCACCCAGTACATGGTCGGCTTCGGCCCGACGGTGTGGTCCCGCAAGCGCGGTGACACCGAATACGGCATAAAGGGCATTCCGCTCGGCGGCTACATCCGGATGATCGGCATGGTCCCGCCGCGCGCGGACGGCAAGGTGTCCCGCTGGCCGCGCCGCATGGCGACCGCCGTCGAGGAATTCCGCGCGCACAGCCGCGCCGAGGTGGAACCCGGCGACGAGGAGCGCCAGTTCTACCGGCTGACGCCCGGCAAGAAGATGATCGTCATGCTCGGCGGCCCGACCATGAACCTGTTCATCTTCCTCGTGCTGTTCACGATCCTGCTGCTCAGTCTCGGCCAGCCGCACACTCGCGAAACGACGCAGATCGCGACCGTCGAGAAGAAGGTCGTCTGTGCGGACACGTCGCGGGCCACCAGCGACCTCTGCCCGGCGAAACCGGTCACCGCACCCGCCTTCGGTAACTTGCAGCCCGGCGACACGGTGCTCTCCGTCAACGGCACGAAGGTCACCAGCTGGAATCAACTCGTGTCGATGATCGAGCCGGCGGCAGGCCAGCGCCTCACGATGGTCGTCGACCGGAACGGCAAGGACGTCACCGTCCACGTGACGCCGATCAGGAACGTCAAGCCCATCAACGCGGACGGCACCAAGACCAAGGTCGCGGGCTTCCTGGGCATCGGTGCGCGCGAGATCCGCCACTACGTGCCGATCGGCCTGTCGGCGCTGCCCGGCGCGATAGGCAGCGACATCAAGATCGGCGTCGACGCACTGGGTCGCTACCCGGAGAAGATCCACAGCCTGTGGCAGACCGTCTTCGACAACAAGCCGCGTGACCCCAACGGCGCCGTCGGAGTGGTCGGGATCGGCCGCATCTCCGGAGACTTCGCCAGCAGCGATCTGCTCAGCCTGCAGGACAAGGTTTATCTGCTGATCAACCTGCTGGCCAGCGTCAACCTGCTGTTGTTCTTCTTCAACCTGCTGCCGCTGCTGCCGCTGGACGGCGGGCACGTCGCGGGCGCGATCGCCGAGGCCACCAAGCGCGGCTGGGCGCGGCTGCGCGAGCGGCGCCGGCCGGCCGGCGTGGGTGCGGACGGGCTGCCGCGGGAACGCAAGCCCATCTTCGTCGACACCGCGTCGATGCTGCCCGTGATGTACGGGGTGGCATCCGTGCTGATCCTTTTGACACTGCTCACGCTCTACGCGGACATCGTGAAACCCATCAATGTGACAGGCGGATAATCGCAAACCGTGACAGTCAACCTGGGCATGCCCACTGCACCTGTTCCCGTACTCGCACCGCGTCGCAAGTCGCGCCAGATCAACGTCGGCTCGGTCGCCGTCGGCGGCGATGCGCCGGTCTCCGTCCAGTCGATGACGACGACGCTGACCGCGGACGTCAACGCGACACTGCAGCAGATCGCCGAGCTCACCGCGGCCGGCTGCGACATCGTCCGGGTCGCCTGCCCCTCGCAGGACGACGCCGAGGCGCTTCCCGACATCGCCAAGCACAGCCGCATCCCGGTGATCGCCGACATCCACTTCCAGCCGCGATACGTCTTCGCCGCGATCGACGCGGGCTGCGCGGGCGTCCGCGTGAACCCGGGCAACATCAAGAAGTTCGACGACCAGGTCGCCGGGATCGCGAAGGCCGCCGCCGACGCGGGCATCTCGATCCGGATCGGCGTCAACGCGGGCTCGCTGGACAAGCGGCTGCTCGAGAAGTACGGGAAGGCAACCCCTGAGGCGCTCGTCGAGTCAGCGCTGTGGGAGGCCTCGCTGTTCGAGGAGCACGGCTTCCGGGACTTCAAGATCTCCGTCAAGCACCACGACCCAGTCGTCATGGTGCGCGCGTACGAGCTGCTCGCCGAGCAGTGCGACTATCCACTGCACCTCGGCGTCACCGAGGCAGGGCCGACGTTCCAGGGCACCATCAAGTCCGCGGTGGCCTTCGGCGCGCTGCTGTCGAAGGGCATCGGCGACACGATCCGCGTCTCGCTCTCGGCGCCCCCGGTCGAGGAGGTCAAGGTCGGGCTGCAGATCCTCGAGTCGCTCAACCTGCGGCAGCGCCGCCTCGAGATCGTCTCCTGCCCTTCGTGCGGACGCGCCCAGGTCGACGTCTACACGCTGGCCGACCGCGTCACCGCCGGTTTGGACGGGCTCGAGGTGCCGCTCAGGGTCGCCGTCATGGGCTGCGTCGTGAACGGCCCCGGCGAGGCGCGCGAGGCGGACCTCGGGGTGGCCTCCGGCAACGGCAAGGGGCAGATCTTCGTCAAGGGCGAGGTTGTCAAAACGGTGCCCGAGTCGCAGATCGTCGAGACGTTGATCGAAGAGGCCATGCGCCTCGCCGAGGGCATGGAGGGCAGCGGCGAACCGACGGTCTCGGTCAGCTAGCCGGGGCGGTTGCTCAGCCGAAGTTGTCGCGCACCTGGGTCAGTCGGAAGCTGTTGCCGGACGGGTCGCGGAACCCGGAGTCGATGCCGTACGGCCGCTCCTCCGGGGTCTCGGTGAACTTGACGCCGCGCGCTGCCAGCTCCTCGTAGGAGCGCTGGCAGTCGTCGGTGACGAGGAACAGCGTGCCGGCGAAGCCCTTCGCCATGAGATCGCGCACCTGCTCGGCGGTCTGTGCGTCCATGACCGGCGCACCGGGAATCGCCATCAGGGTGATCGCGACGTCTTCCTGCCCGGGCGGCGAAACCGTCAACCAGCGGAAGTTGCCCAGCTCCGGCACCGTGACGTCCGAGCGCACCTCCATGCCCAGCTTCTTCGTGTAGAACTCGAGCGCAACGTCCTGGTCGTGCACCCACACCTGCGCGCTACCAATTTTGATCATGACCCGTCTCCCGGCTCGTCGTTGTCTGGTGCCCGTGACGTTATTGACGCGGCGTTGCCACTGTCTTCTCGAAACGTGCGGTTCTGCGGCCGGCTGTAGGCCCGGACGAAGCAGGCCGGGACCAGCGCCCAGGTGGCGGCCGGTGGAAAGGACGCGCGGTACGCGGTCGGCGGCTTGCCGTAGAGCCGGGTGAACGAGGTGGTGAACGAGCCGACGCTGCTCAGCCCGACGGCGACGCAGATCGCCGCGACCGAGTGGTCCGTCCTGCGGAGCAGGGACGCCGCCCGTTCGAGCCGTCGGGTGAGCAGGTAGGCGTGCGGCGACTCGCCGAACGTCTTGCGGAACTCACGGCTGAAATGCGCCGGGGAAAGGCCGGCGGCACGTGCCAGGTCGGCCACGCTGAGCGCCTCGGCATAGCACGCGTCGGCCAGATCCTTGGCGCGCAGCAGATGGCGGGCAGGCGGGACGGGCGGCATCGATTCGAGTATGGCCGCGGCCGCCACCTTGAATTGCTCTCTGACGGCGCCGTACCAGCGCCGTGTCAGTGATCATTTGCATCGTTCTGGTGAACTCGTAAGGGAGCGACCTAGGAGGCCCATGCTCGCCCGGCTGCTGCGTCAGTACCTGCGCCCGTTCCGCCGTCCCCTCACGGCGGTCGTCGTGCTGCAGCTGCTCGGGACGATTGCGGCGCTCTATCTGCCCAGCCTGAACGCCGACATCATCGACAACGGAGTGTCGACGGGCGACACCGGCTACATCATGCACACCGGCGCGATCATGCTCTCGGTCACGCTCGTGCAGGTCGTCTGCTCGGCCGCAGCGGTCTATTTCGGCGCCTGGTCGGCGATGGGGTTCGGGCGCGACGTGCGGGCCGCCGTCTTTCATCGGGTGACCGGGTTCTCGGCTCGCGAGGTGGCGCACTTCGGCGCTCCGTCGCTGATCACCCGGACGACGAACGACGTGCAGCAGGTCCAGATGCTCGTCGTGATGACCTGCACGATGATGGTCGCGGCTCCCATAATGGGCGTCGGCGGCGTGATCATGGCGATTCGGCAGGACGTCGGGCTGTCCTGGCTGCTCGCGGTGAGCGTGCCGGTGCTCGGGGTGCTGATCTCGCAGATCGTGCGGCGCATGGTCCCGCAGTTCCGGTTGATGCAGGAACGGGTCGACGGCGTCAACCGGGTGCTGCGCGAACAGATCAGCGGCGTGCGGGTCGTCCGCGCCTTCGTCCGCGAGCCGGTCGAGACGGAGCGGTTCGGCGCCGCGAACGAGTCACTGACCGAGACGGCACTGCGCGCCGGACGGTTGATGGCGCTGATGTTCCCGACCGTGATGCTCGTGCTGAACGTGTCCAGCGTGGCGGTGCTGTGGTTCGGTGCCGGGCGCATCGACTCCGGTCAGATGCAGGTCGGCTCGCTCAGCGCGTTCCTGATGTACCTCGCGCAGATCCTCATGTCGGTCATGATGGCGACCTTCATGATGATGATGATCCCGCGCGCCGCGGTGTGCGCCGAGCGGATCGCAGAGGTGCTCGACACCCCGCCCAGCGTGGTGCCGCCCGAGCAGCCGGTTTCCGCGCTGAGCACCCGGGCCGAGGTCGAGTTCCGCGATGTCACGTTCGCCTATCCGGGTGCCGCGGCCCCGGTGCTGCGCGACATCACGTTCGCCGTCGAGCCGGGCCGGACGACCGCCGTCATCGGCAGCACCGGTGCCGGAAAGACGACGCTGCTCTCGCTCGTCCCGCGGTTGATGGACGCGACCGAGGGCGCGGTGCTGGTCGACGGCGTCGACGTCCGCGACCTTGACGCGGAGTTGCTGTGGAGCCGGCTCGGATACGTGCCGCAGCGCGCGTACCTGTTCTCCGGCACGATCGCGAGCACGCTGCGGTACGGCAACCCCGACGCCACCGACGACGAGCTGTGGGCAGCGCTCGAGGTGGCGCAGGCCCGTGACTTCGTCGAGCGCATGCCCGAGGGGCTCGCGGCGCCGGTCGCCCAGGGCGGGACGAACCTGTCGGGCGGCCAGCGGCAGCGCATCGCGATCGCGCGCGCGATTCTGCGCCGGCCGGAGATCTACCTGTTCGACGACGCCTTCTCGGCGCTGGACGCGGGCACGGACGCCCGGCTGCGCGCGGCGCTGCGGCCGATGACGCGCGACGCCGCAGTCCTCGTCGTCGCCCAACGGGTGTCGACCATCCTCGACGCCGACCGGATCGTGGTGCTCGATGCCGGCCAGATCGTGGGCAGCGGGACGCACGCCGAGCTGGTTGCGACGTGCCCGGCCTACGCGGAGATCGTGCAGAGCCAGCTCCGTGCCGAGGACGCGGCATGACGCAGATCTCGACGTCGAAGACGACCCCGGAGCGACTACCGCCGGCCGGGCAGCAGGCGCGCAGCCGCGGCGGGCCGCCGTGGATGACGATGGGCATGCCCGCCGAGAAGTCGATGAACTTCTGGCCGTCGGCGAAGCGGCTCATCCGCCGTCTCACGCCGGAGCGCGCGCAGGTGCTGGTCGTGCTCGTGCTGGCGGTCGGCAGCGTCGCGCTGATGGTGATCGCCCCACGGATCCTCGGCCACGCCACCAACATCGTCTTCCGCGGCTTCATCGGCGACCGGCTGCCGGCGAACATCACGCTGGACCAGGCGGTCGCCGCCGCCCGCGCGCGCGGCGAGAGCGACTACGCGAGCCTGCTCCAGCGCATGGACGTCGTGCCCGGACATGGCGTCGACTTCGGCGCGCTCGGCAGTGTGCTCCTCCTTGCCCTGCTCGTGTACGTGTGCGGCTCGGTGCTCTCGTGGCTGCAGGGCTATCTGCTCAACGGCATCGTGCAACGGACGATCCTCAAGCTGCGGGCGGAGGTCGAGGACAAGCTGAACCGACTGCCGCTGCCCTACTTCGACAAGCAACCGCGCGGCGAGATCCTCAGCCGGGTCACCAACGACATCGACAACATCTCGACGGCGTTGCAGCAGACGATGAGCCAGCTGCTCACGTCGCTGCTCACCGTCGTCGGCGTCGTCACGATGATGTTCGTCATCTCGCCGCTGCTCGCGGTGATCGCACTGGTGACGATCCCGGTCTCGATAGCGGTGACGAAGGGCGTCGCGAAGCGCTCGCAGGGCAAGTTCGTGGCGCAGTGGCGGCACACCGGCAAGCTGAACGGCCACATCGAGGAGTCCTTCAGCGGCCACGAGCTCGTCAAGGTGTTCGGACGCCAGCGCGAGGTGGAGGCGGCCTTCGCAGAGCACAACGACGAGCTGTTCCGCGCCAGCTTCGGCGCGCAGTTCGTCTCCGGGCTGATCATGCCCGCGATGATGTTCATCGGAAACCTGAACTACGTCGCCGTCGCGGTCGTCGGCGGGCTGCGGGTGGCGTCCGGCTCGATGAGCCTCGGTGACGTGCAGGCGTTCATCCAGTACTCGCGGCAGTTCACCCAGCCGCTGACCCAGGTGGCGTCCATGGCCAACCTGCTGCAGTCGGGGGTCGCCTCCGCCGAGCGGGTCTTCGACCTGCTCGACGCGCCTGAGCAGATCGCCGACGCAGCCGCGCCGAACCGACCCGAGCAGCGCTGTGGGCGCGTCGAGTTCGAGCACATCTCGTTCCGCTACGAACCCGACGCGCCGCTGATCGAGGACCTGTCGCTCGTCGCCGACCCCGGGCACACCATCGCGATCGTCGGGCCGACCGGGGCCGGCAAGACGACCCTGGTCAATCTGATCATGCGGTTCTACGAACTCGACGCCGGCCGGATCACCCTCGACGGCGTCGACATCGCCGCCATGCGGCGCGACGAGCTGCGCGGCGAGATCGGCATGGTGCTCCAGGACACCTGGCTGTTCAGCGGCACCATCCGGGACAACATCGCCTACGGCAAGCCGGGCGCGTCCGAGGAGGAGGTCCTCGACGCGGCGCGGGCCAGCTACGTCGACCGGTTCGTGCAGTCGCTGCCCGACGGCTACGACACCGTCATCGACGAGGAGTCGAGCAACCTGTCCGCAGGGCAGAAGCAGCTGATCACGATCGCGCGGGCGTTCATCGCACAGCCGTCGCTGCTGATCCTCGACGAGGCGACCAGCGCAGTCGACACGCGCACCGAGTTGCTCGTGCAGCACGCAATGGCCGCGCTGCGCGCGAACCGGACGAGCTTCGTCATCGCCCACCGCCTTTCGACGATCCGCGACGCCGACCTCATCCTGGTGATGGAGGACGGCAAGATCGTCGAGCAGGGCAACCACGTCGAGTTGCTGGCCCGGCACGGTGCGTACGAGCGGCTCTACCACGCGCAGTTCAGCCAGGCGCCAGAGGCGAGCGTCGTGTAATCCGGTTCGTCCCTGCGCGAGACTGCCGGTTATGGACTTGGAGATTAGGTACGCGCGCGCCGACGAGTTCGCGGCGCTTATCGATGTCGACGCCGCCAGCTTCGGCATCACCTACGACGCCCAGGCGCTCGAAGATGCGCGCCTGGACATCGATCCCGAGCGCGTCCTGGTAACCCTCGACGGCCCGCAGATCGTCGGCCAGAGCGGGGAGATCTCGTTCGACATGACGCTGCCGGGCGGTGCGGATGCCCGGGTGACGGGACTGTCGTGGGTGGCGGTCGAGGTCACGCACCGCCGTCGCGGCATCGTGCGGACGATGATCGAACGGCAGATACGCGCCGCGGGTGAACGAGGCGAGGCGGGCGTCATCCTGATGGCGAGCGAGGGCGGCATCTACGGGCGGTACGGCTTCGGAGCGGCCACCCGGATGCGGCGCAGCCGGGTGCAGCGGCGCCGGGCCCGGCTCGCAGCACCGCCGGACACCAGCGCGGTGCGGCGGCTGTCCACCGACGACGCCCGCGCCGTGCTGCCCGCGTTGTACGAACGGTGGCGACAAGCGACGCCCGGAGCGGTTATCCGCGACGATCGGCGCTGGCAACTGAGGCTTCTGGATCGCGATTACCAGCGTCAGGGGCGATCCGGGCTGTTCCACCTCGTCCACCCGGACGGCTACGTCTCGTATCGGATAAAGCAGAACTGGAACGACGGTGATCCGCAGAACGAGTGCGTCATCGTCGACTACGCCCCGGCGACCGACATCGCGCACGCTGCGCTATGGCAGACGCTGCTCTCGATGGACCTGATCGGCACCTTCGAGAGTTATTGGATTCCGGTCGGTGACCCGCTGCCGTTGCTGCTCGAGGACGCCCGTGGCGTCGACACGCTGCACGTCGGCGACGGTCTGTGGGTGCGCCCGGTCGAGATCGCCGAACTGCTCGGCCGGCGCAGTTACGGCGTGGAGGTCGAGTGCGTGCTCGAGGTGCGCGACACGTTGCTCGGCGACCGGCGCTTTCTGCTGCGCGGCGGCCCCGACGGCAGCGCCTGTGAGCGAACCGACCGGACCCCGGACGTCACACTTGTCGTGGCCGATCTCGGCGCCGTGTGCCTCGGCGGGGTGCGGCTGGCTCGGGTCGCGCGGACCGGCCGGGTCGATTGCGACGACCCCGCGCTGCTTCGCCGACTCGACCTGGCGCTGCTCGCCGACCGCGAGCCGGCACTCGGCACGACGTTCTGACGCGGTCTCGGACCGTCGAGACCGCCCGGCGCCGGCGCTCAGACCCCCGGAAAGGGGGTCGTCGGGTGCGACGGCGTCACGAGTGCGCGCCAGCGGGTCGCCCGGACGGCGCTTGCGGTGAGCGCGTCCTGGGCGGCTGAGCGGACAGCTCGCGCGCGCTGCCCGGGTGCCGAGGCGGCGCGCAGGTAGGCGTAGCGCCACGCCGCTGCGCCGCCGTCCTCCAACCGGATTGCCAGCTTGCGCGCGTCGGCGGCGCCGGCGACCGGATACAGGGCCGGGTAGTCGGCCTGCGGGGCAACCGGCGTGAGTCCGGCGTGCGTCATCGCCGAGGCGGTGACGTCGCGCAGCGCTTCATGGGCATCGGAGCAGCTCACCGCCAGGCGCTGATCGGCGCCGCGCAGGTGTGTGCCGAGCAGCGCGTAGCCGAACACGGCTTCGTGTTCGGCGGCCAGCGCGCCCTGCCAGGCAGTGTCCAGTTCGCTCATCGGAGCAGCTCGGCGTGCGTGGCCTCGCAGGCCGCGATGCTGGCGAGCAGCGCGGCGTACCCGGCGTCGACCTCGGACGCGCGCCGGGCCGCGTCCGCCCCGGCCCGCTGCTCGGCGCTGCGCAACTGTGCGGCAGACCGCGGCGTGCCGCGGTGCCGCCGACGGGCCGGATGCGTGGGGCGGAACCGCGCGAGGATCGCGTCCAGCGCGTGCAGGTGCGCCGCGTGATCGGCGCGGGCGGCGACGATGACGCGGCGGACGGCTGGTGCCCCGCCAGTGGTCGCGTCGAGGTCGGCGATGAGCGCCCGCTCCGTCTCGGCGGCGGCGAGCAGCGCCGCTGGTGCGCGCGGCGGCGGCATCGGTCGGGTGCTCGACTTGCCCCGAAGTGCGGCGATCGCACCACCGCCGCCGCCCAGCAGGACGGCCGCGCCCCCGGCGAGGAACCAGCGCCGGGATCTTCCGGACGGATCGGGAGAGCTGAGCGGATACGCAGGAGGAGCGTCGGTCATGGCGGGTGCAAGTTTGGCAGAACAGCTAGGCTTTCAGGTCACAACTGCACGAAAGGTGGAGGAGCCGATCATGCCGCCCGCGACAGCCGGTGCGTCCGCGGCTCAAGCCAGAGAGCACCTGCTCGACCTGCTCGAGCCGCTCGTGACCGAGGCCGGGTACGACCTCGAGGACGTCGCGGTGACCTCGGCCGGGCGACGCAGCCTCGTGCGGGTCACCGTCGACGCCGACGGAGGCATAGATCTCGACGCCGTAGCGGTCGTCAGCCGCCTTGTCTCGGATGCGCTCGACGCCGATGCCCAGAGCCCACGCAGCCCACGCGCGCTCTCCGGCGCGTACGTCCTCGAGGTCAGCTCGCCCGGCGTCGACCGGCCGCTCACCGAGCGGCGGCATTGGTGGCGCGCCATCGGGCGGCTCGTGAAGACCGACATCGAGTCGCGGACGCTCGTCGGCCGGGTCACCGCCGTCGACGACGCCGGCGTGACCTTCGACCGCGACGGGGGCGCGGAGCAGGTGCCGTGGTCGCACCTCGGCCGCGGGAAGGTGCAGGTCGAGTTCAACCGGGCGGGGGAGGGCTGACCCATGGTGTCCGTCGACCTCGCCGCCCTGCGCAGCATCGAGCGGGAGAAGGAGATCTCGTTCGAAACGCTGATCGACGCCCTCGAGACGGCATTGCTCACCGCGTACAAGCACACGCCGCACTCGATGCCGCACGCGCGTGTCGCGATCGACCGCAAGACGGGTGAGGTCGTCGTCTGGGCACAGGACATCGGCCCGGACGGCGAGGTCGAAGAGGAGTACGACGACACACCGACCGACTTCGGGCGCATCGCGGCAATGACCGCGCGTCAAGTCATCCTGCAGCGGCTGCGCGACGCCGAGCACGATCAGACCTTCGGCGAGTACTCCGGGCGGGAAGGTGACATCGTCACGGGCGTCGTCCAGGCCGACGCGCAGGCCGCCCAGCGCGGGCTGGTGCTCGTCGACATCGGCAAGATCGAGGCGGTCCTGCCGCAGTCCGAGCAGGTGCCGGGGGAGGAGTACGCCCACGGCACTCGCATCAGGGCCTACGTCGTGGGCGTCGCGCGTGGCGTGCGCGGCCCGCAGGTCACGATCAGCCGAACGCACCCGAATCTCGTCAAGAAATTGTTCGCGCTCGAAGTGCCCGAGATCGCTGACGGCAGCGTGGAGATCGTCGCGGTCGCGCGCGAAGCGGGGCACCGCTCGAAGATCTCGGTCCGCACGTCGGTCGAAGGGCTGAACGCCAAGGGCGCCTGCATCGGCCCGATGGGCCAGCGGGTCCGCAACGTGGTCGCGGAGCTGCACGGCGAGAAGATCGACATCATCGACTGGGCCGAGGACCCGGCCACCTATGTGGGTAATGCCCTGTCCCCGGCGCATGTTGTCGAGAGCCGGGTGGTCGACGAGGCGACGCAGCAGGTGCGGGTCGTCGTCCCGGATTTCCAGCTTTCGCTCGCTATCGGGCGGGAAGGTCAGAATGCCCGGCTCGCCGCGCGGCTGACCGGATACCGCATCGACATCCACAGTGACGCCGAGTCTGAGATGCCCGAGATACCTGAAATGCCCCCTGCGCCGGGCGAATCGGCTGCCACCCGGCCCGAGGGGTAGACTGATCGATGGCCGCCGCTCCGTCGACGGCATCCGAATCCCGTGATGACCGGGCCCCTGTGACACCACAGCGCCCGATTCGGACGTGCATCGGATGTCGACGCCGGGCTGCGGTCACCGAGCTGCTCCGCGTCGTTGCGGGCTCGGGTGCGCAGGTTGTGCCCGATCCGCGTCGGCGCGCCCCCGGCCGGGGGGCGTGGTTGCATCCCGACCAGGGGTGTGTCGAACTCGCTGAGCGGCGCCGGGCCTTCGTCCGGGCACTGCGGGTGCCCGGGCCCGTCGACCCGACGCCGGTGAGCGAGTACGTTGCACGGGCAGTATCGGAACAAAACGACCCGCGGGACCCCGCAGGAGATGAGAAACGCAATGGGCTCTCGATGAAGCGCCAGCGATGAGTAAGTCCACCGTCTAGACGGGGCCGCGCGGCTTGCCGCCGGTCCCCCTCGAAGGAGACACGTGCCAGGCAAGATCCGCGTTTCAGCTCTAGCCAAAGAGCTGGGCATGACCAGCAAGGAAGCGATCGCGAAGCTCACCGAGATGGGTGAGTACGTCAAGACCGCCTCGTCCACCGTCGAACCGCCGGTTGCCCGCCGGTTGCGCGAGGCATTCCCGGCCGCCGCGGCTCCCGCTCCGGCGAAGAAGGCACCCGCGAAGAAGGCTGCCGCCGCTGCGCCGCCGGTCGAACCGGCGCCCGCGCCGATCGTCGAGCCGCCGGCGCCACCCGAGGTCCAGGAGGCCCCGGCACCCCCGGCAGAGCCGGAGCCGCCGATCGCCCCTGCTGCTTCGGCACCGGCTGCGCCCGCCCCTGCGCCGGCTCCTGCTGCGCCGCG
>DASQSE010000144.1:0-48471 GCA_035642535.1 Jatrophihabitans sp. | reverse complement strand
GCAAGGTGCAGCCCGCGCCGGTGCACTTGGACTGGCTGCGGCAGGCCGAAGCGGCGTTGCCCGCGGGCGCCGGCAGCGAGCAGCTTCGGCTGCTCGTCGATCGCACGACCGCCCTGCTGCTACTCGGTGAGGAGGGTGGCTGGAGCGCGGCGCAGCGCATCCCGGACGACGCCGCCGGCGCGACGGCTCGGCGTGGGCGGTCGGGATGTATTACCGGGCCGCGAAGGGTGTCATCGTCGGCGCCGCCCCTACCGGTGCGCTCATCGAGCACTGGGACGGCACCCGCCTTCTACGGCGTCGACGCCTCCGGTCCTACCGACGTGTGGGCCGTCGGCGTGCAGACGATCGCCGGGACGAATCTCGCCAAGGCGCTGGTGGAGCGGTGGGACGGCACCGCGTGGCAGGTCGTGCCTGGGCTACCCGAGGACAACGGCCGCGTCGGCAGCGTGTACGCCGCGGGCCCGAGCGATGTCTAGGCGATCCTCGAGGTGCCGAGCGGTGCCAACACGTTCCTGCACTGGGACGGCAGCACGTGGACCTCGACGGTCGCCCCCGGTCCGCAGGAACTCGGGCTGCGCTACTTCTACTCCGCGATCAGTGGCACCAGTGGGCACGACGTCTGGGCCGCCGGCGTCGTCACCTCGCACAGCACGTTGGTCAGCACCCCGCAGATCGCACACCTGAAGTGCGGTTGACCCCGCCCGTACCTCGCCGCTTCCTCCCTGATTCCGTCGGGATCTGCGCGCAGAACTGACCGAATCAGGGAGGAAGCGGATAGCCCACCCCGAGATGTCCGTCTTGACACGCCTTTGTCGACCTGTGCAAGCATGTGCGGCGGGGGCGTCGCGAAGACCAGCGGTGCGAGTGGGCGGCGTGGCCCAGCGATCTCGGCCGGGGATCACGGCCGCATCAGGTCTGGACGGCGAACCAGGTCCATTCGCCAGCGTCACCGAGGCATCGGCGCCCAGGTGATGGCGCGCGACACACGTGCGGGGTGGAAATGAAGATTCGGTCCGCCGCCGAAGGGCGGCAAAGAGTCGACACCGGTACGCGGGTGATCCGCCTCTTCGCGTGGCTGGCGAAGGCCAAGTACACCCACGGTGCGATCGTCATCGTTCGTAACGAGTCCGGAGACGTGCTCCTCGTGCAGGAGCGACTGCGCGAGCGGCAGTACTGGGGTCTGCCCGGCGGATTCATGCGTGTGCACGAGACCCCGCTGCGGGCGGCGGTCCGGGAACTTCGCGAGGAAGTCGGGCTCGAGATCGCGGAGTCCGCCCTCGAACGACTCGACGAGTATCACCAGCCGTGGGCCTGGCACTACGACCACCTCTTCGCGCTCACCGTCCATCCGCCGAACGCAACCGGCGGGACGTCGCGGGAACTGCGCGGTCATGGCTGGTTCCCGGCGAACGACCTCCCGCCGTTGACGAGGGCTGCCGACTACGCGCTGTCGAGGTGCGGCATGACCGCGCCGGTCGAGCAACCCGTCGAGGCGTAACGCAGCTACGCGATCTCGCGGCGCAACTCGGCGAAAGCGTGCTCGCTCAGCGGCTGCGGTGCCGCGCCGGGGCGCAACAGCAGGACGCTGCACGGCGCGGCACGGGTCAGTGTCGTGCTGAAACTGCCGTCGGTGAACTGCGCCAGCGAGCCGCGCGGCGAGCGGCCGATGGCGACGGCGCGCGCCGCGACTCCGCCGGCGTGCTCCGCGAGAACCAAGGCGGCCGTGGCGTGGTCACCGACGCTCGTGAGGACCTGACCGGTCACGGTGCAGTCCTGCGCGCGCAGTCGGTCGAGGTGGGCGCGGACGGCAGCGTGCGCGTGCTCGGCATCTTCGGGTTCGAGCGCGAGCTCCTCCAGCACCTTGGTCTCACGGACGTGCACGACTTCGAGCGGGGCACCGACGTCGCGCGCCAGTGCGGCCGCCTGTGCCACGATCCAGTCCGCGTCCTGGGTCGCGCCGACGGCGACGATCACCGGCCGATGCAGCGCGACGGTCGCACCGACCCGCTCCAGCACCGGCCGCTCGGGCTCGCCCGCGGCCTCGTCGCGCTCGGCGGCGCTGATGTGGCGATGACCGGATGCGAGGACGCCGATCGCCAGCGCGAACGTCGCGGCGCCGACGTAGAACGGCACGCTCAGATTCGTCGCGTCCGCGATCTTGCCGGCGACGTAGGGAGCCAACCCGCCGCCGATGAAGCGGACGAACCCGTAGGACGAGGACGCCACCGCCTTCTCCACCGGCGCGACCAGCATCACTGCCTGCGTGGTGAGCGTGTTGTTCACGCCGATGCACGCGCCGCTCACGATCACGGCGACGATCACCGTCGGAGGCGATGAGACACCGGCAGCGATGACGGCCATCAGAATCGCGAGGCCGAGCAGGTTCACGTAGAGCACGGGCGCGGTGCCGAACCGGCGCTGCAGCCGCGGTGCGCCGTAGACCGCGAACGCGGCGACCAATACACCCCAGCCGGTGAACACCAGGCCGAGTTGGTGCGCGTCCAACTCCATCGGGTACGGCGCATACCCGAGCATCGTGAAGAAGCCCCAGTTGTAGAGCACCGCAGTCAGCGCCATGATCAGCAACCCGCGGTGTCGCAACGCCTTGAGCGGTGCGGCGAGTGACGTCCGCTGTTTCGGCTTGGCGAGGTCGGGCACGAAGGCCACCGTCGCCACCAATGCGATCGCCATCAGCACGCCGACGCCGAAGAACGGGCCGCGCCAGCTGATGCTGCCCAGCTCACCGCCCAGCAGCGGTCCGATCGCGATGCCCAGCCCGAGGGCCGTCTCGTAGAGGACGATCGCTCCGGCGAATCCGCCGCTGGCCGAGGCGACGATCACCGCGAGGCTCGTCGCGATGAACAGCGCGTTGCCGAGCCCCCAGCCGGCGCGGAACCCGACGATCCCGCCGATCGAGTTGGACGTGCCGGCCAGTGTCGCGAAGATGACGATGATCGCGAGTCCGACGATCAGCGTCCGCTTCGCACCGACCCGGCTGGACACCCAGCCGACGACCAACATCGCCACCGCGGTGACGACCAGGTAGCTCGTGAACAGCAGCGACACCTGACTCGGCGTCGCATGCAGGCTGTCGGCCAGCGCGGGCAGGATCGGATCCACGAGGCCGATGCCCATGAACGAGATCACGCACGCAAACGCCACCGCCCATACGGCCGGCGGCTGCTTGAACGGACTGGCCGGCCGATCGCCGGCGAGGTACCCATGATCAGTCATCGGTTGCCGTTGCTCCTGAACGGTGTCAGTCGGTTTGGAACTGGACCAGCCGGTCCAGCGCCGGAATCGCTGCCGCGATCGCGGCCTGCTCGTCCGGCTCGAGGCGATCGAGCAGCCGCTGCAGCCCCGCCGCCCGCTCGGAACGGCGTTGATCGAGGAACTGCGCGCCCGCGTCAGTGACGTCGACGACGACGGCCCGCCGGTCTTCGTCGTTCGCGCGTCGTTCGGCGAAGCCCGCCCGCTCGAGCCGGGTGACGAGTTGCGTCATGCCCGGCTGCGACATGCGCTCGGCGCGCGCGAGCTCGGTGAGCCGCTGCGGACCTTCCCCCGACAAGCGGTTCAACACGAGCGTCGCCGCGGTGCCCAGGCGGTTGCTGCCGCTCAACTGGCGCATCAAGCGCACCAGCGGCTCGATCACGATCGTCAGCGCGAGCCCGGACGCCGGTTCCGCGGCCTTTTGCATAATGCCATTATGCACCGGGTCGTTCCGTGCATGCGAATGCGCTTCGTCACATGTCGCGAAGCCGGCCGAACGCCGCCGCGTACGCATCGGCCACCTGAGTGAGGTCCGCCGCGGAGAGGCTGGTGGCGAGGTTCAGCATGCCGCGCGGCGAGGCGTACACGCCTTCGAGAAGCAGCGCGATGTGCAGGGCGGACGGCAACGCATCGGCATCCGAGGGCTCGATGTGGACCTGCATGATCGATCCCGCGCGCGTGACGTGCGCGGGTATGCCCGCCTCCGCGGCTGCCTGCTCCAACCGCGCGGCCAACTCCCCGGCGTTTTGGTTGAGGCGCGCGATCGCACTTTCGTCCAACGCAGCCAGGCACGCAATGCCGGCCCGCATCGTTGCGACGTTGCCGTTGAACGTGCCCGAGTGGTTCACCGGCGCATTGCTGCCGGCGAGCGTGGAGTCGAGCAACTCGGCACGTCCGCCGACCGCCCCAACCGGAAGTCCGCCACCGATGATCTTGCCCATGAGCACGAGATCCGGTTCGAGCCCGTAGGACGCGTGCATGCCGTGTACGTGGTTGCGCAACGACTGCACCTCGTCGAGCACGAAGACGGCGCCGATCTCGTTCGCACGTTGCTGCAGCGCGCCGAGGAAACTCGACGTCGCCGGAGCCACGCCACCGACGCCGAGGAAGGGTTCGGCGACCACCGCCGCAGTCGTGTCGTCGATCGCCATCGCCGCCGCGACGTCGTCGAACGGGATCCGGCGCACGTCCGGATGCCGGTCGGCGAACTCGGCGAGACTTCCGTGATAGCCGCCCTGGACCATCACGATCTTGCGACGGCCCGTTTCCGCTCTGGCGATCCGCAACGCGAGACTCGCGGCCTCGGTGCCGGAGTTCGTGAACCGCACCCGCTCGATCGCCGGATACCGGTCGACGAGGAACTCGGCGAGTTCGGCCTGCGCGGGGTGCGGCGCGGGAAACACGATGCCGTCGTCCAAGGCGGCTCGTATCGCCGAGACGACCGGTGCGAAGGCGTGCCCGTGCACCAGCGACGTGTAGTTGTTCAGTACGTCGACGAACACGTTGCCGTCCGCGTCGCGGATACGGCACCCGTGCCCTTCGACGATCACCAGCGGATAGGGCTCGAAATGCGCGATCGAGCGCGTCTCGCCGCCGGGCAGGGTGCCGCGATACCGCTCGTGCAGGCGCGCCGACGTCCGCGTGCGCGCCAGGAAGTCTTCGTAGACGGTTGACGAGACGAGCCCACGCAAGATCAACACCACCCGGCTTGGAGGAAGTTGATGACATGCGCAGCGTATTCGCCGGCCGCAGAGCTGTAACGTCGCGAGCTCCGGGGGCCAAGAAGAGACATGACCAGCGACCAGCCGAGCGACGTGCGCCGGATCGGCACCGACCCGGACGCGTTCGAGGCGTTCTACCGCGAGCACCTGAGCACGGTGCAGCGCTTCGTGGCGCGCCGGGTCGCCGACCCGCATCTGGCCGCGGATCTCACCGCCGACGTGTTCCTCGCCGCCATCGACAGTGCCTGCGGCTATCGGTCCGATCGGGGCAGCCCGGCCGGCTGGCTGCTGGGCGTGGCCCGCAACGTGGTCGCGGCGGAGTTCCGGCGGCAGGGACGCAATCAGGAGCTCGTCCGGCGAATCGCCGGTCGGCGCCTGCTCGACCCGGATTCGCTGTCCCGGATCGAGGAGCGGATCGACGCCGAGCGCGAGGCACGTGAGCTCTACGCCGCGCTCGGCAAGCTCGCCAAGCGCGATCGGGCACTCGTGGAACTGGTCGCACTCGGCGGCCTCACGGTCACCGAGGCAGCCGCGGTGCTGGGGGTGAAGCCGGTCACCGCGCGGGTCCGGCTGCACCGCAGCCGGCACCTGGTCCAGTCCTACCTGCAGCCGCGATTGCAGGCTGCGCTCGCCCTGGAGGTGCTGCCATGACCACGTCGACCCCGCTCGACCGCTTCGAGACCGAACTGCTCGCCGAGCTACGTCAACACGTCGCCGAGCGGACTGCTGAACCGCGCCCCAAGTCGCGTCCGGTGCGTCGCCACCTGGTCGCAGTCGCGGCCTGCGCCGCCGTGGTGGTGGCAGTCGGCGTCGGCGGGCTCGCGCTGCGCCCCGACTCGGCCGCCGCGTTCTCGGTGGAGCAGCAGAGCGACGGCGATGTCGTCGTCACCATCCACGACATGTCGGACGCGGACGGGCTCGAGCAGGCGCTCGCCGAGCACGGCGTCACCGCCGACGTGTCGTACGACCCTGACCTGCTTACCTACGAGGTGCAGAACAACCCGGGCGACCAGCCGCCGGTGGGCATCGCCGGTGGGCTCGCGCCGCGAGCGGGGGATCCGCCGACGCAGATCGCGCTGCCGCCCGGCTGGCCTGGTGTCGACGTGGAGCGTGCTGATGGCGGTGGAGCCACGTTCACCCTGTTGGCCGAGTGCATCGGCCCGGAGAGTGTGCTGCATCTGGTCACCACCGGCTCGGCCGACGAGTTCCTGGGCATCTTCGTCACCTGGGAGAACAGCAGCTGCTGAGCATCCTGCACCTGCGGCATAGTGTGCGCTGGAGGTGTGCGATGGCACTTGTCACGCGCGGCTTCCGCGGTCGCCGGGAGAGTGGGGTCGAGCTGCCGCCGGGGCAGTACCTGACCCACGATTTTCCGGTGCTGTCGGCGGGCCCTACGCCGCGGGTCGACTTGGATCGGTGGCAGTTCACGATCACCACCGAACTCGGCAGCACGCACGCCTGGAGTTGGCCGCAGTTCACGGCGCTGCCCAGCGAAGAGGTCACCACCGACCTGCATTGCGTCACGCGCTGGTCGAAGCTGGACACGACGTGGCGTGGCGTCTCGCTGGACACGCTGTTGGACGACGTCGAGACGGCGGCCGATTTCGTCGTGGTGCAGGCCTACGGCGGCTACACGACGAACCTGCCGCTGGAGGATCTGCTCGAGGGGCAGGCCTGGGTCGCCTACGAGTACGAGGGCGACCCGGTGCCGGCTGCGCACGGCGGACCGGCCCGGTTGCTGGTGCCGCACCTGTATCTGTGGAAGTCGGCCAAGTGGGTGCGCGGACTGCAGTTGACGCTCGACGACGAGCCGGGCTTCTGGGAGACGCTGGGCTACCACAACTACGGAGACCCATGGCGGGAACAGCGCTACGACGGCGATTAGGCGCGAGGTGGCAGTCCGCCGAATTGGTCGAAGCCGCCCAGGAGACCGCGACGGCCCGCACGCTGCGCTTCCGCGTCCCGGAGTGGCCCGGCCACCTGCCGGGCCAGCACGTCGACGTTCGGCTGACCGCCGAGGACGGCTACACCGCGCAGCGCAGTTACTCGCTGTCGGCACCAGCCGCCGAGGACGTCATCGAGATGTCGGTGCAGCTCGTGGCGGACGGGGAGGTCTCGCCCTACCTCGTCTCGGACATCGCCGTCGGCGACACCGTCGAGGTGCGCGGCCCGCTCGGCGGCTGGTTCGTCTGGCGCACCACACAGTCCGAGCCGGTGCTCCTGATCGGCGGCGGCTCGGGCATCGCCCCGTTGATGGCCATGGTGCGCGCGCGCCGCGCGGCCGATACGGGCGGTGCGTTCCGGCTGCTCTACTCCGTCCGCACGCCGGCGGACGTGTTCTACGCCGACGAACTGCACGACTCGCACGGCGTCGAGGTCGCCGTGCTGTACACGCGGGCTGCGGCCGAGGGCGTCGCCCGGCCTGCGCACCGCATCGACGCCGACGACCTGACGGCGCACGGCTGGCCGGTCGTTGCCGAGGTCACCTGCTACGTCTGCGGACCGACGCCGTTCGTCGAAGCGATCGCAGACCAACTCGTCCAGGCCGGTCACGACCCGGCGCACATTCGGACCGAACGGTTCGGCGCGAGCGGAGGTTGAGATGACGAACGGACACGAGGACGGCAACGCGCTCGCCGGCCCGCTCGCCGAGGTGTTCGCGGTGGAGATCACCGGGTCGATCGCGGTATGCGGCGGTTGCCGGCGCAGCGATCGGATGGCTGCGCTGCACGTCTACCTGGGCGGGCCTGGTTTCGTGGCGCGCTGTCCGAGTTGCGACACGGTGATGCTCCGCTACGCCGAGACGCCGCACGGGCGCTGGCTCGACCTGCGCGGCACCGCCGCCCTGCACTTCGCGCCGGCCGCTCCCGGTTGATCAACAGGGCCGAACCGTCGCCTGATGACGGTTCGGCCGTGTTGATCACATGGACGAAACGAACGCCCGAACTAGCGAACTACACCGGCGCGGGTCGGCACCTGACCCCCATTGCGTCGCCGGTGAGTCGGCAGGCGCCTGCCGCGAACGGGACGAGGACGGTGTCACCGCGCGCGACGGCGAATTCGCCCCACTCGCCCGCCAACGTGCCCCGTCCGCCGCTGATGACCAACACGCTGAAACCGGGATCGAGCAGCCCGGCCGCGAGTCGCTCGGCGACGAAGAACAACCGCGACTCCGCCGGCAGTAGCGACCTGCTGTCGCCGCCGCCGCGCAGTGCGGCCGGGTCGCATGCCCGGCGGTCGACGCACGCGAGCGCCGCGTCGAACGACAGCCCGAGCAGCGCGTCGGCAGGTTCGAGCGGCAGCCCTTCCCACTCCAGGAGCACCGAGAAGTCGGTCGGTTCCTGTAGCTCCACCAGCAGGATGTCCGAGCCGATGGCATGCGGCAGTCCGGCCGGGCAGAAGATCGCATCGCCCGCCGCGACCGGCACCCGGTTGGTCGTGCCCAGCAGGGCTGCAACGTCCTGGGTCGACACCCAGCGGGCGAGTTCTTCGGCGTCGACATCGCGCTGGAATCCCACATACACCGCTGCGTCGGGTGCCGCCTCCAGCACGATCCACGCCTCGCTCTTGCCGTAGCCGCTCGCCAGGTGCGAGCGGGCGAACGCACGATCCGGGTGCACGTGCACCGGCAACCGCTGTCCGGGATCGAGCAATTTGACGAGTAGCGCCGGGTCCGCACCGTGCCGGGCGACGTGCTCGGCACCGAGCCAGCCGATCGGCTCCGCGGCGATCGCATCCGCGAGCAGCGAACCATCGGGCAGCACGCTGCGCCCGGCCGAGTCACTCCCGAACCGCGTCGTCACCGAGGCGATCCAGTCCTCCGGGCGGGCGGCCATATCCCGTCCGCGGAACCGGGCAAGCTGACCCGAACCGCGATAGAACGTCGCAGGCAGGTTGGGCCCGAGGGCGATCGGCTCCACGTTCGCATGCTATGTGTCGCGCTCCCCGAGCTAGAGTCGCGTCGCCAGTGCGATCGGTCTTGCATCGAACGGGAGTGAGCATCGTGGTGTGGAGCAGCGCATGACGCCCGCACCGCTCATCACCCGGGCTGCCATCACCGGCCCCGGCCGGATCGAGCTCGAGGCGGAGCCGACAGCACCCCGTCCCGGCCCGCACGATCTGGTCATCGAGCCGGACGCGGTCGGTATCTGCGGCACCGACATCGAACTGTTCCGCGGCACGATGGCGTATCTGACCAGTGGCTTCGCCGCATACCCGCTCGTACCGGGCCACGAATGGACCGGACGGGTGATCGAGGTCGGCAGCGCGGTGCGTGGCTTCGCCGTCGGCGACCGCGTCGTCGGCGAATGCCCCATCGGATGCGGCACCTGCGAACGGTGCGTCGCCGGCAGCTATCACCTCTGCCCGCACCGCACCGAGACGGGCATCGCCCGCCGCGACGGCGCGCTCGCCACCCGGCTCGTCTTTCCCGGCCGCGCGGCGCATCGCGTCCCCGACCACGTGGCCGCGACCGACGCCGCGCTGATCGAGCCGTTGTCCGTCGCGTATCGAGGCGTGCAGAGCCTCGGCGAGGGGATCGACCGGCCGCTGGTCGTTGTCGGTGGCGGGACGATCGGCCTGTTGTGCGCGCTCGTCGCACGCGCGGCGGGGAACCTGGACGTGACGGTCGTCGACGCCGAGCCGAGCCGACGCGACTACGCGGCCTCCCACGGGTTCCCGGTCCATGCACCGGACGAGCGCGGGCGCCGGCATCCATGCGTGATCGATGCCTCCGGCGCGGCCGGCGGCGTCAGCGGCGCGCTCGCCCGCTGCGCGACCGCCGGGGTCGTGGTGCTGCTCGGCTTGACGGGCGCCGCGTCCACCCCGATCGACACCGATGGCATCGTCCTCGGCGAGCTGACCGTGCGCGGCAGCCTCGGCAGCGTCGGCGTGTGGCCGCAGGTCATCGACCTCGTCGCCGACGGCCGCGTCAAGCCGTCGGCGTTGGTGAGCCACGAGTTCCCGCTGGCGCAGGCGGCCGAAGCGTTCGCGATGGCCAGTTGCCATGACGCGGGTGTGCGCAAGGTCCTCATCCACCCGGCGCTGGAGGGTCGAGATGGCTGACGCGATTTGCGAGCTGCGCTCCGACGAGCTGGCGGTCACGCTGCTGCCCGACGTCGGCGCGCGATTGCACAAGATCGAGGTCTTCGGCGTCGACGTCCTGCGCACGCCCGCGACCACCGATCGGCATCGTGCCGACCCGTTCTTCTGGGGCGGCTACCACCAGGCACCCTGGTGCAACCGGCTGGACGCGAACCTGGCAGTGCGCGTCGGAACGCAGACCGTCACCCTGCAGTCGAACTTCCCGGATGGCAGCGCCATCCACGGACAGGTGTACGACCGGCCGTGGGCAGTCGCTGATGATGGGACGTTCACGATCCGAGGCGGCGGGGCGGGCGGCTGGCCCTGGACCTACACGCTCACGCTTCGCGCCGCGGTCGACGGCGCCCGGCTCAGCCTCGATTACGAGCTGACGAACACCTCGGACGAACCGATGCCGGCCGGGCTGGGATTGCACCCGTGGTTCAGAAACCCGGCCCTCGTCCGGATCCCGACGACCGAGGTGTTTCCTCTCAACGCGGGGCCGATGGGGCAGTCCCTCGAGCTGCCGACCGCACGGCAACTGCCGATCGATACCGATGCGTGCTGGACCGATTTGACGGAACCGGTCGTCGAAGTGATCTGGCCGGACCAGCAGCTCGCGATGACGATGAGTGCCGGCACCGAGGATCTGGTCGTCGTCGCCGCGCATCCCGCACAGGTCGGCGCCGTCGCGGTCGAGCCGCAGACCCACGCACCCGCCGGGCTGCGCAGGCTGCTGGACGGTGAGCCGCACGCGATGCAGTGGGTCGCCCCCGGTGCGGCTCTGCGACTGGCCGTCTCGCTGGCGTTTCGCCGCTGGTCCTGACTCATCCCGAACCCCGTATGACCCCGGCGTCGTTGGAGCGGGAGATCAAACTCGTTGCACCGGAGCGGTTCGTGCTACCCCGGATGGACGACGCGGTGCCCGGACTCACCGACGGCCCGGCCGTGCACGTCGAGTTGGATGCGACCTACTACGACACGAAGGAGCTGGCGCTTGCGCGGGCCGGCGTGACGCTGCGCTATCGCGCGGGCGAGTCCGGTCTGCCGTGGACGGTGAAGCTCCCCGAGCGGGTCCTAAAGTCGAGCCTCACGCGCCTGGAGATCCGGTTCGACGGCGAGCCGGGCAGGGTGCCCGCAGACGCTCGGGATCTCGTCCGGGCATACCTGCGCGGGCGCCAGCTGGGGCCGGTGGCGCGACTGCACACGCGCCGCACGTCGGTCCCGCTGTTGGACGCCGCCGGGCAACAGGCAGCCGAACTCGTCGATGACCTCGTGGCCGGCTACGAAGGCGAATCGCAGACGACGGTCTTCCGCGAGGTCGAGCTCGAGTTGACCGGCACCCAGCGCCGCCGCCGGTTGCAGCGCGCCGCAGTGGAGCGGCTCGCGGCGGCCGGCTGCAGCGCCGAGCCGCCCCGTCCGAAGCTGGTCCGCGCGCTCGGTACCCGCGCCGAGCAGCCTGCCGAGGTGATCATTTCACCGCTGGCCAGCGAGCCGAACGTGCTCGAGGCGATCCGGCACGCGCTGGCGGTCTCGGTCGATCGGCTCGTCCGCCACGATGCCGGCGTGCGGCTCGGCGCGGATCCGGAAGACGTGCACCAATTCCGCGTTGCGGCGCGCACGCTGCGTTCCAACCTCAAGACGTTCGCGCCGGTCCTGGATCGGGAGTGGGCCGGCGTGTTGCGTACCGAGCTCGGCCGGCTGGGCAGCGCCGCCGGTGAGCTGCGCGACCTCGACGTCCTCGAGCAACGGCTTCGGCGGATGACCGACTCGTTGGAGAAGGACGACGAGGAAGCAGCCGCGATGCTGCTCGAGCACCTCGCTCGACAACGGAATCGGGCCCGCAAGACGACGCTGGCCGCGCTGCGCTGCCATCGCTACGACGCGCTGCTCGACGCCCTGGTCGAAGCAGCCGCGGGTCCGCGGCTGGCCGTCGACGCGGCCGGCGACCCGCCCGCCCGAACCTTGCTCCGCGACGCCGCGCGTACCCAGGTCAGACGCCTCGACCGAGCCGCCGCCCGCGTGTCCGTCCCGCCCAGCGACACCGACCTGCACATGGTCCGCATCCAGGCCAAGCGCACCCGCTACGCGATCGACGCGGCCCGACCTGTCATCGGACGCCCGGCCGCCGAGCACGCCGCCGCCCTCGCGCGCCTGCAAGACGTGCTCGGCGATTTCCACGACTCGACGGTCGCCGTGGAGTGGCTGCGCGCAGCCGCAGCGGCCCGGCCCGCGTGCGGCGTCGTCGTCGGCCAACTGATCGCCGCCGAACGCACCGAACAAGCCCGCCTCCGCGCGCGGGTCCGAGACGCGTGGCGCACCGCGGCCGCGAAGCAGTTGCGGGGTTGGTTGTAGCCGTCGCCGCCCACTGATCACCCGGCTGACGGCCGCAGCTCGACGAGGGCGAGCCTGACGATCCGAAGTACGGTGTGGGAGAACAGGGCTGCCGGACCGCGGAGCGCATCGTGGCATTGAGCGACTTTCCTCGTTATCCGTTGCTGTTCGGGCCGAGCCCGGTGCATCCGCTCGAGCGGCTTTCCGCCGAGCTCGGCGGCGCCCGGATCTGGGCCAAGCGCGAGGACTGCAACTCCGGGCTGGCCTTCGGCGGCAACAAGACCCGCAAGCTCGAGTACCTCGTGCCGGATGCCCTCGCTCAGGGAGCGACGCACTTGGTCTCGATCGGCGGGGTGCAGTCGAACCACACTCGGCAGGTCGCCGCCGTCGCGGCAAAGCTCGGGCTGAAGGCACGCCTGGTGCAGGAGAGTTGGGTGGACTGGCCGGACGCCGTGAACGACCGGGTCGGCAACATTCTGCTGTCGCGGATCATGGGCGCCGAGGTCGAACTCGTCGAGGCCGGCTTCGGGATCGGCTTCAAGCAGAGCTGGGAGAACGCGCTGGAGCAGATCAGCGCCGCCGGCGGTGTCCCGTATCCGATCCCGGCCGGCGCCTCCGACCACCCGCTCGGCGGCCTGGGCTTCGCCAACTGGGCCGACGAGGTGCAGCGGCAGGAACAGGAACTCGGCATCTTCTTCGACACCGTCATCGTCTGCACGGTCACGGGTTCCACGCACGCCGGGATGATCGCGGGCTTCGCCGGGCAGGATCGGCCGCGGCGGGTGCTCGGCATCGACGCGTCAGCGAAGATCGACGAGACCCGCGCGCAAGTGGAGAAGATCGCGCGCAACACTGCCGATCTGATCGGGTTGGGCCGCGACCTGCGTGACGACGAGATCACCGTCCTCGAAGGCTGGGCCGGGAACTACTACGGCATCCCCGTCGCGTCCACCCTCGATGCCATTCGGCTGACCGGCAGCCTCGAAGGCGTGATCCTCGACCCCGTCTACGAAGGCAAATCGATGGCCGCGCTGATCGACCTCGTTCGCACCGGCCAGATCGCCCGGGACTCGAACGTGCTCTACGCCCACCTCGGCGGCCAGCCGGCGCTCAACGCCTACAGCGCGCTGTTCAAGAACTGAGCAGGCGGCGCGCAGCCGAGACGTTTCAGTTCTGCGCGGCCCTGCTTGGCACGCTCGGGGATGTGCATCAGCGTGCAGGCCCGCTCGAACTGCGCACCGATCCGCTCGAAGCCGAGCACCGCCTCCGCGAAATCAGCCTGGTCATCGGTGAGCCGGCCGCGGACGCGCTTGAGGCAGGCGGCGGCCCAGTCGTTCTCCTCGGCGGCGCCGTGCGCGGCGCACAGCAGCCGACTCGCATCGGAGCGACGGGCGAGCACCCCCACCTCGACCGCGGCGGCCCACACGTATGCGTCGTAGAAGCCGGGGGTGTCGCGCCAGCGCGGCATGCGGGCGAGAACCCCATCGACGAGGTCGCTGACGGCTTCGACGTCGCCGGCGTGCACGGCCTGCCGCAACTGGGCGAACACCCACAGGCCCGCGACATTGTTGCGCTCGGACAGATCGCGCGTGCCGGCGAACGCGAACGCGCGCTCCCGCCACTCCGTGCAAGCCGCGGAATCGCTGCGCAGCCCGTACAGCAGCGACACTGCGACGGCAGTCGGAGCGAGCCAGCGCGCCGGCGGGCGACCGGCGCGCAGCCATCCGCCCCAGACCGGCGCCGCAAGATCGAGGGCCTGGTCGAAACGCCCGGCCAGCACGAGCGGGACGATGCTCTTGCTGCCGGAGTAGTGCACCCACGCGCTGAGCAGGTCGTTGCCCTGGAAGCGGCGCACCGCCGCGATGGATTCGGACAACGCGCCGACGGACACGCCGGCGTCGATGACCATGTGCACCGTGTCGATCAATTCGGTCGCGTTGCGCGGATCGTGCTGCGGCATCCGGTCGAGCAGCGGGACGCGGCGCAGCGTCGTCGCGTGCGCGTCGCGGAACCGGCCCATGGCGAGCAGTCGGGAAGCCTGCGCGTCCAGGGCACCGCTCACGAGTGCGGGCACGTCGGCGTGGACTGCGGTGGTGAACGCCCGCTCGGCAAGTTCGAGGCCCACATCAGGCGCCTCATGCGGCGCGTTCCAGGCCACCGCCTGGGCTACGTAGGCATCCGCGATCGGATCCGCCGCACGCGCCGCGTGCAGCAGCGCCTCGGCGAGCATTACGTCGAGTTGCTCCCGTGACGGCACCTTGTCCATCGTCGACGGAATGCGGTGCATCATGCTGACCACGTGCGACAGGCAGCACGCGCAGGCACTCTCGTCGCCGGCGATCACCGCCTGATCCGCAGCGGCGCGCAACAGCGCGACGGCCGTGTCACCCCGTACGTCGGCCGTTGCGACGTAGGCGGCCTCCCGCAGGTCCGTCATCGCATCGGCTGCTGTGGGCGCCCGCTGCGCTGCATCCCGGAAGCGCTGCTCGGCTATCCGGAAGAAGCGGCTGGCATAGAGCAGATGGCCAAGGCTGCGGGCCAGCCGGTGCGCCGACCCGTCGGGACCCGCGCCGGAGGTTTGCGCAAGCGCGAAGGTCAGATCGTCGACGAGCAGCGCGAATTCCGTGCGCCAGGTCTCGTCCGTGTCGAGTCGACGTTCGAGCCCGGCCGCCGCCTCGGCAGCCCAGCGCACGTGTCGAGCCGCGGTATCGGACGTCTCGCCGGCGGACTCCGACTGCTCGCGTGCGTAGCGGCGCACGGTGTCGAGCAACCGCCACCGGCTACCGGCCGCGGTGCGGGTGTGCTCGACCAGGCTCTTGTCGGCCAGCCTGCCCAGCAGGTCGGCGGTGCTCGCCTGATCGACCTCGTCCGTGACGGCCGCAGCGGCGGGCAGGTCGAAGCTCCCGGCGAAGATTCCGAGCCGACGCAACATCTGCTGCTCGGCCTCGTCGAGCAGCGCAAAGCTCCAGTCGAGGACGGCGCCCAACGACCGATGCCGCTCCTCGCGGCCGTGCTCGGTGAGGAACCGGAAGCTGTCCTGCAACGCGACCAGCACTCCGTCCACCCCGAGTGAGGGCACCCGCGCGGCCGCGAGTTCGATCGCGAGAGGCAGCGCGTCCACTCGACGGCAGATCTCGGCGACCCGGTCCGCGTCCGCATCGCGCAGCGCGGCGCGCTCCAGGAACAGCCGGGTGGCCTCGGGCGCACCGCCGCCATCGGTAAGGGAGAGGGGCGGCACCTGGATCAGCTGCTCGCCCGGCACACCGAGTCGCTCTCGACTGGTGGCCAGCACCGTCGTATCCGGGCAGGCGCCCAGCAGTCGCAGCACCAGCCGGGCGACCGTACTGGTGAGCTGCTCGCAGTTGTCGAGGACGAGCAGGTGGGGCCCGCGCCGGGCGAGCTCCTCGTAGATGACGTCGGCCAGCGTTCGTTCGGGTTGCTCGGTCACGCCCACCGCGGCGGCGACCGCGCGCAACAGACCGGACTCGCGCACCGGGACGAGGTCCACCCACGTGGCGCCGTGCCGCGAGCTCGCCGCATGCTCGGCCGACACCTCGGCGGCAAGCCTGGTCTTGCCCGTGCCGCCCGGCCCGGTGAGCGTCACGAGACGCGCCTCGTCGAGCGCGGCCAGCACCTGCGCACGTTCACCGTCGCGGCCCACGAAGCTCGTCCACACAATCGGGAGGCCGACGATCGGCGCGCGGTCGGGCGGAATCGACGCCTCCAGCGACGCCATCGCCGCCAGCTCGCGACGGTCGGCCGCGCCGAGCTTACGCAGCAACGACGAGACGTGGTTCTCGACCGTACGGACGGACAGCACGAGCCGCGCCGCGATCTCGGCATTCGTGAGGTGCTCGCCCAGGGCGCGCAGCACCTCGGCCTCGCGCGGCGAAATCTTCGGAGAGCCGGTCTCTCTCACCTAGCCGAGTATCGCCGCGAGTCCCACCTAGATCCAGGTTGGGTGGGCGATAGGTGGTCACCACGGATGCCGGTGGCCCCCGAGCCGGGCAGGCTGTTGGCCCGAGCCTAGGGGGACACCATGAACGACACCGGATGCCCGGAACCGGGCTGCTACCTGCCGGCCGAGATACTCGACCGGTTCGTTCTCGAATCGACCGACGGGCCGATCGAGCACGCGTCGATCGCGTGTCTCGGCGGCCACCGATTCCGCATGCCGACCGCGCTGCTGCCAGGTCGCCAGGACGTGTCCGGTCCGCGCAGGTTGGCCGTCGCCTCCGCGACGCGCGCTGATGGGCGGTGGTCGCGATGACGACGACGGCGGTCCGCACAGACCGGTACGCGCTGTCGCGCACACCGCAGGAGTACGAGCGGCTGCGCACCCAGGCGCGCGTCTGGGCGGGCGCGACCGGGCGGGTTCTGGACCAGGTCGGCGTCGTACCGGGCGCGAGCTGCCTGGACGCCGGGTGCGGACCCGGCGAGACGATGCGCCTCATGGCCCAACGGGTCGGACCCACCGGCCGGGTGTTGGGCATCGACGTGGACGTCGCGCTCGGCGCCACGGCGCTGGGCGTGCTGCATGCGCAGGGGCACGGGCAGTGCCGCTTCGTCCCGCACGACGTCTCGACTGACGGGCCGATCCCGGGTGCACCGTTCGACGTCGTGTATGCGCGGCTGCTGCTGTTCCACCTTCCCGAGCGGGTCACCGTCCTGGCCCGGCTGTGGGACGCCGTGGCGCCCGGCGGGCACCTGATCGTGCAGGACTACGACCTGCGCAGCGCGGGCGTGCTGCCCGCGACACGAAGCGCCGACGACCTGATGCGGGCCATCACCGGCGCGTTCGAGGCGGCGGGTGCGGACGTCCACACCGGTGCGCGACTGGCCCAACTGTTCGTGCAGGCCGGCATCGGCAGTCCGGACGGCACCGACGTCGCGGGACGCATCGAGCCACTCGCTACCGGCCGCGGCATCCTGGAGAACACTTTCCGCGGCGTGTTGCCGGCCGCGCTGTCGCACGGGATCACCACCGAGTCGGAGGCAGCCGCGCTACTCGCTGCGCTCGACCGCGATGCCACCGAGTACCCCGACCGGCCACTGCTGTGGCCGCTGCTGATCGGTGCGTGGAAACGCAAGAACCCGTGATTCGATCGTCGGCCGATTCAGCTGAGGCCCGCGTCGTAGACCGGCTCGCCGTCGATCCAGCACGACGTCGCGACAGCCGCGCCGATCTCGTCACGCGGTCGTCCGAACGGATCACGATCGAGCGTCACGAGATCGGCGGCTGCATCGGCACGCAGCGCGCCCGCGTCGTCGCGCTGCGTGATCCACGCCGAGCCTGACGTGTAAGCGGCGAACGCAGATTCGAGCGAGATGGCTTGGTCGGGAAGCAACGGTGGCGTGGCGTCATCGAGAGCGGTGCGGTTCACACCGACGTGAATCGCAAGGAGCGGGTTCGGCGAGCTCACCGGCCAGTCGCTGCCTGCGACCAGCCTGGCGCCGGCCCGCTCCAGCGCACCGAACGGGTACTGCCAACCGGAGCGCTCCGCGCCGAGGAACGGGACGGTCAACTCGACCATCTGCGCATCCTGTACCGCCCAGAGCATTTGCAGGTTCGCCGCGACGCCGTACTCGGCGAATCGGGCGACGTCTCGCGGGTGCACGACTTGCACGTGCGCAATGTGATGCCGGTGTTCACGGCTGGTGCCCTCGAGTGCGTCGAGCACCTCCCTGACCGCGCGATCGCCGATGGCGTGGAAGTGGAGCTGGAACCCGCGCTCGTCGAGCAGCCGGACGTACTCGGGCAGCGCCGCGGCATCGACGAACGAATGTCCGCGGTTCTGGGTGACCCGGCCGGATCGATCCAGGTACGGCTCGGTCATCGCCGCGCTGAAGTTCTCGGCGACGCCGTCCTGCATGATCTTGACGGCCGAAGCTCGGAACCGACCGTGGCTGAGCTCGGATCGTCGTTCGACGAGGCTCTCGATCTGGTTCCCGTCGCTGTCTCGATCCCACCACAGTGCACCCGAGACATGCGCCGTCAGCTCGCCCCGCTGCGCCGCTCGCACGTACGCCGGTGCAGGGTCGTCGATACCGCCGTAATACCCGACGATCGCGTCCTGCCAGTCGGTGATGCCGAGCGAGTGCAGGTAGCGCTGCGCCTCGGTCAACGCGGCGTCCATCTCCGCATCGGTGGTCGGCGGGAGCACCTCCGAAACGAGGTCCATCGCGGCCTCGTGCAAGGTGCCGGTCGGATTCCCACGATCGTCCCGCTCGATGCGTCCGTGGGCCGGATCGGGCGCGCCCGGGCCGATCCCGGCGAGATCGAGCGCTCGAGAATTGACCCACGCACCGTGATGGTCGCGGTTGGGTAGAAAGACCGGCCGATCCGAAACGACGGCGTCGAGATCTGCGGCGGTCGGCGTCCCACCGGGAAACGCGGGCATGGACCACCCACCGCCGAGGATCCACGGCAGGTCCCGGTGCTTCGTCGCGTAGTCCCGCACGCACTCCAGATACTCGTCGCGCGTCGTGAACTCGGAGAGATTGCACCTGATGCGTTCCAACCCGCCCTGGATGGCGTGGACATGTGCGTCCACGAAACCAGGCGCGAGCAGCCCGCCGTCGAGGTCGACGACCGCGGCACCCGCTCGATCGACCTGCGCCGACACCTCGACGACGCGGCCGTTGCGAACGAGAACCTCCTGGGCACCGAGGTAGGCGTGACCGTCGAATACCGATCCGTTGACGAAGGCGGTGGCGTTCAACCCCTCAGGCTCCCTGTGTGTCGAAGATCCCCGACTCGTATGCGAGCACCACTGCTTGGCCCGCGGTCGCGGAGGTTGCCCCTAACGTAATGCGCGGTCACGCACCCCAGTGATCAACAGGGCCGAACCGTCGTCAGATGACGGTCCGGCCCTGTTGATCACGTTGGCGGGCGAGAACCGACCGCGCCATTGGCGCGATCGCGCTCGCGCAGTTCCTCTTCCCGCTCCGGATCGAAGACCTGCCCGCAGGCAACACAGATCGTCTCCTGGCTCGGGAAGCCGCAGTTCTCGTCCCGCCTTCGGACGAGATGCTGGCAATAGGACTCCGCGTCCACCCCTGACTCGACGGCGCTCATGCCCATCGCGATCACCTATCCTCCGTCATGCGTGCGGGCGCGGCTGACCCCGGATCCCACCGCCCATCCGGCGACGGGCTCGAACGGGACGGTCGCTCACACACCCCGCAATTCCCATAATCAGCGCGTCGCTGCCGTCCGCGTAGGGGCGAAGGTCTGTCCGCACCTCGGACTGGTCCCGCCGCCGGTGTCCGCAGCCTGTGAACAGCACTTGCGCCCGCCCAACGCAGGTCGATGGGCCCTGCCGCCGGCGACCGAGGAGCGGTCGACTTGGAACCGGAGCGGTTGACCCGCGTTTGCAGACGCGGTGAGAGAGGTCGCGATGGGGCAGGTCGAGGGCCGGCAGAACCATCTGTCCTGGCAGCAGATCGCCGTCGACGGCCGCCCCGCCGTCTACGGAGTCGCGGGCACCGGGTCCCCGCTGGCCTTCCTGCACGGGTGGGGGCTGGCGCATCGCACCTACAAGCGCGCGCTCAAGCGCATCGTCGGGTCCGGAGTGCGGGTATATGCGCCCGCGCTGCCGGGCTTCGGAGGCACGCCCGAATTGCCCCGCGACCAATTCAGCCTGGCCGGGTACAGCCACTGGGTCGACCACTTCCTCACCGCGGTGGGCATCGATGAACCGGTGACACTGGTCGGCCATTCGTTCGGCGGCGGCGTCGCGATCCGCGTCGCGTACGACCATCTGGATCGAGTAGCGCAGTTGATTCTCGTCAACTCGATCGGCGGCTCGACCTGGTGCAATCGATCCGACGGGCCCAGATCCATGGGCGAGCGGCCGCTGTGGGACTGGGGCCTGCACCTGCAGGCCGATGCACTGCCGCTGCGGCAGCTCACGCGCGTCCTCCCGGTGATCGCAGCGGACGCCGTGCCGAACCTGCTGCGCCAACCACGCACCGTGTGGCGGGTCGGGCAGCTCGCGCGCACCGCCGATCTGACCGAGGAGCTGGCCGAGCTCAAGCGGCGCCACGTACCGGTCGTCATCTTGTGGGGCCGCAACGACACCGTGCTGCCGCTGGCCTGCCTGGAATCGTTACGCGCCGCGCTCGGTGAACCGGTGGTGCACACCGTCGACGGCAACCACGCCTGGTTGCTCGCCCACCCGGATCGGTTCGCCGAGCAGATCACGAACATTCTCCGGGCCGGCGTGGAGTTGGACGAGCGCCCCGCGTCATGAGCCGCACCATCTAGTCGCCTGCCGGTGTGCTAGCACTCCTGCGCGATGCCGCCGCGCTCGATAGCCTCGCCGGCGTGACGGGGGAAAGCGTTGACGTGCAGACGGCGGCGAGTCCGTTCGCCCCGAGGTGGGATCCGAGGACTTGTTGGGCCAACTCGCCGACGACGTCCTGCCGTTCATGAGCCGGCTCGACCACCCCGGCTACTTCGCGTTCATTCCGGCGTGCGGCACCTTCCCGGGCGCGCTCGGCGACTTCATCGACGCCGTGCTCAACCCGTACGTCGGCACCTGGATGGAGGGAGCCGGGCCGAGCCGGCTCGAACTCGTGGTGCTCGACTGGTTCAAGTCGTGGATCGGGTATCCGGCGCAGGCCGAGGGAGTCCTCGTGAGTGGCGGCTCGGCCGCGAACATGACTGCGCTCGCGTGCGCACGCGAGGCGCTGCTCGGCCCGATGACCGACAACGCAGTCGCCTACGTCTCCGACCAGGCCCACTCGTCGCTGGCCCGGGCCGCCCGGCTGCTCGGCTTCCGCCCCGATCAGGTTCGGGTCGTCGCGGCGGACCGCGACCGGCGGATGACGCCGGCTGTCCTCGCCGATGCGATCGACGCCGACCTCGCAGCCGGCAGCACGCCGCTGTTCGTCTCCGCCGCGGCAGGAACGACCAATTCCGGCACGATCGACCCGCTGCCCGAACTCGCCGCGGTGTGCCGGGAACGAGGCGTGTGGCTGCACGTCGACGGTGCCTACGGTGCCTTCGCCGCGCTCACCGAGCGCGGCCGCCGGGTACTGCGCGGCATCGAACTGGCCGACTCGGTCACGCTCGATCCGCACAAGTGGCTCTACCAGCCCTTCGAGTGCGGTTCGCTGCTCGTCCGTGACGGTGCGTTGCTACGCCGCGCGTTCGAGATTGCGCCCGACTATCTGAAGGACTCCGTCGTCGAGAACGACGAGGTCAACTTCGCCGACCGCGGGCTGCAGCTCTCTCGCGGCTCGCGGGCGCTCAAGATCTGGCTGTCGGTGAGCTACTTCGGCGCAGCCGCGTTCCGGGCAGCGATGGACCGCTGCCTCGACCTCGCCGAACTCGCGGAGGCGCATGTCCGGGCCACGCCGGAACTCGAACTGTTGTCGCCCGCCTCGCTCGGCATCATCTGCTTCCGTCGCCGCGCGGCCGAGCGCTGCTCGGAAGACGAGATCGCTGCCCTCAACTCGGACCTCATCGGCCGCTACGAGCGCACCGGCCGCGGGTTGGTCTCATCAACCCGGCTGCACGGCCGCTACGCGGTACGCCTGTGCGTGATGAACCACACCAGCGGCGCGGAGCACGTACTGGACACGCTCGACTGGTTCGCGCACGCGCCGCTGCAAGTCGCGGACTCGGTTGGTCAAACCGAGCGACCTTCCCACCGTCGAGCAGCTCTCGACGAGCAGTCGTGGCTCGGCGCCGACTTCACCGCTGCCGAGCTGACGGCACTGCCGCTGTTCGCGTCGCTCGGGACGCACGACCTCGAACGAATCGCCGGTTGGGCCCGCGAGCAGCGCGTCGCCGTCGGCGACCAGGTGATGCGCCGCTGGGAGTCGACACGCGACTTCTACGTCGTCGTCGAGGGACAAGTGACAGCGCTGCGCACCGGGCGACCGGTCGCCGAGTTCGGTCCGGGAGAGTTCTTCGGCGAGCTCGGGGCACTCGACTGGGGCGCCGGCTACGGGTACGCGCGTACGGCCACGATCATCGCCATCGAGCCGGCGCGGCTGCTCGTGCTGTCGCCGGCGCACCTCGGTCGACTGCTCGCAGAGGCACCGGCCGTCGACGAGATCGTGCGGCGCGCCGTCCGCGAGCGACTGGCCGAATACCGCACCGACCTGGTTTAGCCGCGCGCCCCCACCCCCACCCTCTCATTGATCAACAGGCCCGAGACGTCGCCTGATGACGTTTCGGCCCTGTTGATCACCATGGAGAGGGCTGGCGAGCCTGGCGCCGTCGTAGTTTGTGGGGGTGGCGGGTCACCTCATCGACCGGTTGTTGAAGTCGGACGAGCCGTCGGTGCGCTGGAAGGTGCGCGCCGAAGTCCTGCGTGAGCCGGCCGATTCCACCGCGCTGCGCCGGCTGCGCGAGGAGGTTCGACGCTCGCCGCGGGTGCGTGCCCTGCTGGCCGTCCAGGGACCAGACGGGCGATCGCGAGTGGGCAAGCGCGTCTACGCCAAATGGCAGGGTGCACATTGGGTGCTCGCGGCCCTCGCGGATCTCGGCTACCCACCTGGCGACAAAGCGCTGCGTCCGATTGCCGAGCAGGTGCAGGACGCGTGGCTGGCCGACGAGTTCTACGAGGAGTTCGAGGCCGCCAGCAAGGCCGTCGTCTACAACCGTCGCGGCGTGCCGGTGATGCAGGGACGCCATCGGCGCTGCGCCTCCCAACAGGGCAACGCGCTGCGCAGCCTGTGCGTGCTCGGCCTGACGAACGACCGAACCCCGCAACTGGTCGAGCGGTTGCTTCATTGGCAGTGGCCCGACGGCGGTTGGAACTGCGACAAGGACGCCGCGGCGGACTCGTCATCGTTCGCCGAGACGCTGCTTCCGATGCGTGGCCTCGCGGCATACGGCAGCGAAGAAGCCCGGCAAGCCGCATGCCGTGCCAGCGAGGTACTGCTCAGCCGTCGGCTGCTGTTCCGGCGCGCGAACGGCGAACTCATCCGCGACGAGTTCACTCGCCTGCACTATCCGCTGTACTGGCACTACGACGTCCTCGGTGCGCTGCGCGGGCTCGCCGAGCTCGGCGCGGTGACCGACGAGCGCTGCGTCGCTGCGCTCGAGCTGCTCGAACGTAAACGGCTGCCGGACGGCGGCTGGCCCGCCGAGCGGCGCTACTACAAGACCTCGGACGAGATCGCCCTCGGCAACGACTACGTCGACTGGGGCGGCACCAGCACCCGCCGGCTGAACGAATGGACGACCGTCGACGCGCTGTACGTACTCCGCGCGGCCAACCGGCTGAATCCTTAGCGGGCGGCGTCAGCGGCTCTGCCTATCAGATCGCAGGCGGTCCGGCTTCGACGCGGCGCAGGACCGGCTCGGCACGGTAATGGTCGGACGTCGCCTGCTCCTGGCGTTCGTCCCACCAGGTGGCGCCGGCCTCTTGCAGCGGCTTGAGCTGGGCGGCGGCGGTCGACGGTTCGCTTACCCCGCCGACGACGATGTCGAAGGCGTCTTCGGCCCGATCGCCGCGCTGCTGCGCGATGTAGGCAGCGAGGTCGCGCACTTCGTCAGGTGCCGGAGCCTGGCCGTGTCGGGCGGACGTGAACAGTGGCACCGCACCCTCCCATCTGGCCGCGCGACGCATCGGTCGGCGATTGGGCCAGTAGCCGGCGATCCACACCGGCGGTCGGGGGCGCTGGACGGTGGCCGGTAGCAAGGCGGTCTGCCGCACGCGATAGTGCCGCCCGTCGTGGTCGACCATCTCACCGGACCAATAGCGGCTCAGCAACTCGAGCCCCTCGTCGAGCCGCTCGGCCAACACGACCGAATCGGTGGTGTCACCGAAGCTCGCGAACTCGTCCTCGATCGGTCCGCCGAGCCCGGCGCCGAAGATGACGCGGCCGCCGGAGAGGGCGTCAAGCGTGGCAACCTGGCGAGCCAGCTGTTCTGGTCGGCGGCGCGCGACTGGCGTCACCAGCGTGCCCAGGCGTAGCCGCGACGTCGCCAGCGCGGCGGCCGTCAAGAGCATCCATGGATCCCCGAACGGCTGTCCGCGGCGCTTCTCTTTGACGTGCACGACGTGGTCCCAGACGAACAACGCATCCCAGCCGGCTGCCTCGGCCGCACTCGCGACCTCCGCCACCGTGCGGGCGTCGGCGAAGTCGCCGAAGTTCGGAATGTTGACCGAGAAGTGCATTCCGTCAGTTTTACCCGAAGCGACGCCTCGCAAGCTGCAATCAAGACAGCCAAGATCACGGTTGGCGGGTAGGCCCCGTGCACTGACCACGTAGCGGCGGGGTGTTAGCACCCTGCATGTTCGCAGGTCACCAACCATGACTCGTCGGGCACGCCGGACGACAGTAAAGGGAAGAACAGCCAGTGCCGAGATGGCACCCCGGCGAAGGAGATCCGATGAGGCTTGCGTTCGACAGCGCGTCGCCATGGGACGCCCAGCGCCTGGAGCGCATCAAGACGCTCGCCGGCGATTCCGTGGTCACGTTCTATATCCGCGGCACGCCCGGCGGTTTCCGCCACGCGAGCGCCGACGACGTCACGCTCGCGCGCAACAACGGCATCGGCGGCGTCCCGAACTGGGAGTCGACGGCGGACTTCTTCCGCACCGCGACCATCGATGATTGCAAGGCGGCCGGCAAGGAAGCATTGGCCGCCGCGCGGGCGTGCGGGTTCCCCGATGACGGGACGATCCAGCTGCCGTTCAGCTTCGACTACGAGATCGCCGGCGACAGACTGGCGCACGCCGAGAACCAAGTGGCAGCGTGCCAGGAAGGGCTCACCGATGCCTACCGCGCGACCGTTTACGGCCAGTCGAGTTTGATCCGCTTCCTCGGCAACCACGGCTGGGGCGACCGCGCTCACTGGCTCATGGCGAGCACGTTCCAAGCCAGTTCCTCGATCACGCAGCCGAGCGACATCTATGACATCGGCTCACCGTTCGTCGCGATGGTGCAGAGCCACCACGCCGACGGCAACTGGTTCCCCAGTCCCGTTCGCGCCGCAGACGTCAACACCGTCACCCAACCGGACAAGCTCGGCGCCTGGTGGCCCGAGGGATCGGAGTTCGCCATGCCAACGCTCGACGAGATCCTTGACGGGGTCGAGAAACGAATCTTCGGGCACGTCGTGATCGCAGACGGCGACGACAAGGTCACGTTCAACGAGTTGCAGCGCGGGCTTCGCACGCGCAGCCGGACGCTGACCCCGAACACCATTGCCAACGCGGTGATCGGCGACCTGCCGGAGACGCTGCCGACGATGAGCAAGACCGAACTGGGCAACCTCATCGAGACCCGCGTGCGCTCAGTGTTCGGTAACGCCGCGACCTCGTGACCGCGGGCTTGGTCCGTGGCGCGGATCGGCGACTCAGAGGTCGAAGGCCTCTTGACGCGACGAGGTCCCCGGAACGAATCTGTGGACATGGCCCAGGAGCATTTCGTTCGCCCGGCTTCGGCCGGCGAGACCGAGCGGGAGCCGGACCGTGGGCCCTGGACATCCCGGTGGCGGCACCGCCTGACCGGCCTCATGAACGGCCGGCCACCGACCAGGTACTCGCCGATCGCGCCGCGCCGGAGTGACGGGACTCGTGGCCCGATCTTCCCGTTCAACGGCAACGGCGACAGCCGGTAGTGACAACCTGAACGGGTTGTACGGCCGCGTACCGTTGCCTGCCATGGCGGAGCTTGATGATGAAGTGGTCCGTCACTACGAAGCCGTCCGCGAGGAAGATCGCATCGTCCACGGGTTCGCCCGGCTGGAGCTCGTGCGGGTTCAACAGATCCTGCGTCGCCATCTGCCTGATCCACCCGCAGACATCCTCGACGTGGGCGGCGCGACCGGTGTCCATGCTCGGTGGTTGGCCGACGACGGCTATCGAGTTCGGATCGTCGACCTCACCCCGCGACATGTAGAACAAGCGAACGCTGAGCTGGGCGAGCTCGGGGTCGTGGCCGAGGTCGGCGATGCCCGTCACCTGGCGGCAGCAGATGACAGCTTCGACGCCGCTCTGCTGTTCGGGCCGCTTTACCACCTGACCGAACATGGCGAACGGATTACCGCGCTGCGGGAAGCGGCGCGGGTAACCCGGCCCGGCGGGATCGTCGCCATCGCGGCGATCAACCGATTCGCCTCACTCTTCGACGGTCTCTGTCGCAGGTTCTTGCTCGAGCCCGACTTCCTCGACGTGGTGACGCAGGACCTCGCCACCGGGCAGCACCGGAATCCCGAACAGCGTCCGCACTGGTTCACCACCGCGTTCTTCCACCACCCCCACGAGCTCGAGGAGGAGGTCACGGAGGCGGGCCTGACCACGCGGGAGCTGGTCGGTGTCGAAGGCCTGGCCGCATACCTTCCGCAGTTGTCGGACAGCTGGGAGAACGCCGACAGCAGGGACGTGATCCTGTGGGCAGCACAAACCATCGAGGCCGAGCCCACCCTGCTCGGGTTGAGCCCGCACCTGCTGCTGATCGCAACAGCGCCTGCCGGATTCGATGCGCAGCTGGATGCGCGGCAGGCGGCACTGCAAGCCGAAGCTGCGGCGATCATTCGCTGGCTGGACCTGGAGGCGTTGCTCGCCGACATCGGCCCGGTGCTCCTGGCCGGCAGCTACGTCTCCGGGCTGATGAGCTGGCCCGATCTGGACGTCATGGTGTTCGCCGGCCCACAGTTCACACCCCGTGACGTGCTGCGTCTGATGGAGCGATTCGTCCACCGGCCGGAGATCGTGGGGTTCGACTACCAGGACGAACGTGGACCCCGATCGCCGACGAATACGGTGCGCGACGAGCGGTACCACGTGGTCATTGCGCTGGACCGGAACGAGCGCAGGTGGCGAATCGACCTGACGATCTGGCTCAACGATCCCCACCAGAACGTCACCGCCTGGCACGACCAACTGCGTGACACCGTGACCGCCGAGCAGCGCAGCGCGATCCTACGGATCAAGGACGTGTGGCATCGCCTGCCGAGCTACCCCGACGACGTCGGCGGATTCGAGATCTATCAAGCCGTACTCGATGACGGGGTCCGCAGTCCGCAACAGTTCGCCGAGTGGTTGACCGCGCACGACCTCCCGCCGAGCTGATTGCGGCTGGGAAGTGGCACTTCGTAGTCCGGCGTAGGGCGCCGATCCGGCGTCCAGGACGATGGGCGCGTGCATAGGCGCTGGAGCCGGTTGAGCGGCTGGTACTCGAGGCGGGCGCCGGATCTGATCGCAGGCATCGCGCTGGCGCTCGGCGTTCTGACGGTGGTGGATGCCCTGTTCGTCCGCGAGCGGTTCCGCGTGCACGCCGTCACGCAGGTGATCCCGGTGCCGGCCAGCGCTGCCGCGACTGCGGTTGTGTTCGTGTCCGGGCTGCTGTTGATGCGGCTCGCAGCAGCACTGCGCAAGCGAAAGCGGCGCGCGTGGCGCGCCGCCGTGCTGTTGTGTCTCGCGCTGGTGGTCGCACACCTGTTCCGCGCCGGGCGCAGCCGTCCCGAGATCGTGATCGGCCTCGTCCTGCTGCTGCTGCTCATCACTGGGCGCTCCCGGTTCACCGCGAAGTCCGACCCGCACAGCCGCTGGTTCGCCGTTCGCGTTCTGCTTCAGGGTTTGGCCGTTGCGCTGGGCTACGGGCTCGCGCTGGTGTACCTCTATCCGGACGAGGTGATGGGCCACCCCGGCTTCGGCGCACGGCTGCAGGCCGTCGGCTACGCCATGGTGGGGCTGCAGGGTCCGGTCCGACTCTCCGGAGACCTCTTCAGCGACATCTTCCACGCCACGTTGCTCGGCATCACGCTGATCACGGTCGGCTCGGCAGCGCTGTTCGCGCTGCGTCCCGCCGAGCCGACCGCTGGGCTCTCCGACACGGACGAGGAGCGCTTGCGCGAACTGCTGACGCGCCACGGTGCTCGCGACTCGCTGGGCTACTTCGCGCTGCGCGGCGACAAGTCCGTGGCATGGTCGCCGTCCGGCAAGGCGGCGGTGACCTACCGGGTGGTGCTCGGCGTGGCGCTGGTGAGCGGCGACCCGATCGGTGACCCGGAGGCTTGGCCGGGCGCGATCGCCGCGTACCGGCAGCTCGTCGAGGACAACGCGTGGACACCCGCGGTGATCGGTTGCAGCGAACTCGGCGCGACCGTATTCAAGCGTGAGGCCGACCTGTCGACCCTCGTGCTCGGCGACGAGGCGGTTGTCGAGGTGCCCGAGTTCACCCTGGACGGCCGCGCGATGCGCGGCGTGCGGCAGCCATGCACCCGCGTGGAGCGCGCCGGCTATCAGGTGCAGGTCCGCCGTACCTGCGACGTCGACCGAGCCGAGGTCGAGCAGCTGCGGGCCGCCGCCCAGGCCTGGCGACTCGACAGCGTCGAACGCGGGTTCTCGATGGCGCTCGGCCGACTCGGCGACCCGCGCGACGGCCGGTGCGTGATAGCCACCGCCTGTCGCGACGGCGTCCTGCGCGGCATGCTGCACTTCGTCCCGTGGGGCCCAGATGGGCTCTCTCTCGACCTGATGCGCCGCGACCGCACCGCCGACAACGGCCTCAACGAGTTCATGATCGTCCGAGTTTTGCAAGTTGCAGGCGCACTCGGCGTGCGGCGCGTCTCGCTGAACTTTGCGGTCTTCCGGGACGCCCTCGAGCGGGGCGAGCGGATCGGCGCCGGCCCGGTGTTGCGCGCCTGGCGATGGCTGTTGCTCGTCGCGTCCCGCTGGTGGCAGATCGAGTCGCTCTACCGGTTCAACGTGAAGTTCCGTCCGTACTGGGAGCCGCGGCTCATCTCATTCCCGTCGACTCGCGACCTCCCCCGCATCGCCGTCGCCGCGCTGGAGGCCGAAGCATTCCTGGTCCGCCCGCACCGCATCAAGTGGCTGCTCGGACGCTCCTGAACTCCACAGCCGCCCGGTTGTTGCCCAGCGCGGCGGGAGTACACGGCGGCGGCGAAGGAGCAGCGCTGGCTGCCGGTGCTGGCCGGCTTGGGCCATACTTAGCCTGAGATGCATTGCTCGATGCATCCGCCGATCAACCGAAGCGGCCGGGAGGTCGCCATGTTCTACGCAGCCCTCGCCGGATCCCTGGTCCTGGCCGACCGGATCGCGCGGTTAATGGTCGGTCGCCACAAGGGGAAGCGCTGGGAACGGCGGCGGCGTGCGACCGCCTACCCGCTGACGGACGACACGAACTGGCGGCAGCCCTCCGGCTGATGACGCAGTCCCACTAGCCCCGGTCGGTGTCGGTTGGCCGGGTTGCGAGGACGCAGGCCACGGGTGGGTTGAGGTCGAGTATTTCGACGCGCAATTGCTCATAACCGGCCTTGGTGAGCAGCGCCGTGAGTTCGTCGGCAGCGGCAGCGGTCGTGGCTGCGGTGGCGCCTGGGCATCTCGGCTGGGACACAAGGGCGATCCGGCCACCGGGTCGCAACTGCTGCCGCAGTTCGCTCAGGCGCGCTGCGGGGTCGGGCCACATGCCGACGGTGTTGACCGCGAGCGCTGCGTCGAACGGTTCGCCAGTCACCGGGAGGTGCACGACCGACGTGCGGATGAGGCGGACCCGGCCGGCTGTGATGGCGGCCTTGTTGCGCCGCGCGGCTTGACCGAGCACTACCGCTGAGTGGTCCACGCCGACGACCAGTCCGCGACTTGCCCGGGCGGCAAGGGCGGCGATTGCCACGCCCGGACCGCACCCGATTTCGATGACGCGGTCGGTCGGTTGGATGTCGAGCAGTTCGACCGCCCAACGGTTGCGCGCGACGTTGGACGAGCGGCGGCCCATCATCCAACCGGTGAGGTGGCCGCCGACGCCGGTCGGGTGATGGCCCTGCCGCACCATGCGGCGCACGATCCGTTGCTTGATGTCCACGATCGCAGCACATCACTTCGAGTACGCTTGAAGTCAAATGCCGACCGCTACACTCGCACCGACATCGACGTCCAAGTCGAGGCTGCTGTCGATCGGCGAGCTGTCCGAACGCACCGGTGTGCCGAGCAGTGCGCTGCGGTACTACGACGAACTCGGGCTGGTGCGACCCGATTCTCGGACGGCTGGCCGGCGCCGCTATGCCGATTCGGCCGTCGCGGAAGTCGGGCTCGTGCTGTTCTTCCGTGAGATCGGATTCTCGCTGTCCGAGATCGGCCGCTTCACAACTGGCAAGCGGCGATCGCGGCAAATGATCATCGAGCACAAGCTCGCGCAGCTCACCGAGCAGCAGCATCGCATCGAGGTGGCGCGCGCCGCGCTCGAGCACGGTCTGCGCTGCCCGGCCGGCGACCCCATGAAGTGCTCGCGGTTCTGGTCGATCATCGAAGGCCAAACGCACGGCCTGTCGGTGGAGGACAGCCACGCGCGATCGCACGCATCGCCGCGGTAAACGCATGGCTCGTGTGCAAATCCTGCGCACGCAGCGGCTGGTCCTCACCTCGTGGCTGCCCAGCGATGTGGACGAGTTGCTGGCCGTCCACTCCGACCCGGAGACCATGAGCTTCGTACGTCATGGCCGACCCGAGACGCGCGACGAAACGGCGTCCCTTATCGACAGGTACATCTCCGAGGATGCGCAAGCGGGCTACACGAAGTGGCGGCTCACCGATTTGGACGACCGGCTGGTCGGCCGTGCCGGATTCGGGCGGTACGGCGACGGGCGAGAACTCGGCTACACGATCCGGCGTGCGCTCTGGGGAAACGGCCTGGCAACCGAGATCGCTGCCGCGCTGGTCACCTGGCATTCGGTGCATGCCGCAGGTGTTCCGCTGTACGCCTGCGTCGCTCGTGAGAATCCGGCCAGCCGGCGCGTCCTGCGCAAGATCGGGTTCGAAACGATCGGTCTGGTGGAGCACAGCGGTCTGCCGTGCGAGTTGCTCCGAGTCGGGCCTGCAGCGACTACTCGCCAGCGGTGGCGCTACAGCAGTCCGGCTGCTCGGAAGAGGCGATCGTAGATGTCGCGCACGACCTCCTGCTTGCGGGCGTTGTAGTCCATGACGTTCCCGCCGCCGGGAATCGCCGCACGCTTTGCTGCCTCGTATCGCTCGCGATCGTCGTCATGGGCGACGAGCCAGTCACGGAACATGCGATGCCGGATCGCCTCGGGGCAATCGGGTCCGAACACGTGCAGATTCGATCGGGGGCCCGCTCGCCGAGTCAGGCACCGATGTTCATGCCAGGACGGTTCCCGGACGGTCAGTACCCAGCCTGCCGCCTCCAGCGCGGGCAGGTACGTCAATTCCGCACGCGGGTCGGGCACCGTCAGGTCGATGTCGATGACGTCCTTCGCGGCGAGCCCGGGCACCGCGGTGGAGCCGACATGCTCGACGTCAAGTGCCGTGTCCCCCAGCGCGGCACGCACGTCGGCGGCGAATGCTTCGAACCGGCGCGGCCAGCTGGAGTCGTACGGCACGATCTCCACCGGTCGCGCGGGGGGCGGTCCGTTGACCCACGGATTCTCCGCCGGGTCCGGATCGTGGTGGCGGGTGATCTCTTCCGCGCTGGGCACGATCCGAACGCTATAGCGGCGCGGTACTAGACAACCGCCGGCCTGGGCGCCGAGTCTCAGCTCGGTCCGTCCCAGGAGACGTCCGGGTAGCACTGCGGCGCGTAGCCGGCCCCGCCCGCGTACGAGCTGCTGAAGCAGACGATGTAGCGCGCCGGGCCGTCGACCCATTGGGCCTTGCGTCAGTTGCGACCGTCCCGCGGCGCCAGGTCCGGGCGTTGAGGTAGTCGAAGACTTCGGCGAGGACGCTGTCGCCAGTCAGTGCCCAGGAATCCCGACTCGCGGAATGACTGGCCCCTGGATCGCCAGGGAGTGGGTGCGAGCCACCGAGCAGACCCGCAGCCGGAACGAGATCTGCCGGGCGACTCTGGTGTTCGGCGGGAAGACTTTGATCGAAGTCGCCGTGGCCGCCTTGCATGCCGAGCGTGGGAAATTGCCGACGTCAACCACTCGCAGCACCGTGTGCGCCGTCGCGCGCGGCTTCAGGGTGACGGTCCGCGTCGGCACCGTGTGCGCCCACGACGCAGGGCTGCCGATCCGGTGCCCGTGGGCCCAGGCAGACACGCCCGGGAACCCGCGGAGCGTGCACGCTCTCGAGCCGATGTTGGTGAACTCCAACGGGAAGTACATACTCCCGGCCGCACCGTCGCCCGGAACACCCATCCAGACAACCAGGTGCGACGTCACACATCGCGGCGCCGTCGTACTCGACGCGGGTGTCGCCATCGAGGTCGAGGCCGCCCAAGGTGCAACCAACGCCCCCACCGCGAGCAAACCAAGTACCGATGACCTGCCGCGCACGAACCGTCTCAACATCGCACACCCCGTTTCGACACTCGCGCCGAGCCCGGCCGGCTCGGCGGATTCCTACTGACTTGACACTGTCCGGCCGTGCGCCGTTGCAGGGCTTTCCACCCGAGCGAACCCGGCGGACGATGACGGGGTGAAACTCAAGCTCGACCTGCACGACATCTACAACCGCGGCGATGAGATCGAGCGGGCGCTCTGGTCGATCATGGACGAGGCGATCGCCAAGAAGGCGCCGCTCGTGGAGATCATTCCGGGCAAGGGGTCCGGGCAACTGAAGAAGCGCGTGCTGCGCTTCCTTGACCGCAAGGACGTGCGGAAGCTCTACCACCGTGTCGAGAAGGACTCCGACAACTTCGGGCGAGTGTTCGTGCACTTTCGCTGGAAGTAGGGCTATCCCGATTCGTGCGTGGCGGCGAGCACTTCCTCGATGACGGTGGCCAAGTCGGCGTCTTGGGTGCGGTGGTTGGTGATGCACGCGCGCAGTGCGAAGTGATCCTGAAGCGTGGCGTTCGAGAGATAGACGCGGCCACGGCGATTGACGCGCTCGAGAATCGCCGCGTTGTCCTGGTCACGCGTCGCCGGATCGCCGCCCGTCCAGCGAAAGCAGACGGCGCTCAACTGGACGTCGGCAAGCCGTTCGAGAGCGGGCTCGCGGTCGACGAGTTCAGCCAGCAGCCGTGCTTGTCGCATGTTCGCGGCGATGGCGGCGCGGAACGCGTGCAGCCCGTGATAGCGCAGCGACAGCCAGAGTTTGAGCGCTCGGGTGCGCCGGGAGAGTTCGATCGTCTCCTCGAAGAAGACGTCCCCTTCGATCGGATCGCTGCTCAACGATGCTGCGTAGTCGTCGGTGAACGAGAAGGTGCGCCGCGCCGCGGCGCGGTCCCGGTAGAGCAGCACGCTGCAATCCAGCGGCTGGTACAACCACTTGTGCGCGTCCATCGATATGGAGTCCACGTCTGCGAGCCCACGGAACTTCTCCGGCTCGACGATCGCCGCCGGCAGGCCGTACGCACCGTCGACGTGGATCCAGAGGTTCTCCCGTCGGCCGATTTCGACGATCTCGCCGATCGGGTCGATGGCGCCGGTGACGATGGTTCCGGCGGAGGCTACGACCGCGATCGGCGTCCGCCCGGCAGCCCGATCCGCCGCCACCGCCTCGCGCAGGGCATCGATACGTAGCCGCAAGGCGTCGTCGCAGGGCAGCATCCGAAGGTTCGCGCGCCCCAGCCCCAGCAGCCGGAGCGCCTTCGGGATCGACATGTGGACTTGAGACGAGGCGTAGACGACGCCGGGCGTCGCGCCCGTCTCGTTCGCGGGCGCTCTGCTTTCGCGGGCCATCGCCAGACCCATCAGATTCGCCAACGATCCACCGCTGGTCAGCACTCCGCTGAAGCCGGCACACCCCACGGCTTCGGCGAGCCAGGAGACGACGGTCCGTTCAATGACGGCGGTAGCCGGACCCGATCGCCAGGCGGTGCCGTTCTGGTTGATGACCGACGTGAACAGATCACCCAACGCCGCGACCGGCTCGCCCGAGCCCATGACGTAGCCGAAGAAGCGACCGTTGCCGGCCCGGCTGTGCTCGACGACCGCAGCCAGCTCGTCGAATGCTGCCGCTCCCATTCCCTTCGCCGGCGGCGGTCCACCGAACAACCCGACGGTCTGCGCACCGCTCGACGCGGGTCGGATGGGCAACCGGTCCAGTTCGGTCAGGTAGCGGGCCGCCTCATTGATCACCCGCCCGGAGAGCTCGACGAAGTCGGTAACCGGCAAACCCAGAGCTGCACCGTCATCCACGACGGGAGTCTGTCCCGGCCCAGCATCGCTGCGCAATCGGCTCAGCCAGGTAGGCCCTTCGGCACGTGGCCGTGGCGGTGATCCGAGCGGGACGATCAAATCGTGGTGGAGGTTGGATCGCGCCCGGCCGGGTTGAGCACGCAGCGCTGGCTGCGCGTCGCTTTCCCGCTGCTCGCCACCTTGTCCGGCCTATTCCTCGGCGTAGCGGTGCTGTTGGCGTTGTCCCCGTTGAACGAGCTGCCCGACACCGCCTGCCAAACGGTGCTCGATCCGCCGCACGGCGCCGGGTGCTCAGACATCATCTCCCGCCGCTGGCACTGGATCGCGTGGATCCTTGTCGCGGCGGTCGTCCTGGCGGTGCTAGCCGCGCTTGCCCGCCGCCGCGGCCTGCGTCGGATGAACGCTGCTCGGCTCGCGGCGGTTGCGCTCATGCTGGCCTCGGTCGGCCTCGGGCTGACCGCAGGCTGGTACCTGACCGTCGGCAAGAACAGCGACGACTGCGGGTCGACGCTGAGCAGGGTGGACGAGCACGGCGACTACAGCCCCGATCGGCCCAAGATGTGCGCCTCGAGCTACGCGGACTCCCGTGCCGCCGCGTGGACGTTCGGCCTGCTTGGGCTGGCGGTCTTTCTCACCGCGGGCGGCATCGAGGTACGCGAGGAAGCGCGGGCGCAACGCGCAGAGTCCGAGGCTGCTCCGCCGAACTGAGCGACGTGCCTTGTCGCGTCGCAGCTGCCGGCTGCGGGCGGCACGTCAGATGTGCCCGTGCGCGGGACACATCCGGTCGAACCTGGGAAGGAGCTCGGATCCGAACACGTCGGCGAAGGAGAACGTCGCCGCCGCCGGGAAGCCGGCCAATGGCACGGCGATCGTCGACCGGGCAGTAGGCCAGGTACGACCGAGCGCGCCGTGCGCACACTTGATATGCATGCCCAACCAGAGCTCGACGTGCTGATGGGCGCGGATACGGGTAAGTCGCGGCGGTCGGACCAGGCTTGTCCCGGCCGACTTGGCAGCCACTTCCGCGAACACGAGCTTGATGAGCGCATGGTCCAGATCGAGCAGGCGAACCGGATAGTCGACGGTCAGGTCGGAATCTGACGTGTTGAACAGCTCGGCGGTGAACGTGACGTCGCCGGTCGGGCCCACTTTCAAGCCAATCGGCATGTCGGCCAAGAGCACGCTGTTCGCGCTCAAAGTGGCACCGTCGATGGTCGGCAAAGCCACCGGTCCGGTGGGTTGTCCCGCGGGCGATGTTGACTGCTTGCGCGTCAGTTCGTAGACGAGGGCCGCAGCGATCAACACGGCAAGCGCCAGCACGACAACCTGGAGCAGTCGCCGGGAACTCGCGCCCGCGACGAGCTCTTCATCGCGAGGGTCCGACCCGTCCTCACCAGCCAACGGACCCACCTCGCCCGTCTCTCGACACAGCGCGAGCCTAGCCATCGACGATCTCTATCGCAGCGCGCACGCTGCGATGGTCATGTTGCCGATTTGGCGGCGCTGCACGTCATATAGGGAAACCTGCGCAGCGCGCAGAAGATCATTTCTGGGTGTCGTGATCCCAAATGAGCAAAGTCATTTTGTTATTGCGAGCCTGGCCATTGACGCTTTCAGTTGTTGAATGATCTCGTCCTCGGCCGGGCCGACCGGCCAGGACCGGAGCCGGACCGGCTCGGGGGCCGGTTGCACCCGGGGTGCGGGCGATCTCCGATAGCCGGCCCACGTGCGACCCGCCCGCTGCCGCACTGCATCCAGCGAGTACGGCTGGTCCGGCAGGGCGCCGAGCAATTCGGCGGTGGCGAGCTCGTACCCGTGCAGCTGGCGCACCGGCTGCCCGAAGCTCATCGCGAGCGCCTCGCGCAGCGGGATATGGGTGCGAAGCACTCGGACCCCGGCGCTGCGCAGGCTCTCCTCGGACGTCGCGACGGAACGGGTGCGCCGCGTGCGGGTCAGCAAAACCGCCGCCGGCTTGCCGCGCCGGACCGCCGCATCCACGGTCAGTTGCACCCGCGACAGATCCAGCGCGCTGGTCGAGGTCGGTATCAGGACCAGGTCGGCGAGGCGGATCGCGGCAGCGACGACGTCGACATCGGCCGCCGGCGTGTCGATGACCACATTCGGCGCGTCCGGCACCAGCTCAGCGAGCCGCGACGCCGGCTGGGCCAGCACCGGCACCGACAACGGTCGACCTGCCTCGGCGGCCCGATTCGCCCACGCGGTCGCGGACGCCTGCGGGTCGGCGTCGATGAGCGCGCACGGTGCGCCCGTCACCTCGACCAGCGCATGTGCAGCAAAGACGGATGTCGTGGTCTTGCCGACCCCGCCCTTGAGATTCGCGACCGTGACAATCACATGCGCAGATTAGTCATCGATGCGGAATCGCCGTGCTGCGACACGGTCGATTCTTTCCCTATTTTGCGACGCAGATCCGCTGCCGGACAGCTACCGGCCGAGAATTGATCATTGAGCGGTCTCGTTGCAGCTAAGTGCGATTAGCGAATAAGTATTTACAGGGGCGCGAATATTGATCTCTGCAAAATGTCGCGGGCAAGCTCGCTGTGCCGATCTGTCGCTCGGCGATCGCGTCGCCGGGTCCTTACGGGCGAACGTTGATGATCGTCTTCCCGTTGCGTCGCTCGGTCGGGTTGAGGGCGGCGACGGCATCGTCGAGGGGTGCGACGTTGCCGATGTTGGTCCGCAGTCTTCCGTCCCGCACCCGCTGGACGAGCTCACCCAGCTGGGCGCGATCGGACTCGACAACGAAGTCGATCGCCAAGCCGTCAGCGGGCCGGGCCTCGGGCGGCCCGACGACGGTCACCAGCGTTCCTCCGGCCCGAATCAGGCCTGCGGACCGCCTCTGAATTTCGCCACCGATGACATCGAAAACCAGATCGACTCCGCCGACGTCTTCCAGCGCGTCGTTGTCGAGGTCGACGAACTCGGCCGCGCCGAAGTCGAGCGCCTTCTGATGGTCGGCAGCGCGACCGGTACCGATGACATGCGCGCCGGCCTCGCGCGCGAGCTGGGTCACCATCGTCCCGACCGCGCCGGCCGCGCCGTGCGCGAGCACGCGCTGCCCCGCCTGAAGGCGGCCGTGCTGAAACAGTCCCTGCCACGCGGTCAGGCCCGAGATCGGCAGGCTCGCGCCCACCGTGAAGTCGACGTCGCCCGGCAGCGGCGCGAGGTTGCGCGCCTCGACGGCCACATACTCCGCCAGGGTGCCGTCGCGATGCCAGTCCGTCAGGCCGAATACCCGCTGTCCCACCGACAACCCCGTCGTGCCGTAGCCGAGTGCGGTGACCACTCCGGCCAGCTCGTGCCCGGGGATGGACGGTGTTCGGTCACGGTCGGCGCGATCGGTCCATGTCGAGGGCCACTCCATCTCAGTCGGGACGAAACCCGACGCATGAATCTGCACGATGACGTCGTTGATGGCTGCCGGCGGCTCCGGCCGCTCCGCCAGCGCCATCCCGGCCGTTCCCGCAACCTGGTCCGTCACCACAATCGCCTTCATCGAGCACCTCCCAGTATCAGGCTGCGGCACGTGGACATGGAAATGCGCATTTCGAGGTTCCCGTCGTTACCGGACAAACGATCGCACGGCGAGCCTAGCGGCTCATGATCGAATCAGTTCGGAGTACCGCACGCGCACCCGCCCAAGCACGTGCGGCCCGCGCGGTACCTTGCAGGGCATGAGGCACGTCGGAATGGCCGAGGGATCGGAATTGAGCCCGGAGCAGATCGCGGCCCTGCAGCGGCGAACCAGCCGGCCCGACAACGAGCTGCCCGGAGCGATTCCGTTTCACGCATTGGTCGCCCGAACGGAAGATCTTGCGATCGCGCTCGTTGCCGTCGATGCATACTCCACCGGGTTGACGATGAAGATGTCGATTCGGCTGCGCTCGCCCGGCGATGACGACCTGGACATCGAGCTGTTCCCGCATCACGGCCGGCACGGCGAACCTGGCTTGCTCGTGGGCGTCGAGTATCCCGACGGACGCACCGCGACCAATGTCAGCGGGCACGAGTATCCGGATCCGCGGCTGCTTAATGATCAGCCCGCACTGTGGCCGCACGGCGGCGGAGGTGGCGGCAGTGAGTACGAGATGGAGTACTGGCTGACGCCGATGCCAACGCCCGGCGACCTGGGCATCGTCACCGCGTGGCCGGCGCGCGCGATCGCCGAATCGCGCATCGTGGTCCCGGCCGCCGCGATCGCGACCGGCGTCGCGGCCAACGTCGAGCTGTGGCCGTGGCAGCCGCCGCGCGAGCGGAAATGGACTCCGCAGCCGCCACCCACACTCCCGCCCGGTGGCTGGTTCGCCGAACACGCTGACGCACCAAAGGGCGAGGCCTGAGAGCACGCGCTCGACAGCAAGATCACGGACAGGTTCAGCGCACGCGGTAGGGCAGCTCTGGATGGGCGGCCTCGATCTCGATGAGCCGGTTGTACTTCGCGACCCGTTCGCCGCGGGCCGGCGCGCCGGACTTGAGCTGGCCACACCCGGTGCCGACGGTGAGGTCGGCGATGAAGGTGTCGGTCGTCTCGCCCGAGCGATGGCTGACCATCTGCGCCCAACCCGCCTCGCGACACAAGCGCATCGCTTCGAGGGTCTCCGTCACGGTGCCGATCTGGTTCAACTTGATCAGCGCCGCGTTGGCGACGTTCTTGGTGATGGCCTCGGCAATGATGGCCGGGTTGGTCACCAGGATGTCGTCGCCGACGAGTTGCAGCCGCGCGCCGAGAGCGGCGTTGAGGCGTTGCCAGCCCGACCAGTCACCCTCGGCGAGCCCGTCCTCGATGCTCCAGACCGGGAACCGGGCCGCGATCTCCCCGTACCGCGCGATCATCTCGTCGCTGGACAACTTCTCGCCCGCGACCACGTAGCCGCCGTCGCGGTAGAACTCGCTCGCGGCTGGATCGAGCGCGATCGCCACACCTTCGCGACCGGGGGTGTAGCCGGCCTCCTCGATCGCCGCGACGAGTTCGGTGAGCACGTCCTCCGGGCGAGCGATGTCCGGCGCGAAGCCGCCCTCGTCACCCAGGCCCGTCCCGAAACCCTTTCCCGAGAGCCGGCGCCGCAGTGCCGCGTACACCTCGGCCCCGGCGCGCACGCCCGCCGCTACGGACGGCGCACCCAGCGGAGTGATCATGAACTCCTGGAAGTCCAGGTCGTTCGGCGCGTGCGCCCCGCCGTTGAGCACGTTGAAGCACAGCGCGCCGGGCCGGCACGGTCGGTCGTAATCCGGCGCCAGGCTGCGCCACAACGCCAGGTTCTGAATCTGCGCGACGATCCGCGCGGCGGCCATCGACACCCCGACGATCGCGTTCGCGCCGAGTCGCGACTTGGTCGGCGTGCCGTCGAGCGCGATCAACGCCTCGTCCACATCGGCCAGGTGCGGGTACGTGTGCCCGGTCAGCTCCTGGGCGATCTCGCCGTTCACGTGCGCCACTGCGTTCGCGACTCCGGCGCCACCGAACCGACCCGGGTCGGCGTCACGCAGTTCGACCGCCTCACGCGATCCTGTCGAAGCGCCGGACGGCACCCCGGCGGTGGCTGTGAAGCCGTCCTGCGTCGTCAACGTGACAGCCAATGTGGGACGTGAGCGTGAGTCGAGAATCTCCAATGCGGACACGGACTTGAACTTCAACATTCTTCCTCCCGGACGCTGCGCTGATTCCCTGACCTGAATACACCCACGGCGGCCGCTCAAGAAGACCTCGACGCCGGTAATGCTGTGCGCACGCGAAGCCGGTGATCGTTTCTCAGGGCCGCCCTGCCGAGACCCGATTATCGTCCGGCGCAGTTGAGTCTCGACCACTGATCCGAATGCTCAGCAAGGTGGCCGTATGGGGGTCTGCACGCCGAACCGGCGCTCGATCGATGTCCGGTCGTGGCTGGTCGAACGCCTTCGTCGCCCCCCGTCTGCCGGCCTGGTGTGCGGCGCGGTTTCGATCGCGGCGGGGCTGCTGCTGTTCACCCGTTACAGCATCGACAGCACCCTGACCCGCGATCAGGCCGTCTATGCCTATGGCGGCCAGCAGTTCGCGCACGGGGTGCCTCCCTACGCCAGCATCTTCGATCCGAAAGGTCCGCTCTCGACGATCATCGCCGGGTTGGCCGCATCGGTTGCGCGGGTCGTCGGGGTGGCCGATCTGCGCATGATCCGGCTGGTGTTCTTCTGCTGTGCCGTCCTGACAGTGCTGGCCGTGTACGCCCTCGTCGCGCAGTTGTGGCGCTCCGCGATCGCCGGCGTTGCGGCCGCCGTCGTCTTCGCGTCGTTCAAAGGATTCGCGCAGACGGCGCTCGGTGGTCCGGACGCCAAGACGCCGGGCATTCTCTTCGCGACGGTTGCCATGTGGCTGGCCGTACGTCGACAGTGGAACTGGTCCGCGTTCGTCGGCTCGCTGGCGTTGCTGGTCTGGCAACCGCTGGGCATCTACTCGATCGTTCCGGTCGTCGGCGCGGCGCTGTTCTCGCAGCAACGACGCTGGCGCGCATGCGCACTTGCGGCCGGTGCCGCAGCGGCACCGATTGCCGCGACGGTCATCTACTTTGCGGCCGAAGGCGCGCTGGGCAAGCTCGTCGAATCCGGGGTGATCTTCCCGGTCAGCGGGATCCGGCGCGCCAAGCAGACCGTGCTGCAGCGGTGGCATCTGATCGCCCGCGTGACACTGCGGTATTACGGCACCGCGGGCGCGCTACTGCTCTGGGCCGGGCTGTTGCTGTTGCTGGGACTCGCGATCTGGACGGCGGTGCGGGCCCGTCCCGACCGGTTGGCTGTCCTGCAACAACCGCTGATTTATGTCGTCCTCGTCACCGGGCTGGTCGAGGCGGCGTTCGCGAGCATCGATTTCCAGAGCTACCCCGATCTCTACCCGCTGCTGCCGTACGGCGCAATCGGACTCGGCGGCGCCGTCGCGTTGCTACTCCGGGCCACCGCACGCCAGACGGCCATGGCCGTGGCCCTGGTCGCGACCGCGAGTCTGTTCGTTTTCTCCGTGCAGTCGTACACGGCCACGGCCGCGGCCACCAAGCACCACCGCTTGGCGGCGCAGCAGGCCGCTGCCCGCGCGCTCGCGCGAATCGTGCCCGCCGGCACGACGCTGTGCGCACTCGGCGATCCCGTCCCGCTCGTCCTCACCGATCGTCGGAACCCGGACCGCTACATCTACCTGAACTCCGGCGTCGATCGGTGGAAGATCGAGCACACCGCCGGCGGTTTCGCCGGCTGGACCAGCGACCTGCGACAGGCTCGGACGTCGGTCATCGTCCTCGAGCATTGGCACGATGCCGTGAAGCAGCGGATGGCGGCCTGGCTCAAGGACGCGGGAGGTTTCGCGCCCGGCTACCTGGGCAGGTGGCGCGTATACCTCGGGCCTGCAGCGCAAGCGCTCGCTCGCGCGGCCGGCATACGCATCACCGCTCGACCCACTCGATGGCCGCAGCTCGTTCGGACTTCGGCCACCCTCCGTTAGGCGCGCAACTCAGCTCACGCAGAGACAGAACGGATGCCCCGCCGGGTCGAGGAACACCCGAAAGGTCGTGCCGGGCTGGTGCTCGTGCTTGGACGCACCGAGGGCGATGACCTCCGGCTCGGCGGCATCGAGGTCTGCGACCATCACGTCCAGGTGCATCTGCTGAGGCACTTCCTGGCCCGGCCACTTCGGCGGCGTGTAACCCGCAACCGGCTGGAAGGAGATGCACTGGTCGTCGCCACGGACCTCCGCCCAATCCGCGGACACGTCGACCTTCCAGCCCAACAGCGCACCGTAAAACCGCGCGAGGACGGCCGGGTCGGGACAGTCGATCACGAAGCTGGGGAAGCGTGCGATAGCCACGGCTGCACATTACGCGCGACCCCCGACGCGGCTGACCGGATTCATCCGGCCGGTCTGGCAACCATCTGACGTGTCCAGGTACTTGAATCAGTCGAGACCGTTGGGAGGGAGACGCTCAGTGACTGGCGCAGACGAGTTCGACCGGCTGGTTCGCGAAACCAGCCCGGCGCTGCTGCGTGCCGCGTGGTTGCTGGTGGGCGATTGGTCGGCTGCGGAGGACCTGGTACAGAGTGCGTTGGAACGCATTTGGCCGAAGTGGTCGAAACCCGCCGGCGACGACGCACGGCGCGCGTATCTGCACCGGGTGCTGATCAACACGTTCCTGCGCGGGCGCCGACGCCGGTGGAGCGGTGAGATTGCGATCGACGAGTCGCGGCGAGTCGCACATTCCACCGGACACGGTCATAGACACCGATCCGGAGACGTTGAACGGCATCCTCGGCGCGGACGGTGCGCTCAGCGAGGCACCAACCGGGCCCTCGGACGGTACGCGGGCACCTGATCCCCAGCGTACCCATGCTCGGTGGACGGGATGCGGAAGGAGATGCCGGCGAATGGGTTCGGCCGCGCCCGGGTCAGCCGCTGGGCGGAACCCGCGCCGGGCAACCCGTCCTGCAGGTCGGTGAAGCGCTTCGGACCGAGTAGGAGTTCGCGTACGACCAGCAGCGCCCAGCGCTCGCCCACGTGATCCAGCGCGACGGCGATCGAGCATCCGTCGCTATTGACATGCGGCCGCCGAGGATGGATACCTAGCCTCCGGGAAGTTCGGAGGTCCAGCCATGCAGCTTCATAGCCTGTCCGGCCGGGTGGGCGTGGTTGTCGTCGCCGCGGCCGCCGTCATCGGCATCGGGTCCCCCGCGCTCGCCGCCGGAGGCAGGTACGTCCTTGGGCCGGTGACGCAAGTCAGCACCTGCGCGGGCCAGAACGCCGAGGTCGAGCAGGCCGTCGACACCGGGCGCGGCAATGTTTACGAGGCGTGGATGGGCTGCAAGGGCATCGCCTTCGCACGCTCGACCGACCGTGGTCGCAGCTTCGACGCACCGCTGTCGGTGCCTGGTTCGGTGGGCTCGAACTTCAACGTGTGGGATCCGGCGGTCGCGGTTGCGCCGGACGGCACCGTGTACGTGGTCTTCATGCGCTCGAAGGCGAGCCAGTGGTATCCGGTCGTGGCCACCTCGTTCAACCACGGCGTCTCGTTCAAGCAGGTGTCCGCACTGATCCCGCCCGATGCGAAGAACTGGGGAGATCGCGACTTCATCGCGGTCGGCCCGGACGGCACGGTCTACGTGACATGGGACTACGGCCCGGAGCGGAGCTCGGTCTCCTACATCTGCAGCAGCGGCGGCAGCTGCGCCTTCGCGACCGGAGACCTGAACGTGGTGCTGCAGAGGTCGACCGACCGGGGCAAGACGTGGAGCCGGATGAGCTACATCAGTCCCGGCTTCCCGGCAAGCGGCGGGGACAGCGCCCCGCTGGTCATTGAGCCGGACGGCCGCATCGATGTCCTGTACCAGGGCTACCAGATCACCGACACCACCACGTACACGATGAACCCCGCGCACAGCTACTTCACGTCGTCGACCGATTCCGGCAAGACCTGGTCGGCGCCGGTGACGGTCGGCGCGTCGGGCGGGACGATGTCGCTCGCCGAATGGTGGATCGACGGGGACATCGGCATCGACGCGGCCGGCAACCTGTACGCCGTCTGGGACACCCAGGGCGCCGACAACGACATCGGCTGGCTGTCCTACTCCACCGACGGCGGCGCGCACTGGTCCGCGCCGCTGCGGGCACCGGCCGACACACGCAACGTCCCGCACATCATGGAAGTAACCGGCGCCGGCGACGGCATCGCCGACGTCACGTGGCTCTCGGACAGCAACCCGAACGGATACGCCGTGTACCTGCGCGCGTTCTCCGTGCACGACGGTTGGCTGTCCGCCCCGGTCGTGGCGTCGACGCAGTTCGGTGACACGTCCGTATGGCCCGGCGACACCTTGGGCATCTCGGCACTGTCCGCCAACCGGATCGTGCTCAGCTGGGGCAGTGCGACCTCGACGACCCAGAAGAAGTCCGAGATCTGGGCGACCGATGTGACGATCCCGCAATGAAGTGATTCGGCTGGCGGTCACTTCAACGGGTCGTGACCCCAGTTCATCAGCGTGTGTCGCCAGGTCGTGTCCCGGACGTCGCCGAACGGCCGCTGTGCGAGGTGCCGGTGGACGTAGCCGACCACCTTGGCCATGTGCTTCTCCTCGGTCGCGGTGACATCGCGCTTCGTGCTCCGGAGGATTCGGACGATGCGGCGGCCGGAGGCGTGGCGCTCACTCATTCCTGCTTCGCGCCAAGCTTGCCGCGCTGCTCGTCGAACTTCATCTCTGCCTCATAGATGTGCGCCGCGGCGTCGCCGAGCGCGGCGCGCGTTCGCTGCTCGATGTCGCGAAACGGCTGCCAATACCCGGTGTCGTATTTGTCGACAAGCTGGAAACTCCACATGTCGTCGACGACGTCGCGCCCGACGAGAGCCTCGTCGATCTCGTCGGCCAGCTCGGGATGGCCCGCAGCGCGCAGCATCCGGACCGCCTCCTGCAACGTCAGGTCTGCCGTTCCGCACAGCCGATGAAAGCCGTAGAGCAGCCCGCGTGCGTGTTCCACGACCTCGAGCGCTTCGGACAACTTGCCGAGTGCCGCGACGTCCGCGTCACCGAGCCCGGGCGGGCGGCTGCGGGCGACGGCCCGATCGGGACGCTTCGCGACTGACGGGGGCGCCGGCGCCGGGCCGGGCGCGGCCGGCCCCCCGTCCGGCCCGCCTCGTGGGGCGGCTCGGTTCGCATGATTCGCCACGCTGGCCTGGTCCACTGTTCCTCCGCTTCAGTTACCGGCCTGCCGGCACGCCCGACCCGGACGTGACAGGCCTACCCAAAGTTGTGCGGAACTTATTCGGCCCTCCCCAGGCAACAGTCTGCGTAAGTTGTGCACAAGTTCGGGGTACATACTCAGGCGTGCCTACAACTGTTCTGGTGGCAGGTGCCAGCGGGTTCGTCGGATCGCAGCTGTGCTGTGCGCTCGTCCGCGAGGGTCTGGACGTACGCGCGATGACGCGGCGACCGGCCGACTACCGCGGCGCGGGCCGCGCGGTGTACGGCGACGTGCAGGACGAGGCGAGCCTGCGCCGCGCTCTCGACGGCGTCGAATCCGCGTACTACCTCGTGCATTCACTGGAGCGGGACGACTTCGAGCACCACGATGCCAGGGCCGCGCGAACCTTCGCGCGCGCGGCGGCCGAGGCAGGGGTACGGCAGATCATCTACCTGGGCGGGCTGGGCAAGGACGGAACGCACCTCTCCTCCCACCTCCGCTCGCGACGCCAGGTGGAGAGGCTGTTGCGCAGCACCGACGTGCCGGTGACGGTGCTCCGTGCAGCGGTCATAGTCGGACACGGCGGCATCTCGTGGGAGATCACCCGTCAACTCGTCGAGCACCTACCGGCGATGGTCGCGCCGCGATGGGTACGGACCCGGACGCAGCCGATTTCGCTGCACGACACCGTCCGCTATCTCGTCGGCGTGCTCGGCCGGGCGGATGCGCTGGACCGGATCTTCGAGATCGGCGGCCCCGAGGTGATGCGCTATGTCGACATGCTCAAGCGAGTCGCTCGCATCCGCAACAAACTGCTTCCGATCGTCGAGGTGCCGTTGCTCTCGCCGCGGCTGTCGTCGGCGTGGCTCGCGCTCGTCACCGATGTGGAGTTTGCGACGGCACGCAACCTCGTCGACTCGATGATCACCGAGGTCGTAGCGATCGACGACGACATCCGCCGGATCGTGCCGGGCGAGTTGCAGGGCTTCGACGATGCGGTCCGGTCGGCCCTCCAGGCGCGGCACGGCGAGCGCGCGCGGGCCGGTCGTTGACCTCCACAACGCACACCGGCAAAGCCGATCTCCGGCGTCGTCTCGTCGTCATCACGACGCTCGTCGCCGGGGCAGCGCTGCTCGGCAGTTCGTTGTCCGTGCCGCCCGGCGACACGCTGTTCTATCCCTTGACCTTTGCCGTGGCCGCCGTCTGGAGCGTCGGCGCCGCGCTCTCCGGGCCGCTACCACTCGGGCAGCTCGGAAGACGCTTCGCCGCCCCCGTCCTGCTCGGATTGGGTGCGGCAGCGGTGTTCGTTCTGGGCACGCTGGTGATTCGTGACATCGCACCACTGCGCGACGAGGCGAACGCTGTGCTGGCGCACGCCCGCCATGGCCCGCTGCTCCTCGTCGTAGCAGTGGCGCTGCTCAACGGTGCCGCGGAGGAGTTGTTCTTCCGCGGCGCCTTGTACGCGGCCGTCGGCCCGCATGCCGTGGCGATATCAACGGTCGCGTACGGGATGGTGACCGTCGCGACCGGCAATTGGCTGCTCGTACTCACCGCATTCGCGTTGGGCGCGGCGCTCGCACTGGTGCGTCGCCGTTCGGGTGGCGTTCTCGCGCCGATGCTCATGCACGTCGCGTGGTCAGCGGTGCTCGTGCTCGCCCTGCCGCCACTGATCGGCTAGTACCTACCCGACCCATGGCGACAGCGCCGCAACCGCAGCGCGGATTTCCTCGAGGTGGTCGATCCGCTCCGGCAACCGCTTCGCCGCCCATCCCGGGCCTGCTGCATACAACGCCGGCACCTCGGCAGCGATGCGGCGCAGGAGCCGGACGTCGGCGGTCACCGGAACCTGTGCCCAGACGAGCACGGCTGTCGGGGCCAGCGCGCGCACCGCTGCCCTGATGCTTGCGGCGGGTGCCGCATCAAGGATCTGAAGCGGGATATCTCGCTCGGCGAGCGCCGCGCGGAGCGCATGCAGCGGCAGCGTGTGCTGCTCGTTCGGCGACACCGCCGCGAGCAAGCTCGGTCGGGCGCGGGCGCTAGCCCGCCGATCCAGCACGTCGAGCAGCGCGGACGCCACCACGTGCTCGCGAACGATGCCGTCCGGTTCGCAATCCCATCGCTCGCCGAGCTGCTGCAGCACGGGAACGAACACCGTGGTCCACGCCTCGACAACGCCGGACCGCGCGATGATGCGTTCGGCGACGCTTCTCATCGCCGTGGCGTTCAGCTCGGTGGCCGCCTCGGCGAACGACTGCACAACACGTCGGTGTGGCGGCGGCGCCGGAGGCATCGATCGTTTGACGTACTCGGCCGCCGAGCCCACGGGCACACCGGTGCGAGCGAATCGCCGCAACTGCAGCAAGGCTGCAAGATCGCCGGCCGTGTAACGCCGATGGCCACCGTCGGTACGCCCACTGGGAGCCAGGCCATAGCGCCGCTCCCAACTTCGCAGCGTCGAAGCGGACACGCCGACGCGCCGCGCCGCCTCGGCAACGGGTAGGCCCGTGGAATTCGCCGGCTCAGCGCCGCCGCGGACCGTTCCCGACACGCGCCCAGTCTCGCATCGCACGGCGCAGCGATCTTGGTTACCCGAACTCAGGCCGTGGGTAGGCCGTGCAACGCCGGTAATTCCTTAGGAGGCTCTTGTGGCTATCTGGGCATGGGTTGTCATTGCCGTAGGCGTTGTGGTCGCCGTCGCGATCATGGTCTTCGCGCTGCGCGAGCGCCGCACGAGCAGCCTGCGCCAACGGTTCGGTCCCGAGTACGAGCGAACGGTGCAGGAGCAGGCGGATCGCCGCGCCGCGGAGCGCGACCTCCGGAATCGCCAGAAGCAGCGCGCACAACTGGAGATCCGACCGCTCGCCGAGCCGGCGCGGTCGCGGTACGCCGCTGAATGGCGGGAGGTGCAGGAGTTGTTCGTCGACCAGCCGGACGGCGCCGTGCACGCCGCCGACATGTTGGTGCGGCGGGTCATGGGTGACGAAGGCTATCCGGTCGAAGACTTCAACGCACAGTCCGACCTGGTGTCGGTGGACCATCCGGGTGTCGTGGAGAACTACCGGCACGCGCACGGCGTGTACGAGCGGACACAAACGCACGAGGCGTCCACGGAGGACATGCGCATGGCGCTGGTGAGTTACCGATCGCTGTTCGACGAACTGCTCGCCACCGGTCCGGACGGCGCGGACGGGCAACCACGCCACGCACCGGACCAGCAGCCCACTACCGAAGAACAACAGCAGGAGCAGATCGAGGAGCGCCCGCGATGACCGCCGCCGGAATGAGTGACCCCGCCCGACACGACGACACCTTCATCGACGACCCGCGCAGCG
>DASQSE010000143.1:0-37950 GCA_035642535.1 Jatrophihabitans sp. | reverse complement strand
GTTTCCGTGCCGTTCGACGTATCGAGCGGCAAAGGCGTGGCCGACCTCGAGCCGTGACGAGTCGCAGGACCTCGCCCGGCGGTGCCGGACGAGTTCCGATCGGCCGGCCTCGTGCGAGGACGGCCGATCGGAGTCGGCGAGTGCGGGGTGGCCTGCCGGGCGGAGCTCACTTACCAGCCGCCGCCCGCATCCGAGCCGCTGTTCGACGACGACGCGGACGAAGACGCGGTGATCTGTTGCCCGGACGGCGCGACGAGCCACCACAATGCACCGAAGTCGGTGCTGCCCTGGCCGTTGGACTCACCCGCGGCCTGGTCGCCCGCGTAGAAGTAGAGCGGGTGCCCCGCGTAGGTGACTTGCTTGGTTCCGTCCGAGCGAGCGATCGTCCCGATGTCGCCGGCGGACGCGCCGCCCGAGACCGACACCGAACCCTTCGCCGTCAACGGCGGCCAATATGTCGCGCACGTTCCGGAGCAGGTGGACTTCGCGCTGGCGTCCGAGGTGAACAGGTACAAGGCTCGACCCGAGCCGTCGGTCAGAAAGGTGCCCAGCGGACCGGTGTGAGTGGCCAGCGCCACCGACGATGCTGCCCCACCGGCAGCTGCGCCGCCGGACGAGCCATTCGCCGAGGTGGCGGTGTTCGAACTACTGCAGGCGGTCATCAGCAGCGCCGCGGCGGCCACCGGAACTACCCCTCCGAGCAACAGCTTTCGTGACAGGACAACATGCATGGTGGTCTCCTTTTCGCGCCGGGGTTCGACGCCTGCTGTGTGATTCGTTCGTGGCTGAATACGCCGTACGGACGAAACGGTTCGTGGCATCGGCGGTGCGCTAACTCACCTCATGCAAGGGGCATTCGCGCTGAACCCGGAGCGGCCGCGCGACGTAGCGTCGCTTCCAGGTCGGCCCGACCGAATCGGATCGACTGAAAGCCAAGGCATGCAGAGATAATGCGCACGAAGCAACCAGACCGGGAGGCTCGATGACATCATCCGACGACGGGCGCGGTGCAGGCGACTTCATCGACGACCCGCTGCTGCTGCCGCCCGAGGAAAGTCTCGACGAGGACGAGACCGATCTCGGTGCCGACGAGAGCTATTCACCTGCCGAGCGGCCACGAGGCCTCTTGGCATGGGGTATCACAGATCGCGAGCAGGCCAGTGGCGAGGACTTCGACCACCGGCTCTCCCGCGAACAACCCGATCTGCCCGAGTCGTTGCTCGGCGACGGGATCGGCGACGCCTCCGACACCGACGGCGAACTCCTCGATGACGAAGTCGGCGACGTACGCGCAGGTCGGCTCGTCGCCGCTACGTTCGACCCCGCGGATCCGGACTCCGACCTCTGGGCGGTCGACGCAGGCATCGACGGTGGCGGTGCTTCGGCGGAGGAGGCGGCAGTGCACGTCGTCCCGGACTCCGACGACTTCTGAGCGCAGAGGCAACCTCGGCCGCCGCAACCGAGCCGGTTGTCGCGAGTGCGGATACCTGACGTTTCACGGCACCGCAGTGCGATGACGCGCGCGTCCGGTTGGTTTCCAACCGCGCCGAAACGACGGATCTTGTGCGCTCCGTCAGGCTTGTCGGGCGGCGGCCAGTGCAGCGGCGTCTTCGGCGAGCCGGGGCCAGCCGAATCGTTGACACCAGGCGGGGAAGTCGTCGGCCGGGCCGGTCCAGCGCCAGTCGTCGACGGTGCCGATGTCGGCGTCGGTGCGCAGCGTGGCCAACACTTTGAACAGGTCGGCGTCTGCGCGCTGGGCGACCAGCGTGGCCGCCAACTTGGCTGCGCCGCGAACCGGGCAATCCCAGTCCTCGGCGGTGGCCGGGATGTCTTCCAGATGCCGGTAACGGGCGAGCAGGGTGGCGGCGGATTTCGCGCCGAACCCTGCCAGGCCGGGGAAGCCGTCGGCGCTGTCGCCGACCAGGGCCAGCCAGTCAGGGATCGACTCGGCGCTGACACCGAACTTGTCGAGGACGCCGGCTGCGTCGATCAGCTTGTCCTGACGGCGATCCATCTGAACGACCTTACCGCCGACGCACTGGCCCAGGTCTTTGTCGGGCGTGCAGATGATCACCTGCTCGACGCGCGGGTCGGCCGCGGCGACCGCGGCCGCGCTGGCCAACCCGTCGTCCGCCTCGAGGTCGACCATCGGCCAGACGGTCACGCCCAGCGAGCGCAGCGCGTCCTCCAGCCAGTCGAACTGCGCCAACAGCAGCGGATCCATGCCGGCGCTCGACTTGTACGTCGGCCACAGGTCGTTACGGAACGACTCGATCACGTGATCGGTCGCAACTCCGAGGTGGGTCGCACCGTCCTGCAGCATCGCGAAGACCGACTGCACGACACCGCGCGTCGCACCGATCTCGATGCCGTCGCCGTCCAGATGCCCCGGCCGCGGCGCGTAGTACTGCCGGAAGATCTCGTAGGTCCCGTCGACGAGGTGAACCATCACGCCCCGAGCGTGTCACAGCACCACGCCCACAGCCGCGTCCGGCACCGGCAACCGCTCGCGACCTGGGAGGAACATCTCGAGGACAGGCCCAGCGCATCGAACATCCGCACGATAGCCACTCGTCCACGGCATAGCGCTCCGACCGGGTCAGGAGCCGCGCCGGTCGCGGGTCGTCTTGCGCGGCCGGGCGGGTCGGCGCTTCGACGGCCTCGCGTCGGGTTTGCGCGGTTCGAGCAGCGCGCGCAGTGCGGCCAGGGCGGCGCGCACGTCGAGGTGTGGGTCGATGAGTGCGTGCAGCAGCAGGCCGTCGCCGACGGCGGCGAGCAGGGTGGCGATCGCGTCGGCGGGTGCGGAGTCGACCACCGCATCGCGTTGCTGGTCGGCGGCGACGGTTTGGATCATCAGGTCGCGGTATTGGGTGAGCATGGCGCCCATCCGGGCCCGTAGCGTCTGGTCGCGTTCGGCTTCGCGCATCGCTTCGAACATCAACCGGGATGTCACGGGGTCGATCGCCTCCCGGTCGCCGACCTCGCCCTCGATGAGATCGATCAGGCCGGCGACGCTCGCGCGGCCAGCGAACTCGCCGACCGGTATCGCGCGTTCGAAGGCAAGCATCGTGGCGTCGATGAGCAGTTCCTGTTTGCCGCGGAAGTGATAGCTGACCGCGCCGTGCGGCAGGCCGGCGCGCTCGGCGACCGCGCGGGTGGTGACCCGGCCCCAGCCGAGTTCGGCGATGAGCTCGGCGGCGGCGGTCATCAGCCGCTCCCGGGTGGGTCGGGAGGTCGGCCCGCGCTGCCCGACGGTCGGCCGTGACTCTTGTCCATTTGACTTGTCCATTTGGACAGATAGTAGCTAGATTCGAGCCGTGATCACTACGACACACCGAGAATCCCGGAATCTGGCGGTCGAGGCCGAAGGCCTGGTGAAGGCGTTCGGGGCCGTGCGCGCCGTCGACGGGGTCGATCTGGCGATCCCGCGCGGGACCGTCTACGGCGTGCTCGGCCCGAACGGGGCGGGCAAGACGACCACGATCAAGATTCTCGCGACGCTGCTGCGCCCGGACGCCGGCACTGCGCGGGTGTTCGGTCACGACGTCGCACGTGAGCCTGCGGCGGTGCGGGCCCGGATCAGCCTGACCGGACAGTTCGCCTCGGTGGATGAGGACCTGACCGCGATGGAGAATCTGGTGCTGCTCGGCCGGCTGCTCGGCCACAGCCGGCGCGACGCCAAGCGGCGTGCGGGCGAGTTGCTCGATGCGTTCGAGCTGGGCGGCGCCGCGCGGCGCCTGGCGGCGCAGCTGTCCGGCGGGATGCGCCGCAAGCTGGACATCGCGGCCAGCATCTTCGTCACGCCGGACCTGTTGTTCCTCGACGAACCCACCACCGGACTGGACCCGCGCAGTCGCAGCCACGTATGGGAGATGGTGCGCAGCATCGTCGCCGACGGAACCACCGTGCTGCTCACCACGCAGTACCTGGACGAGGCCGACCAACTGGCCGATCGGATCGCGGTAATCGATTCCGGCCGGGTGATCGCTGCGGGCACCCGCGGCGACCTCAAAGCCTCCGTCGGCGCCGCAGGGATCCGGGTGCGGTTGCTCGACCCGGCCCAACGCGAGCAGGCGCGCGCCGTGCTCGCCGAGAACCTCGGCGTCGGTGTGCACACCGAGCCCGATCCGGCCGGCCTGAGCGCCCGCGTGCCACAAAACGGCCGCGGATCCGACCTGGCGGACCTGGCCGCCCAAGCACTGGCCCGGCTCTCCGCCACCGGCATCACCGTCAGCGACTTCACCCTCGGCCAGCCCAGCCTCGACGAGGTGTTCCTGGCCCTCACCGGCAACACGGCCGAACCCGAGCCGGCCGAACCCGAGCCGGCCGAACAGGAGGCACTCGCATGAGCATCCCGACGAGCCTGAACCCACCGGCACCCGCCGCACAGGCCCGCCCGCGCCCCGCCGGCCCGGTCGGTGCCTCGCTGGCCTTCGCCTGGCGATCCCTGCTCAAGATCAAGCACGTGCCCGAACAACTCGGCGACGTCCTCGGGATTCCGATCCTGTTCACGCTGTTGTTCACCTACCTGTTCGGCGGCGCGCTCGCCGGCTCGACCCACGACTACTTGCAGTTCCTGCTGCCCGGCACCCTCGCACTCGCCGTCGTGTTCGTGACCGTCTACAGCGGCGTCACCCTCAACCGCGACCTGTCCACCGGCGCCTTCGACCGGTTCCGCTCCATGCCCATCTGGCGACCCGCACCGATCGTCGGCGCGCTGCTCGGCGACCTCGGCCGCTACCTACTCGCCGCCACCATCGTCATCGGACTCGGGCTGGCGATGGGCTACCGCGCCGGCGGTGGGGTGCTCGGCGTAGCTGCCGCGATCGCGCTCGTGCTGCTGTTCGCGTCCGCGCTGTCCTGGCTCTGGATCACCCTCGGCCTGATCCTGCGCTCACCCACCGCGGTGCTGAATCTCGGCTTCGTGATCCTGTTTCCCGTCGTGTTCGTCAGCAACGTCTTCGTCCAGCCCGCCACCATGCCCAATTGGCTGCACCGGATCGCGGACGCCAACCCGATCACCCACCTCGCCGACGCCGAACGCGGTCTGATGGCAGGCACCGCGCCTGCATCGCAGGTCGTGTGGGTGATCGCGGCGGCTACCGCCCTCATCGCGATCTTGGCCCCGCTCACTACCGCGCTGTACCAGCGGCGTAGCTAGCGCGATGCGCCGCGTGACCTGACCATTCGTAGGCGTCGACCCTTACCACCAACCTCGGTCATCTGAATCCGCCCATCAGGCGCTTCGTGGGGTGGGGCCGGTCGGCGCCAGCTGAGGAAACGATGCCTCGAGGTCAACCGTCATCGCGGTACCCCGAATCCGTCCGGCTGGGACAGGTCCCGCGACCTGGCGCCACCGACCGCTAGCTCCGCGGTCGGAGCCTTACCCTCAAGTGCGGTTCAACTTGCACCCTGTCACGATGTCCGAGCGCTCCTACTGGCAGGTGCTGCGTGATCGCCGGTTGGCGTTGCTGCTCGTCGACTCCACGGTGCGGCTCGGGACGTTCGGTCTCCTTGGCGTGCTCGCGATCGGCGAGGCGCTGCAGTCGTGGGTCCTCGGCGTTGCGTTGCTCATCGGCTCCGGTTTGCAGTTGCTCGCGGCAAGCAGCAGGCGACTCTTCGCGACTGAGATGATCGGCTCTGATGGTCGACTGGCGGTCAACGGCCTGTTGGGCGTGTAGGTCACGGTGGCTGCCTATGTCGCCGGGCCGGTCCTCGGCGGTGTGCTGGCGAGCAACACCGACCCGGGACTGGTGCTCTTGCTCGACGGGGCGAGCTTCGCCGGCATGCTGGTCGTGGTGGCGGTCGCCGTACCCTCCGGCCGCGGCGCAACCGCGGGCGAGGGCCGCGATGCGCCGCCCGTATCGGGATGGGCAGTGCTGCGCCGGGTGCCGGTCGCGGCCTGGCTGTTCGTCGTCGATTTCCTCGTCGATCTGTTCTACATGCCCGTCGATGTGACGCTTCCGCTGCTCGTCCGTGGACCGCTGCATGCCTCGGGGGCCGCCCTCGGCGAGATCTGGACGGGGTTCGGCGTAGGTGCGGTTGCCGGTGCGATCGCCGTCAACTACCTTCGCCGCCTGCCGCAGATCACCCTGCTGGTCGTCATCATCGCCGGCTGGGCCGGCTGCGTCATCGCCGTCTCGCTGGCCCCGTCGGTATGGGCGGCAGCGATCGCGTTCGCGGTCGGCGGCCTCATCTGGGCGCCGTTCGGGCCGATCGCCTACAACTTGGTCCAGGCCGCGCTCGCGCCGGACGAACAGCAACCCGTCCTGACGATGTGGGCGGCCGGCGTGACGATCGCGCAACCGCTGGGACTGATCGTCGGCGGCCCGCTCGTACAGGCCACCGGCACCCGCGGTGGCCTTGCCGCATCGGCGATCCTGACCCTGCTACTCGTGCCGATCGCGGCGCGAACCACGCGGTCGCTGCGGCGGGGCCAGCTCGTGACCGCTAAGCCAGAGTATCAACCACCATGATCCGCGGCAGCCGGCCTCGGCCCCACCGCTCCCGCAGCAGCGGCCGAGCACTGGTCGGTTGACTGCCGCGCGGCGGGTCACGTACGTTTGGTCAGGCCAATAGACCAAACCGTTCATGGAGGCCGAGCTTCATGGTTTCGAGTGTGCCGGCGCCCGCCGACCTCGAAACCGACGCGGACACCAACTCACTGGCCGAGCTTGTCGCGACGGCCTGCCAGGTGCTCGCGGTCACCGGCTTGACGCCGGACGTGCTCGGCCACGTCAGCGTGCGCATCTCCGCCGAGCAGGCGCTGGTTCGCTGCCGCGGCCCGCGGGAGAGCGGACTTGCGTTCACCACGGCAGACGATGCGCGGGTCGTCCCACTCTTCGGCCCACCGGATCCGCAGCTGGTCGGCGGCTGGTCGCTGCCGAACGAACTGCCTATCCATACCGCCGCGCTGCGCCGCCACCCGCACGTGACCGCAGTCGTGCACGCGCATCCACCGACGGTGGTCGCGATGTCGATCGCCGGGCTCCCGTGGCGGCCGATCATCGGTGCCTACGACATACCGGCAGCGCGGCTGGCCGCGGCCGGCATCCCGACCTGGCCGCGCGCTGCGCTCGTCAACACACCGGAACTCGGCGACGAGGTCGCCGGCCACCTCGCGGAGCGTCCGGTCGTCGTGCTTTACGGCCACGGCCTGGTCAGCACCGGCACCGGCGACCCGCAGCGCGCGGTGGCCGAGGCGGTCACCAACGCGTACGCGGTCGACACGTTGGCCCGGATGACGCTCGCGGTCGCGCGGGCCGGAGCTGAGCCGGCGCCGATTGCTGATCGCGACCTGGCGCAGCTGCCCGACCTAGGCGCCGGCTTCAACGTCGAGACCATGTGGCGCCACCTCGTCCGGCGCGCCGCGGGGGCGGCCCGGGCCGGCTGGCGCTGACGAACGATCACCAACCGAACAGGAGTGAGAGCCGTGCGCGACGACTACCTGAAGGGCGTGCTGTCCTCGGAGAAGCGCAACCGGAGCAGCTCGGAGATAGCCGCGCGCGACGAGTTCAACCGGCAGCACCCGCCGACGAAGGGCCTCGTCGTACCGGAGGACCTGCGCAAGATGGAGCTGCCCGCCCGCCCATGGCGCAACAACCGCGGCCACTACTTCGATCTCGGCGACTACGAGGTGCTAGGTGCGCACATCTCCGAACTGCTGCCGGGCGGCAGGTCCGTCCGCCACCGGCACACCACCGAGGCGTACCTCTACGTCGTCAAGGGTCACGGGTTCTCAGTGATCAACTACGAGGACGAGCCGATCGACGTCGTCGAATGGCAGGAGGGCACGCTGTTCGCCCCGCCGCGCTGGGCGTGGCACCAGCACTTCAACCTGGACGAAGGCGACACCGCGCGGTATCTCGCGGTCCAGGACACCGGCCTGCTGCGCACGATGCGGCTGCACAACATCGAACGGCACGGCGAGCAGCTGACGCCCGAAGACGGCCGCAAGCTGCTGGACGAAGCGGTCGCGAACAACACCGTGCACGGCATGCGGCACTGATGACGACCTACTGGACCGACCCGGGCGCCGCCCAGGGTTGGGCGCAGAACGACGCCCAGCGCGGGCTGCTCGACCTGCCGCGGCGGATCGCCGCGGAGATCGTCGCGAACGACCGGCCGGGCACTCGCGTGATCGCCGACATCGGCAGCGGGCCTGGCGACTTCCTCGCCGTCTTCCTGGAGCGGCTGCCGGACACGCGCGGTATCTGGAGCGACATCTCGCCGGCCATGGAGGAACTCGGCCGCGAGCAACTCGACGCGTTCAGCCCGCGCGTCGAGTACCGCATCGCGGACATGTCTTACTTCGCCGGGCTGCCCCACGACCTCGACGTGATCACGACCTCGCGCGCCGTTCATCACCTCAGCCGCGCCGCACTCCGGGACTTCTACGCCGACACCGCACAGCACCTCGCGCCCGGCGGCTGGCTGGTCAACCTCGACCACTTCGGGCCGAACGAGACGTGGAACGCCCGGCTGCGCGCGGCCCGAAGGGTGCTGGTGCCGCGTACGCAGGAGCAACCGCCGCACCACCACGACTATCCGCTCGCCGGCGTCGACGATCACGTGCGTGCCCTCGCCGCGGCCGGCTTTCGCGACTACGACACCCCTTGGCGGGGCTTCGTCACCGCGCTGTTCATGGCCCGCCGCGACGGTTGATCGTGCCCCGCGGCCTGCCGATGTTCAGGTCGCTGCAGGTCCGCAACTTCCGGCTGTTCCTCGCCGGCCAGGGCGTCTCGGTGGCCGGCACGTGGATGCAGAACGTGGCGGTCGGCTGGCTGGTCCTAGACCTGACGCACAGTGGTGGCGCGCTGGGTCTCGTCATCGCCGCGCGGTTCGTGCCGCTGTTGACGCTCGGCCCGTGGGGCGGGCTGGTCGCCGATCGCCGGGAGAAGCGCCGGCTGCTGCGTCTCGCCGCGTCCTGCCAGATCGTCATCGCGACGGTGCTCGGCGTGCTGACGATCGTCCACCTGATCGCGGTGTGGTCACTCGCTGCGTTGATCTTCGCCGCCGGCCTGGTCGACGTGTTCGACACTCCGGCGCGACAGACGTTCATCAACGAGATCGTCGGCGGGGATCGGCTCGGCAACGCGATCGCGCTGAACTCCGTGCTGGTCAATGCAGCACGCATCGCCGGACCGGCGGCGGCCGGCGTGCTCATCTCGGCGGTAGGGGTGGGCCCTTGCTTCATCGTCAACGCCGCGTCCTACGTCGCGGTGATCGCAGCGTTGGTGGCCATGCGACCGGCCGAGCTCATGGTCTCGGCCCGCGCGTCGCAGCGCCCGGGTCAGATCCGCGCCGGACTGCGCTACGTATGGCACACACCGCAGCTGCTCGGCCCGCTGCTGCTCGTCGCTGTCTCGGGTGCCTTCGCCTGGGAGTACCAGGTGACACTGCCGCTGTTCACCTCGCGCGCGTTCGACGGCGACTCACGCACCTACGGTGCGGCGCTGGCCAGCGTGGCGGCCGGCTCCATCGTCGGAGGGTTCGCGGTGGCGCACCGCGAGCGGATCCGGGTGCGCACGGTCGCGCTGTCGGCAATTGCGTGGGGCACGATGCTCGGCGTCACCTCGCTGGCACCGAATCTCGCGAGCGCGTACGCCCTGCTCGCGGTGGTCGGCGTGTTCACGGTGGCGTTCAACTCGGTGTCCAAGACGGTGCTGCAGGCGGCCAGCGCCGAGCAGATGCGCGGGCGGGTGATGGCGCTGTGGTCGATCGGCTGGCAGGGCAGCACGGTGGTGGGGGCGCCGCTGGTCGGCTTCGTCGGACAGGATTTCGGCGCCCGTTACGCGCTCGGCCTGGGTGGGGTCGCGACACTGTTGGCCGGCGCAGCGCTGCTGGCCGCGAGCCGCGGATACACGCGCAACGCATTGCCTGCGAAGAGCTTGTCCCGATCGGTCGTGGAGAGCGAAACGGCGTCGATGTAGGACTTGGTGTCGTCCCAGCTGCGGCCGGTCTGCGGATCGACGCCACGCACCGCACCGAGCAGCTCCGAGGCGAAGAGCAGGTTGTCGGTGGGGACGACACGCAGCAGCAACTCGATCCCGGGCTGGTGATAGACGCAGGTGTCGAAGTAGACGTTGCACAGCACGTGCTCGGACGGTGGCGGGCGCCCGAGCCGCTCGGCAAGCCCGTTGTAGCGCCCCCAGTGGTAGGGCACCGCGCCGCCGCCGTGCGGAATCACCAGGTGCAGCGTGGGGAAGTCGCGGAACAGGTCGCCCTCGAGCAGCTGCATGAACACGGTCGTGTCGGCGTTCAGGTAATGCGCCCCCAGTGCGTGGAAGTTGGGGTTACGCGAGGACGAGACGTGCACCATCGCGGGCACGTCCAGCTCGACCATCGCTTCGTACAGCGGGTACCAGGACGGGTCGGTCATCGGCGCCGTCTGCCAGTTCCCGCCGGACGGATCCGGGTTGACATTGCAACCGACGAAGCCGAGCTCACTGACACAGCGGTGCAGCTCCGCCACCGAGGCCGTGAGGTCGCCGTCCGGCGTCTGCGGCAGCTGGCACACGCCGGCGAACCGATTCGGGAACAGCGTCGTCACGCGGTGCACCAGGTCGTTTGCCGACTGCGCCCAGTTGATCGCAGTCGCCGGGTCCGGCACGTGGTGCTCCATCGCGGACGCTTTCGGCGAGAAGATCACGACGTCGGTGCCGCGCTCGTCCATCAGGCGCAGTTGGTTTCGCTCGATGCTCTCCCGGATCTCGTCGTCGCTGATGCGCGGCCACTGCGGCGCGGGCGTCCCGTCGCGCAGGTGGGCGAGCTGGGCGCTGCGGAATGCGTCGTGCGCGACCGGCGTCGTGGTGTAGTGACCGTGGCAGTCGATGATCACTGCGCGTCCATGTACTTCAGTCCCTTCGCGGCCAGCCGCCCGCGCATGTCGGAAACATCCAGGCTGAGCTCGCCATCGCGGTAGCGCTGCCGGGCGATCGCCTCGCGGTCCGCCCGCTCTCGCGCGGCCGCGAGCACCTCCGCGGCGCGAGCGCGCGGCACGACCACGACGCCGTCGTCATCTGCCACCACTGCGTCACCGGGCGTGACCAGCTGCCCGGCGCAGACGAGCGGCAGGTTGACGTCGCCGAGCGTCTCCTTCACCGTGCCGGTGGCCGAGATGCACGCCGACCACACCGGAAAGCGCATGGCGGTGAGCTCGGCGACGTCCCGGCACCCGGCGTCGATCACCAGCGCGCGTACGCCGCGATGCTGCACCGCAGTGGCCAGCAACTCACCGAAGTAGCCGGCGTCGGAGAACGACGTCGGCGCCACCACCAGCACGTCCCCCTCGGTGGACTGCTCGACTGCGACATGGATCATCCAGTTGTCCGCCGGCGGCACGCTCACCGTGACCGCGGTGCCGCTCACCCGAGCGCCGGGGAAGATCGGCCGGATGCGCGGCGCCAGCAGGCCGGTGCGGCCCTGCGCCTCGTGCACCGTCGCGACGCCGAGCTCGGCGAACGCGTCGGCGGTCGCGGTGTCGACACGTGGCGGATTGCGGATCACGCTCGGCATGTCAGGCCCGCCAGGGCAGCAGCGACACGTGGATCGGATCCGGGTCGCCGCTGCCGCCGACGGTGCGTATCGCGCGGTCGACGTCCGCGAGCCCGAAGGTGTGCGACGTCAGCATCTCGAGCGGGTAGCGGCGCGCGGCGAGCTGGGCCAGCGCCAGCTCGCAGGATCGGTAGCTGTGGCCCCGCGCGCTCTTGATAGTGATCGCCTTCTCGGTCAACTTCTTCAGCGGGAAATCGGGGAAGGCGGCGAGCTCACCCTGGATGAGCAGTGTGCCGCCGCGGCGTTTCAAGGCGTCGATGCCGAGCAGTACCGGGGTGGTGCCCGCGGCCGACGTGCAGTCGAGCACGACGTCGACGCCGGTCCCGCCGGTGATCTCCCGGACCCGGTCGAGCGGATCCGCTGCCTGCACGTCGATCACGTAGTCCGCACCGAGCGTCTTCGCGAGATCCAAGCGGGCCGAGTCCCGCGTCGTTCCGGTGACGATGACGAGCGACGCCCCGGCCTGCCTGCACGCGACCACCTGCGACAGCCCTTGCTGGCCCGGTCCCTGGATGAGCACCGTCGAGTCGTATCCGACACCGGCGTCGCGCAGCGCCCACTCGATGCCGTTCGACAACGGCGTCACGATCCCGGCGAGCTCGGTGGACACGGAGCCCGGGACCTTGTGCAGCACCGCGTTCCACGGCAGGTACATGTACTGCGCGAACCCGCCCCACAGGTGGTACGGATTGTCGGCGCTGGTGTAGCCGAACCGGCGGGCGTCGGGGTTGGTGCGCCAGTCGGTGTTCTCGCAGTGCCGGTACTCGCCGACCCGGCACCACCCGCACTGGTAGCAGCCGACGTAGTGCTCTACGAACACCCGGTCGCCCTCGTCGACGCCCTGCCGCGTGACGAAGTCGCGGCCTGCCTCGGCAATCACGCCGACGTTCTCGTGGCCCATGATCACCGGGTCGGGAAACGGCGGGGCGGCATACATCTTGACGTCGGTGCCACAGATCCCGGCGACCTCCATCTTGAGCAGCGCACCATCGTGCGGGATCTCCGGCATCGGGAACTCCTGCAGCTCGATCGTGCTGGGCGCAATCCGCACCGCCGCAAGAGCCCGCTCAACCATCCCGTCCTCCGTCGCTGCCGAATGGTCTGATGGTTTGCTAGATTAGCAGCGACCCGGCACGGAGGCAGGCCCGAAACCATGACGGATGCGCCGCTGACCATCGTGACCCGCGAACAGGGCAACAACCGGGCGCTGCTGACCGGCGAGGTGCGGCCGGAGCGCGCAGCGTTGCAGTTCGTGGACGTGCCGGTCCTCGTCCACGCGTTCCGCCGGATGGTCCGCAACCTCGAATTCGACGTCTGCGAGATGGCGCTGACCACGTACCTGTGCGCCCGCGAGCACGGCGTGCCGTTCACTGCGCTGCCCGTCTTCCTGGTGCGCGGCTTCCACCACGGCGCGATCACCCACGACCGGTCATCGCCTGTCGCGCACCCGAAGGATCTCGCCGGCGCGCGCGTCGGTGTCAACCGCGGCTACACCGTCACGACCGGGGTTTGGGCGCGGGGCGTGCTGCAGGACGAACACGGCGTCGACCCGGACGGTGTCACGTGGGTGCTCTCCGGTGACGAGCACGTCGCGCAGTACCGTCCGCCGCCGAACGTCGTCCCGATGCCTGAGGGCGCGGCGCTCGATGAGCTACTACTCGCCGAAGAGTTGGCCGCGCTGATCGGCGTGAGCTCCGACGATCAGCGGATCGCACCTCTGATCGAGGATGCCGACGAGGCCGGCTACGCGGCGCTGCGCCGCACCGGCCACTATCCGATCAACCACCTGATCGTCGTGAAGGACGACGTGCTGGCTGCCCGGCCGGGGCTCGCCGAGGAACTGTTCGCCGCGTTCGCCGAGGCCAAGCAGCGATACGTGACGCAACTGCGCGACGGGACGATCGCGCACCCGACGGCCACGGACCGGATGTACCGGCGGGTCATGGACATCACCGGCGGCGATCCGCTGCCCTACGGCATCGCGCCGAACGCCGCGGTGCTGGAGGAGCTGATCGGGCATGCAGTGCGCCAACGCATCCTCACGGAGCGAGCCGATCTCGAGTCGCTGTTCGCCGCGGGCACCCGCGAACTGGTTGGCTGAGGGTCGACATGCGCATCGCAATTGCCGCCGACCACAACGGGATCGAACTCAAGCGCAGGCTCATGGACCGGCTGCTCGCCGGCGGCCACCAGGTCGACGATCTCGGTAGCCACAGCGCGGACGAGGTCGTCGACTACCCGCTGTTGTGTGCGGGGTTGGGCCGGCAGGTGGTCGGCGGGGAGGCCGACCGGGCGGTGATGATCGGGGGCAGTGGCAGCGGTGAACTGATCGCGTGCAACAAGATCCGCGGAGTGCGTGCCGGCTTGGCGCTGGAACCGTTCACCACCGAGATCTCCCGCGCGCACAATGACGCGAACATGCTCGTGATCGGCGCCAAGGTGCTGTCGCCCGAGCAGGCCGAGGAGCTGCTCGAACTCTGGCTGCGTACCCCATTCAAGGGCGGCCGCCACCAGCAGCGGCTGGAGCAGATCGCCGCCCTCGAACGCGGCGAGCCCCTTTAGGCGCCGTCCAGGAACTCGCGTACTCGCTTGGGCGACGTCTCGGCGGTCTGCTCCTCGACCGGCGCGTCCCAGTACGTCGCGCGTGGGAGACACTCCTCGAGGTAGCGGGCCGCCGATGTCGCGTGTGACGCGTCCTGCCCGGGCACCACGAGCGCGGGCACTGGCAGTCCCATCAGGTCTTCCGGCTCCGCGCCAGGGACAGTGTCGCGGTCGTAGAGCGCCCGGGCGCTGCCGGCGAGCGCGACCAGGTAGCCGTCCGCGTCGAGCTCGGCATAGCCGGCTGCGAAGTCGGCGTCGGTGCGGATGACGCGCACCCACGGCCCTACCGCGGCGTCCTTGGTGAACGAAAGGTCGTGCGTGCGGGCCCGTTCGACGACTGCGGCGAGCCCGTGCTCGGCGACGAACGCGGCGTGCGCACCGAAGCGGGCGTGCTGCGTCATTCGATAGCGCGGCCCGCCCGCGGGGGAGTAGAGCACCATGCTCGCGGTTCGGTTCGGATGCGCGACGGCGAATGCGGCGACCGACGAGCAGCCGACGCAGCCGCCCATCAGATGCGCCTCGGTGATGCCTAGGTGGTCGAGCAGACCGCTCGCCTGACGCACGTACGCCGCCCAACCGAGCCGCTCGACCCGGCCGCCGGATTCGCCGGACTCGCGTCGGTCGAAGGTGATGCACGTGTAGCGCTCGGCCAATGCAGGGAGCAGTTCGAGCCGCGCGTAAAGGCCGAGCGTCGACCAGTTCTCCAGCCGGGAGTCGAAACCACCGGGCGAGAACATCAGCAGCGCCGGGCCGCTGCCGGTCACCTCGTAACGGGTGCGGATCCCGTCGATTGTCGCGAACGGCAACGCGATGGCCTTCCGGGAGGAGGGTCAGGGAACGCGACGGCCGCCCCGAATCTGGCGCGTGGAGCGGACGTCGTCGGCATAGGAGTGCAGCGCATCGTAGGCGATCTGCGCGACATTGGCGTAGGTGTCCGGCGGCGCGTCCAGCCCATCCGCGGCATACCCGATGGCGGCGTGCGCCATACGCATCCGGCCGTCCAGCCAGGGGCCCCCGCCGAAGCCGCCGACGACCGGGATGCCGACCGCCTGGGAGACCGCAGCGCCGGCCACCGGGCCGGAGTTGGTGAAGTCGAGCAGCGCGGCGCCGGCCTCTTCGAGCAACTTCGCCTCCGCGACGAGCTCGTCGGCCAGCTCGGCGGGCGCCGTCGCGCCGTCGCGGACCATCGCGGAGTATTCGACGCCGTGCTGCAGCGCCCGCTGCGGCGTGATGCCGAACTGGGCAAAGACGGGTATGCCGGCCCGAGTGATCGCCGCGACCGCGTCGGGGTAGTCCGCCGCGCCGTCCAGCTTCACCAAGTCGGCGCCGGCCTCCTTGACGAGCCGGATTGCCGCGCGCACCGCATCTACGGTGCCCTCCTGCAACGGCCCGAACGGGAAGTCACAGCTCACCAGCGCCCGGCGCACCCCGCGGCGCACCGCCTGGCAGACGACGAGCATCTGCTCCATCGTCACCTCGAGCGGGTTGGCGTGCCCCCAGAGGTTGACGCCGACGCTGTCGCCCACCGACACGATCTCCACGCCGACCCGGTCGGCGATCCGGGCGAGCTGGTAGTCCCACGCGACCACGCCGACGATCTTGCGGCCGGCTCGCTTCATCTCGGCCAGCGCCGGAACGGTCACTCGCGCGCCGTCGGTCATGCCGTCACGCGCCGACCGCGTTGAGCAGTTCCGCCACGTCAGAGGCGTCGTGCGACACGAGCAGCACCCGAGCGTGCGGGCGCAGCGCCGTGACCGCCGCCTCTGCGCTGCCGTCCGCGCCGACGATCAGCCCCGCCGTCGTGATCCCGCGCACCGTGCACGCCGCGCCGATCGCCGAGGCCACCGCAGCCCCCGCACCGCTCGTCGCCACCATCATCACGAAGTCGGCGTCGCCCAACGTGTCGCTCAACCGCGCCTCGCGGCCGTCCGCGGTCACCAGCACCGGGTCGGCATCGGTGTCCGCGCGGCCGTTCCCACGGGCGGTGCGGCAGCTCAGGAATTGGGCGCCGCGCCACGGTTGCGTCGCGATCTCGCGCACTGCGGCGGCGGCACCTGAATCGAGCGCGACGACCCGGGCGGCGCGGGGTGGCGGTGGCGCGGCGGTGATCCGGAACGCGGCTTCCTTCGCGCTCGCGGCCGCGGCGCAGGACGAGAGCAGGGTTGGCGCGTTCGCCATGTCAGACCGAGACGTGCGCGACGCCCGGCGTCGCGGTCAGCGCGTCGCGGCAGGACTCCGCGAACGACGAGTCGGGTGGTAGGACGATGCTGACGGACCGCACTCGATGGTGTGCGGGATCGACGCCCGGCGGCGGCACTCCTTCGTCGCGCAGCGCGAGCGCGGCGCCGATCAGCTTGCGCCGGGCCTTGATGATGCCGCTGTCGGCGGACACGAGGCGCTCCTTGCTGCGATCCACGATCGGGCCCATGCTCTCCTGCAAGGACGCATCCTGCATGGCGATGCCAGTGACGCCGGAGAACGTCTCGCCGCGGCGCTGCGCCGCCCGATCCATGAGGTAGTCGTTGTCCTTGTTCTGGAGCGGCCGGTAGGTGCCGGGCACGTACTGGTTGTGCACGCCGTGGCCGTCCTTCATCGCCTGCACCTCGGCATCGGTCAGTGCCCGCACCGGTTGATAGTCGAAGGTGAACACCCAGCAGTTCTCGTCATCGATCGGCACCCAGAGGTGTCCGTGCACCGGGTGGTCGCCGCGCGGCGGCACCATCGTGAACGACGGCATGACCCACGGCGTGATCCGCCAGTAGTAGTTGCCGTTCTCGGCATTGCGCCGGACCCCCACGAACAGTCCGCCATCGGTCTCGACCACCTCGAAGTACGGGCGCATGTCGTTCAAGTTGTACTCGTTGCCCTTCGAGCCCTTGAACAACGGATCGTTGCGCAGCCCGGCTGAGTGCAGCCAGGAGACGTGGCTGGAATCGATGCCGCCTTCCAGGGCCTGCAACCAGTTGCTCTCCTGCCAGCGCTTCGAGGTGTAGGTCTGGTCCGCGGGGACCTGCGCGAACTCGTACTCGGGAGGTGGCGGCTGCTCGGCTGGGTCGCCCATGTAGGTCCAGAGGATGTCCCCGAGCTTCACCAGCGGGTACCCGGTGAGCTTGACCTTCGAGCAGAACGCGCTGTTCTCCGGCTCGGACGGCACCTCGAGGCACTGCCCGGTAACGTCGTACTTCCAGCCGTGGTAGGCGCACCTGATACCGCCCACTTCGTTGTTCCCGAACCACAGCGACACACCGCGATGCGCACAGAACTCGTCGATGAGGCCGTAGCGGCCCTCGCTGTCCCGAAACGCGATCAACCGTTCCGAGAGCAGTTTGACCCGGACCGGTGGACTCCCGTCCTCCGGCAACTCTTCGGCAAGCAGGGCCGGCAGCCAGTACCGCCGGAACAGCTGGCCCATCGGCGTGCCAGGACCCGTGCTGGTCAGCAGTTCGTTGGTTTCCTGCTTCAGCACTCGCTTCCGCCTCTCAACAGGCCGGCGCGCGGCGAATCGGACAACTGCCTTATTGTCATACCATTATGCGCTTGGTGTCACCACTTCGCTCGGAAAGTTGATCAGCAACGACCGTGTTAGGCCTTGACATCGGCTATTGACAAATGGTCTGGCCTTATGGCCATACTGCCTTTCATTCCGGTGCAAAGTACGCGTACCACCATCGGAGGTTTCGTGGCCCCCGAGCGGTCAAGCAGCCGTCCGCTCAACCGCACCGTGCAAGGTGGGTCGGCCGCAGATCCCCGTCCTATCGAAGGGATCCATTTCATGAGAGCAGGTCGAAGGCTCCACTGGTCCATCGCCGCTCTGGGTGGTCTCGTCCTATCGCTGGCTACAGCATGCAGTTCGGGCGGCGGCGGCGGTAAGCCCACATCAAATCCGTCTCTCGACTCGCTGGCCCCGGCTGCGCTGGCGGCGCAGGCGAAGAAGGAAGGCTCGCTCACCTGGTACACGACGTTCTCGGACGACGACGTGCAGCCCTTCCTCGCCGCCTTCCACAAGGACTACCCGGACATCAAGGTCGACGCGCTGCGTCTGAGCGCCGACAAGATCCCGCCGCGGATCATCACCGAGCAGCGCGGCGGCAAGTACAACGCGGACGTCGTCTCGGGTGACTCGCCGCAGATTGCCCAGCTGATCCAGGCCGGGGCGCTGCAGCCATACACCCCGAAAGACCTGTCACCGCTACCCGCCGGCCTCGACCTGCCGACCGGCTACGAGGGCGTCGTCTACGCAGTGACCACCGTGGTCGCCTACAACCCGACGGTGCTGAAGGAGGATCACCTCCCGGTGCCTACGTCGTGGCAGGACCTCACCGACCCGATGTGGAAGGGCAAGTTCTCGATCGACCCCGAGGCGGTGAATTGGTACGACAGCCTGGTTCAGCAATTCGGTCACGACAAGGCCTACGAGCTGGTCAAGAAGCTGGGTGACAACGATCCGGTCTTCGTCGAGAGCCACACCGACGCGCTGACCGACGTGCAGGCGGGGGAGCCGGCGGTCGCTGCGACGGCATACGGGTACAAGGCGTCGGATCTGAAGGGGGACACGCCGAAGCAGGTGGAGTTCACGAACTCCAATCCGCTGCCGGCCTCGCTGACCCTGGTCGACGTGGTCAAGAACGCCCCGCACCCGGCGGCCGCCCGGCTGTTCGAGGATTGGATCGTCTCGAAGGCCGGCCAGCAAGCGATCGTCGACCTCACCAACCACACGTCGCTGCGCTCGGACGTCACCAACGACCCGGCCGTATGGAACCCGGGCAAGTGGACGCCGGCGTGGGGGAAGCCGATCCTCTCCAGCAACGAGTACAACTCCGAGGTCGACGACATGAATACCGCGCTGCACGCGCAATGACGCTCGGTGGGGCCGCGCTTCTGAATGCGTGGCCCCACGGTCTGCCCAATATGCGATAGGACGAGTGGATGACGCTGACGGCTGAGCAGCCGATCGTCCGGCCGGAGGTCGCGCCGGGCGGGCGCCGGACCTGGCGTGACTTCATCGACGCTCGGTACATCACCCTCGCTGTCGCCGCGCTGGCGGTTGCATACCTGGCGCTGGTGCCTGTCGGCACCATGCTCTACGCCAGCTTCCAGTCGAAGTTCCTCGGCATCGGGTCGAGCACCTGGACGTTCCACAACTACGCCGAGACGTTCACCGCGCCAGGCTTCGGCGATCTCGTCCGCGACTCCTTCGTCTACGCGGGCCTGACCGCAATCCTGTGCACCACCGTCGGGTTCGGGCTGGCCTGGCTGGTGATTCGCACGAACACGCCCGCCAAAGGCTTCGCGCAATTGGCCGCGCTGCTCCCGCTGATCGTGCCGGGCATCCTGAACACGGTGGCGTGGAGTCTGTTGCTTTCGCCGCACCGCGGGCCCATCAACGTCGCGTTCCGCGATGTTGGGCTGCCGACGTTCAACGTGTTCAGCCTGTCCGGCATGGTGTTCGTGCAGTCCATGCACGTCGTGCCGGTCGCCTACCTCATGGGCGTGGCTTCGTTCACCTCGATGGACGCCTCGCTGGAGGAAGCGGCGATGGCGTCGGGGGCGTCACCGACCCGTACCTTCCGGGCGATCACGCTGCGGATGGCGCGGCCGGCGATCCTGTCGGCGGCGCTGCTGATGTTCGTGCAGACCATCTCGACGTTCGAAGTGCCGCAGCTGATCGGTGTGCCGGGCCGCCGCTACGTGTTCGTCAGTCGTATCTACGCGGCACTGCAGACGTTCCCGCCGGATTACGGGACGGTCGGTGTGATCGGCATGTTCGTCATGGTGGTCGCGTCGATCGGCCTGATCGTGGCGCAGCGGTTGAGCAGGTCGACGAACGTGCAGACGATCACCGGCAAGGGCTTCCGGATGCATCCGCAGGACATCGGCAAGTGGCGATGGGCCGGCTTCGCGGCCTTCATGCTGTACTTCCTGATCGCCGCTGTGCTGCCGATCGCCATGCTGATCTGGTCGTCGCTGTTGCCCGGCTATGAGCAGCCCTCGTTCGCAGCTCTGCACGACTTCACGTTGGCGAATTACCACGAGATCGCGAAGCGGCCCGGCCTGGTGAACTCGGTCAAGAACAGCTTGATCACCGCGGTCGCGTCCGCGCTGATCGTCACGGCGCTCAGCGCATTCGTCGCGTACATCACCGTCAAGACGAAGATCGTCGGACGCACACTGCTCGATGGGCTGGCAACGGCGCCGATCGCGGTGCCCAGCGTCGTGATGGGCGTGGGGATCCTGTACTGGTACCTGGCCGCGCCGCTGCCGGTGCACCTGTACGGCACCCTCACCATTCTCATCGTCGCGTTCGTCACGATCACGCTGCCCTACGGGATGCGGTACCTGGCACCGGGCATGGCGCAGATCAAGGACGAGTTGGAGGAGGCCGCGACGGCGAGCGGCGCGTCCTGGCTGCAGGCGTTTCGTCGGGTGTTCCTCCCGCTACTGGTCCCGTCGCTGCTGGCGGCCTTCCTGTACACGATGATCGTCGCGTTCCGAGAGATCTCGGCGGCGATCTTCCTCTACTCCTCGGGAACCGAGGTCGTGTCCGTGCAGGTCTACGACCTCTACACGAACGGCAGCTACCCGGTGGTTGCCGCGCTCGGCGTGCTCATGGTCCTGTTCCTGAGCGTGCTTGCTGCCCTCGTCCGACTCGCCACCAGGAAGGTGGGCATCAAGCATGCTTGATGTCAGCAACGCCGCTCTCGGCCGTGCCGAACAGCGAAGGAGTGCCACCCGCGGATGATCAAGCTATCGGGACTGACGAAGCGCTATCCGGGCCGGTCGGTCACCCACAATGCCGTCGAGGGTCTCGACCTCGAAATCCCCGAGGGCAAGCTCGTCACGCTGCTCGGGCCGAGCGGCTGCGGCAAGACCACCACGCTGCGGCTCATCGCCGGACTCGAGCGTGCCGACGCCGGGGTCATCGAGATCGGCGGCCAGGTCATGTCCGACCCCGCGCGCCGGGTGTTCGTCGGGCCGCACCGCCGCCCGATCGGCATCGTGTTCCAGTCCTACGCGATCTGGCCGCACATGACCGTGCTGCAAAACGTCGCGTTCCCGCTGCGGGTCAGCCGGCCGCGCCCGAAGCGGGCCGCCTTGCGCCTGGCCGCCATGGACGCGTTGGACATGGTCGGGCTCGCCGAGTTGGCCGACCGTCCGGCGCCGGCACTCTCCGGCGGCCAGCAGCAGCGGGTCGCGCTCGCTCGCGCGCTGGTGCGGCAACCGCAGGTGCTGCTGCTGGACGAACCGCTCAGCAATCTCGACAAAGGGCTGCGCGGCCGGATGCGCGACGAGATCCGCAGCGTTCAGCAGCGGCTCGGGATCACCACGGTGTTCGTGACCCACGACCAGGACGAGGCGCTCGCGGTTTCCGACGACGTCGTGGTGATGTCCGGCGGGCACATCGTCGAACGGGGCCTGCCGCAAGAGATCTACACGTACCCGCGCGACGAGTTCACCGCGCGGTTCCTCGGCGTGTCGAACAGCCTGGACGGCATCGTCGACACCGTCGACCAGGACGGTGTGACCGTGTTGCTCGGCTCGCGGGCGATGCGCTGCATGAAGTGCACGGACGTATCACCGGGCGACCGGGTGAGCGTGTTCATGCGCCCGGAGAGCTTCCGGCTCTCCCGCCGTCAGCATGTGGCTGACGCATGGCAGGGGACGGTGGACTTCAGCATCTACCACGGCGACTGCTGGGACTACCACGTGCGGGTCGACGAGAACGTCGTCAAGGTGCGCGTCTACAAGGAGAAGGTGGGTCTGGCGTACGGCGACACGGTGTACCTCGAGCCGGACGCGGAGAGCGCGATCGTGATGCTCGCCGGCCAGTCCGCCCGCGCGCCGGCCGCTCCGCTGTCCGAGATCGGTGCCTGACCGGCACAACCGCGTCCAGCGAGGGGAGTGCCGATGGCGCATACCGAACTGACCGGCCCCGGTGTTCCGGACCCGCTGCCCGGCTTCGAGTATCCGGCGCCGCGCTTCCCGCGGTATCTGCTCCAAGAGCGCACCGACGACATCGAAGAGCTGATGCCGCTCGCCCGCGCGCACGTGCGGCGCCGCTACGGACGCTCGGCGCTCGGCGATGTGCAGCCCGGGGACGAATTGTTGATCGTTACCTTCCCGCACCAGAACGACGTGGTCTTCGAGGCGCTGCAACGCGCACTCCTCGAGATCGGCGTGGCGAAGGTGGATCGCATCGACGTGACTGATCTCGGCATGGAGGTCCGGGAGTACAGCGCCGCGGACGGGTGGCGGGAAATCACCGACCGGCTGCCGCCGATGATCGAGGAGGGCGTCGAATTCAACGTGGCGGCCGCGGCACTCAAGCGGTTCCTCGACGATCGTCCGGGCTACACCGGCGTATATGCGGGGGAGGCAGGGCGCTCGCACTGGAAGCGGGCGGCGGGCAAGCGGATCCGGAACAACTGGGTCTACGGCACCTACGAGGACTTCGTCGGCCGCGCCAACGGCTACCCCGACGAGATCTGGCGCAGCGTCGACCTGCTCGTCGTCGCCGCGTTCCGCAACGCAGCGGCGGTGCGGATCACCAGCCCGGAGGGAACCGACATCGGCTGGGAGGTCAGCGAGCACCAGGCCGAGTTGTGGCCGCAGGGCGCCTACATCTCCGGGCACATCCTCGGCTCGACGATCCAGGGCATCCGCTTCGGTCACCCTGCCGAGACGTTTCTGCGCGAGGCGAAGCAGCTCATGCCGACGTTGAACGGGGTGATCGGCGGCACCAGCAACCACACCGGCTACTACCCGCACGTCCAAGTGAGCGTCGAGAGCGGGATGATCACCGAGATCGAAGGTGGCGGACGCTACGGCGCGCTGTGGCGCGAGGTCGTGGACCGGTACCGCGACGTGCAGTATCCCGGCTTCCCGTATCGCGGCTGGGCGTACTTCAATGACGCGTCCATCGGCACGAACCCGAAGAGTTACCGGCAGATCGAAACGTTGTGGAAGTACAACGACTCATGGACGAATCTGCCGGAGCGCGCGCAGGCCGGGGTGATCCACTTCGGCTTCGGCGCCGAGCACTGGGATCAGACGTTCCTCGAGTACGCGAAGCGGAACAAGTTGCCGACGATGCATTTCCCGCACGTGCACAATGTCTTCGCCACGTACGAGATCAAGCAGCGTGACACAGGGGAATGGGTCAAGCTGATCGACAAGGGCCGGCTGACAGCGCTCGATCACCCGCGCGTGGTGCGGCTCGCCAACGGCCTCGGTGGTACCCAGCACGTCGAGCACGACTGGATACCGGCGCTGCCGGGCGTCAACTACCCGGGTGACTATCAGCGCGACTACGCGCACGATCCGGCCGCTTGGATCGCCCGCGAGCAGACCGGCGAGTTCGACGTTGTCTGACGCCGCTGTGCTCGCCGCGCCCTTCTATCTGCCCGTCGGCGACGAGGTGGAGGTGTTCCGGGCCGCCTACGAGCAGCGCATTCCGGTGCTGCTCAAGGGCCCGACCGGCTGCGGCAAGACCCGCTTCGTCGAGCACATGGCATGGGAGTTGTCCGGCGAGCCACTGGTCACCGTGAGCTGCCACGACGACATGACCGCCTCCGACCTGGTGGGCCGTTATCTGCTCTCCACCGACGGGACGACCTGGCTGGACGGGCCGCTGACCCAGGCAGTGCGGGCCGGCGCGATCTGCTACCTGGACGAGATCGTCGAAGCGCGCAAGGACACCACGGTGATCCTGCACGCGCTCACGGACCACCGCCGGATGCTGCCGGTCGAACGACTCGGCACGACAATCCCGGCGCACCCGGATTTCCTGCTGGTGGTGTCCTACAACCCGGGGTACCAGGCGAGCGTGAAGGACCTGAAGGCGAGCACCCGGCAACGCTTCCTCGCGATCGAGTTCGACTACCCGCCGGTCGATCTCGAGGCGCAGATCATTGCGCACGAGGCAGAGGTCGACGCCGAGGACGCCCAGCGGCTCGCGTTCCTTGGCGAGCGGCTGCGCAACCTCGACGACGCGGACATCATCGACGGGCCGAGCACGCGGCTCCTCGTATATGTGGCCGCATTGATCAGCAAGGGCATCGTGCCGCGCCGCGCGTGCGATGTCGCGCTCGTGCAGACCCTTGCCGACGATCGCGAAGTGCAGGACGCCGTCCGGCACGTCGCGCACGCCGTCTTCCCCGCATGACCGACCGGCCGGAGTTCGAACCCGCGCAGCACGCGCTCGCGCTCTACCACCGCGCGCTGTCCGGCCACGGCTGCGAGTTCCTCGGCTACGAGGATGACGCGGATCTGTGGCAGCGCCCGGACACGGCCACGACTGTCCGGCTGCCGATTCGTGCGCCCGTGTCCGACGGTGGCTCGCTGAGCGCGGCACAGTGGTACCGCGTCGCAGTGACGCACCGGGCGCTGCACCAGCTGCTCGGCACCTTCGCATTCGATCTCGACCGACCGGAGCCGCTGTTCCGCCGGCTGCGCCCGGCCGGGCAGTCGGGCGACGCCCGGCCGCGTCTGGAGCGGTTCACCGGACTCTTCGCCCGTCCCGTTCTCGCAATCGAGGTGTTCGCCGTTCTCGAGGACCTACGGATCGACACCGCGGCGCCGCGGCTGTTCGGCGGCCTGGCGGACAGCTACCGAAGGGTGCGCCGGGCCGCCCTGCAGCACCGGCCGGAGCTGACCGTGCTGCCACCGCGTGCCGCGACTGCGGAGGCGCTCGTCCGGCTCAGTCTGGGCGCCGACTCGGTCCTCGCGCCGCCGGCCCTGCGCGAGCCGATCGCCCTCGTCACCGCCGCCGCCCGCCGCTTGACCGACCCGCGCGCGAGTGTCGAGTCGAGCGCCGAAGCGGCGATCCGGATCTATGCCGTGCTGGCCGGGCTGCCGAACGTCGGCGTCGAGCGAGTGGCGCGGCCGATCGCGTTCGCCGACATCGACGCCGACATTGACGCCGACATTGACGCCGACATCGACGACCCCGGGTTCGGGCGGTTCGGTGCGGAACTGCGGCTCGAAGGCGATGAGCAACTCGACGTGCGGCTGGTGCCGGTGCGCTACCGCGACGCGCCCGGCCCGCGCTACCTGGGGCAGGCGACTTCGGGGATGCCGCTCCAGGAGGCGATCCTGCGCATGACGCCGGACCCCGCCGAGCCGGGGGAGAGCGCGGACGAGGACACCGACGACTACCGGGCCCGCTCGCTCGCCGCCGAGCGCGGCGACGTCGACGTGACCGCTGCAGCCCGTCCGGAGCCGCCACCGGAGCCGCTGCCGCACGATCACGGCCCGGACCTCGACGACTACCACCACGCGGCCCACGGGCGCCTGCACGCGCACGGCCGCGACGAGTTCCTCTATCCCGAGTGGGACGGCGTCGCCGGCCGATACCTGCCGGAGTGGTGCCTCGTCCGGGTGCGGCGTCCCAAGTCGGTGCGCTCGGACCGCAACTACCGGCGGGCGCTCGCCGAGCACGGCCAGCTGCTGCCCGGTCTGGTCGCCCAGCTGGAGCGGGTCCGGCCGGCCGGACGCGAGGTGGCGCTGCGCATGCGGCACGGCGACGACCTCGACCTGGACGCGTGCATCGAGGCGATGATCGACCTGCGCACCGGTGTGGAGCCACGCGACGCCGTGTTCGCGAGCATGCTAGAACGCCGGCGCGACGTCTCGGTGGTGTTCGCGCTCGACCTCAGCTCGTCCACGGCGGAGCGGCTGCCACCGGACCCGGCCGAGCCGAAGCGCGTGCAGCGCATTCTCGACCTGCAGCGCGACGCGGTGACCCTGCTCGTCGAGGCGCTCGACCGGGTCGGCGACGCGTACGGGATCTACGGCTTCTCCGGAGGCGGCCGGGACGACGTGCGCGTCTCGGTCGTCAAGGACCTCGACGAGCGCCGATCGCCGGCGATGGTGCACCGGCTACACGGCCTGGTGCCCGACCACACCACTCGGATGGGCCCGGTGATCCGCCACCTCGGCGGCCGCCTCGAGCGGTCGGACGCGGCCACCAAACTCCTGCTCATCGTCTCGGACGGGCGACCGTATGACCTCGACTACGGCCAGCAGTACGGCGACGAGGCGGTGCTGGACTACGCGCTGGCCGACACCGCACATGCCATGGACGAGGTTCGCGGCCGTGGCGTGCAGCCGTATCTGATCACGGTCGACCCGGCCGGCGCCGATTACCTGCGGCAGATGTGCGATCCGCGCGAGTACCACGTCATCACCGAGGCGCGCGAGTTGCCCGCGGCGCTGGCGCAGTTGTACGTCGTGGCACGCGCCGCCAATCAGCCTGCGGCAGCGCCCGCGAACTCCGCGGTGTACTCGGGGGCGTCCTCGAAGTAGTGGACGTTGTCGTATCCGAGATGCTTGAAGACCCGGTTCTGCGCCGCGATGAGGTGCAGTGGAGTGCCGTCTGCGGCGAAGTGCTGCGCGATCGTGTTCTGCGGGATATAGATCGTGTCGCCCTTCGCGAACTCGTGCCGCGTCGGCTCCTTGGCGATCCGCGCGTAGTACTTCTCGGCAATCTCGGCTTCGACCTCCCAGTGCAGCGAGTAGCCCGCACCGTCGAGCACGTAGAGCACCTCGTCGGCCATCTTCCAGTATTTGCCGCTGCGGCTGCCGGCCGGCACGGTCAGCTCGTAGACGTCGATCGAGAACTGCCGATGGTCGGTCTGCTCCTTGCTGTTCATCACCCGCATCCGGCCCAGCGGGGTGGTCTCCCAGCGCCCGTCCTCGGCGGTGATCACCTTCTTGCGATCCTCGACGCCGGGCGTCCAGATGCGCGACCAGTCCGCGCGTTCGCCGAACTCCTCCGGGCGATCGATGGGCCCGCCCCGGCCCTGCTGGATCAGCCCGAGGAACATCCACGTGCACTTGGCCTTCATGACGAGACACACCGCCCGCTCGTCGTAAGGGTTGAAGTGCCGGTGCACGGAGTCGGTATGCACGAAGACGAGGTCGCCCTGTTTCCAGTCGTAGCGCTTGTCGTCGTGGATCTCGTAACCGCGTCCTTCGAGGATGTAGAAGGCCGCCTCGTTCTGATGGCCGTGGCCGCGGTTGCAGCTGTCCGGCGGGAGCTCCACGAAGTGCACCTGGATCGTCTGGGTGAGAAACGGGTCGTCGCCGGGGCCGATACGCCACCACGTGCGGGATTTGGCCGAGTCGCCCGAGTGCGCCGCGCTGTCGCCGGTGTCGACGACGATCGAGTCGTCACGTATCCGTGGCGCAGCCAGCTGCTCGCGGCGGAAGTGGCCGAGGCCGTAGGTCTCGGAGGTGAGGCCGCGGACGAACGTCCGCCCCTTCTTCGCCATGCTCGCTCGCTCTCTTGAGGGTATCGGCTTTGTCCGGAATTATAGGACTAAATGTCAGACCAATCCAGAGGACCCGAGTATGTCCGACCTTCGGCTCAGCATCGCGACGACCGACTACGACCACTTCCGGGATTTCCGGCTCGGCACCGTACGGGCACCGGGCATCGAGCCGGTGTGGTCGCTGCTCGGCCATCACGAGATCTTCGCGAGGTTCACGGCGAACCGCGAGTGGGAGGTCGCGGAGTTGTCGATCGCGAAGTTCGCCGCGCAGGTGACCCGGCCGGACGCCGACATCATCGGGCTGCCGGTGGTGTGCTCCCGGCTGTTCCGGTTCGGCGCCTTCTATGCGAATCGCAAGAGCGGCATCAAGACCGCCGAAGATCTGCGCGGCAAGCGCGTCGGATCGCCCGAATGGGCACACTCGGCGGCGGTGTACATGCGTGGCTGGCTGCACAACGAGGTGGGTGTGCGGCTCGATGAGGTCGAGTGGGTGCAAGCCGGCGCGAATGCCGCAGGGCGCGTCGAGAAGGTGGAGCTGTCGCTGCCGGAAGACGTGCAACTCACCAGGATCGGCGACCGGTCGCTATCGCAGCTGCTCGCCGACCAGGAGATCGACTGCGCGATCATCGCCCGGCCACCGACCTGCTTTCTGGACGGGCATCCGGACGTCGAGCGGTTGTATCCCGACTTCGAGCAGCGTGAGCTGGACTCCTACTCGGCGACGGGGGTGTGGCCGATCATGCACATCATTGCGTTGCAGCGCCGGGTGCTGGCCGAGCATCCGTGGGTCGCCCGCAACCTGTACAACGCGTTTCTGGAGTCGAAGCAGCGCAGCGTCGAGCGGCTCCTCGACCCGGCCGTGTCGCGCTATCCGCTGCCCTGGCTGCCTATCTACGCCCGGCGGATGGCCGACCTGTTCGCCGGCGATCCGTTCCCGTACGGCGTCGAGGCGAACCGTGCGACCGTCGACCTGTTGCTGCGTTTCGCGCACCAGCAGGGCATCGCGCACCGCCTCGCGACAGCCGACGAGGTGTTCCCGGCCAGTATTACGACGAAGGTCGTGGTGTAGCGAGCAGTCGGGCGAGCGTGTCGACCGTGATGTCCGGCATAGTCGACCGGCACAGCTCGGCGACCCGCTGCGGCGCGCCGAGTTCGTCCGCCAGCGCGCGGTAGGTGTCGAGATCCTTGCGCCACCAGGTGAGGCGCATCAATTCGATCTCGCGCAGCGCCCGCGAGTCGGCCGGCCCGTCCATGAGCGCGCGCCGCACGGTCGGCACCGACAATCCTGCGACGTCGACCAGTCGCATCGCCTCCTCGATCGCACAGACCTGTGCCCAGTGCACGAGGTTGCTCGCCGCCTTCGCGACCTGCCCGGCGCCAACCGGCCCGATGTGGTGGATGGTCGCCGACCACGGCTCGAGCGCCGGCCGGACTGCGGCCAGTGTCGTCTCGTCGCCGCCGACCAGGACCGCGGCGCTGCCGTCCCGGACGCCTCGGATTCCGCCGATCATTGCGCAGTCGAGCAGCCTGACGTCGGCAGCGGCGCAGTCGGCCGCGAGTTCGCGGACGGTCGTGGGATGCACCGAGCTGCACACCACGATCGCGCGCAATGCCTTGCGATCGGGCAGCAGCTTGCCGACCACGCTGCGCACCGCGCTGTCCGTGTCGACGACCACGAGCACGATCGGGCAGTCCCGGGCGATGGCGGCGGTGTTTGCGGCCGCCGCAGCCCCGGTCGCGCCCGCGACTTCACGCATGACGTCGACCCTGTTGTCATGGATCCGCACCGAGCGCCCGGCGGCGACCAGCCGCACGGTGATCGGGCCACCCATTGCACCGACACCGACCACGCCGACCGGCGTCGCGCTATGTTCGGTCTCATTGCTCATTGGTCTGACCTTAGATGGTCAGCGCTATCTGGGTGCGGTTGCACCTTCTAGCCGACATGCTGTGAGACCATGTGCCGGTGAGTCAGGGGGCCAGAGTGGCATCGACTGAGCGAGGGCCGACCGGCGATCTCTTCCGGGCGGTTTCCTCCAACCGGATGTCCGAGGCGATCGTCGACCAGATCCGCACGCTGATCCGCACCGCGCAGTTGCGTCCCGGCGACCGACTGCCCAGCGAACGCGATCTCGGCGAACGGATGGGCGTCAGCCGAGTCACGGTGCGCGAGGCGCTGCGCGTGCTCGAGGCTGGCGGGCTGATCGAGATCCGGGTCGGCGCACGAGGTGGTGCATTCGTCACGGCGCCGTCTTCGAGCCGCATCGGCTCCGGTCTCGCAGACCTCATCAGCCTCTCGCCGCTGACGGCCGGCGAGGTGACCGAGGCCCGCAAGGTCGTCGAACTCGGCATCATTCCGCTGGTCGTCGAGCGGGCCAGCGACCGGGACATCGAGGAACTTCGCGACATGGTGCGGCAACACCAGCACGCGCTGCGGCAGGGCGAGTACGGGATGCCGATGTCGGCCGCGTTCCACGTCCGGGTCGCCGCGTGCACGCACAACAGCGCGATCGAGATGCTCGTCCACTCCTTCCACGGCCCGCTGCTGATGTCGCTGCGCGAGGCGCAGGTGGCCGCGCCGTTGATGGGTCATCGCGGCACCACCGAGCATCGGGATTTCGTGGAGGCGCTCGCCGCGCGTGACGCCGACAAGGCGGAGGAGATCATGCGCAAGCACCTCCAGCGCACCGCGCGCCGGGTTGCTCGGGTGAGTGCCAGCCGGGCGCGCGAGCAGGCCTGACCGCAGCCGCTGCCCTTGCTCCGCTCTTTCTCTCGATGATTGAATGGTATGACCATTCGAGAGAGAAGGGCCAACCTTTGCCGTTCTTCATCGGTGCCGATTGCCTCGACGTTCTCGACCGGTCGTGTGTGGACGAGTGTCCGGTGGACTGCATATATGAGGGCAACCGGAAGCTATACATTCACCCGGACGAGTGCATCGATTGCGGCGCCTGCGAGCCGGTGTGCCCGGTGACGGCGATCGCCTCCGATCTCGACCTCACCGACGAGCAGCGGCCCTGGCGGGACGACAACGCCGCGGTGTTCGCCGACCTGCTGCCCGGCCACGACGCCCCCATCGGTTCGCCAGGCAGCGCAGCCGCGTACGGTCCGATCGGTGCTGACACCCGGCTCGCCGAACGCACTCCGGCAGCTGAGCGTGATCGTGGCTGAGCCGGGGCCACCCGCGGTCGGCGGGCGACCGCCGAGGCGACGGGCCCGCCCGGGCCGCTCCTGCCCGGCAAGCTCGACTGCACAGGAGCCTTGCCGCGGTGATGGCTCTGCCGAGTGATCTTGTCAACGCTGTGCCATCGCGTCGACATCGCGATGAGCCTGATCGGACCACCTGGCGTCTTCGCCGACGCACCGACCACAGGGGCCCGACCCGTAGACGCGCTTCGCGGTATGGCAAGCGCTCGCGGATCTCGCTGATGGCGGCAGACTCGCTCGCCGAGTTCGTCGGTACCTGGGCGGCATCAGGTGTTCGTCGCAGGCCCGCTGCGCGGCGGATGGCGCAGCCGGGCATCCGCGTTGTGGGTCACGGCTGTTTGACAGGTGTCCGACCCGCCACTTAGCGTGCGCCGGACATGGTTGACGAGCCGACCGCGGACCGCCTTGTCCGGCTGGGTCTGACCCAGTACGAGGCCCGGGTGTACTTGGCGCTGATCCGGCGGGCGGTGTCCGGACCAGCCGATGTGGCGCGTCTGGCTCAGGTTCCGCGCCCGCGCGTCTACGACGTGCTGCGCAGCCTGGTCGCAAAGGGCCTCGCGGTCCAGCGGCCGGGCAACGCTGCGGGATATGCGGCGGTGCCGCCGGAGCCAGCGATGCAGCATCTGGTCCAGGATCACCAGCGGCGCCTGGAGCATCTGCAGCGAGACGCCCGGACGGTGGCCGACGAGCTCGTCCCGGCCTTCCTCGCCGGCAGCGGGCACGCGGATCCGATGGACTACATCGAGATCATCCGCGACCGAGCCGCAATGGCGAAGCGCTTCGACGAACTGCAGGCCGGCGTGGAGCGCGAGCTGATCTCGTTCAGCACCGAGCCGGCGGTTGTCCCGCTCGAACAGAACCGGGTCGGCATAGAGCTGGCCGGCCGGCACACCATGCGCAGTGTGTACGAGCTGTCGCTGCTCACCGAACCCGGGGCGCGGGCCGGGATCGAGGAATTCATCGCGGCCGGTGAGCAGGCCCGCTTCGCCGAGAAGCTGCCGATGAAGCTAGTGGTCATCGACGAACGGATCGTGCTGTTCGCGCTCAACGATCCGGTCGCCGGCGCGGACGAGCTAACCAGCGTGGTCGTGGATCACTCGAGGCTGGCGGCCTCGCTGAAGATCGCGTTCGAGAGCGTGTGGGCGAGCGCGCTCACCCTGCCGCAAGCGTGCCGCCGCCTCGGCCTGCCCCCGGCTGAGCCCCTGCCGCCCCCGGCTGACCCCAGCCGCCGCGACCGCTGAGCCGCCGTCCGTCGCGCGCCGCGTCTGACGGGCGGTTCGGGGTGCTCGCCCAAATTTGTCGTTGACGTCCTGATCATCGTCGCGCTAGCCTTCCACGCTGTACCACCGGCAGTGGTACAGATTGGGGAACCTCTCATGGCTCGCCGGATCACCGCCGTCATCGCCAGTGTGCTCGCCGCCGCGGGGCTGACCGTCCCGTCCGCGCCCGCCTCGGCCCGGCCTGAGACACGCCGGGCCGTACCGGCGTTTGCCTCGCCCACGGCGGCGCCGCTCTCGTTGCATCTCTACGACGGCTCGACGGTCAAGCTCGGTGCGGACGGGTTGGGAACGCGCAGCGACCCCGAGCGGGGCACGTCAACCCCGGTGGCGGTGCCGCGCGCCCAGGGCCGCACCGCCCTGGGTGACCAGCCAGGCCCCAGCAAGGCCGAGCTGCTGCGTCGATTCTCGGTGCCGCAGCGCAGCGGGGCGTCCGGTGACGTGGTCGTCGCCCTGGCCGGGGCACGCATCGACGGGGCCCGGCTCCGCGCCGGCGGCACCCGGGCCGCGCACACCACCAGCGCGCGGATCAACGCGGTGTTGCGGCGGGACCAAGCCGTCAGCGCCACGCCGCTGTTCGGCGGCGTCGCGCACGCCGCGTTGCAGCGGCTGAGCGGCGGTGCCAGCGCCCGGCTCGGCGGGACGGTCGACCTCGGCCGGTTGTACGTGCTTCACCTGCGCGGCGGTGACCCGCACCAGGCTGCCGCCCGGCTGAGCGCCACACCCGGGGTCGCCTACGCCGAACCCGACCGCTACGTCAGCACAATGGCCACCGACCCGACCCCGATCCCGTCCTGGGTAGGTGCCGGTCAGCCGGCATTACGCACCGCCACGCCGGCCGACGGCCTGCCGAGCAATTACGGGCTGCGGTCCTCGCTGCAGAGCTACCTGAACGCGAACGGCGTCGACGCGGTCAGCGGCTACGCGCAGATCCGCGACGCGCTGCACGAACTGCCCGGCACCGGTGAGGTGATCACCAATGTCTCGCTCGGCGACCTGACCGACGCGTCGATGGAGCCGGGAGACGCCTACGTGTCCAGCTTCGGGCCTACCACGGTTGTGCGCGACGGACAGCGTTACCTGGACTACCCGTCGCTGCCGATGATCCCGACCTACACGGTCTCCGACGGCGGCAGCGTCAACCCGCTGGGCAGCGTCGAACGCGTCGATCCATACCTGGGCGAGGTGCTGCTGGACTTCTCGATGATGGCCCCGCTGCCACACGATCGGCAGCGCCCAGGCGAGGAAGGTTCCGGCGCGACCGACCTGCTGGGTATCGCACCGGGCGCGAGCTACCGACTCGTCGAACCCGAGCAGCCGACCTTCGCCAACATCGCCGCGGCAATGCTGGCCGCCGGACAGCAGAGCCCGCGACCGGACGTCATCACCGCCAGCCTCGGCTTCGGCACCGACGGCTTCGGCTTTCCCGGCCGCTACCTGGAGGACGACCCGTTGATGCGCTCGGTGACGGCCGCGTTGGTCTCCGTCGGCATCAGTGTCACCATCTCGGCCAACGACGGCACCCGCCTGTACACCCCGGCACCGGTCGGCCCGGACGGCGGCAGTACCCCCACCGACCTCCCGGCCCACGGGCAGGCGGCAACGTCGGTCGACGACGATGCCGACTCGACCGCGCCCAGCGTCGTACCGGACAGCGGCGCGATCGCGGTCGGCGGCACCACCCTGGACGACACGATCGCGGTGCCCGGCGGCACCTCCGACCTGACGCGCACCGGCACGTTCGCCGCCACCCGGCAAGACGGCGGCACGAACTTCTCGTCCGGGTTCGGCACCCGCATCAACGTTTCGGCACCGAGCGACAACATTGCCGCCTTGATGCACTACTGCTCGGGGAGCTGCGGTGACTCCGACGCGATACCGGTGCTCGAGGGCGGCACCTCCGCCTCGGCGCCGATGGTCGCCGCCGGCGTGGCCGACCTGCTGCAGGTCGCCCGGCACACCGGCCGGTCATTGACTCCCGCGCAGGTCCGCGACCTGCTGGAACGCACCGGCCGAGCGGTGCCCACGCCGCCGCAGATCGACCAGCCGCTGCATGTCGGGCCGCAGATCGACCTCGGCCGCGCGGTCGGCGCCCTGCTCCCGGGCAGCGGCCAGGGCGAGCCGTCCATCGTCGAGCTGTCTCTGGCACACCGGCAGACCATCGGCGACGCCGGGGCCTCGTTCATCGAGGCCGCCGACCCGAACCACATCGACCTGCAAGGCCCGCTCGACAGCTTCTGGCACACTCCCACCGGCGAAGGATTGGTCGGCCCGCTGACCTTCGGCTTCAACCTGACCGGCCTGGACGGATCCCGCAGGTTGACGTATCGGATCCGGGTCGGGGACACCAACTTCGACTCCGACGTCCCTGCGGTCCGCGTCACCCCCAGCGAGTTGCTGCAGGCCGCCGGTCAGCCGGTGGCAGCCACGCAAGATCGCGCCGTCCAGGTCGGAGCCGAGGTCCGCGCCGGGCACGCGATACTTGCCAGCACCAGCGAAGTCGTGACGTTCGGGCCCACCGACGACACGCATGTCATGGCCCCGGCGCCGACCGCGCCCGCCGCGGTCCCCGTCGGATCGGACGTTCCGGTGCACTACGACCTCACGGGGATCCCGGACGTGAACAAGCCCGAGCTGCTGGTCTCCAACATCAACCACTGGAGCCCGTACTCCGCGCCAATCTATCGCCCCACCTGGACCGGGCCGCTCAACGATGACACGGGTACCATCACCGTCCCCGCCTCAGCGTTCGCAGGGGGCGCCGGTCTCTACGGCCTGGTCGTCGTGCAGGACAGCGTCAAGGGGGTCGGCGGCGTCGCCGCCTCCGTGCGGGTGGGAACCACCCCCGCCGGCGAGCGGCCCGATGCGCCCACCCTTGCCAGCGCCGGCAGCTCGCTCGGCCACCAGGCGACCCCCACCCGCGCCGACCCGACCTTCCAGCTGCACTGGGACGCACACCCGGTGCATGGCGCCACCGGCGCGGTTCTGGAGATCTCCGCGCCCGCCCCGACCGTGCTCGGCCTGGACAACACCTTCACCAATCAGAACGGTGATCGGCCCGACAGCAACGGCGTCGACACGCCGTCCACCGCCACGGTGCCGCTTCCGGCGACGGCCGGCACCACGACGCTGGACGCGGCCAAACTCGGACTGGCCAGCTCTCTGCTGTACACCGCACGGGTGTTCGCCACCCGGGCCGGGCACGCCATCGGCCAGGCATCCCCGGTCTCCGCGCTGGAGTACGACGACGGGCTCGCGCCCGGCGACAGCCAAGTCACCAGCTTCGACATGAGCGACCCCGCGGCCCCCGTGGTGGCCACCTCCCAGGTGGCAGACAACGGCAGCCCGGCCAGCAGCGCGATCCAGCACTATCAGCCGAGCACCGGCAGCTACGGATCGACGCTCGCCGCCACCAACAACGCCAGTGCCTACTTCCTGTACGGCAGCGACCCCTCCGCGCACACCCTGGTAGCGGCGGCCTACCCGTGGACTGACACCACGCAGCACCTGCTCACCCTCAACACCGCCACCGGCACCACCGTCGCCGACGTGCCGATCGATCTGGCCAGCCAATACAACCTGTGGGGTGGGCGTGTGGACGCCGGACGGCACCGCGCGGCGGTGCTCGCCTGGCGCGGCAGCGACGGGGCGGACACGCTACTGCCGGTTGACTCCCGCACCGGGCAAGTCGGCGACCCCGTCACTGTCGACAACGGCACACCGGGCCCGCGGTTCTACAACATGCTGGACATCGACCGCTCTACCGGCGCGGTCGACCTCGGATCGGGCTCAGTGGCCGGCGAGCTGTGCTTCGTCCGCCACGCCGGCTACACCACCGTGGACCTCGACACCGGCAGCGTCGCACCGATGACCCCGGCCGGCCGGTGCCTGACTGGCGTCGCCGCGGACCAGGCCGGGCAAGCGGAACTGACCATAGGCCCTGTCTACGAGCCCTACATCGGCTTCGTGTTCTACCCGCAGGCTCGGCTCGAACATGCCGACGAAACCACCGGCGGGATCAGCACCGACACGCCCTTGGGCGTCCATTCGCCGATGTTCCCCGTCGTCGACCCGGTGCACCATCTGCTCGTGGTCGGCTCCCTGGCCGGCAACGACTACCTGGTGAACAACAACACCATGAGCGCAGTCAGCGTGTATGACCTGCGCACCGGGCGGCAGGTCTCCTACGACGAGCGCTTCAACTTTGTGGGTGCCTGCGTGGACCTGCCGGCCAACTTCGGCCTCATCCAAAGCGAGCGCGGTATCCAACTCGACCCTGCCACCCGCACCGCCTGGACCTACGGCCCCGGCGACACCCAGGTGCAACAGTTCCACTACTGACCCGCTGCATCCGTGGGACGGGCCGGCGATGTGCCAGTCCGTTGCACGGATGCGCGGCTGACCCGCGCCACATGCGTCACGTAAATCTGACGGCGACCGGCTCGGAGCGTCAGCCGTGCGAGGCAGTCAGCCGGCTGGCTAGTGAGGCGCTTGCCGCCCGGATGTCCGTCTCCTTCGATGAGGCGGACCGCAACGGTCAGGCGCACAGCACGAACTCGTCGTCATACACCGGTCGTCGCACATGCGCCATTCGGTTTAGCGCGACGGCACAACAATCTGCCCGGCCACACGGTCGAACTCGATGACGGTTGGTCCGCCGGATACGCCGACCACGTCTTCAACCAGCCCGCCAAGTTCCCCGACCCCAAGGCGATGATCGACCAGGTCCACAACATGGGTTTCGACTTCGGCTTGTGGGACACCTTCTACGACAACCGCGACGGGCGACGCGCCTCGGTACTCTGGCCCTACCTCGATCAGCAGGGCTACCTGCTCAAGGCGGTCAGCGACCCGATCCCGTTTCGGCTCGAACAGCTCCTGCGCCACCACCTGGTTCGGCGGCGGCAACAGTTCCGACCCCGGCCTGGTCGACCTGGCCAACCCGACTGCCCGCGCATGGCTGCAGAGCCAGATCGACACGCTGGCCAAGCAGTACGGCATCGACGGGTGGAAGTTCGACACTCAGATCTACGACCCGAAGTGCCAGGCTTACCCGGGCATGACCAAGATGGACGAGCTGAAGATAGGGCTGGACTTCATCGACCGCTACAACCTCACCGGCCAAGGCATGATCACCAGCGCCTGGACCGGCACCCAGCGCTACGGCTTCGCCACAGACTCGATCGACAAGAGCGCCGACTGGGACGGACTGCAGGCCGCCGCCCACCAAGCGCTCGCGATCTCCGTCATCGGCTACCCGTTCACCGAGATGGACATGATCGGCGGCTCGGACGGCTCGCAACCGCCCACCAGCCCAACGAGCCAGGTCCTCGTGCGCTGGGCGCAGGCCGAGGCGCTCACCCCGCTGATGATGGGCTCGGTCAACCCCACCCGCTACGGCCAGGAGACGATCGACCTCTACCGCGACGCGATCCACCTCCACGAGCGACTCTGGCCGTACCTGATGCGACAGGTCGCCCGCGCGGTCGCCAGCGGCGAGCCGATCATCAAACCGATCTTCTTCAACTACCCGGACGACCAGCAGTCCTACACGATCAACGACGAGTGGCTGTTCGGCGACTCGCTGCTCGCCGCACCAGTGCTCTCGGACGTGACCAGCCGCAACATCCACGTGCCTGCCGGACGCTGGTACGACATCCTGCGCGGCTGCGTCACCCAGGGCCCGGTGGATCTGCAGGACTACCCGGTCGCCCTCGCCGAGGTCCCGCTGTTCGCCAAACTCGGCACCGGAGAAACCGGGATGCTGCTCGACGCGCTTGCCCACGGAAAGGCGGTCGGATCGCATACGCCGATTTGCGGGCCGTGAGCAGCTGCATCGAAGCGCCGGGTGGGGCGCGGCCCGCCTGCGGGGTGCGTCGCGTCGCGTTCGACGAGCCGGCTCGTCCCATCTGACGCGGGCACCGCAGATGCCGGTAGGCCGGGGTCCGCGGTTGGTCGTGTCTCACCCGCGGGTGACTTCAAAGACGCGCGATCGCCGTTCCTCGTTCTGAAGTCGGACGTGCCGGCCGCCGTCCTTC
>DASQSE010000142.1:0-30347 GCA_035642535.1 Jatrophihabitans sp. | reverse complement strand
CTGCCCTCGGACACCATCGAGGTGACTGGGGAGCCCGGTTCGACGGGCCAGCCGTGGATCGATTTGGTTAGCCTCTACACGCCGCTGCGCGATGCGGTCGTCAACACCGACGGCGTTCCGGTGGTGCTCACCGGCGACTGCGTGGCGAGCCTGGCCGTCGTCGCGGCAATCCAGCAGCGCGGCATCGCCGCGGCGCTGGTCTGGTTCGACGCGCACGGCGACTTCCACACCGAAGCCACCACAACCTCCGGATATCTCGGCGGGCTACCGCTGGCCAAGGCGGTCGGGCGCGGTGACCTGAGCCTGCCCTCCGCACTCGGCATGGCGGCGCTGCCCGAGGACTGGGTGATCCTCAGCGACGGCCGCGACCTCGACCCAGCCGAGCGCGCCGCGCTCGCCGGCTCCCGGGTGTGGCGGGTGGCGGTGGACCAGCTCGACCCGTCCGTGCTGCCCGACGGGCCGGTGATCATTCATGTGGACCTGGATGTGATCGACCCGGCGCAGCTGCGCGGGTTGCGGTTCCCGGCCCCGGGTGGCCCCCCGCTGACCGCGGTGGCCGAGGCCGTGCACGCCGTCGCCACGACTCGTCCCGTCGCGGCGCTCGACCTCGCCGCAACCTGGCTGCCGGACGCAGCCGACCTCGCGCAAACCAACGCCGCGCTCAACGCAGTGCTGGCCGCGGCCGCACTGGCCTGACCACCGACTTCGCCGCATGGCATCAAACGTGGTGCGAAATAGCGTCTATCGGCGTCGACCAAAGCCGTTGAGATTGACAACGTCCCAATAGAAGTCGGCGAGAGTGATTCAAGTCGCCGCCGACGGCCACTCTTTTAATCCGTAGGTTGCGGGTTCGAGCCCCGCGGGGCCCACGATGCAAGGTGTATTGCTTCGGCTGATGGTTGACAGATCGCTTTCCCGCACGACGTGACCCACCTGTGGGCCGTCGCCGGCGCAGGTTTGGTCGCCTTCCTCGGCAACGAGGCCGTCGCCCGTTACCGCATCGGCTCCGAGCGCGAGGTCGGCTCGGAGCCGTTCGTGGGTCTGCTGCACTTCGGCGACCTTGGTGAGCGGGCTGGCCGAGACGCCGCGATCGGTGAGCCGGAGCCAGACGTGCTCGAGGGCCTCGCCAGCGCGTAGCCGGTCGCCGGCGAGCAGCGCGGCAGCAGGCATTGGTTCTCGTCCGAGCCGCTGGAGGCCTACGCCGCGCTAGCCAACGCCGTCGCGTTGCGGCGGCGCCTGGCGCACATCGACAAGTTCGAGACCCAGAGCGCGCACCCGGTCCAACAGCGCGTGCAGTTCCGCCTGCTCGAACTCGCCGCTCAACACCGTCGTCAACGGCTCGACTTCCAAGCCGACACCGGAGAACGCCTCGCGAGCGGCAGGCCCCAGCGATCCGATCACCCGGATCTCGTAGCAGTTCTTGACCACCAGCCCTCCCCCCGAAACGACCGCGGTGTCAACGCACACGATGACTGCAGGCACGGCAGTTCCGCGTCATCCCATGACGGTGAAACCGCCCGGCCGTCCTCCAGCCCACTCAGCTCAGAGCAGCTCAAGCAAGATCAATCGCACGATCACGCCCGCGGGTTCGAGCGGTGGTCGCAAAGGCCTGGGCGGTCTGGGTGTTGCGATGTGGCTGGGTGGTCGGGGGCCGATCTCGGATGAGGTACGCGAGATCTTCTGGCGGGCGTGGTCGGCTGGCACAGTGGTGGCGGATGCGGCGGCGGTGGCTGGCGTTTGTAGGCAGGCTGCGGGGTCGAGGGTGAGTGCCGCGACGACAGGTGGACACCGCGCCGGGCAGCGGGCGGACGCGGACCAGTGCCGGCAGCCAGAACATGAGCGCGCCGAGCAGCGGCATCGTCGATAAGCGTGGACGGGACGACGGACCACACCCCTACTCACCGACTCACCACCGGCACGAACTGGGCCTGTCCGTTTTGGGGTCCGAGGATGTCGCCGCCCAGATCCCGTTATCCGCCGACGGTGATCGGCCTACCTGGGACGGCGAGCACCACGTCGACACCGTCCAGTCGGGCGGCAAGTTCGACGAATCGACGCCCCGGCGTGGTAAACAACCCGCTGCGAAGTCGCCAGAGCACCGGTGGCCGCAGTGTGCCCCAATGAATCGGCACCGCTCGCGGTGTGCCGATCAGCGCGAGTGCCTCGACCGCGTCCCGCGGATCGAGGTGACCGGCTCCGCGGGTGAGCCCCCACCCCCCGACGGGTAGCAGACTGAGATCGAGATCGGGGCCGATGGTGTGCATGTCGGCGAACAAAGCAGTGTCGCCGGCGAAGTAGACGCCGCGTGATCCCCGTACGACGTACCCCAGAGGCTGAGCGCGAAGCCGCGCGCGAGCGGGGTCGCGTGTCGATGGGTGTGCGGCCGGCACCGCCCGCACGGTGACGGCAGCCACCTCCACCGTGCCGCCCGCCGTCATCTCGATCACTGTCCGGCGCTGAGCCGACGGCAGCAGCGAACCTGCCCCCCGCGGCACGATGATCGGCGTCTCGGCCGGCACCATCGCGAGGCTCGACCGGTCCAGATGATCGCGGTGGAGGTGCGAAACCAGGACGGCGTCAGCTTGCCCGGCAAGCGTTGCCGGCGGCCGGGCTCCATACCATCGCAGCGGGCCGACCCGGCCACGGAGCAGCGGGTCGGTCAGGACGTGTATGCCGTCGATCTTGATGCTCACCATCGCGTGCCCCCACCACGTGACCGTCGCCTCGACGCCCATCAGCTCGAATGTCGGGGTGGTGGGGCTCCGCTCGGGGTGTCAGCCGCAATCGTCGACGCGGTGGCGACCCGGTAGTCGCGTACCGGCCGGTATCGGTCGTACAACACCACGATCAAAGAGATCAACAGCGCGAAGAACAGCGCGTGGTCGAGTACGAACCGCGCGCTGATTGCCCGGAGTACTACGAGAATGAGGACGTTCAGCACCACAACCGCCAGAAAGTCGATCGGCACTCGCTCGATGAAGATGCTCCGGCGCGAGAAGGCCAGCGACGTCACGGAGTTGAGTACCACGACGACGCTCACCACGACGGCGAGCTGGGCTGCAGATGCCGTGTTTCGTGGCAGGATCTCGCCGAAGATCACGCACACGAGGCTGGTGAGCACGACCTTCTCGATCAGGTTCGCATCGACGCCGTGCCAGGTGGCGGCTCGGTAGGCAGTGCGTTTCTCCTCGGTGTCCAGCGCGGCCGGCAGCGGATCGGCGGCGATATGCATACGCCAATCGGCAGGGCGCAGCCGGTGCGCCACCACCCACCAGACGGTCGGTATCGCGACGACGAGGAGGACGCCGAGGGTGGGCCAGACCCAGGTATGTTCAGCGGCGAAATCGGTGAAGTCCAACTGGGCGATGTGGATCCACCACTCCTGCGGCAACTTGATCACCACCCAGATGAACGCGACGAGCCATGCGACGAATCTGGGGCTGAGCCGACGCGGATCCCACCGAAGCCGCACGATCTCGTACGCGATGAAGAAATACTCGAAGGTGTTGGGAAACACGAACAGCAGCCAGCGCCAGGAATCGGGGTCCGCTGCGTTGTGCAGGACTTCGAAGAGCGTCACACCGCTCAGGCGATACAGCCACAGGCCTTCCGCCCAGCGCAGCGCATGGATGTTGGTCCAGTTCCGCATCGTGGCTGTGTAGGCAACGGTCAAGTAGTAGACGTCCAGCGCCTTGTCGTATCCCTGGTAGCCGTTGGCGATCTTCGCCCAATCCGACGCCGAGAGCACCGACTTGAACACGGTCTGGTCGATCCCATCGATGACCAAGGCAGCTAGGATCGCCGACAGCGGGAACCGCGGAATGAACAGCGGCACGACCAGCCGCGACGCCACGACGGCGACCACGATGACGGCGCCGACCGAATCCACGAACCACCTCCGCTGTCTGCCACGCACGGGGCAGATATCCGGGCGAGCGCGCGGCAAGCCGACGCTCGTCTGCCACGTGCACCGTGGCACTCAGGGTGGCAGTCCAGAAACACCCGATACAGGCCACGCGCAGATTGCACAGGTCGTGCCGTAGGTCGATGGCCCGCAGCACACCTGACGGTGTTCACGTTGACTTGGGCGGTCTCCAGCGGCGAGTGCCGAGCAGGATGCCGCGGTTGGTGCCGGTACGGTGCCGTACAACGACTTCGCCAGCTGATAACCGAAGCCGCTGCCGGCACCATCGCGAACGGGCACGGTCACGGCCGCAGTCACGTTCGAGCCGCACCGGGCACGCTCACCCTCTCCGGACGATGACTCATATTGGGCCCACTGGCAGCGTGGCGGTGACCCGTACGCGCTGCGACCGGATCGCCTTCGCTGCGACCGGATCGCCAGCACAGCAGAGGTGATCGCTCGTCAAGAGGGGACCTAGGTGGTGGGCACTCCGGCGACGACTCCGGGCAGACAGGCAGCGCGGAAGATCCTTCTGCCGTTGGCGCTTGCGCAGTTCATCTGCAGTTTCGCCGGGTCCAACATGAACGTGATGATCACCGACATGAGCAGGGACCTGGACACCACCGTCCAGGGCATTCAGATAGCGATCACACTGTTCCTGCTGGTCATGGCCGCGTTGATGATCCCAGGTGGAAAGCTGACCGATCGCTACGGCCGTACCCGATGCTTCCGGATTGGCCTGGCCGTCTACGGCGTCGGTGCGCTGCTCAGCGCCGTAGCGCCGGGCCTCGGGGTGCTGATCGTCGGTAACTCGCTGTTGGAGGGCGTGGGCACGGCGTTGCTCATCCCGCCGGTGTACATCCTCACCACCCTGCTCTTCACCGACCTCGCGTCGCGGGCGCGGGCCTTCGGCGTCATCAGCGCCATGGGTGGGATCGGTGCGGCGGCCGGCCCGCTGATCGGTGGGCTGATCACCTCGGCGATCAGCTGGCGGGCCGCGTTCGTCTTCCAGGCGTGCGTCATAGTCGCGATCGTGCTGCTGAGCCGCAGCATCACCGACCCATTGCCCGCCGACCCGTCGCGCCCGTTCGATGTCCGCGGCGCCGTGCTGTCCGCCGCCGGTCTCGTCCTGGTCGTCACCGGCATTCTGGCCGCCGACAACAACGGCTGGGCCATGCTCGGACTGCTCGCCGCCGGTGTGCTCGTCCTCGCCTGGTTCTTCGGGTGGGCACGTCGCTGCGAGCGGGCCGGCCGCGACCCGCTGCTGTCGACATCGCTGTTCCGCAACCGCACCTCCAACCTCGGGCTGGTGACGCAGAACCTGCAGTGGCTGATCCTGCTCGGCACGTCGTTCACCGTCGCGTCCTACCTGCAGGTGGTGCGCGGCTACGGCGCGATCGAGACCGGCGTCATCTTCACCGCAGCCACACTCGGGCTGCTGATCGCCTCGCTCGGCGCAGAGCGGTTCGCCAAGCGACGCGCGCAACGGACCCTCATCCTCGCCGGCTTCGCGGTCACCATCGTCGGCATAGCCCTCCTGATCGGCATGGTGCACAACCGATCCGGCGGCTGGGCGTTCGTACCCGGTCTGTTCCTCATCGGCTTCGGGCTCGGCGGCATGCTCACCCCATCGGTGAACCTCGTCCAAGGCAGCTTCCCCGACCAGCTACAGGGTGAAATCTCCGGGCTGTCGCGCAGCATCTCCAACCTCGGCTCATCCCTGGGCACCGCGATCGCCGGCACCATCCTCGTCGCCGGCCTCGACCACGGCGCCTACGCCGCCGCGATGGGCACACTCGCAGCGGCGGGACTGATCGGACTGGCCACCTCCGTCCTGCTCCCGCACAGGCCGCACCCGAAAACCGCGACGACGGCGCGATCCGAGATCGCCTGACAGCTCACCCGAAGGATGCGGCGATGACAGTTCAGACCCAGGCACCGGCTCCCCCTGCGAGCACAACGTCCGACCCGGAGCGACAGCGCCTGCACGAGGCCGACCGCCAAGGTGTGCAGTGGCGCCAGTGGGGACCGTACGTTGCGGCCCGGGCGTGGGGGACGGTGCGCGAGGACTACAGCGCCGACGGTGACGCCTGGCGATACTTCCCGCACGATCATGCCCGCTCCCGCGCGTACCGCTGGTCGGAGGACGGCCTCGCCGCGGTGTGCGACGACAAGCAACGCCTGTGCCTTGGCGTCGCGCTGTGGAACGGTCGGGACCCGATCCTCAAGGAGCGGCTGTTCGGTCTGGCCGGGCCTGAGGGGAATCACGGCGAGGACGCCAAGGAGTACTGGTGGTATCTCGACTCGACGCCGACCCACTCGTGGATGCGGTGGCGCTACCACTACCCGCAGGCCGAGTATCCGTACGAGGAACTGCGTGTCGCGAACGCCGGTCGGGGCAAGGACGAACCGGAGTACGAACTGTGGGAGACCGGAGTGTTCGACCACGGCTACTGGCAGGTGACCGTCGACTACGCGAAGCACACCCCGAACGATCTGCTCATGCGCGTCACCGTCCGCAACGTCTCAACCGCGCGCCGCACATTGCACCTGCTGCCCACACTCTGGTTCCGAAACACTTGGGACTGGGACCCCGGGGCGGCCGTGCCTCGTCTGCAGCTCGCCGGCCGGACGATTCTCGCCGAGCATCCCACACTCGGCGACCGCGTCCTGACGTTCACCGGGGAGCCCGCCGCGCTCTTCTGTGACAACGTCACCAACACCGAGCGTCTGTACGGCGTGCCGAACACCTACCAGTATCCGAAGGACGGGATCAACGACTTCGTCGTCCACGGCGCCCGGACGGTGAACCCCGAGGCGACCGGGACGAAGGCGGCGCTGCACTACGTCCTCACCGTAGACGGTGGGCAGGTGGCTCAGGTGGCGCTGCGGCTCGCCCCGAACGCCAACGATGTCGGTGCGCGGTTCGACGCGGTGATGACGCAACGGCAGCAGGAAGCGGACCAGTTCTACGCGGCATTGACGCCCGACGACGCAACGGATACCGAACGGGCGGTGATGCGGCAGGCGTTCGCGGGCCTCCTGTGGTCGAAGCAGTACTACCACTACGACGCACAGCGCTGGTTCGACGGCGACCCGACGCAGCCCGCACCACCGCCCGAGCGGCGTCAGGCGCGTAACGCCCGGTGGCGGAATGTGCACGCCAGCGACATCATCGTGATGCCGGACGACTGGGAGTATCCCTGGTTCGCCGCGTGGGACCTGGCGTTCCATGCAGTTGTCCTTGCCCATGTCGATCCGACGCTGGCGAAGGAGCAGCTGCTACTGCTCACGCACGAGTGGTACATGAACCCCCGCGGTCAATTGCCGGCCTACGAATGGGACTTCGGTGACGTGAACCCACCGGTGCACGCCTTGGCGGCCCTCCGGGTGTTCGCCATCGACGGGTCGACCGACATCGACTGGCTCACGCGGATGTTCAACAAGCTGCTGGTCAACTTCACCTGGTGGATGAACCGCGTCGACGTCGACGGCAAGGACCTGTTCGCCGGCGGCTTCCTCGGGCTGGACAACATCGCCCCGTTCGACCGCGACCACCCACCGGAGCTCGGCGGCCGCCTGATCGAGGTGGACGGCACCTCGTGGGTCGCCCTCTACGAACTCGGGCTGCTGGGGATGGCGACCATCCTGGCCGCCGAGGTGCCGGCGTACGAGGACGTCGCGGTGAAGTTCTTCGAGCACTTCTGGGTCATCGCACTCGCGATGCGAGAGCAGGGTCTGTGGGACGACACGGACGGCCTGTACTACAGCGTGGTGCACCGCCCGGACGGAACGTCGTGGCCGGTGCGTGCCCACTCGATCGACGGCCTGCTGCCGCTGGTCGCGTTCGCCGTGCCACCGGAGGGTTTGCTGGAGCACCTGCCTGAGCTGCGTGCCCGCATTGAGTGGTTCGCCCGCCGGCACCGGGACCGGTTCGATGCGCTGTCCGACTTCGCGCAGCCCGGTCCGAACGGGCGCCGCCTGATGTCCGTGTTCGGCGCACAGCGGCTGGCGCGCATCCTGCCTCGCCTTCTCGACGAGGCCGAGTTCCTGTCGCCGTACGGGCTGCGCGCGGTGTCCCGATGGCACAGGGATCACCCGCTCGACCTCGGAGCGGCCGGGCGGCTCGACTACGAACCCGGCGAGTCCCGAAGCGGCATGTTCGGCGGCAACTCAAACTGGCGCGGTCCGGTCTGGTTCCCGATGAACTACCTCATCCTGCAGGCGCTCGCCCGCCTCGACCGGTATTTCGGCGACTCGCTGCTGGTCGAGTGTCCAACCGGATCCGGTCACTCGATGCGGCTGGGCGACGTCTCACGTGAGATAGCGGATCGGCTTGTCTCGTTGTTCGTCGACGACGCAGCCGGGCATCGCCCGGCGTTCGGACGTGACCGGCTGCTCCAGGAGCGTGCCGACTGGCACGACCAACTGCTGTTCTTCGAGTACTTCGACGGAGACACCGGCGCCGGGCTGGGTGCTAGTCATCAGACCGGCTGGACGGCTCTCGTGGCAGACCTCATCACGAGTAGACGCTTCCCCGACTTCGTCGCCGGCGGCGGCTTGGCGAGGGCGTGATCGTTGTGCGCGTGTGGGGCGGACACCCGTACCCGCTTGGAGCGACGTGGGATGGCCGCGGCGTGAACGTGGCCGTGTTCTCCGACATCGCCGAAGGTGTCGAACTCTGCCTTTTCGCGGACGGCCCGGCCGGCGCGACGGAGGTGGAACGGGTGCCGATGCCGACTGCGACCGGTGGAATCCACCACGGGTACCTGCCCGACCTGCGGCCGGGCCAGCGGTACGGCCTGCGGGTCCACGGCCCCCACCTTCCGGCGCAGGGGCATCGGTGCAACCCCGCAAAACTCCTCTTCGACCCCTACGCGAAGGCGGTCGGACGCGACATCACATATGACGACTCGCTCTACGGATACCCGGTCGGCGGTGACGACCGCGAGCTCGACGAGCGGGACAGCGCCGGCTTCGCGCCCCTCGCGACCGTTATCGATTCGGCCTTCACCTGGGGCACCGACCGATCGCCGAACCGGGCGTTGGCGGACACCGTCGTCTACGAGTTGCACGTCGAGGGATTCACCCGGCGCCACCCCGACGTGCCGCTGCAGCTGCGTGGTACGTATGCCGGTCTGGCGAGTCCGGCAGCCGTCGACCACCTGGTCGCTCTCGGCGTGAATGCCGTCGAACTCCTGCCCGTCCATTACCGCATCAGCGAGCCATGGCTTGTGCAGCGCGAACTGACGAACTACTGGGGCTACAACACGCTCGGCTTCTTCGCGCCGGATCCGCGGTTGGCCGCGGCGCGAGATCCGCACGGCGTCGTAGCCGAGTTCAAGACGATGGTCGCCACGCTGCACGCAGCGGATATCGCGGTGATCCTCGACGTCGTCTACAACCACACCGCTGAAGCCGACCAGCGAGGTCCGACTCTTTCGTTCCGCGGCATCGACAACGCCGCGTACTACCACCTGGCGGACGACCCCCGGTTCACCTACGACGTCACCGGCACCGGAAACTCCTTCAACCTCGGTCATCCACGCACGTTGCAGCTCGTCATCGACAGCCTGCGCTACTGGACGAGCGAGATGCACGTCGACGGGTTCCGGTTCGACCTCGCCCCCGAGCTCGCGCGCCAGTTCCGGGACTACGACAAGTTGTCACCGTTTTTCGACCTGCTGCTGCAGGATCCGGTGCTGCAGCAGGTCCACCTGATCGCCGAGCCTTGGGACGTCGGCGCCGGCGGGTATGACGTCGGCAACTTCCCGATCAACTGGGCGGAGTGGAACGGCCGATACCGCGACACTGTGCGGCGCTTCTGGACCGGCGCGCCGCAGCAACTCGGCGACCTCGCAACGCGGCTCGCGGGATCCGCTGACCTGTACGGGGACGACGGACGCCGCCCGTCCGCCAGCATCAACTTCGTCACCGTCCACGATGGATACACACTCGCCGACCTCGTCAGCTACGAACGCAAGCACAACGAGGCAAACGGTCAAGACAATCGCGACGGCAACGACAACAACGACAGCTGGAACTGTGGCGTCGAAGGCCCGACCGACGACCCGACCGTGCAAGCTCTACGCCGCCGACAGGTTCGCAACCTGCTGCTCACCCTGGTGCTCAGCCAGGGAGTACCGATGATCCAGGCCGGCGACGAGATGGGCCGGACCCAGGTCGGCAACAACAACGCCTACTGTCACGACAGCGAACTGACGTGGCTTGACTGGGACCTCGACGACGACCGCTGCGCTTTGCTCGAGTTCACGCATCGGCTGCTCGCTCTACGCGCCGCGGAACCGGTGTTTCGCCGCCGAAGCTTCTTCCAGGGACGGCCGATCGTCGGCGACGTCAAAGACATCTACTGGATCAGCCCCGAGGGACGGGAGATGCAGGCCGCAGATTGGGACGCCGAGGTCCGGACGCTCGGTGTGCTGCTGGTCGGTGAGGAGATAGACGACCGCGACGAGCAGGGCAATCGAATCACAGGTACGTCCTTCCTTCTGTTGCTGAGCGCGGCGAACCACCCGATCGAGTTCCAGATGCCCCACCGTGTGCTCACCCTGGATCGCACAACCGTCCTCGACACGTTCTCCGGCGAGTACGGCCGGGCTCCTCACACCGCATCGACGTACGTGATGCCAGCGTTCTCGGCCGTCGTTCTCGCGGTGAACCGTAGGCCGAAGGCAGAACTGGCGTGAACGCGATCTCCTCGGAGTAGAGCCCGATCTCGACCAAGCCGCTGCGTGTTCGGTGAGCATCGTCTTCGATCGGGCGCCGTTGCGGATGTTGCCGGCGCCGGCGCCGGCCGGATCGTGCTTCTCTTAACCGAGGTGCTCTGTCATCTCCTCGTTCAGCGCCGTCTCGATGACGGTCTTCGCGAGCCGCTTGAGCAGCCCGTCCGGGCCAGCCAACTGCACATGCGATCGCCAGAGGCTAGTGCGGAGCGGGACCGGGCGATGTCACCGTCGTGCGGTTGTCCGGCCGATCACGGGCTCGACTGCCGACTTGAGTTCGGTCTGGGGCTGGGTCTGCACGGCCCACGCACCGTAGCGCTGTGCGCCGATGTCTGCGCTGACACCGTGCAGCACGACGCTGAGCAGGACGGTCAATGCGATCGCTCCGAGGATCGACTTGACGTCATTGTTCGCGGGGAGCTCCTCGGTTGCGATCAGGCCGAAGACCACCGATGCGAGACCCCGTGGTCCGAACCAGCCGACGAACAGCCTGCTGGGCCGCGCGAAGCCGGTGCCCAGAAGCACCAACGCGACCGGCGCCATGCGCAGCAGCGTCAGCGACAGGAGCGCGAACCCGAGGGCGGGCCAGGTGACTAGCTCGCCGATGCGCGATACGACGATGATGCCGAACAGGCACCAGACGGCGTAGCCGAAGACGGCCGCCCCCCACTCGGTCAGCTGCAGCGTGTTCGCGCCGGATCGACGCGCGATAGCGGCGGCGAAGGCCGTCCCCGAAACGAATGCCGCAACGAACCCGTTGCCGCCGACTGCGACTGCGCCGTAGTAGCAGAGCAGCGGAACGGCGACCGCACCGATCGGCAACAGCCCTTTCTCGATCAACCCGGACGCATTCGCCCACCCGAGCATGCGGCCGCACGCGACGCCGAGCAGGACACCGATCACCGCACCGAGGAGGAGTTCGACCACGGCGGTCCCCACATGGTGCTCGCCTTCGCCTCCCGCCGCAGCTAGAGCGAGCAGGACGACCGGGGTGCACAGCCCATCGTTCAATCCACTCTCCACGTTGAGCACGCGACGCACCCGGACCGGCACCAGCGGGTTGAGCACGGTGGCGGCACCGAGCCCGGCGTCGGTCGGTGCGACAGCGGCGGCGAGCAGCAGCGCGAGCCATCCGCCGATTCCCGGAAAGAGCAGCCATGCCACACCGAAGCCAGCGGCGATCGTCAGCGGCAGGCCCAGCAGGAGCAACCGCAGGCACAGCCCGACGTCACCGCGCAGCTGCCGCGGCTGGATCTGGGCCGCGTCGTGGAAAAGCACCAGCGCGAGCGTCAGCTCGGCCAGGTTGCGCACCGCGCTCACCTCGAGCTGACCCGTGAACGCCACCCCGACGAGGGCACCGACCACGGTGAAGATCATTGGGGCGCTGATATGACGTTGGTCGAGCCGCCGCGACCCGCTCACATACACCACCACAGCGGCGGCGAACGCGACGAAGGCGGAGACCGGCATGCCCAGTTATCTCGCTCCGTGCCGCGTCCTGCCTCATCCTTTCGGCACGATCCCGGCCCGTCGCCGCAGGCACTGTCCCGCCGACGGCGCGCACATGATGGAACGAGTGTGCTACGTCAGGCATCACGCATGCGGACGGTGCCTACCGGCCGCTGCTGGTCGAGGTCGCGTCGTGCCGCGTGCTCGACGGGCACGTCGCGCCCGGAAGTTGCGGCTCGCGCATATGAGGACTACCGCCTTCCTGGGCGGAAATGTGACGGGCGGCGGCGTCGACCAGATCCTGCCGAGGCCGAGCGACCCACGCCTGCAGGAGCGGCACGCCACCGATGCGCGCGACTATGTCGCCTTGGCGGAGCGGATGAATGGGATGATCCGCCGTCCGGTGCCGATGCCGTGGCCGCCATGGGGCGACGCGCTGCCGCTGCTTGACGATCTCGCGCCGGACATGCGCATCGTGAATCCTGAAACGCGCGTCACCGTGCGCGGCGGGCCGACGGCTCGCGAAGGCATCCACCTCCCGGATACACCCCGCGAATGTCGGCGCCAGGCGCACATCGCCCGGTGCGGCTGAACCGGGTCGTCCTCGTTTCGTGCGCCACCAGCAGCGGCTGGCTCTCGCTCATCCGCGTTGGATGATCCGCAGGGCTCGGGCACTACCTAGCGTTGGCCGCGGAACTGTCGGTGGCCGCAACCCGCGCTGAGAAGTTGCACGGTGAGCGCCGACGCGGCGGCACCGGCAGAGGAGACCGGGCCGGCTCGCACGGCACCCACCTGAGTTCCGACCGCAATGTCCGATGAACGGTCACACGTGAGGGAGTTCACAGAATGAACACGCGGGGTTCCGGATGGGTGGAATTCGCCGCCGTCGTGTTAGTGACGGCGGGCATCATGCGGGTGTTCGACGCCATCTGGGCGTTCCGGTACAACGGTGTGCTACCGCACAACCTCGAGGACGCGATCTTCGGTCACAGCCTCAACACCTACGGGTGGATCTACCTCGTGGTCGCGGCGCTGCTCATCATCGCTGGCTTCATGGTGCTGCAGGGATCCCAGATCGCGCGCTGGTTCGGCATCGTCGCCGGCGCCCTCGGAGCCATCAGTGCGATCTGGTGGATGCCGTACTACCCGGTGTGGTCACTGACCTACATCGCGATCGGCGCCACGGCCGTCTATGCCCTCGTGGCGTACGGAGGCCGGACCGAGGCGCAATAACTCGGTGGCATCCCGCTCGGCACCTGCGGCCCAGGGACATGACCCGGGACTGCGCCGGTGTGCGCGCAGAATCGGACGGTGACCGACGTGATTACACGCTCACGGCAATTGGCAATCAGCCGGGTGACTGCGCTCGCTGCCCTGGTCGCTGCTGTGGTGTCCCTGTCGTCATGTGGATCAGGCGGAAACGTCAATCCGACGCGGACGCCGACCTTCACCGGGCTGCCGTCGCGCTCAGAGACTCGGACGCCGGCTGCCTCGAGTTCCGAGGCCAGCGGCACCACTCACCCGGAGTCGCCAGAGACAAAGACCGCCACCCGGACCCAGGTCATCACCCGATCCGAGACCCGGACTCAGGTGATCAGCCAACCCGAGACCCGGACTCAGGTGATCAGCCAACCCGAGACTCAGACGGTGACCAAGACCCGCACCGCCCATGCAGCAACCTCCACGTCGGCGAAACCAGCCGGCACGGCAGCGGCCAGCGAGACGAGCGATTCGACGCCAGCCTGGGTGTGGTGGCTCATCGGCGCGGTCGCACTCGCGCTCATCGTCACGGGCATCATCCTGATGCGCCGGAGCCGGCGTCGGCGCGAGTGGACGGAGGCGTTTGCCAGCGCGAAGGACGAGGCCGGCTGGTTCGGCCGAGGGCTCATGCCGCAGCTCGAACAAGCGCCCACGGCGGCCCAGATCGCAGGTGGGTGGCGGATGGAAGCCTCGCGTGTAGTCGCTCTCGAGGACCGGCTGACGACCCTTGAGGCGGGCGCGACGGACGACGCCGGACGTCAGCAGGCCCGAGCGCTGCGCGACGCTGTGCGGTCGGCGCGGAGCCGCCTGGCCGCGCTCGACACGATGACCGACACGAGTGCGGCGCGCGATCTGTTGAGCTGGGCGGCACTCGATGTTGAGACCGCCCTCGCCGACGGCCCGCCAGCGGGTGCGGGGGGCCGGCACGAGCCGGGTCACCGGAGATAGACCCGCACGTTCTTCGCGCTACGGGCTGGCCTACCGCGACTTCGAGGACCTGCTGGTCCGAACGCAGCATCGACGTCCATCACCTGACTATCCAGGGCAGCACAGTCTCGTTGGCGTGGCCGCCTTGGCAACGATCGGATTCGGGGTGCGGGCCGCGTTCATTCAGATCGGATGACGTCTGCGAAGCTGCGGCCGAATACCTTCGGTCGCGGGATTGGTCGCGATGCGTGGCTACAGTCGCTGATCTCCGGCTCCTCCGCATCGGAGAGGTGCCGCATATCCGGCCAGCGTCCGACACGCCCAGCAGGGATCTCATTACCAGGAGGCGCACCATGCCGGTCGACACCTTTATCGCGCTGGTCGGGGTGTATGACAGCATCGACGATGCCGAGGCCGACTACGCGATGGTCAAGGACCTGCACACGAAGGCCAACTTGATCGACGCCTATGACGCGGCCGTGATCGAACGCCGGGCCGACGGCAAGGTCAAGATCGTCAAGAACCACGAGACGCCTACCCGGGCCGGCGGGGTGCTCGGCGGCGGCGTGGGCCTGGCCACCGGTCTGGTCGTGGCGCTGTTCCCATTTGCCGCGATCGGCGGCGGGCTGCTCGCGGCCACCACCGGGGGTGGGGCAGTGCTCGGCGCGGTGGCCGGTCACGCCGCGGCCGGGATGAGCCGTCACGACCTCAAAGACATCGGCGAGCACCTCGACGCCGGGCAGGCCGGGTTGGTCGTGGTCGGCGTAGCCGACATGCAGTCCAAGATCGAGCCAACCATGAAACTGGCACGGAAGATCGAGACGAAGCAGTTGCAGGCCGACCCCGCCGCGATCGAGGCCGACGCCAAGTCCGCGCCGGCCTGATCCCACCGACAGCCGGCTTACTCCGCCCTGACGGGCGACCCAGCCCAGCACCGCCACCGGTCCGGCGTCGGAGAGCGGGAGAACCGAACGAGGCTGCAAGCCTGGACCTGCGGGAGCCGGTCGGCAAACTCTCGTCCGCACAAGATTCGGTTCTCGACGTCTGTCGACCAGCCCGAACTCCAGGGACTGGTTACCGCCACCCGTCCAAGCCATCACCGGCGCGCCAAGCGTGCCCGGAGGATCTAGAACCCGGTGGGAGGCGGCACCGGCGTCCGTCCAACACGTGTGGCGTCAGCGCGCGGCGGTTTCGTGTCGAGCTGCTGGCATGGCATCAAACGTGGTGCGAAATGACGTCTATCGACGTCGACCAGAGCCGTTGAGAGTGACTACACCCCAGTAGAGGTCGGCTGAAGTGAATGAAGTCGCCGGCGACGGCAACTCCTTTAGTCCGTAGGTTGCGGGTTCGAGCCCCCGCGGGGCCCACACATTCCAGGCCTACATTCCGGCGGGGGCCCGGTCACCGAGCGCCGCAGACGACCCGGCGTCAGCTCCTCGTGTGCGCAAGCAGCAGCGCGGCGGCGAGCATCGGCATGGTCATCGAGAGCGTTCTGAGCGTTGCTTCGAGAGGCGCCAGGAGCACCGTCCGGTCCAGGTGGCGCTCGGTGCCGTCGGCCATGGTGATCGAGCCGTGAACCTCGGTGGCGCGGCGGCGCAGCGTCCGGGCGGGGGTGCTGAGCCGGCGTTGCGCGTAGGACAGCCCGGCGGCTGTCAAAGCCACAGCGAGGGCAGCTGCCGTGACTGGTCGGGTCAGCGGCGGCGCTTGAGCGAAGAAGCCGACCAGCACCGGGAAGCCTCCCCACGCGGCGGCGAAACCGACGTCGGTGTGCAGCCGCCCGTCGAACAGTTCGAGGTTGTAGCCCAGCACGAGGAGCACGCCTACCGCGATCGCGGGCACGAGGAGCGGGCCGCCGGACGGCACCGCGATGATGCCGAGCAGCACCGCGCCGGCCAGACCTGCGATGGCGACGATCTGCAGTGCCCGGCTGCTGATCGCGGTGCCGAGTGGTCGCCCGTGAAGTTCGTCGAGCGCGTGGGCGGCGAGCCCTACGGCGAGGAAGAACGCGAGGACGGTGCCGGCAAGCATTACCCAAGACAGTCGGGGCGCGAGGGCGGCGCCCATGACCACGTAGCTGAGATGCCAGATCGTGTACGGCGGGTGCAGCAAGGTCCACCAGTCTGCGGGCTTGCCACCGCCGCGGGCGTAGAACGCGGCGCCGACCGGCCCGCGCGGCTCAGACATCGACCTTGCGTCCCCACATGACCAGGCCGCCGCCGAGGCTCATCGACTTGCACGTGACGTCTTGCAGCCCGGCGTCTCGCCAGGCGTCCTGCAGCGAAGTGATCGGATGCTGCTTGTAGAAGGTGCTGATCGACGGTCCGAGGAAGCGGCCAACCCGATACCACTCACGACCGCCGGTGAGCAGCCCGGCCAGGGGCAGCACGGCGCGGGTGTAAGCGATCCAGCCGACATGCCAGATCGGATTCGCCGGTACGGCGAACTCGAGGTTGGCCACACATCCGCCCGGCCGCACAACCCGTGCCAGCTCCCGAATCGTAGCTGCCGGATCTGCGACGTAGCGCAGTAGGTAGGTGAACGTCAGCGCGTCGAAGGTGTTGTCCGGAAATGGCAGCTGCTCACCGCGCGCGACGAGCAGGCTGATCCGGTCTGCCTTGCCGTGTTGGACGATCCGCTCGCGGCCTCGGCGCAGCATTTGCTCAGTGAGGTCGACGCCGACTATGGACGCGTCGGTACGCTCGGTGAGCATGAGGGCCACGCCGGCAGTGCCGGTGGCCACGTCGAGTACGCGTTGCGGCGGTGACTCCACGGCGGCGACCGCGTCGACCATCGTGGCTCGCCAGCGATGGTTCTGCCCGAACGAGAGCACTTCGGCGAGCAGGTCGTATCGATGGGGCAGGCCGCTGAACAGGTCGCGGGCGAAGTCGTTGGGCCTAGCTGCTCGCGCGACGGAACGCATCTCGCTCTCCCTTCAATCGTCGAAAGGCGTCGCGCCGTGCCGCGCTTCGACGCAGTCATCGTAGGCGCAGGTCCTGCGGGCAGCATTGCCGCGCTGTGCCTCGCGCGAGCCGGCGCGCGCGTCGCGCTGGTGGATCGGCGCAGGTTTCCCCGCGACAAAGCGTGCGGAGACCTTGTCGGGCCGCGCGGTGTTCGGCTGCTCGCCGAACTAGGGGTTGGCGTCCCGGACGCGCGGCGGGTCGGCGATCTGATCGTCATCGGACCCTCCGGGCGGCGCATCCTGCTGCCCGCGCTACCGGGCCTGGACTACCCGGACCATGCGCTCGCGGTCTCCCGGGTGGCGTTCGACAACGCGTTGTTCGAGGCCGCCGTTGCGGCGGGGGCGTGCCCGGTGCGCGACCGATTTGTCGGCCTGACCGGCGATCCCCACACTCCCACCGGAGTTGAGCTGGCCTCGTCCGGCGAGCTGCGCGCGGGCGTTGTTGTGGGAGCGGACGGGGCGACCAGCCGGGTCGCCGTGGCGGCGGACCTCGTCGACAGCCAACTCCCGCTCTGGGGCTTCGCGCTGCGCGCTTACGTGGACGCGCCGGTCGAACTGCCGCACATCGTGCTGTGGGAGCCGCAGCCGTGGCGGCTGTTCCCCGGTTACGGCTGGATCTTTCCGACGGCCGACGGACGGGCGAACGTCGGGCTCGGCCTGGGCGTCGGCGCCGACCGACTACTTGCTCGGCAGGCGGGCGAACGGTTCGAGGCCTTTTGCGGCTATCTGGAACGGCAAGGGCTGCTGCCCACCGCGCCGCGCAGTGTGGAGCGGCTCGGCGGATGGCTGAAGATGGGCATGATCGGCACGATGCCGGCCAGGGGCACCGTGCTGCTCGCCGGCGACGCGGCAGGTTTGATCAACCCGCTGCAAGGCGAGGGAATTGCGCAAGCGATGGCCAGCGGGCGAGCCGCCGCGCTGGCGATCCTTGCTGCCGGACCCGCGGACGCAGCCGCGCATTACCGCAGGTCGCTGCGCACCCTCAGCGTTCATCACCGCATCAACGCGCCCGTCCAGCGCAGCATCATCAGGCACCCGAGCACCGTCTCCGTCGCCGGGCGACTGCTCACCGCCCCGCTCGTCCGCACCGCGATCGCCGGTACGTGGTCCCTGTACTGGAACGACCTCGTGCGAGGCGCGCAACCGAGCCCGCACCGGCGTATCGGGGCAACGACCACCCGCCTCGTCTCGGCCATTGCGTCGCGCAGTGACACGGACGCGTGGTTCGCACAGGCAACCTCGTCCGCCGCACAAACGACGCGGCTGTGAGAGCGGCGCGTTGCGGATGAATCGAGTCGACTATCGCGGGGCGTTCTGGTTCCCGATCGGTCCCGACGAGTTATGGGGAACCATCGAGCGATTCGACCAGTTCGAGGCATGGTGGTCTTGGCTACGGACGTTCGGTGCCGACACGGATGGGCTCGTCGCCGGAAACGCGCTGCACGGCACCGTCGTTCCGCCGGTGCCTTATCGGCTGCACCTCGACGTTCAGCTCGAGCAGTGCCTGCGGCCGCACTTCGTCCAGGCGACCGTCGGCGGCGACGTGCGCGGCGCCGCGGAGATGCGGATTGAACCCGTCGCGAACGGGACGCGGGTCTCGGTGGTGTGGTCGCTGACGATGATGAGTACTCCGCTGCGCATCGCGGCGCGCGTCGCGTATCCGCTCATGAGCTGGGGACACGGACGAGTCGTGGAGATGGCCGTTGCCGGCTTCCGCCAGCGGGCGCTTGACGGAGCGGCCTGACCGCAGCGACCGACTTCGGACGGCAACCAGGGCAATTTATGGTGATAAGTTCCCAATAAGAACAAATGTCGTATGCCAGCGCCGGAGGTGTGCCTTGATGCGGCTAGGTGGGCGAACGCTGATCGGACTTGCCGTCGGAGTCACCGTCGCAGGGCTGGGCGCGGTCGCCGTGCCGACGGCCGACGCATCGACGGGCGATACGGCTTCGCTCAGCGCGCACGTCTGGATCACGACGCCGGACGGCGCGGACCGACTCACCGATCTCGGCTCGGTGCCGTTCGGCGATGCGTCGCCCGACGTGCCGACGGTGGTCGTCGATCCGACGCTGCGGTATCAGACGATGCAGGGATTCGGCGGTTCTATCACCGATTCGTCGGCCACGGTCCTGTACCGGATGTCGGCGGGGGCGCGCGCGGCGACCATGCGCTCGCTGTTCGACCCGGGGAGCGGCGATGGCCTGGACTACCTGCGACAGCCGATCGGTGGATCGGACTTCGTCGCGACCGCCGCGTACACCTATGACGATCTGCCGGCCGGGCAAACCGACTACGAACAGCAGCACTTCTCGATCGCGCACGACGAGGCGCAAATCTTGCCTCTGCTGCGCCAAGCGAAGGCTCTCAATCCCCGGTTGCAGATCGTGGCCAGCCCGTGGAGCCCGCCCGCCTGGATGAAGACCGGCGGCTCGCTGGTCGGTGGGCGGCTGATCGACGATCCGCGCATTTACCACGCGTACGCGCTCTACCTGCTCAAGTTCATCCAGGCCTACCGCGCCGATGGAGTGAACGTCGACACGATCACCGTGCAGAACGAGCCGCAGAACCGCACGCCATCCGGCTACCCGGGCACGGACATGCCCTCCCGGCAGGAGGACCGGGTCATCGAGCAACTCGGCCCGATGATCCGGGCAGCCGGGCTGCACACGAAGATCCTCGCCTACGACCACAACTGGTCCGAACACCCCAACGACATCGCCAACACGCCGCCGGACGAGACGGCCGACATCGATCACTACCCGCAGAACGTGCTGTCCTCGGCTGCCGCACGGTGGGTGTACGGGGTGGCATACCACTGCTACGCAGGCGATCCGAGCGCGATGACCACGTTGCACAACCAATTCCCCGACAAGGCGATCTACTTCACCGAGTGCTCGGGCAGTCAGTCGTCGGATCCCGCGAACACCTTCTCCGACACCTTGAAGTGGCATTCCCGCAACCTGATCATCGGCGCGACCCGGAACTGGGCCGAGACCGTGATCAACTGGAACCTCGCGCTAGACCCGTCCGGCGGCCCGCACGTCGGCGGCTGCGGTACCTGCACCGGGATCATCACGGTCGGACCGGGTGACACGGTAACCAACGACGCCGAGTACTACACCCTGGGTCACCTGGCGCGGTTCGTCATGCCGGGTGCGGTGCGCATCGCGAGCACGTCCTTCGGCACGACGGGTTGGAACGGACAGATCATGGACGTCGCGTTCCGGAACCCGAACGGCAGCACCGTTCTGGTGGCGCACAACGAGAACGACAACCCGCAGGCCTTCGCCGTCCGCGAAGGCGACGAGTCATTCACCTATACGCTGCCCGGCGGAGCCCTCGCCACCTTCACCTGGCGCGGTCAGCCAACCGGCACCAACAACATGCGTCAGATCGAGCCGCAGGGCTGGTCCGCCACCGCTGCGCCGAACGGCCCGACCGATCCCTGCTGCACGGGTGATGTCGCCGCCAACGCAGTCGACGCAGACGCCAGCACCCGCTACTCCACGGGCACCGGACAGACGCCCGGTCAGTACCTGCAAGTCGATTTCGGCAGCGCCATCTCCGCACGGCAGGTGGTGTTCGACACCGGCGCGTCCATCGGCGACTACCCCCGCAGATACACCGTCACCACCAGCATCGACGGCACCCACTGGACAACGGTTGTCCCGTCAGCCGAGGGTGCCGGTCAGTTCGCCAAGATCACGCTCACCGGCGCACCAATCCAATACGTGCGGGTCACGCTCACCGCCGCGGCGCCCAACTGGTGGAGCGTCGCCGACGTCCGCGCCTACGCTGCCGCGAACTGAGGGTCGCGCTTTCCGCGCCGGTCCGCCTCCCCCGTGACCAGTTCTCCGATCGATGCCGACCAGGTGCTGTTTGCCGGCGCGGTGGACCTGGCCAGCCACGACGACCTGCTCGCCATCGGCCTGGCCGCCATCGGCCGTGCGGCCAACCGGTGCCTGCTCGTTGATCTCTCCCGGGTGACGTTCATCGACGCCAACGGCCTGGACGTGTTCGTCAAGCTCCGCGACGCCGCCACCGAGGCGCTCGAACCCGGACCCGTGCTCGGCCGGATCGGCGGCCGCCACTTCCACACGCTCGAGGACACAAGGCGCTTCATCGTGGCCCACCAGCGGGATGCCGCCCCGCCGACGCTGCAAGCCTGATTGCGCGCGGCGTCCCTGCCGAAACCCCCCCCGACGGCGGCGACGCCGCACCTGATCAACCCGATCGGTGCGCCCCGGGATCGTGCAGCGAGGTCGCAGAGACGAACGGCTGGAGCAGGCCGTCATCACCGATGCTTGGTGAGCGCCGGGCGACCCCGGCCACCAGGTCAGCGATCTGAACGCGCGGATCGTCGCGCGAATCGACTGTCACCAGCCCGGCCAGCGGCGACACGCTGCCCGGCGCTGCTCCGGCCTCGTGGGCGTCTGCTGCGGACGGGTCGGCGCTGTCGGTCAGCACCTGCTGGAGACGCCGCAACCGGTCGGCGGTCAGCGCGCTCTGCTCGTCGTGGATCACGAGCACCCGCCGTTGTCCGCCACTCCAGAACAGAACGGTCTCGGCCAGCGCCGGCAGCATCGGCTCCAACGGTGGCGGGATCGACCTATCGTCGTGCGTCAGCCGGGTCACGACCGCCGCCACCCGGGTCCGGTTGAGCCCGTCGAGCACAGCTTCGGCCTCAGCGCCGAGCCGGACTCCGGCCAACAGATCGCGCGTCTCGAAGAAGCGTTCGACTGCGCTGCTATCCGACTGATGCCGCCGCTTGGTCCGGACCAGCTCGACGAAAGCGGCAAGAAAGACACTCCACTCGCCACGTTCCACCCGCCCGGCCCGGTAGAGGGCGAGCGCGGCCGCCCGGTGGTGCTGGGTGAGGCGGGTTCCAGCCGCATAGGAGGGCTCGGTCAGGAACAGGTCGACGATCCGGGTGGCCAGGAAGTACTCCTTGTCGACCAGCACGACGTGTGCTCGGCCGCGCAGCGCCGCCAACAGCCACGCCAACACGTCACCCGCTTGCGGACCACGGAGAAATTGCCCGGACTTGAACTCCTTCAGCGAGCGTTGGAACCCGGACCGCAGCGCCACGATCAGCTCAACCGCCTCGTCAACGGACAGATCGACGCTGGCGTGCGTGAACACCGGGCTGACTGTGTTCAGCAGGTTCGTGCCGGAGAACCCGGATTCGTCACAGGCGATCTCGACGACGGCATCACCGACGACGTCCATCGGCGGCAGCCCGCCCTGAGGCGGCAACCTGCGCTCCGTCACCACGGCGACCATGCTCGCCCGCCCGCGCGGATCGAACCACCCAATTGCGCTTCCAGCGACACGCACGCACGCCTGCAGGTGCACGCGCGCCACCCGCGTCCTAGGCGACCACGACGGGGACGGCGCCGTGTTCGATCAGGGTGCGGGGCAGGCTGCCGTGCGGGAGCGCGCCGAGGTGTCTACGTTGCCGCCGTCCGATGACCACCGCGACCGCGGACTCGTTTTCAGCGACTTGCTCGACAGCGGCGGCTGTGCCGTCCGTTGCTTCGATGGCGCGAGGTCGCGCATCGAGGCCGGCTCGTGAGGCGAGCGCGGCGCCTTCTCGCGCGGTAGCCTTGGCCGCCCCTAGTGCCGCCACGCGCACTTCTTTGATCAGTTCGGCACGAAGGTCTTCGACGTGGGTCGTTCGGATCCGGTCAACGGCGACGCCTGGCCATACGTGGACGACTGCGGCGGACCGTCCGGGGAACAGTTTGGCCGCGACGCCGAGGGCGCGAACGGCATCGGGCGAGCCGTCGTAACACACGATGACCGGCGCCGGCGAGCCGATCGCGCTGCCTGGCTCCTCGGGACCGTGTTCTGCGCGGGCCGCGCTGTCAGGCGACGTGTGGATAGTAGTGAGAGCCGGCATCGAACCCACCTTCTTTCGCGATCTCGTTCGACGATCCGCGTGACCCGGCGCGGCTCCTGGGCGGAAGCGCGACAAGCGCGATGACGGCCGCAACGAGCGCGACCACAGCTGCGGTGGCGAGGCCGATGCGCATGCCGTCGATGAACGCTGATCGGGCCGCTTGGCTGAGTGCCTGACCGGCGGGCCCGCCCAAGTGCACCGCTACCTCTTGGGCACCACCGATCGAGCCGAGCACGTTGTCGCGCACCGTTGCCGGCATAGTGCCGGGCACGACTCCGGTGAGCTTGTCCTGATAGCGGGTGATGAGCAGGCTGCCGATCACCGCGACGCCGAGCGCCCCGCCGACCTGAATGAACGTGCCATTGGTACCGCCGCCGACTCCGGTGTGGCGTTGCGGCAGTGATCCCATGACCGAGGCGGTGGCCGACGGGATGGCCAGGCCGGCACCGACGCCCAACAGCACCATGCCCAGCACGACGTCGCCATAGGTCGAGCCCGTAGCGGTTCGCGACAGCAGCCACAACCCGCCGCTGATGACGCACAGCGCGATGGTGATGGTGATCCGCGTCCCGGCCCGGGCAACCAACTGGGCCGCCATCGGGGCCACGACGGCGATCGCACCGGCTGCCGGCAGGGCACGGACGCCGGCCTCCAGTGGGGTGTAGCCGAGAGCGAATTGGAGGTACTGCGTCAATACGAACAGCGCGCCGAACAGGCCGAACATCACGAAGCCGACCGAGCCGACAGCGCCGGAGAAGGCACGGTCGCGGAAGAAGCCGAGGTGCAGCATCGGATGCGTACTGCGGTGCTCCCACCAAACGAAGCTCGCCACCATCAGGAGCCCGATCGTGCCGCTGAGCAGGACACGAGCCGACGACCAACCGTTGGCGGGCGCCTCGGTGATCGCCCACACCACGAGCCCGAGTCCGGCGACCGAGAGAATCGCCCCGGCGAAGTCCGCGCGCTGGGCCTGCTCGTTCCGGGAGTCGGGCACGAGGGACCGCACACACCAATCCGAGCAGGGCCACCGGGACGTTGATCAAGAACACCGAGCCCCACCAGAAGTGATCGAGGAGCAGCCCACCGATCACCGGGCCGAGGGCGATGCCGAGTCCGCTCGTCGCGGCCCACAGGCCAATGGCCTTCTGCCGCTCGCCGCGCTCGCGGAACAGGTCGGTGATGATCGCCAACGTGGACGGCATGATCAGCGCCGCCCCGACACCCATGCTGGCGCGCGCGGCGATGAGGACGTCCACCGACCCGGAGAACGCCGCCCACGCCGATCCCGCAGCGAAGAGCAACACACCGGCCAGGAACATGCGCTTGCGGCCCCACCGGTCGCCGAGGCTGCCGGCAACGAGCAACAAGCCGGCAAAGACCAGGATGTAGGCGTCGACGATCCACTGCAGGTCGGTCGTCGTCGCGTCGAGTCTGCGCACCAGGGTCGGCAGCGCGACGTTGAGGATCGTGTTGTCCAGCGTGACCAGCAGCAGCGACACGCACAGCACCGCGAGGGCAGGTCCCCGCCGAACGACTCGTCGATGGGTGGGCGTCACCAGTTCGGTGCGCACACGGAGTGCGTCAATAGCAGCATGGGTCGGCGTCTTGTGCGACATTTCGCACCTCACAAATCACCGCTCGTTGAATAACTCGAGTACGAGCAGGTGGATGCCGCAGCCAAGGGGTCCTTCGACCTGCTTTGCCGGCCCCTTAACGTCGTTCGCCGTCGCTCAGGCGCTGCTCGTCACAGCGATCCGGCGACGAAGCGCTGCAGCACCGGCGCAAGGACCTCGACGAGCCGTGCCCTGCCCAGCGACGCGATCGGTTCGAGCCGTGCGACCTCACGGGTCATCACCAGCCCGACGAGAACCGAGCCGATCAGGTTCTGCCGCAATTCGGCCTCGCCAGCGCCGAACGCCGCCACGAAGTGCGGGTACACACGCTCGGCGAGCACCGAGCGCAACAGGTCGGCAGCCGCGGGTTCAGAGGCAGCAGCGCGGACCAGTGCCGCGAGCCGATCACGCTGTGCCGGATCCTCGAGCAGGTCTGCTACGAATTCCGCGAGGCGTCGACCGGCGTTCCTCCTGTTGCCCGCCAACACCGCGGGCAGCACGACCGCGGGGTCAAAGGGCAGATCCAGGACGGACACGAACAGCCGTTGCTTGCTTCCGAAAAAGTGAACAACCAGCGCGGGATCCACCCCCGCTTCGGCGGCCACCGTCCGCATCGTCGTCCGGTCGTAGCCATTGCGCGCGAACTGGCGACGAGCCGCCTCCGCAATCGTCTCCCGCGTATTACTTTGCCCCCGGGGACGACCGCGACTTCGTCCTGTGACGCCCGAACTCATGGCTCAGGCCGCCACGAACGGCGGAACGTGAATGTCGATGCCAGCACTGCTCACAGCATATTTCAACAACCGTTGACCGACGCCGAAGCCGCCTCGTCCACGGACACCGCTGGATGTCAGTTGACGTTGAACTCCTTCGCAGGGCGGCGTTGCCATCCGCCATGCGGGCGAGCCTGCCATCGGCGAGTGAAAAGTTCGGCCTCCGAATCGGATACAACCATTCCGGCCTCAATGGCGTTCTAAGAGTGTGCGTCTCGACGACCTGGGCCGGGAGTTCGACGAGTTCGTTCGGTCCGCATCGACGCGGCTGCTGCGAGTGGCTTACCTGCTGACCGGTGACTACGGCCATGCCGAGGACCTTCTGCAGACGGCGCTGTTGCGCACCGCGCGACGGTGGCACAAGGCGCGGGCCCAGCCGGAGGCCTACGCCAGACGGGTGCTGACCAATCTCGCGAAGGATCGGTGGCGCGACCGTAGTCGACGTCCGGTCGAGGTCGGACGACTTCTCGAACCGGGCCACGACAGCTCGAGCGGGCAGGTGCTGCTGCGTCACACGCTGCTGCCTGCGGTGCTGCAGTTGCCCATTCGGCAACGTGCCGTTCTTGTACTGCGCTACTTCGAGGATCTCTCGGTCGACGAGACCGCCGCCGCGCTGGGCTGCAGCGCCGGCACGGTCAAGTCGCAGACCCATCACGCGCTCGCCCGGCTGCGCGATCTGCTCGGCGAAGACACCCTGCACACAGAGGAGGCAGATCATGCTCACTGACCAGGACCTGACCCGCGAACTCACCCTGGCCTTCGAGGAAGCGACGCGAGCAATCACGCCCGCCCCCGGGCTGAGCGCCGCCGTGTACCGCCGCCATCGCAGCGCGCGTCGTCGCGCCACGGCGCTGCGACTCGCGCTGCCGGTCGCCGCGGCCGCCGGCGCGGGTGGAGTGCTCATTGCGGGCCAGCATCACGCGTCGGCACCGGATGCGCAGCACGCCACGACCCACACCAAGCGTACGGTCCAACCCGCAGTGACAGCGGTGAATTACGTCCTGACCGTTCCGAGGCATGCGACGTCGTTCAAGTGCCTGAGCGACCAAAACGCGCCGACGTCCGGTGACGCCTGGGTGGTGACCCTGGGCAGACGAGACTGTCTTGCGATCGTCGTGCGCATGCACGTCGCGCTGCCCAGCCACGCGCAACCGGTCAATCTCGCCGGTGTGCCGGGGCTGTACCAGACGGTCGGCACTCCCCACGGCGTGCGCACGATCTATTCGCGCAATCCGGACGGTCACAGCTGGTCGGCCCTGAGCGTCGCGGCGGGCACACCCGATGCGAAGCTGGCCGATTTCTACTCGCCGAGCCACTGACCAGAGCGATCACGTTTGGCGGCGGTCCTCCCGGCCTGCGGCCGGGCTCAGCGGCAGGGTCGATAGGGCTGATCGAACAGGTCGTCAGTCTTTCGGACCGAGTTGAAGTTCCACGCCGGCGAGTTCGCTTTAGGGCAGAACGATGCGGGCTTCGCCTCGTACTCGACGTTGAAGACCGCCTTCCCGTAGTTGCTCGGCCACGGCTTCAGGGCTCCGCACTCGGAGAACTGCCAGCATTCCTCGTTGATCGCGAAGTCGAAATACGGTTGCAGCGCGGCCGCCTGATCGAGGTCGTTCTTCAGGCCCACCGAGAACCCCACCCGGTGCGCGAGATTGGCAAGCCGCGCGTTGTACTGCAACTGGGTGCCGGGGCTGATCGACAGGCCGGTGTGGCTCTGATGCGCGTCGACGTCGTCGAACTCGATCGCGTCCACGCCGATCAGCTTCGCCTCCTTCAGCCGGGCCAACATCTCGTCGAGTAGGAACCGCTGCGCCGACTCGACCTTGCCGGTGTTCGGGTTCGTCCCTGTCACATTCGAGTTGATGTTGAGCCAGTATTCGTCCGGAAAATTCCCGAGCGGGTTCCCGAACAGGCATCCGTCACAGCTCTGGTCGAACGCCTGGAGTTCGGGAAAGTCCGGGCGCCACGTCTCGGCCGTCCCGGCATCGATGTAGCCGATCACCTTGGCCCCTCGCACGTGCAGCGCGCGCACGGCGGCGTAGTTGAGGACGGAGTAGTCCTGGGGCGAGTAGCACTTGCCGTCCTGGAGGATGTCTATGTCGAAAACGGTCGGCGCCACCGTGCGGCCGGTGGCGAACGATGTGCCGGTGACCCCGATGTTTATGAATCCCGTCGACGCGTACCGGCACCTACCGCCAGTGCCGGGCGAGCCCTGCAACTGGTATTGCCACCGGGCCTTGACCGCCGGTTTCCAGCAGTGCCCCGCGGAGCTCTGGCACGCCGTCGGAGCCGGCAGACTCGCCGCCGGCGCGGCCGCGCCGGCCGGCTGGACGGCCGGCACAGCGAGCAGAAGCAGGCCGATCGGTAAAACGAGCGTCGTGCGCAGCCGCATCGGAGCTCCTTCGAGCATGATTCTGCGTGATTCCGGCCGATCAGAGCGGAATCTAGCACGATCCAGTCACGCCCGAGGCCGGAACGGACGCCACTCCCCCGCCTCCGCGAGCGAGGCGGCCGGGCCTCGAGAGTGACGAGATTTCAGCGGCGAGGTCCCCGCGCAACCAGGACGTGATGACACTGCGTCTTAGGGCTATGGGGCGAGCGTTGTCGACCGCGACCGCCGTTGCGCTAACGGCAACCTTCGTCGGCGGATGTGCGAGCAGCGCGCCGCCTGCGCATGACGGGCCCTCCTTCCCAGGGCACGGCTCATTCACCGATCGTGAATTCACGGTCGCGTATCGCGTCGCCCGAGCCGAGGCCGACAAGGCGGCCACCTCGATCACAAGCGCGACGGCCACTGTCGACTCGGGTACCGAGACCGAACACAACGTCGGACCACCTCGAAGATCGACTCGAAGGAGATGTCGTACGAGTTCGCGAACCTGTTGGTTCGCATCAAGGTGAACTCCTGGCCGTCTGCAGTTCCCGTGACGAGGAAGCGCACCAGCGAGGAGCCCGCCCCGACCCGGTCGAAGATCACGTCCTGGTTGCTCTCCTCCGCGAACAGCGCGACCTCGGGAAGGTAGTTCGGCACGCTGGTGTAGGTGGTGCCGGTGCGGCTCTTTCCGGTGCTGACCAGGGTTACGTTGCTCCTGATCAGCGCAGTGGCGGGAATCCCGTCCTCGCCGACCGGGCCGCTGATGCCGGTCAGGTGGTCGCCGGTGATCCCGCCGACCGGGCCGGTGATGTTGGCCAGCTTGTACGAGCCGCCGATGTTGTCCTTGAGCACGGTGATCACGTCCGCACCGTTCATGGTCAAGGTCGAGTCGCCGGTCCAGTCGAACGGGTGGCCGAAGCCGACGACCTGCGTGTCGTTGCAGACCATCGTGGTGGTGCCGATGCCGCCCGCGGTGAAGTCACCGTAGGAGATGGTGGCGGCAAGGTTGCTGCCCGCCGAGATCTCGTCGCTACCCGCGGCGGCGGTGGGGGCGGCACCGCTCTTGTAGACCAGCACGTCGGGCCGGTCGAGCAGCGACGCGCCGCTGAGCCGCGACTCGGCCTTCTTGAGCCGGGCGACGCTGACCGAGCCGGAAACGCCTAGTGGCAACGGCAGCCGGGTCATGCCCGCCTGCGCCTCGGTCTGGGTGGCGAGCCCGTCGGAGACCAGGCGTTGCTGTATGCGCTGCGGCAGCGCGACGTGCTGGGTCGTTGCCAGCGCCTTCGCTGTAGCGCTCGATCCGCCACCGCCGAGCAGCGCCTTCATCTTGCCCGCCGGAGTGAGCCCGCCTACCGGCGAGGCTTCCCAGGTGAGCCCGTAGGACACCGCGCCGATGAGCCGGCCGTCGTCGGCGTACACCGGTGAACCGCTCATTCCGCCCCAGATGCCGGCGTTGTCGATCACGGCCGAGCTGAGTCGGACGATGATCATGTCGATGCCGGGCGCGATGCCGTCGTCAAGGACGCCGAGTACCGTGCCGGTGAACTCCTCCGGCTCGTTGCCGGTCGAGACGGTGAAGCCGTTCACCGGCTGATCTTTGGTCAGTTGGGTGACCGGATAGACCTTTGGACAGGCCACCGGTTCGGTCGGCGGCGCTGCCCCGGTCGGTGGCGCGGTGACCATGGCGATCACCGCGGCCGCAACCCCGGTGATCGCGGTGAGTGCGCGCACGCGCGCGCGCTTGGACGTTCGGAAATTCATGATTCCTCCCCCGGCGACGGTGGCTGCCGCCGCACTGGTGGCACCATCGACTTGTCGTGCCCGCCCGATAGGCACACCAGGTGCCAAAAGTCCGTCGTCTTGAACGGCGGGCGCGTCTTAGATCGAGCCTTCGGCGACTGTCCATCGCCGGTTGTCATGGCGGTGTGGCGGGGTCCCGACAGCAGTGCGCGTTGCGTTTCAGCCCCGACGGCTAGCTGGGTTCCAGGTCCTGCGGCCAGTCCCATTTGGGGACGACCCGCAGTGGGTGGAGTTGATCGTCGGTCTCGGCGTGCGAGTTCTGTTTGGCCACCTTGGAGCCGAACTCGACATGGGAGCGCAGCGCCTCGCGGAACGGCGCGTCGTCGGGCAGGGCCGCCGTGTCCGCGGCGGCGAGGTACAGCTCGACGAATCGCTGCCGCTGGGCCTCGCTGATCTTGAAGCCGCGGTGCACGTCGATCAGGTGGCTGAACCCGCCCATCTCGCGGCTGAATCGGTCGGGCCCGCCGAAGGTCTCGGCCTCGAAGGCGGTGAACACCTCCACGTGCCCGGGCTCGAAAGTGCCGAATAGTGGCCGTAGCAGCGGGTCGGCGACGCAGCTGCGGTAGAAGATGTCGATGAAGTTGCGCAGCGCGGCCCATCCGCCCGCGTGCTCGAACAAACTCTCCACGATTACATAATTACA
>DASQSE010000141.1:0-14538 GCA_035642535.1 Jatrophihabitans sp. | reverse complement strand
CCGTCAACACACAATCGCCAGCGCCGTGGATCGGAGCAGGGCAAGAGGTCCCGACGAGCCGCGGCCTTTTGTCCCGAAGCGGGTGTGACGAAGCTATTCGCCGGTTTGCGCGAGCGTGCCGATCGTGCGGTCGGATTACCGCGGGCGGCGACGCGTAGTTACCGACTAACGTCGGTTAGGTGACGACTCATCCGGTTCGCATCGGACTTCAACTCCAGCCCCAGCACGCCGACTACGCCGACCTCAGACGCACGGTCATGGACGCCGAGAGTATGGGCGTCGACGTCATCTTCAACTGGGACCACTTCTATCCGCTCTACGGCCCGCCCGACGGCAAGCACTTCGAATGCTGGACGATGCTCGGCGCGTGGGCCGTACAGACCAGCCGTGTCGAAATCGGCGCGCTCGTCACCTGCAACAGCTACCGAAACCCGGAGCTGCTGGCAGACATGGCGCGCACCGTCGACCACATGAGTGGCGGCCGGCTGATCTTCGGCATCGGCTCCGGATGGTTCGAGCGCGATTACGACGAGTACGGCTACCCGTTCGGGACGGCCGGCGGCCGACTCAACAATTTGCGCGACGATCTGCCGCGCATCGAATCGCGCTGGAAGAAGCTGAACCCGGCCCCGACGCGCAAAATCCCCGTCCTCATCGGTGGCGGCGGCGAGAAGAAGACGCTTCGGCTGGTCGCGCAGTACGGCGACATCTGGCACTCGTTCAGCGACCTCGACACGCTCCGGCGCAAGTCCGAGATCCTCGCCGGCCACTGCAAGGATGTCGGCCGCGACCCGTACGAGATCGAGCGGTCGGTGGGCGCGCCGGCGGGCGATCCCGAGCAGGTCGGGCCGCCGCTGCTCGAGGCCGGCGCGACGCTGTTCACGGTCGGCCAGGACGGGCAGCACCTCGACCTCTCGCGACTGCAGCGCTGGATCGCCTGGCGCGATTCGCTCTGACCAAGTGCGCGCTGCCCCGAATACCGCTGTACGTCGCGATGGGTGGAGGATCGGACTATGGATGACAAGTCGCTGATGAGCCACATCCACACACTCGTCGACGAGGAGAAGCGGCTGCGTGCCGGCGGCCACGGGCTGTCGGGCGACGACCGGCAGCGGCTGGACACGATCGAGCGGCAACTCGATCAGTGCTGGGATCTGCTCCGGCAGCGCCGCGCCCGGGAGGAGTTCGGCGACGACCCCAACGCCGCCAAGCAGCGCACCGTCGACGAGGTCGAATCCTACCTCCAATAGCACTTTGACGGTTAGGACGTGACGTCCTTGCCCGAGAAGCGAGCCCAGGCGAGTGCGACGAACAGCGCGACGTAGGCCAGCGCCACCCACAAGCCCGTCGTGATCCCGTCGGTGATCATCGGATCGCGCAACAGATCGACCCACTTCAGCCAGTAGTGGCTCGGCAGCCAGCCGTGGATCGCAGACAGTTGCGGCACCGCGTCCGCGACCTCGCTGACGATCGTCAGCGTCAGCGTGGCGGCCATCGCGGCGATCGGCACCTCGGTCATCGTCGAGACGAACAGCCCGATAGCGCCGACCGTCAACGCCGTGCCTGCGACGTAGAGCAGGACGAGCGCCACCCGGCCGAGTCCGGCACTGTAGGAAATCGCTCGTCCGGACAGCAAGGTCACGTCGCCCGCCGGGAAGAAGATCAGCCCGGCGAGGATGCCGACGACGGCCACGGCCGTAACACACGCCAGACACCAGGCCAGGATCGCGGCGAGCTTGACAGCGAGCAGCCGGGTGCGTCCGGCCGGGATGACGAGCAGGTAGCGCAGCGTGCCGGTGCTGGCCTCACCGGCCACCGAGTCACCCGCGACCACCGAGATCACGAGCGGCAGGAAGAACGGGCTGATCACGAGGAAGGCGGCCAACGTCGCGAACAGCCCGTTGTCGGTGATGCTGTTGAAGATCGAGCCGGCGTGCCGCGGATGCCCGCCGACCTTCACGGCAACCGAGATGAGCACCGGCACCAGTGCGAGGATCGCCAGCAGCACGACGTTGCGCCGGCGCCGGAAGACCATACCCAGCTCGGAGCGGAAGAAGCGCCCCACCCCGCGGAGTTGTCCGCCCTTGCGGGTGCTATCCCACCGGGAAGGGCGGACAGCGTCCGGCGGCGCGTAGGGGCGAGTTTCAGCCGCTGACATCGAAGCCCTCACCGGTGAGCTCGACGAACTGCTCCTCCAGGCTCGCGCGCTCGATCGTGAAGCTGCGCACGCCGACGTCGCCGCGCACCAGGGCGGCCACCACATGCTCCGGCTCCGCCATGCCGAGCCGGGCGCGCACGTGGCCGTCCGCGGCATGCACGTCGTCCAGACCTAGTTCGGTGAGCACTTGCGCGGCGTCGAACGGCTGCCCGGTCTCGAGACGCACGAACGGCGCCCGCCCGGCGCGCAGGTCGGCCAGCCTGCCCTGCCACACCAATCGGCCGACGCTCATCACCCCGACATCCGTGCACAGCTGCTCGACTTCGCTGAGCAAGTGCGAGGACAGGAAGACAGTGACGCCCTCGCTGGCCAGCGAGGCGATCAGTGCCCGCACCTCGCGGGTGCCCTGCGGGTCGAGTCCATTCGTCGGCTCATCCAGCACGAGCAAGTCGCGCGGCTGTAGCAGCGCGGCCGCAATGCCGAGTCGCTGCCGCATGCCGAGCGAGTAGTTGCGGTAGCGCTTGCTCGCGGCGGCGCTCAGCCCGACCCGGTCCAGCGCGCCGCCCACCCGCTGCCGGCTCGTCGACGGATCGGCCACCCGGTTCGCGGCGTCCAGCCGGACGAGGTTCGCAGCACCCGACAGGTACGGGTGGAACGCCGGGCCTTCCACCAGTGCGCCGACGCGTGGCAGTGCGGCCTGCGTCGACGTCCCGAGCAGCGCATGAGTGCCGGTGGTGGCGAAGGCCAGCCCGAGCAGTACCCGGATCGTCGTCGTCTTGCCGGAGCCGTTCGGGCCGAGAAACCCGTACACCGATCCGGCCGGGACGTCGAGATCGATCCCGTCGACCGCGTTCACCGCGCCGAACCGTTTGGTCAGCCCGGCAGACGCGATCGCGGCGACCATGCGTCAGCTAGTGGGAGCGGACTGCGGCGATCACGGCGGCGGATCGCACAGCGCCACAGTAGATGCGGCCGTCGTCAGTGATCAACATCGAGAACAGCGGCGCATCGAGCAGTCGGCCCTTGCCCCACGATCCGGACACCGAGCTGAGCTGCTTGAGCAGTGGGCCCTTCGCGTATTTCGCGACCGTCGCCTTGCCAACCTTGAAACCGACGACGCTCGTCCAACCGCTGCCGGCATGCATGACCTCGTGCCGGCCGGACCGGCCCTCCTCACCCGAGCTGCGCTGCGGCGTGTGGATCTGCGCATTCGGGGGCGGTGCGAAGTCGAAGTTGCGATCGGACTGCTCGCCGAAGTGGATGCTCGTGAACGCGACATCGATCGCGGCGGATGACGAGCCGCGCGGGTACACCTGCACGCCGAGCGGAACCTTGGTTGCGCCGTCGACGGAGATGTGCACCGAGCCGATCTTCGTTTCCGCGGCGCGCGGCGTGAGCACCAGCTCGTACGCGGCGCGATCGGCGACCGTGTGCCCTTGGTCGACGCTCACCGCGGTGGACGGGTCCATCGCCGCGATCGCCTCGCGCGCGAGCTCGCCCGGCGTTGCCGAGCCGTCGATCAACGGGCGTTCGACTGCGCGCGCCCGCGGCGGGAGCACGGCGTGCACCGCGACTCCGTCCGAACTGCTCCACTGCCAGACGTTGTTGCCGTTGCGGAACACGTCGGTCTCATCGGTCGCGCCGAGCAGCGCCACCCGTTGCCGGTCGTATCCGCCGTACCAGACCTGCATGGTGTGCGAGCCAGTGAGCAGCGCCCCGAAGGAGGTGTCCTGACCCGCCTCGCCCGGCACGCTCGGCAACTCCGGCAGGCCGAGCGAGAGATTGCTGACCACCGTCCCGGAGAAACCGTCGACGTGACTGTCCTGGACCGCGGCGATCAGCGCGGCGGGCGTCGTCTGCGGCAGTGTCTCGGACGAGGCGTCGGCCTTGAGGATGCCCGTCGCCGCGAGCCCGGCGACGCAGGCGACCCCGACCGGCACCAGCCAGCGCAACGCCGGATGGCGCTGCAGAATCGGGGGAGTATTCACTGAGTCGAGGATGCGAGGCTCCCACTGTGATGGGGCTGAGGTAGGGCAGCCGTGGTATTGGTCCAGACTGGCAGTCTGGCACGGAGCTCCGACCGCCCGGCGGGAATCTCGGGCGGGTCTCAGAGAGCGTTGAAACAGAGGAGGCAACACAGTGCGGTTGCTGATCGCCGAGGATGAGGTCAGGCTGGCCTCCGCGTTACAGCGCGGTTTGATCGCGGAAGGCTTCACCGTCGACGTCGCGCACACCGGCCCGGACGGCCTGCACCTCGCGCAGGAGACGACCTACGACGCGGTGATTCTGGACATCATGCTGCCCGGCTTGTCCGGGTACCGGATCATCGAGCAGCTGCGCGGATCCGAGAACTGGGTGCCGATCCTGATGCTCACCGCGAAGGACGGTGAGTACGACGAGGCGGACGCACTCGACCTCGGCGCCGACGACTACCTCACCAAGCCGTTCTCTTTCGTCGTGCTGCTCGCTCGCATCCGTGCGCTGCTGCGCCGCGGCGTGCAGCCCCGGCCGGCATCGCTGACGGTTGACGATCTCGTCCTCGATCCGGCTGCGCACACGGTGCGGCGCGGCGACTCGACCATCGAACTCACCCCGCGCGAATTCGCGCTGCTGGAGTTCCTCATGCGCCGCGCCGGCGACGCGGTGAGCAAGGCGGACATCCTGCACCACGTGTGGGACGCCAACTACGACGGCGACGCGAACGTCGTCGAGGTCTACGTCGGCTATCTGCGCCGCAAGATCGACACTCCGTTCGGACGGCAGAGCCTGCAAACCGTGCGCGGCGCCGGATATCGCCTGACCGCCGAAGCCTGAGTTGACGCGCGTGCGGCGCTGGGCGCGGCTGCCCGCGCGCGTGGTACGGATGCCGCGCCAATGGTGGGTGCGCCAGTCGCTGCGCGCCCGGCTCACGTTGATCGCCACCGCGCTGTTCTCGGCCGCGGTGCTCACCGGTGTGGTGCTACTGCTCGTCGTGCAGCGGGCGGCGCTCACCCGCGTCCTGGACCAGTCGGCGAACAAGACCGCGAACTCGATCGTCCGGCTGTTCCACAGCGGCAAGGAGCCGAACCCGCTGCCGCCGGCGACCGGTGGCATCACGGCAGTGCAGGTCGTCAACGCAAATGACGTCGTGCTCACCGCGTCACCGGGTGCCGACCGCCAGGTGTCGATCGTGACGCCGCAGCAGCTCGAATCCGTCCGCGAGGGTGATCGGCCGACGGTGACGAGCCCGACTTCGGGCGCGCCGCTCCGGATCGTTGGTCGCATGCTCGGCACCCGCACGATCCTCGTCGCGACGGACGTGAGCCGGGTCGACGACAGCCTGCGCATCCTCACCCGCGCCGCGCTCATCGGCAGCCCGCTCGCCGTACTGCTGATGGGCATCGCCACCTACACCGTCGTCTCATTGTCACTGCGTCCAGTGGCCGCGCTGCGACACGGCGCAGCCGACATCACCGCCGCCGGGCTGGCCGAGCAGCGCCTCCCAGTGCCGGGCGCGCAGGACGAGATCCATCGCCTGGCCGTGACGCTGAACGCGATGCTCGACCGCATCGACTCGGCGACGAGCCGGCAGCGCACCTTCGTCGGCGACGCGGCCCACGAACTGCGCTCGCCGCTCGCATCGCTGCGCGTGCAGCTCGAGGTCGGGCAGCGACTCGGCCCGTCCGCCGACTGGGCCGGGCTCATCGACGACGTGCTGGTCGACGTCGATCGCCTGGATCGGCTCGTCGGCGACCTGCTCACCCTCGCCCGCTTGGACGAGTCGGGCGCGCGGACCGAGCGCACGCCCGTTGCGCTGGACAAGCTCGTGGACGAGGTTGTGCGAGGGTACGGACAGGCACAGGTGCAGGTGGTCGCGTCGACGTCGCCGGCCGTCGCGAGCGGCGACGCGGAAGCGCTGCGCCGGGTCGTGATCAACTTAGTGGACAACGCGGTGCGATACGCGACGCACGAGGTGCAGGTGAGCGTCGCGCTGGGCACGAGGCGCGGCAAGCCGGCCGTCGTGCTGACCGTCATCGACGACGGGCCGGGCATTCCGGACGAGGAGCGGGAGCGGGTGTTCGACCGCTTCTACCGGGTGCAGGCGTCACGCTCGCGGGAGAGTGGCGGCACCGGCCTCGGACTGCCGATCGTGCGCGACGTCGTGCGCAACCACGGCGGCCGGGTGCGACTGACCGCGCGCGAGGACGGCGCGCCAGGACTGCGCGCAGTCGTAATCCTCCCCGCCGAAGGTCCCGCCTAGCGCCGCAGCGTCAGCCGGGTGGGCCCGGGATTCCGATGGTCGTGCTCGACGACGACGTGGTCGGCGTCGTCGGCGTGGTGGTGGTCGTCGTCGGCGTCGACGGGGGCGGCGCCACGTACTGATACAGCGTCAGCGTGACCGGCTGGTCCGGCTTGTATGCCAGCCCAGCGGTCGGGCTCTCCCGGGCGACCAGCCCATCCTGCGAGGGATCGGTCGTCGTGATCGGCCGCGCGGCCGTCCGGATATGCAGGAAGTGCTTCTGGTTCAGCTTCAGCTGCGCATCGTCATAGCTCAGGCCGATGACCTTCGGCAACTTCACCTTGCCGGTGGAGATGAAGATGTCGATCTTGGCACCTGGCGCCACGGTCTCGAACGCATCGGGGTTTTGCCGCACCACCGTGCCCCCAGGCTGGGCACCACGCACGTGATGCTCGTTCCAGCCGAGGCCCTTCTTGTTCAGGGCGGCTTCGCAGTCGGCAACCGACATGCCCTGACACCTCGGCACCAACACCTGCGCCGGCGTGTAGAGGTGGTACGTGACGGTGGAATTCTGGTCGACCTGCTGCCCTTCCTGCGGCTGCAGTTGGCAGACCTGGCCCGCGTCGACCTTGACGCCACGATCGCAGTCGCCGTTGACGTCGGCACCCTTGGCCGGTATCAGACCGGCCTTCTTGATGTCCTGTTCGACCTGTGCCGGTACCTCGCCGATCAGCCCGGCCGGCACGGCGACCGTCTTCGTGCCCCCGCCCTTGTCGAGGAAGACGATCGCGTACGCCGCCGCGCCGATGACGATGAGCAGCGCGACCACGACCGCGGCCCAGATCAAACCGGTGCGCCGGTGCTCTTCCTCCGGCGGCTCGGCGTAGTCGGGACGGCGCAGCGCGACCGGTGGGGGTGGCGTGCGGGCGATGAACTGGGTGCGCTCGGCGTCGGTCATGACGACCTCGGCGCTGACCGGCTGGTTGGCGATCGCGCGACGTAGATCCTGCGCCATCTCGCCGGCCGACTGGTAGCGGTTGAGCTGGTTCTTCGCCAGCGCCTTCATGACGATCGAGTCGACGGCGCGCGGCACCTCCGGATTGCGCGCCGACGGCATGACAGGGTTCTCGCGCACGTGCTGGTAGGCGACCGCCACCGGCGAATCGCCCTGGAACGGCGGCACGCCGGTGACCAACTCGTAGAGCAGGCAGCCGGTGGAGTAGACGTCCGAGCGGGCGTCGACGGAGTCGCCGCGCGCCTGCTCCGGGGACAGATACTGCGCGGTGCCGATCACGTTCGCGGTCTGGGTGACGGTCGCCGAGTTGTCGGCGACGGCGCGGGCGATGCCGAAGTCCATCACCTTCACCGCGCCGGTCGGGGTGATCATCACATTCGCAGGCTTGATGTCGCGGTGGATGATGCCGTTGCGGTGGCTGAAGTCGAGCGCCGCGCAGACGTCGGCCACGATCTCCATCGCGCGCCGCGCCGGGAGCTTGCCCTCGCTCTTGAGGATGTCGCGCAGCGTGCGTCCCTCGACGAACTCCATGACGATGAACGGCTGCGCGCTGCCGTCGTGCATGAGGTCCTCGCCGGTGTCGTACACCGAGACGATCGACGGATGGTTCAACCCGGCTGCCGAATGCGCCTCACGGCGGAAGCGGTTGAGGAAGGACGGGTCGCGGGCCAGGTCTGCGCGCAGCACCTTGATCGCGACGTCGCGGTTCAGCCGCGAGTCACGCCCGCGGTGCACCTCGGCCATGCCTCCGTAGCCGATGAGCTCCCCCAGCTCGTAACGGCCACCGACGAGTCTCGGCGTCGTCATCCTTGATCCTTACTACTCGTACGCATCAACAGTTGTTTCCTGCCGGAGTCGACTTCAAGTACGCCTCCATCACGTCCTTCGCCACCGGCCCGGCGGCCTCGCCGCCCGTGAACTCGTTGCCGGAGACGCCGGCGTTCTCCATCACCACAGCGACGGCGATCTTCGGCACGCCCTGCTGGAGTGCGAACCCGGTGAACCATGCGTCCGGCTTACTGCCACTCGCGCTGGTGATGCCGGTGTCCGCAGTGCCGGTCTTGCCGCCGACGACGACCGACGGCCCGAGATCGGTGATGTTGGCCGGTCCACCGGTGCCCTCCGGGCTATTGACGACGCCTTCCATCATCGTGATCAGCTCTTGGTCGAGGTCGGTGTCGATCACCTGACGCACCTGCTGCGGCTCGGTCGTGTCGAGCGTCGACAGATTCGGCCGCAGCTCGCACTGCACGAGGTAGGGCTTCATAAGCGTGCCGTTGTTCGCCACGGCCGCGGAGAGCATCGCGGCCTGCATCGGCGTGATCCGCACGTCGCGCTGCCCGAACGACGTCTGCGCGAGCGCCGCCGGATCGTCCATGTCGCTCTGGCTGCCCGGGCTCGAACGGCACACCGATAGCGGGATCGTCATTGCGGGTGGAGTGCAGAAGTCCGGCGGGTTGCTGCCCGAATAGGGGAGGTCGAAGCCGAAGTCGTGCGCCTTCTTGGCGATGCCGGTGACGCCGTTGCCGCCGATCCGATTCGCGAGCGCGGCGAACGCGGTGTTGCACGATTTCGCGAACGCAAAGGCGAGCGTCGCAGTCTGGCCGTTGTCGCAGGCCTCGCCCTCGAAGTTCTCCACGCACGGCGCCGACAGGTTGGTCGGGCAAGGGGTGGTGCGCTTGGGCTGGAGTGGCCAGTAGGCGTTGGCCGCCGGGATGCGGTCGTCGGGCTTTATGCCGATCTGCAGCGCCGCGGCACTGTCGATGATCTTGAAGATCGAGCCGGCGGGGTAATTCTGCTGTAGCGCTCGGTTCAGCATCGGCTGGTTCTTGGCGTTGATGTATTGCCGGTACGCCTTCGCGTTCGCCGCCGACTTATGCGTCGACACCCGGTTCGGGTCGAAGGACGGCGTCGACACGAGCGCCAGGATGGCGCCCGTCTGCGGGTCGAGCGCCACGACCGCGCCGCGCTTGAAGGTGCCGTTGTCCGTCTTCATCGCGTTGTAGGCCGCCACCTGCGCCGCTCTGCTCAGCGACAGTTGCACGCTGCCACCGGTCGGATTGCGGCCGGTGAGGATGTCGGTGAGCCGGTTCGTGAACAGCTGCGCCGAGTCGCCGCTGAGGATGTCGTTCTCCGCCGACTCGATGCCCGTGGCGCCGTGCGTGAACGAGTAGTAGCCGGTGGCCGGCGCATAGACCGGCCCCTGCGGGTAGACGCGGAGGTACTTGAGCTCGTCCTTCGTTGCCTTCGACTCGGCGATGGCGGTGCCGCCGACGACGATCTGCCCGCGTGGCGTCGAGTACTCGTTGAGCAGCACGCGCTGGTTGCGCGAGTCGTTGCGGTAGCTGCCGCCCTTCACGACCTGGACGACGTTGAGGTTGATGACCAGCGCCAGGAACAGCAGCGACAGCGTCATTGCGACTCGACGGATAGGCCTGTTCATGCCGGCGCCGCCACTGCCTCGGCCGGCTTGGCCGGCGGGTTGGTCGCGGGTCGACGGGCGGCGTCGGAGACACGCAGCAGCAAGGCGACGATCGCCCAGCTGCCGAGCAACGAGGAACCGCCGTACGAGAGGAACGGCGTCGTCAACCCCGTCTCGGGCAGCAGCCGGGTGACACCCGCGACGACGACGAAGATCTGCAGCGCGATGAGGAACGCGAGGCCGCAGGCCAGCAGCTTGCCGAACGAGTCGCGAACCGCGAGGCCGGCGCTGATGCCCCTGGCGACGAACGCCGCGAAGAGCACCAGCAGGCCGACCAGGCCGAAGAGCCCGAGCTCCTCACCGAAGGACGAGATGATGAAGTCGGTCGCCGGCAGCGGCACGAGCTCCGGATGCCCCTTTCCAAGTCCGGCACCGAAGATGCCACCGGTGCCGAGGCCGAACAGTGACTGCTGCAATTGGCGCGCCGGGCCGTACGGGTTGAGTTTGAACACGTGCAGCCAGAGATCGACGCGCTGCTGCACCGTGCCGAACAGCTGATACGCCAGATAAGCGCCGCCGGAGAAGAGCAGCACGCCCACGATCACCCAGCTGGCGCGTTCGGTCGCGACGTAGAGCAGCACGACGAACAGGCCGAAGAACAGCAGTGACGTGCCGAGGTCGTGACCGCGGACCAGCACGGCGATGCAGATCAGCCACGCCATCAGCAGCGGGCCGAAATCGCGTCCGCGTGGGAAGTCGATGCCCATGATCCGCCGGCCCGCGAGCGCGAGCACGTCCCGCTTCTGGACGAGGTAGGCAGCGCCGAAGATCGTCAGCAGGATCTTTGCGAACTCGCCGGGCTGCAGCGAGAACCCGGCGAGCCGGATCCAGATGCGCGCGCCGTTGACCTCGCTGAACCGCGCGGGCAGCACCGCGGGCAGCAGCAGCAGGAACATGCCGATGAGCGCGAGCGTGTAGGCGTAGCGCTGTAGGACGCGGTGATCGCGCACGACCAGGATGATCGCGATGAACAGCGCGACACCGAGTGCGGTCCAGATGACCTGCGTGGGAGCTTGCGCGCCGTCGTAGTGGATGTCGTTCTGCTCGTCGAAGGTCTTGATGCCCTGATCGAGGCGGTGGATCATCACCAGACCCAACCCGTTGAGCAGCACGACGATCGGCAGCAGCAGCGGGTCCGCGTAGGGCGCGACGCGCCGGATGACCAGATGCGTGACGACGCCCACCACGATCGGCACCGCGGCGTAGGTGATCAGCCGCGATTCGAGGTGCCCGTCGCGCGCTGCCTCGACCGACGCCTCGGCGGCCACCACGATGAGCACGGCGAAAACCAGCAGCACCAGCTCTGTGGTGCGCCGCGTGGGGATCCGCAACAGCGGGTTCAGAATGCTCATCCTGGGACCGGACAGGTCGGCGTCGGCGAGGGCGTGACCGGCGAACTGCTCGTCGGCGGCGTGCTGGGATGCGTCGGGGACGTCTGCGCCGTGCTCTTATGCGCGGTCGTGCTCCGGTGCGCCGACGTGCGACTGCTCGTCCTGGGTGCGTCGCCCGCGCGCGCCGTGCCACTGTGCGACGGGCTGGTGTGTGGCGAGCTCGGTTGCGACTGCGGCGACGTCGTGGTGGGTGTCGTCGGCGGCGGCGTCGGGGTGATCGTCGGTGCTGTGCTGCGACAGGCCGGCAGTATCTGCCGCTGCAGCCGCGTGACGATGTCCGTGGCGTCCTGCTTGCTGCTTGCGGTGATGCCGGCCTTGACCGAGGAGCGCGCCGATGAGTTGAGATTGGCGACGGGCAGGTCAGTGATGCGATACACCTCGAAGAAGCGCAGCGGCCCGAAGTCGGCGTTGACGCCCCGGAAGATCGTGACCTTGCCGGCCTCGCGTCCGACGAAGTACTGCGTCTGAGTCCACGCGTACACGCCGCCGAGCGCGGCGACCACCACGATCGCCACCACGAGCCCGATCAGCCACGGCCGCAGCCTGTGCACCCGCCGGTGCTTCGTCGCCGGACGCGCCTCGGGTGGGGGCGGGCGGGCCATCCGCGCGGCGCGCTCGGCGGCGCTGTCGGCGCCCGGCACGTCTGCCGCGGCCGGGTCGACGAATGCGCCGGCGATGACCGGCAGATCGTCGATCGTGTCCCCGACCCTGGCGTTGATGACGTCTGCGACGATCACGGTGACGTTGTCCGGCCCGCCGCCGCGCAGCGCGAGTTCCACCAGCCGGTCCGCGCACTCCTGCGGATCGCGGATCGACAGGGTTTCGGCGATCGTCTCGTTCGACACGACGTCGGAGAGCCCGTCCGAACACAGCAGGTAGCGATCCCCGGCACGCGCCTCGCGGATCGACACGTCCGGCTCGACCTCGCTGCCGAGCAGTGCACGAAGGATCACCGACTTGCGTGGATGGTCCTTCGCTTCGTCCGGGGTGAGCTTGCCCGAGTCCACGAGGTACTGGACGTAGGTGTCGTCGTGCGTGATCTGCGCCAGCAGGTTGGCGCGCATCAGATAGCCGCGCGAATCGCCGACGTGCACGAGCCCGACCTGGGAGCCGACGAAGCGCAGCGCGGTGAGCGTCGTACCCATGCCGTCGAGTTCGGGGCGCTCCTTCACCGCGTCGGCGATGCGGTGGTTCGCCTCGACGACGGTGTCGCGCAACGCGCCCATCAGGTCGTCGATGCGACGATCCTCGTCGAGCCCTTCGAGGGTGCCGATGACGATCTTGCTGGCCACCTCGCCGGCGGCGTGCCCACCCATCCCGTCCGCGATCGCAAGCAGCCGCGGACCGGCGTACACCGAATCCTCGTTGTTGTTGCGGACCAGCCCGAGATCCGACCGCACCGCATAGCGCAGGTAAAGGGCCACTAGCGCAGCTCCAGGACGGTCTGGCCGATGCGGACCGGGACGCCGGGGTCGAGTTGCACCGGGCCGTCGATCTTGCGCTGACCGAGGTAGGTGCCGTTCGTCGAACCGAGATCCTCGACGACCCACGTGCCGCTCTGCAGGCTGATGCGCGCATGTCGGGTGCTGGCGTAATCGTCCTCGAGCACCAGCGTCGAGTCGTTGGCGCGTCCGATGAGGACGGGTGCGCCGGTGAGGCCGATCCGAGTGCCGGTGAGGCCGCCTTCCGTGACCAATAGGTGCGAGGGCGCGCCGGGCGCCGGCCGGCCCGGTGGTGCGCCGGTGGCCTTGCCGCGCCGGCGCGGTGGCGGCGGCACCGCGATCCGCGGCTGCCCGCTGGTGCGCAGGTCGGAGCGGATGACGCGCAACGAAGCGAGCACGAACAACCACAGCAACGCGAGGAAGCCGAAGCGGATTAGTTGGAGCGCGAGCTCTGAGTTCACACGCGTTCCTGATGGAACACGATGCGCGTGTGGCCCACTCTGATCACATCGCCGTGGCGAAGCACCTGGCTACCGATCTCGTGTCCGTTGACTGTCGTGCCGTTGGTCGAGCCGAGGTCATAAGCGGTGGCGTAGTTGCCGTCGAACTGCACGTCGAGGTGGCGACGCGAGATGCCCTGGTCGAGCAGCTGCAGATCGGACTCGCTGCCGCGGCCGATGACGTTGCTGCCGACGCGCAGGTCGAAGCGCCGGTTCGTCTGATCGACGATCAGCATCGCGGCCGCCTGGCGCTGCTGCGCCTGCTGGTAAGCGGCGGGCGGCGGGTGATACGCCGACGGTCCGTCACCGCCCTGCGCCATCTGCGGCGCGGGCATGGGCGGTGGTGGCGGTGGTGGCGGCGACGACGACGACGCCTGCGCATAGTCCATCGGCGGCGGCTGCTGCGGGTACTCGCCGAGTGGGGCGCCGGGAACGATCGGCAGCGAAAGCGAGTCGTGCGGGCGGCGACGCGGTGGTGCGCCGGACTCCATGCGGGACGCGACGCCGAACACTCCGGTGTGCAGCTGATCGTCGCGGGCGAGGTAGACCTCGACGTCGCCGATGGTCTCCCAGCGGTTCTCGTCGAGGTACTCCTGCACAAGCTCGGCCAGCGAGTTCGTCAACTGGTTCTCCCACGGGACGAGCCGCTCGTGGTCGGACGGCGACAGCGTGACGCGATACCGGTTCGGGGAGAACACTCGGCCGTTGCCCATGACGTTGCGCTTGTCCGCGGCTTCACGTTGCAGCGCCGAGCCGATCTCGACCGGCTCGACCTGTCCCTTGAAGACACGAGCGAAGGCGCCGCCAACGAGGCCCTCGAGGCGGCGCTCGAACCGCTGTGCCAGGCTCACGGCGTCCTCCTCCTCCTTACGGGCGGCAGTCTCCGGGCACGGGAAAAGCGCGTCGCTCGACGCAGTCGTGCGAGTCTATCGGGAGCGCCTGAGTGCTCCCGATTCGTGCCCCCGGCTGCACTCAGCCGCGCACAATTGCACCGGCCCCGCGTGCTACCGTTGCGGCTGCCAATCAGGCGCTTCGGTGCGCCCGCCGGGCAAGTGGCGGAATGGCAGACGCGCACGGTTCAGGTCCGTGTGTCCGTAAGGACGTGGGGGTTCAACTCCCCCCTTGCCCACATGCAGAGCCCCCATAATATAGGTGGTTAAGCGTTTTCAGTGCTAGTTGATACGTCAATGTGTCCCACCCGTTGGCGCGGACGACCACTCACTGGTAGCCGGAGCGATCAAGTAAGACGATCCCCCATGCTCCGCGCCCTCGAGCAGCACTGCATGAGCCGCACCGATCCGGGTTATGTTCGAGGGTCCAGCAGTGCCGTT
>DASQSE010000140.1:0-7660 GCA_035642535.1 Jatrophihabitans sp. | reverse complement strand
AACGGTCGCCGGTGGCGTTGCTACTTCTTGCCCTGGTTCGCCACTGCCTCGATCGCGGCCTTCGCGGCGTCCGGGTCGAGGTACTCGGCCGGCCGGGTGCGCTGCATCGTGGTGTCGTCCAAGTCGTAGTGCAGCGGGATGCCGGTCGGGATGTTCAGCCCGACGACCTCCTCGTCCGAGAGCCCGTCCAGATACTTGACCAGCGCGCGCAGCGAGTTGCCGTGCGCGACGACGATCACGATCGGGTAGCGGCGTAGATCCGGCACGATCGCGTCGTACCAGTAGGGCAGCATCCGTCCTACGACGTCCTTCAGGCATTCGGTGCGCGGGACGATTTCCAGCAGATCGGCGTAGCGCGGATCGTGCACCTGACTGTGCTCGTCGTCGTCAGCGAGCGGCGGCGGCGGTGTGTCGTACGAACGGCGCCACAGCATGAACTGCTCTTCGCCGAACTCGTCGCGCACCTGCGCCTTGTTCTTCGCCTGCAGCGCGCCGTAGTGCCGCTCGTTCAGCCGCCACGTGCGGCGCACCGGGATCCAGTGCCGTTCGGCGGTGTCGAGCGTGATCTCCGCGGTGCGGATCGCCCGGCGCAGCAGCGACGTGTGCAGCACGTTCGGCAGCAGCCCGCGCTCGACGAGCAGCTCGCCGCCGCGCCGCGCCTCTGTCTCGCCGACCGTCGTCAGGCCGACGTCGACCCAGCCGGTGAAGAGGTTCTTCTGATTCCATTCGCTCTCGCCGTGGCGGAGAAGCACGAGCGTCGCCATGCGCCCATCCTGCCCCTAGGGCGCCAGGCCACGCAGCACGGTGTCGACGGTCGTCTCGATCTGTGCCTTGCTCACCCGGTCGCGCAGCGTCAACGTCGCCGCCATGATCGGCGAGGTGATCATCTGACGTACCCACACGAGGTCGGCATCCGGACGGATCACACCGTCGTCCACACCGCGCCGCAGGACCCTGTCGAGCAGCCGGATGTGCGGTGTGACGATGCGGTCCCGGCCCTGCCTGTACGCCTCCGGGTTCGACACGCCGTCACCGGTTATCCGCCGCATGATCGCGCTGTATCGCGGGTCGTTCCACTTGCGGCGCATCGCGTCCACCAGGCACACCAACTGGTCGCGGACACTGCCCTCGGGCGGCCCCTGCACCGACTGCTCGAAGCTGCACATTGCGGCGATCGCGAGCTCCTTGGTGTTCGACCACCGCCGATAGAGGGTGGTCTTCGCGATACCGGCGCGCGCGGCCACCGCCTCCATCGACAGGCCGGCGAAACCGTGCGCGATGAGCTCCTCGATCGTCGCGTCGATGATCGCGGCGTCGATCGCCTCGTCGCGCGGTCGACCCCGCTTGACACCCGTCATGCCACTGCCTTTGCCGGGACGTCCGCAGCTTGCGGCACCATCGGCTCCTCGGCCCGCCGCGCCGGCAGGAACCGGAACGCCACCAGCGCGCCGAGAATCGCGGCGAGGGCAGCGAACAGCGAGGTCACGCGCATCGCCGACATGAACGAGCTCTTCGACGAAGCGACGAACCCGGGCAGCTCGGTGCGTGCCCGCGGCGCCTGCTGCGCGGCCTGCGCCGGCGGCACCGATCCGGCACGCGCCTGCAAAGCCCCGCCCGCCTGGCCGGCGAAGGTCAGCGCGTTGCCGATCGACTGGCTGGTGTCGTTGGTGACGAGCGGCGTGACCCGCTCGCTCGACGGCAGCTGGGCGACGACTGCGGCGGGCCGGTCGAGCCGGGCTGCGACGTCGGCCGGCGTCGACGAGCCGAGGTGGTTCCGGAACACGACTGCGACGATAGAACCCAGGATCGCGACGCCCAACGCACCGGCCACCTGTCGCACCGTGTTGTTCACCGCCGACCCGGCGCCGGATTTCTCGCGCGGCACCGCGCTCATGATCGCGTCGGTGGCGGGCGTCATCGTCAGCCCCATGCCGAGGCCGAAGCCCACCAGCACGAGCTCGATGACCCATACCGGCATCGTCTGCGTAGCCAGCGAATACGAGGCAAGCGCCAGGCCGAAGATCATCAAGCCGGCACCTGTCACGACTCGGGACCCGAACTTTGCGGACAACTTCGCCGACAGCGGTGCAGACATCATGACGGCACCGGCCACGGCCACCAACGCGGTGCCTGCGAGTAGCGGTGAGTAGCCGCGGATCGCCTGCATGTAGTACGCGAGGTAGAACGTCGAGCCCTGCAGTGCGAAGAACGTCATCGCGATCGCGAACGCGCCCGAACTGAACTGCCGGTTCCGGAACAGCGAGACATCGATCGTCGGGTGCGCGCTGCGCGCCTGCGTCCACACGAAGATGCCGAGCAGCGCAGCGCCGAGGACGATCGCGCCCAACGAGTTCCAGGCGAGCCAGTCGTTGCGGTTGCCGCCTTCGATTACGCCGTAGACGAGGACGACCAGCGCGACGATCGACAGCAGCACGCCGAACGGATCGAGCCGGCCGGGCGCCGGGTTCTTCGATTCCGGCACCAGGATGACGATCCCGGCAAGCGCGGCGATGACGATCGGGACGTTGACGAGGAAGATCGAGCCCCACCAGAAGTACTTGAGCAGCAAGCCGCCGGTAACCGGGCCGAGGGCGATCGCCACGCCGGACGCACCGGCCCAGATCCCGATGGCCTTGGCGCGCTCGCGAGGTTCGAACACGTTCTGGATGATCGACAACGTCTGCGGCTGCACGGCTGCGGCACCGATGCCCATCAGCGCGCGGAACGCGATCAACTGTCCGGACGAGTCGGCGAACGAGCACACCGCGGACATCGCGCCGAACAGCACCATGCACGTCACCAGGATGCGCTTGCGGCCCAACCGATCGCCCAGCACGCCCCACGTGATCAGCAGTCCGGCGAACACGAGCAGATAGCTGTCGACGGCCCACTGCATTTCGCTCTGCGACGCCTCGAGATCGTTCTGGATGGTCTTCAGCGCGACGTTCAGGATCGTGTTGTCGAGGATGACGACGAGCAAGCACAGCACGAGGACGCCGAGGATCGCCCAGCGCCGCTGGTGAGTCGTTTCCTGGTCCATCGGCCATCCCAGATTTCGATACGGTTGCGTATCGATATACAAGCATAGCCTGTTCCGATACGCAAACGTTTCGTAATTACTCGGGCGAACGCTGGGCGAAGTCGGCGAAGGCGGCGAGGTTCGCCCGCGGCAGGTCGTTCTTCACGCGCCAGGCCCACTCACGCCGGATCGACGAGCCGAAGCCCATCTCGAGCAGCGTGTTGAACGAGCCGTCCGCATACTCGAGGACGCAGCCGAGCACCCGATCGATCTCGTCGACGCTGATCGCCGACAGCGGCAGCCGACCGGCGAGATAGACGTCGCCCGCGCCGTCGATCGCCCACGCCACCGCGTACATCCGCGTGTTGTGCTGCAGCAGCCAGGCGTAGACCTGTTCGCGATTCTCGTCCGGCGCGCGCATTACGAACGCCTCGATCTCCAGCGCATGCGTGCCGACGGTCAATACGCAGGCGGTCTTGAGCCGCTTCTCCCCGGGCAGCGCGACAGCGAAGGTCGTCTCGTTGAGCCGCTGCCACTCGAGATCGTGCTCGGTCAATGCGGCCTCGATGACTTGCGTAACTGGCATCAACGCATCCTCTCGCGGTCGCGCTGTCTCAGCCCGTCGGCGAGAGCGCGCCGACCTCTTCACCCGCGTCGCGGTAGGCCGCCAGCAGGCCGTCCGCCGTGCGCTCCCACGAGAACTGCGCGGCGTGGGGGCGGGCGCCGCGGGAGAGCCGGCGCAGCACGCGCGGGGTGCGGAGCACATCGCCGAGCACCTTCGCCCAATGCTGCGGATCGTGGCCATCGACGAGCACACCCGACACGTCATCGGCAACCGCGGTAGGCAGCCCGCCGACCGCCGCTGCGACGACCGGGGTGCCGCAGGCCTGCGACTCGAGGGCAACCAGTCCGAACGACTCGTTGTAGCTCGGGACGACGGTGAGATCGGCGGCGCGGTAGTAATCGGCCACCACATCGCGTGGTGCCGGCGGCCGGAACTGGACCACGTCGTGCAGGTCGAGCTCGTCGCGCAGCGACTCGAGGTGGTGCGGCCGAGCGAGGCCCGACCCGCTGGGCCCACCGAGCACGACGACCTGCAACCGGCCGGCCAGCGCCGGGTCGCCCTGCAAGGACGCGACGGCGCGCAGCAGCACGTCGGGCGCCTTGAGCGGCTGGATGCGCCCGACGAACAGCAGGGTCAGCGCGTCGTGGCGTAGCCCGAGCCGGCCGCGCGCCCGCCGCGCCGAGCCGGGGGTGAACGCGTCCAGATCGACGCCGGGTGCGACGGTGCGCACCGCAGCGGGATCGGCGCCGTAGTGGCGGATGAGCTCCTGGGCCTCGTCGGTGGTCGAGGCGATGAGCCGGTCGGCCTCGGCCACGACCTGCTCCTCGCCGATCACCCGAGCGAGCGGCTCCGGCTCGTCCCCCTCGGCCAACAGGGCGTTCTTGACGCGGGCCAGCGTGTGCGCGGAGTGGACGAGCGGCACGCCCCACCTCTCGCGGGCCAGCCAGCCGACCTGCCCGGAAAGCCAGTAATGGGAGTGGACGACGTCGTACCAGCCGGGGCCGTGCCACACCTCTGCGCGCATGACGCCGGCGGTGAAGGCGCAGAGCTGGGCCGGGAGATCGCCCTTCGCGAGTCCCTCGAACGGACCGGCAGTGACGTGCCGGACGTGCACGCCGGGCGACAGCGTGACGAACGGCGGCTGGTCGCTGGAGGTGGCGCGGGTGAAGATCTCGACCTCGACGCCGCGCTGCGCCAGCCGCTTGGCAGTCTCGACGATGTAGACATTCATGCCGCCCGCGTCGCCGCCGCCGGGGGGATCCAGCGGTGACGTGTGGACGCTGAGCATGGCGACACGCCTCAGGGCGTCCGGCTGCACAGCACCCCCTTTGGCCTATCGCACCTCGGGCGAGCACGCATCGCTCGCTGCTTCGGACACTGGTGGTGACAACACCAGGCTTAGGTCTTTCATGCCCACGAGCTCAGAGATCCACACCGACCAGCTGTGCTTCCGGGCGCAGCCGGATGCCGAACTGGGCCTCGACGCCGTCCCGGATCACCCGGGCGAGGTCGAGCAGCTCGGCGGTGGTGGCCCCGCCGCGGTTGGTGAGCGCCAGCGAGTGCTTCGTGGACACGGCCACCGTGCCGCGCCCGCGATCGAGGCCGAAGCCCTTGGCGAAGCCGGCGTGCTCGATGAGCCAGGCCGCTGACAATTTGACCTGGTCGTCCACCACCCAGTTGGGGCAGCCGTCCGGCACCTGCTCGGGTGCGACGAACGGATTGACGAAGAACGACCCGACACTCCAGGTGTCGTGGTCGGCCGCGTCGAGCAGCATGCCCTTGCTGCGGCGCAGCTCCAGCACGACTTCTCGGATGTCCTTCGACGGCGCCGGGCTGCCCGGTTCGATGCCGAGCCGGCGGGCGACCTCGAGATAGCGGACCGGCGGCGCCTCGCCGGATTTCGAAAGCGCCAGGCGGACGTCGAGGACCACGTAGCGGTCGGTGTGCTTGAACGCGCTGGTGCGAAATCCGAATCCGCAGCGTTCGGGGGTCCAGAACTCGACCTGGCCGGTGCTGCGGTCGAGCACTTGCAGCCCGACCAGCACGTCGGCCACCTCGCTGCCGTAGGCGCCGACGTTCTGGATGGGCGTGGCACCAGTCAGGCCCGGAATGCCGGACATCGCTGCCACGCCCGACCAGCCTTGTTCGACGGTGGTCGCGACGAGGTCCTCCCACAGGACGCCCGCGTCGACGGTCAGCTGGACGTCGTCGCCCGGAGTGGTCCATTCGATGCCGTGCGTACGGACGAGGACGACGAGCCCGTCCCACCCTTCATCGGCCACCACCAGGTTGCTGCCGCCGCCGACGATCAGCACCGGTGTTCCGGAGCGGTCCGCGGTGCGGACGAGGTCGACGAGCGCGTCGGTGCTCTCGGCGTCGACGACCCGGCCGGCAGGCCCGCCCAAGCGCAGGGTCGTCAGATCGGCGAGCAGCTCCGGCACGCCCCGGACGCTACCGGGCGGGTCGTTCGGGTCCGGATCCGACTGCTCGATGGCTATGCAAAGCGCCCGAACGGCCGATAATGATCAAGTGCACCTCGCCTGGTTCGCGCGGACGGTAGTTCTCGGCGCGCTGCTCGGAGTTCTCGGGCCGGCGCAGACGAGCACGTCCAGCGTGCCGGCCGGCGTGATGCGACCGCCCGTCGGCGCCCGGTTCGACTATCAGATCGGCGGCGCGTATCGCCCCGGCGATGCAGTGCGGATCGTCGACCGCGACCGCACTGCCCATCCGGCCGGCGGCCGGTACAACATCTGCTACATCAACGCGTTCCAGACCCAGCCGCAGGAGAAGCGGTGGTGGCGCACCCACCATCCGCGGCTCCTGTTGCGCACGGCCTCCGGACGGGTCGTCATCGACCGAAGCTGGGGCGAGATCCTGCTCGACACCTCGACGCCGCGGAAGCGGACCGCACTCGCCCGCATCGTCGGCCGCTGGGTGGACGGTTGCGCCCGCCGCGGGTTCAAGGGGATCGAGTTCGACAACCTCGACTCGTACACACGCTCCCACCGGTTGCTGACCGCGGCCGATGCGATCGCCTATGCCCGGCTGCTCACCAAGCGGGCACATAGCGATCACGTCGCGGCGGCGCAGAAGAACGCCGCCGAGCTGTCCCATCGGCGGACCCGCGCCGGCTTCGACTTCGCGATCGCCGAGGAGTGCCAGGTGTACTCCGAGTGCGGCTCCTACACCCGGGCGTACGGGCGGCACGTCATCGAGATCGAATACACGGACGACCCGCTTCGCTACTTCCGCACCGCGTGCGCAGCGCGCGGTGATCGCATCTCGGTCGAGTTGGTCGACCGCGACGTGCTGCCGCGCGCTGCCGCCGGTCACGTCCGTCGCTGGTGCTGAGCATGGCCCCATGGTGTCTGCGAGACTGAAGACCCAAGGGCCTCTAGCTCAATTGGCAGAGCTGCGGACTTTTAATCCGTAGGTTGCGGGTTCGAGCCCCGCGGGGCCCACAGTGCTAAGTCTCCCGTAGAATGGGCGCTCCATCCCTCTCCGACTAGCCGGGCTTCGCCAGATTCTCGCACTCGTGGCATCAAACGTGGTGCGAATCTGCGGTAGCCTCAGCTCCGTGGGCGGACCGAAGGCGGCGCGACGCGGCCGCGGCGGTATCGAGCGCTTGCCGAGCGGGTCACTACGAGTTCGTGTGTTCGCCGGGTACGACCCGGTGACCAAGCGCCGGCACTACCTCAAAGAGGTAGTGCCGGCCGGCCCAACCGCGGAGAAGGAAGCGGAGCGAGTGCGCACGCGACTGCTTAACCAGGTCGACGAGCAGCGCAACCCACGGACAAGCGCGACGGTCAACCAGCTGATGGACCGATATCTCGAAGTTCTCGACGTCGAGGACACAACGCGGTGGACGTACATCGGCTACATCGACAAGCACATCCGCCCCCAGCTCGGCGCGCTGAAGGCCGGCCGCGTCGATGCCGAGGTACTCGACTCCTTCTACGCCAGCCTGCGCAAGTGTCGCGACAACTGCCGTGGCCAGAAGGACGTCGATCACCGCACGACCTGGCCGCACGAGTGTCACGTCGTCAAGCATCGGCGGCGGGCAGAGCACGTGTGCA
>DASQSE010000139.1:0-10988 GCA_035642535.1 Jatrophihabitans sp. | reverse complement strand
ACGCTGTCGAAGACTGGTTGCGATTCGGCTTGAGTAGCCGGTCAGTCAAGACGGTCGAGATGAACGAGTACTACTGCCGGGTGCACGTGGTGCCGTCGATGGGTGCTCGCAAGCTGCGTGATCTGAGTGCGACGGACGTAGAGCGCTGGCTCGAAGCGAAGTCGAAGGAGCTAAGCACCCGCACGTTGCACGGTCTGCACTCGGCGCTGAACCGGTCGGTGCGGCGAGCGATGGCGCGCGACAAGGTGAAGCGGAACGTGGTCGAGTTGTGCACGGTGCCCGAGGGCAGGGCGGGGCGTCCGTCGAAGTCGCTGACGATGGCTCAAGCGGCGGCGGTTCTGACCGAGACGGCCGGTCACCGCATGCATTGCTATTTCGTCGTCTCGCTGCTGACCGGTGCGCGCACCGAGGAGCTGCGTGCGCTGACCTGGGATCACGTCGATCTGGACGGGAGCCCGGATGCCGATCCGCCGGTGCCGCCCTACGTCGCCGTGTGGCGCTCGGTCCGGAAGGGCGGCGACACGAAGACGAAGAAGTCGCGGCGGACGCTGGCGCTGCCACGTCGGTGCGTGACGCTGCTCAGACAACATCGCCTCGACCAGGACGCGGATCGGCTTCGCGCCGGCGACGAATGGCGGGAGCATGGGCTCGTGTTCGCAACCTCGATCGGCACGCAGATGGACGCGCCGAACGTGCGCCGGGACTTCCGGGCAGCGCTCAAGTCGGTGCCCAGCTTAGTGGCCGCGGAATGGACGCCCCGCGAGCTGCGACACAGCTTCGTGTCAGTGCTGGCCGACCACGGCGTCTCGATCGAGGAGATCTCGCAGCTGGTCGGCCACCGCAGTACCGCGGTGACTGAGCAGATCTACCGGCATCAGCTGCGCCCGGTGATGCAGAAAGGCGCTGTGGTGATGGACACGATCTTCAAGGACGCCTCGTGAGGCGGATAGTCACTCAGTTAGTCACACAGCGTCGGAGTGATCTTCGAGCAGGGGCCGCTAGGCCCGGGTTTTGTTGGTGGAGCTGAGGGGATTTGAACCCCTGACCCCCTCGATGCGAACGAGGTGCGCTACCGGACTGCGCCACAGCCCCCAGGTACCGGAATGGCCCGAACGGGCCGCCGACAAGGGTAGCAGCGGCGCCGGTCAGCTCGCGCGCCGCTGCACGGCGGCGGGTTCGAGGTCCTCGTTGTAGAGGCCGGTGAGGTCGATGGTGTCCATCGACATCAACTCGACGTCGTCGTCGTCGATCCGCACCACCGACTCCGGCGGCTGCTCGAACCGGCCGGCCTCCTCGGTGAGGTCGTAACTGGTGGCCCGGCGCGTCGCGCGTCGCTGCCGGTTCTCCCGCCGCGCGCGGTCGCGCAGCGCCTGATTGCGCAGGAACCAGAGGTAGCCGATCGACCCGAGCACGAACGGCGCGGCGAGCAGCCACATCTTCCCGCCCATGACGATCGCGAGCAGACCGAACAGCATGCTCCCGCCGAGCAGAATGCCGAGCGAGCGCCGGCGCCGGGCGAGCATCTGAGTGCGAGCAGCTGACATTTCGCTGCGATCGGGCGGGTACATCAGCGCCTCCTGGGCGGCCGGCACGGGACGGCGGTCGGGCGCCGCGATCGGGGCGCGCTGCTGGCTGTGCTGGTTGCGGACGAAGACCTCCGGCGCCGATTCGTCCACAGTCGCGCGGCGGCCGAGTGCGCGCATCGCCCGTCCGAATCCGTCGACGGAGCGCTCCCGGCGCCGCTCGTCCGAGCGGCGTACCACCATCGGTACGACGACGATCAACCACAGGACGGTGAGGACAACCACCGTCATTAACGGCGACAGCATCCGCACCTCCAGTCACACCAGTAACACAAGCTCCTCCACGCTAATGACGCGCCGGGCCAGTCCCCGGTACGCGCAACGGCGTGTCGCCGAGAACCTCGACCTGAGGTTGAGAGCGTTCGGCGCTCAGCGGGCGCTGCGCCAGGCCGGCTCGGGCGGCAGGAACGCGAGCCGGGACAGCATGCTGTGCCCGCCCAGCTCCTCGACCGTGATCGCAAACGCGATGTGATCGCGCCAGCCCCCGTCGATGTCGAGGAAGCGCTCGTAGAAACCCTCGCGGCGCAGCCCGAGCTTCTCGACCACACGCAGGCTCGCGGTGTTCTCCGGACGGATGTCCACCTCGACGCGGTGCAGCCCGACCGGGCCGAAGCAGTGGTCGATCGCGAGCGCGAGCGCGGTCGGCGTGATGCCGCGGCCGGCCATCGCGCCGTCGATCCAGTAGCCGACCGTGCACGAGCACAGGGCGCCGTGGACGATGTTGGACACGTTCAGCTGCCCGACCAGCCGGGCGCCATAGCTGACCATGAACGGCAGCATCAGGCCCTTGCGCGCGCTCGAGCGCAGCGCGGAATGCAACGCCGGCCACGACCCGACGGAGTTGCGCTCGTCCCAATCGAGTGGCGAGCTGGGTTCCCAGGGTTCGAGCCACTCCTCGTTGCGGATGCGGACTTCACTCCACGCCCGGGCATCGCGCAACCGCGGCGGGCGCAGCGTCACCGGCCCCACCGACGGTGTGGCCGGCCAGCCCGGCGCCTTCGACACCGCGGGCTACCGGTTGGACAGCAGTAGCGGCATCACCGTCACCTTGGAGCCCGCGACGACCTCGGTGTCCTCCTCCGGGATGACGACGAGGCAGTTGGACAGCGCGAGGGAAGCGATCAGATGCGAGCCCGGACCTCCGATGAACGACACGCCGTATCCCCCGTCGGCCTCGCGGTGCAGCACACCGCGCCGGAACTGCCGCACGCCCGACGGGCTCTTCGTCCCCTCGAGCGCCACCGCCTCGACGGTGGCCCGCTGCAACTGACGCTTGCCGAGCAGCTTCCTGATCGCGGGCCGGACGAACGCCTCGAACGAGACGAGGCTGCTCACCGGGTTGCCGGGCAGGCAGAAGATCGGGATCTTGTCGCCGATGTGCCCGAAGCCCTGCGGCTTGCCCGGCTGCATCGCCACTCGGGTGAACTCGACGGTGCCGAGCTCGGACAGTGCCTCCTTGACGACGTCGAACGCGCCCATGCTGACGCCGCCACTGGTGACCAGCACGTCAGCGCGCAGCAGCTGGCTCTCCAGTGCGTCGAGCAGCTTGGCGTGATCGTCGGCCACGATGCCGACGCGACGTGCGTCCGCGCCCGCGTCCTTCGCCGCCGCAGCGATCATGTACGAGTTCGAGTCGATGACCTCGCCGAATGTCGGGCGGCGGCCGACCTCGATCAACTCGCTGCCGGTCGAGACGACGATCACCCGCGGCCGCGGGCGTACAACGACCCGGTCGCGGCCGATCGCAGCCAGCAGCGCGAGCTGTTGCGGACCGAGTGCCGCGCCGGCACCGAGCGCCGGGGCGCCGGCGGCGAGGTCCTCCCCCGCGCGGCGGATGCACTCGCCGGTGCGGACGGGGCGCTGGATCGCGACCCGCGCCAAGCCGCGATCGGTGTCTTCGAGCGGGATCACGGCATCTGCGCCGGCCGGGATCGGCGCGCCGGTCATGATCCGCATCGCGAGGCCCGGGCCCATTCCGGATCGGGACTTCGCTCCCGCGGCGACGTCGCCGACCACTTGCAGGTTGTGCGGCATGTCCGCCGTGGCATCGCGGGTGTCGATGGCGCGCACCGCGTAGCCGTCCATCGCCGAGTTGTCGAAGCTCGGCAGCGGAAAGTCGGCCCGGATGTCCTCGGCGAGCAGCAGTCCCTGGGCGTCGAGCAGGGTCAGCTCGATCGTGTCGATCGACCCGATGCCCTCCAGCACGATCGACAGGTGCTCGTCGACCGTCCTCAGGCGATCGTCCTCATCGGCCAACGCGACTCCCCTGTTCCTACGGTTGATACTCCTGCAACCAGGCGCGGAAGTCGTCCCCGATGTCGGGGTGCCGGACCGCAAGCTGGACGACGGCCTTGACGTACTCGAGACGGTCGCCGGTGTCATAGCGCCGGCCGCGGAACACCACGCCGTGCACCGGCATACCCGCGTGGCAGAGCGCCTTCATCGCGTCGGTCAGCTGGATCTCACCGCCGGCGCCCGGCGTCGTGTCGCGCAGCGCACCGAAGATCTCGGGAGGAACGACGTAGCGGCCGATGATCGCGAGCGTGCTCGGCGCCTCCTCCGGCTTCGGTTTCTCGACTAGATCGACGATCGGGACGACGTCGGCGCTGTGATCGGCACCCTCGGCCAGCACGACGCACCCGTACCTACTGATCTCGTCCTGCCCGACGTCGAGCAGGCCGAGCACGATGCCGCCGTGCTCCGCCTGTATGTCGAGCATCGGGCCGAGCAGCGGGTCGCGGTCGTCGATCAAGTCGTCGGGCAGCAGCACCGCGATCGGCTCGCCCGAGGCGAACTCCTCGCCGTGCGCGACCGCGTCGCCGAGCCCGCGCGGCTCCTTCTGCTCGACATAGTCGTAGCTGGCCAGTTCGACCGGTCTGCGGATCTGCGCGAGCCCATCCGTATCGCCCTTCGCCTCGAGCGCCGATTCGAGATCCTCGTGCGGTGCGAAGTACTCGCTGATGCCGGTCTTGCCGGCGCTGACGACGACCAGGACGTCCGTTATCCCGACGTCGGCCGCCTCGCTGACGACGAATTCAAGCGCAGGCGTCGTCACGATCGGGGCGAGTTCCTTCGGAACGGCCTTGGTCAAGGGCAGGAACCGGGTGCCGCGTCCGGCAGCCGGGATGAGCGCCTTGTGAACGCGTGGCCTCGTCATGTCTTGGGAGAGTAACGAGTGAGCGTCGCAGGCAGCGCGGCGAGCGGCGCTGAGTGCCCGCGTCGGCACCGGCGACAATTGCCGGATGGGGCGGGACGAACGGGTGGCGGCCGAGAAGGCGCGACTTCGCGCCGAGTTGCTGGCGGCGCGCGCGGCGCGGTCGATCCCGGACCTGGAATGGGCGCGTGCCGCAATTCGCGGCCACGTATTGGACCGGGTGGGCGGCATGCACTGCGTGGCGTCATACGTGCCACTGCGCACCGAGCCCGGCTCGCTGGAGTTGCTCGCCGCACTCGACGCGCGGGGCGTCACGGTGTTGGTGCCGGTGCTGCTGCCCGATCGGGATCTGGACTGGGCGCGGTGGAGCGCCGACGGACCGGGAAACCCGCTCGGCGTGGATGCCGTGCAGACCGCCGGACTGGTGCTGGTGCCGGCCCTCGCGGTGGCCGAGGACGGGACACGCCTCGGCCGCGGCGGCGGCTCGTACGACCGCGCGCTGGCCCGCTGCGCCGGCACCGCCGACGTGGCGGCGCTGCTGTTCGAGGGCGAGGTCGTGCCCCGGCTGCCACGCGATCCGTGGGACGTGCCGGTGCCGGCAGTGGTGACGCCGGAGGGCTGGGTGACGCTCGGCGGGAATGCCGAGGTGCGCAGACCCCGTTAGCAGTCGTAAACTTAGAGTGCCAACTCGACCGTCGGAGGACGCCGCCCGTGCCCACCTACCAATACGCGTGCCGGAACACGGACTGCGGCAACCAATTCGAGCTCGTCCAATCGTTCACCGACCCGGCTGCATCGGAGTGCCCGGTCTGCGAGTCGCCGGTGCGCAAGGTCTTCTCGGCGGTCGGCGTCGTGTTCAAGGGCTCTGGCTTCTACCGCACGGACAGCCGCGCAGCTGCTAGCTCGTCGAACGGGTCGTCCGAAAAGTCGGGCTCGACGGAGAAGTCGAGCACGTCCGCGGCCAAGTCCGACACGTCGTCGTCCTCGTCCTCCTCCTCGTCGTCGTCCTCGTCGTCGTCCGGATCGAGTTCGTCATCGTCGAGCAGCACCGCACCGGCCGCCGCCGCCGCATCTGCCTGAGCACATCGCGATGACGACCCGCCGGCCGTCGTCCACAGCCGGATCGTTCATCCACAACTGCCCCTGATTTCCGGCGCTCGACGCAGCGCGCCGCCTAGCGTCGTGTCCCGTGTTTGGTTCCCTGCGCCTGCCCCGGCTAGGCAAATGGCCGCGGCTGCTGATCGCGGCCGGCTGCCTGGTGCTCGCGCTGGGTAGCGCCCTCGGCGCCAAGCACGACGTCGCCCGATCGCCGCGCTCGGCCGCGGTCGTGGTCGCGGCGCGGGAGCTTCCTGCCGGACATCTGCTCGCTCGGCGCGACGTCGCGGTGGCGCGCTGGCCGCCGGCTATCCGGCCTACGGGAGCCCGCGCCGATCCTGGCTCGGTGATCGGGCAGCGGCTGGCCGGCCCGGTGCGCGCCCGCGAGGCGCTCACCACGACGCGGCTGGTGGGCGCCGATCTCGCCGCCGAACTGCCGGGCGGCCTCGTCGCCGCCTCGGTTTCGCTGGCCGACCCGCACGCGATCGATCTCGTCCGCGCCGGGGATCACGTCGACCTGCTCGAGACGGCTGCACCGCCCGAAATCGCCGACCCCGGCCGAATCGGCGCTGCTCGGGTCCGCAGTGTGGCGACGCACGTCGTGGCGCTGGCCGTGCTGCCCGGCTCGGCCGAGACCGGGCCGGAGCTGGTGCTCGCCGTCGACCGCATGACGGCAGTGCGGATTACCCGTGACAGTTCGAGTCATGTGTTCACAGCGGTGGTCGCGCCGCCCTAGGGTCCGGACGAGGCGGTGGCCGCCGCCGACGGTCGCGAATGCGGAGGACTGGATGTTCAAGGGCTTCAAGGAATTCATCATGCGCGGCAACGTGGTCGACCTCGCCGTCGCCTTCGTGATAGGCGCTGCGTTCACCGCCGTGGTGACAAGCCTGGTCTCGGATCTCATCACGCCGCTCATCGCCGCGATCGGTGGACAGCACGACTTCAGCAAGCTGACGTTCAAGATCCACAACAGCACGTTCCGCTACGGCGCATTCATCAACGCCGTCATCGCGTTCGTGCTGATCGCTGCGGTGATCTACTTCCTGATCGTCGCTCCGCTCAACAAGATGGCAGAGCGCCGCGCGCGGAAAGTTGCGAAGGCCGAGCCGGATCCGGAGCCGCGGCCCGAGGACATCATCCTGCTCGAGCAGATCCGTGACCTGCTGAAGGAGCAGCGGGTGGCCTGAGGCTCGCGAGCCTTCGGCTCAGTAAGGCGCGTCGGACGGGACCGGCAGCGGCCGGTCAGTCGTGGTGCGGTGGGCGCTCGCGGCGATACCACTCATCGTCGCGCTCGCTCGGCTCGTCGCCCCAACCGACCTCGTCGTCGCGTGGCGACTTGGGCAGCACGGGACGCTCGTGGTCGCGACGGCGTGTTTCACGCTCGCCCCCACCCGGGTTGCGCTCGCTCACCCGCCCAGTGTGCCTCGGGGCCGTCGGCCGGATGTCCGCCGGTTCTCCGGGAGTAGCCGCGGTCGGCCGCGCACGCCATTTCCGCTGTGAACGCGGCCACCCGGTCAGTCGGTAGCGTCCCGGTCATGGATCGGTTCAACGGCCTCGACATCCCCGAGTCGTTGCAGGACGCGCTCGACCCCGCCTCGCTCGCGTTGCTCGTCTACGACATGCAGGCCGGGATTGTCGCCCAGATCGACGGCGCTGACCGGGTGCTCGGCAACGTCCGCAAGCTGCTCGGCGCCGCGCGTCGACGCAAGGTACGGACCGTCTTCACCCGGCACTACTCCATGCCCACCGAGCTCGCCGGCGTCTACCAACTGCGGCAGGCCAAGATCTGGCAGCGAAAGGAGCGTGCGGCCGACACCCGTCCGCTGATCCCGCACGGCGCGCCCGGATTCGAGCTCGTGGACGCGGTCCAGCCGGGTCCTGGCGAGGCGATCATCGACAAGATCACGATGTCGGCGTTCGAGGGCACCCCGCTCGACATCGTGCTGCGCGATTGCGGCGTGCGCAGTTATCTGATTGCCGGCGTAGCCCTCGAGGTCGGGATCGAACCGACGGTGCGGCACTCCACCGACCTCGGCTACATCCCGATCGTGGTGCGCGATGCGTGCGGCGCCGGGAACTCGTCCGCGGCGCAACGTGCGCTGGAGAGCATTGCGTTCGCCGGGGACGCGTTCGTCGCGGACACCGACGTGGTCTGCACGATCCTCGACGCGCAGGGGTGAGCTCGTTCGGCCGGTGGCGAACGCCGGTAGCCGGTGCCCGCCCGGCTGGCCAGACTCGGATGCATGCGGTCCATCAAGATCAGCGTGCAGGCGCAGCCGCGTGACCTGACGTCGTGGCTGGCGCTCGCCCGGCGGCTGGAGTCCGGCGGATTCGAGGCGCTGCTCGTCGGCGACCATCCCGGATCGGGGGCGGCGCCGTGGCCCGCCCTCGGCGCCGCCGCCGGCGTGACGACAACGCTCGGCCTCGGCACCTACGTGCTGCAAGCCGGCGTGCGCGATCCCGTACAGGCCGCTGCCGACGCTGCCACCCTCGACCTGCTCGCGCCCGGTCGGGTGCTGTTCGGCGTCGGCGCCGGGCACACCTTCCACGAGTGGGACGTGACGGCTACGCAACGGCCGTCCGCAGCCGATCGGGCCGGCCGGCTGGTCGAGTTCGTCGACGCGGTGGCGCGGCTGCTGTCCGGCGAGACCGTCAGCCTCGACGGCCGGTATCTGCAGCTTGTCGACGCGAAGCTGGACGAGCTGCCCGCTGACGGACAGGTCCGCCTCATGGTCGGTGGCGGGCATCGCGAGGTGCTGCGCATCGCCGCGGCGCGCGCCGACGTGGTCGCGCTGAGCGGGCTCGGCCGCACGCTGCCCGACGGGCACCGGCACACGGTGCGCTGGTCGCGCGCCGACCTCGACGCGGCGCTCACCGTCGTCCGCGACGAGTGTGCACAAGGCAGGACGGCGCCCGAAGTGGAGGCGCTCGTCCAAGCAGTCACCCTGACGGACGACCGAGCAGAGGCACTTGCCGACCTGGCCGAGCGCGTCCCCGGCGCGACCGTCGAGGATCTCGACACGACTCCGTTCCTGCTGATCGGGACGGTCGAGCAGATGGCCGAGCAGCTCACGCGACAGGCCGAGCAGCTCGGCATCACCAGGTACGTCGTGCGCGAGCCCGCCGTCGATACCGCCGAGCAGTTGATCGCCGGATAGGCGCGTCAGCTGGTCGGGTACGGTTCCATAAACCGCGCCAAACGCGCTCAAGCTGAAGGGGCAGCCCCTGGTCCGCGCTCGGCGAGCCGGTCGCCGAGCAGGGCCGGACCGGTATTGACTCGCCTCGTCCGCGGCTCGTCCGTCAGCGCGTCTGCAACGATCGGATGATGGGCACGCCGAACCCACCCGCGCCCGACGAGATCGTGACGGTTCTCGTCGACGAGGGGCTGGGCAACTGCTCGTACCTCGTCGCTCTCGGCGACGGGCGCGCGATGGCGATCGACCCGTCGCGCGATCTCCGGCTCGTCGATGCCGCCGCGCGCCGGCGCAAGCTGTCCATCGGGGCTGTCGCCGAGACCCATCTGCACGCCGACTTCTTGTCAGGCGCCACGCGGCTCGCTGCGCGGGACGGTGCGCGGGTGCTCGGCTCGGTCGCCGGCGCACGCGAGTTCGCCCATACCGGCCTTGCCGACGGTGACGAGGTCGACCTCGGCGGGCTGCGGTTGCAGGCCTGGACGACGCCTGGGCACACCGCCGAGCACCTTGCCTATCTGCTGTTCGACGGCGATCGGGTTCGCGCGGTGTTCACCGGCGGTTCGCTGATCGTCGGCGCGGCGGCGCGCACCGACCTGTCCGGCGCGCAGCACACCGAGCAGCTGGCCCGCGCGCAATTCCGCTCGCTGCGCCGGCTGGCCGAGCTCCCGGACGACACCCCCGTCTACCCCACGCACGGCGCCGGCTCGTTCTGCTCGGCGCCGCCGGGTGCCGAGCGGGTCACCACGATCGGGCAGGAGAAGGCCGCCAACCCGCTGCTCCGCATCAACGACGAGGACAAGTTCGTCCGCGCGCTGGTCGGCTCGCTCGGCAGTTTCCCGCCGTACTTCCTCCGGCTCGCCGAGCTGAATCGGCGCGGACCCGCGTTGCCGGGCGACGCCGAGCTGCCCGCGCTGTCGGTTGCCGAGGTGCTCGCGTTGCGCGCGGCCGGCGCGGAGCTGGTCGACGTCCGTCCGGTGCCCGACTACGTGGCCGCGCACGTGCCGGGTTCGCTGTCGATCGAGCTGCGCCCGGCCTTTGCGACCTGGCTCGGGTGGCTCGTCCGCGACGCCGGCACGCCACTCGTCATCGTGCGCGACGCCGACCAGGATCCCGGCGAAATCGTCTGGCAGGCACGCAAGATCGGCTACGACAAGGTGGCAGGCGAGCTGGCAGACGGGATCGCGGGATGGCGGGCTGCCGGCCAACCGGTGGCCGCAACACCACTCGTCACACCGGCCGACCTCGACGCGGACAACGTCATCGACGTCCGGCAACAGAGCGAATTCACGGCCGGTCATCTGCCCGGCGCCCGGCACCTCGAGCTCGGGATACTTTCCGCGGCGCAGCTGCCGACCGGTCCGTTGGTAGCGATGTGCGAGCGCGGCCTGCGCGCGGCCAGCGCGGCGAGCCTGCTCGAACGGCGCGGCCGCGCCGACGTCGCCGTCCTGGTCGGCGGGCCGGAGGAGTGGGTTGCCGCGGTCGGTCGGCCGCTGGAAACTTAGCGGACGTCTTGATCAACAAGCCGGAACCTGCCGAGGGTCAGGGGCAGTTGACCCATTCGTCGGTGCCGTCGGCGAAGACCTGCCGCTTCCAGATGGGCAGCCGGCTCTTCACCTGGTCGACGAACCGCGCGCACAGCTCGAACGCCTCACGCCGGTGCGCGGTGGCCACCGCGGCAACCAGCGCCACGTCCCCCACTGCGAGCATCCCGACCCGGTGGCTGACGGCGATCGCGAGCACGTCCGGCTCGGCGGCGAACTCCACCGCGACCTCGCGCAGCACCTGCTCGGCTGTCGGATGCGCTTGGTACTCGAGCTCGACGACCGCGCGGCCGTGGTCGTGCTCGCGCACGACGCCGCAGAAGACGACCCGGCCACCCGCGCGCGGATGAGCGACCGCGGCCTCGTGATCCGCCGTCGAAAGCGGTCGGTCGGAGATGCCGACGAGCCGGAGGACGTCGTC
>DASQSE010000138.1:0-23400 GCA_035642535.1 Jatrophihabitans sp. | reverse complement strand
GGTGAACACCATCACCTTCACCACCGAGTAGACGATGTCGATGTTGCGCAGGAACTGGTTGAAGTAGTGCTCGTACGTTCCAGCCGACTGCCCGAAGAAGATCGTGACCGTGTACTTCGTCGCGATGTACGAACCGAACAGGCCGACGAGGTAGAGCGGGATGATCGTCGTGAACGCGGCGACGATGCGCGTCGTGACGAGGTACGGGATGGACGGGATGGCCATCACCTCGAGCGCGTCGATCTCCTCGCTGATGCGCTGCGCGCCGAGCTGCGAGGTGAACTTGCAGCCGATCTGCGAGGCCACTGCCACCGCCGCGATGATCGGGGCGATCTCGCGGGTGTTGCCGTAGGCGGAGACGAAGCCGGTCAGCGGGGCGATGCCGATGATGTTGAGGCTCTGGAAGCCTTCGACGCCGACCTCGATGCCGATGAACAAGGACTCGGCGACGACGACGCCGAGCGTGCCGGTGAACGTGATGAACAGGCCCGTCCCCAGCGTGATCTGACCGATCTGCCGCTTGACCTCCTCGCGGTAGCGGCGCAGCACCAGCGGGACCGCACGCGCCGCCGTGACCGTGAAGATCACCATGTCGCCCAGGAAGCGGAGCTGCCGCTCGACCGCGCCGGCGCGCCGGCCGACGCGGGCGAGCAGATCCCGGGTGCCGGTCGGCAGGACGTCCGCGAGCGCGGTCATCAGAACGTCCGCTGCGGGACGACGGCGAAGAAGATCTCGGTGATCACCAGGTTGAGCCCGAACAGCACGATGCCGGTGATCACTACCGACTGGTTGACCGCCTCGCCCACCCCGGTCGGGCCGCGCTTGGCGTTCAGCCCCTGGTAGGCGGCGGTCATCACGGCGACGAGCCCGAACACGCCGGCCTTGATCTCGGACGTGACGAAGTCGGACACCGTCGCGAACTGCGTGAACGAGCCGAAGAAGCTGCCGCGCGTCCCGTGCAGCGCGGCTAGGTCGAAGATGTAGGCGCTCGCGACGCTGACGAACACGACGACGAAGTTCAGGAACACGCTGACCAGGACGCCCGCCACCATCAGCGGCGCGACGAGCCGGCGCAGCGGGTTGAGGCCGAGCACGACCATCGCGTCGATCTCCTCGCGGATCGTGCGCGCGCCGAGCTCGGCGCACACGGCCGACCCGCCGACCCCCGCGAGCAGCAGCGCGGTGACGATCGGCGACGCCTCGCGCAGCACCCCGATCGCGTCCGCCGCGCCGACGAACGACGTCGCGCCGATCTGCGCAGCCAGGGCACCGACCTGGAGCGCGATCGCCACGCCGAGCGGGATCGAGACGAGGATCGCGGGCAGCAGCGCGACGCTCACGAGGAACCACGAGCGCTCGACGAACTCGTTGAACTGAAACTTGCGACGGATCAGATCCGCGCCGAGCCCGTACAGCGACGCCGCCATCATCGAGTAAAGGCCGCCGACCCCTTCGAGGCTGCGGCGCGCGGCGCCGGGCAGCGCGTCGGCGAAGCGATCGCCGAGCGTCGCGCGGGTGCGGTACTCGGGCGCGACCCAGTGCGGTGCGACGGAGGGAGTGGGCCGCGGACGGGACGAGGTCGGCATCGGCGGACCGTCCGACATGCCCGTTCGCCACCTCCATTCCGAAATGCCCGTCACAGAATGTCTCGGGAACGTAACCCGGAGTGGCGCATCCGTCCACCCGGACCGGGGCTGCGGCGGCCCCAACCTAATCGGCGTGCCGATGCGTCTTTATCGGTGGGAGGCAGCGATGCCGGATCCGGCGACAGACTTCCGCGAGTTCGTGCACGCGCACACGCGCGACCTGCTGCGCGCGGGCTGGCTGCTCACCGGCGACTGGGCGCTGGCGGAGGACATCGTGCAGACGGCGTTGCTGCACTGCTGGCCGAAATGGGCCTCGATCGAGACGCCAGAAGCCTACGTCCGGGCCGCGATGGCCAATGCGTTCATCGCGGCGCGCCGGCGGCGCTGGACGAGGGAGCGACCGGTCGCGCTGCTCGCCGACGTCGTCGCACCGGACGCGTTCGGGCCGGTCGAGGTGCGTACCGCGGTGCGGAGTGCGCTGTCCGCGCTGTCGCCGCGCGAGCGCGCGGTCGTGGTGCTGCGCTACTACGCCGACATGTCCGAGGCGGACACCGCGGCCGCGCTCGGGATCGCGGTCGGCAGCGTCAAGCGCTACGCGTCCGACGCGCTGGCCAAGCTGCGCGCCGAGCCCGCGCTCGCGGGATTGCTCACCGAGGAGGTCGCGGGGTGAATCCGCTGGAACGCCAACTTTCCGCGCTGCTCAAGGAGGCGCCGGGCGAGCCGGCCGCGTCGCTCGACGTGGATGCGCTGCTCGCGCAACGTCGCCCGCGGCGCCGATATCTCGCACCGCTGCTGGCCGCGGCCGCGGTGGTCGCGATCGCAACACCGCTCGCGGTCATCCTGACGCACGGTCCGGCCGCGCAGCAGGCCGACCGCTTCCGGCTACCGCCCGGCGACGAGCGCCTGGCCACCCATCCGCGGCAGGCCGCGATACGCACCGCGCAAGCGCTCATCAAGTCGGCGCCCGTCCTGCCGCGCGCCACGCGGGTCAGCAGCCCACCGCTCCCGGCAGTGGACCAACCGCCTTCGGCACCCGGCGCCCAGCACGTCCAGCGCACCGCGTTCTGGACCGCTCCGGAAAGCGTCGGAGCGGCGATCACCTACCTCAAGTCGCATCCGCCGAAGGGGATGACCCTGTCCGGCACTGCCGACAGCGGCGGACCCAGCGTCCCGACCGTCGAGTCGCTGACGTTCGGCGACTACGACACCTCGCTGCAACTCAGCGTGGTCGCCTTCCGCGGCGGCGTAGCCGTCCGGGCGGATGCCCAGGTGCTGTGGGCGCCGCGCCGCTCACCTGCGGACATGGTGCCGGCATCCGTGACGTCGGTCGACGTGACCATCGTCCGGAGCAACCCGCAGCAGCACCTGGGGGCACCGACCGTGCGGCGCACGCTGACCGGCGACGCCGCGCGGGCATTGGCCGACTACGTGAACGCGCTGCCACGTGCCGTGCCGAACCCGATGTTCTGCCCGAATATCGCAGGCAACGAGGAGTGGTCCGACACCCTCGTCTTCCACAGTGCCGGCGCGACGACTCGCGTCGTCGACGACATGCGCGGGTGCACGTCGATCACGTTCCGGACCGGGCACCGCAAGCCGATCCAACTGAGCGGCGGGCTGAACCAAGCCCTCCTGCACGCGCTCGGGCTGCCGGCGAACTACGGCGCCCGCTGACCGGTTAGCCGCCGACGCGCTGCGCGGCCAGTTCGATGCGGTGGTCCGGCTGGACTGCGGCGACGCGGAAGTACCCCGCCGACTTCGGGCCGTAGAACTCGCCCGGTGACACGACGAGGCCGGCCCGGGCGGCGAGATCGCGCGCGGCTGCCCACGCGTCGCCCTCCGGCGCAGGCACCCACAGGTAGAACGCGCCCTCCGGCAGCGCGACCGCATAGCCGAGCTTGCCGAGCACGTCGACGAGGCGCCGCAGCCGGCCGAGATACCGTGCCCGCTGCGCGTCGACGTGCGCGTCGTCGCCCAGCGCGATCACCGCAGCCGCCTGCACCGGGCCCGGCGGCATGCAGCCGGCGTGCTTGCGCACCTCGCGCAGGTAGGAGACGAGCGACGCGTCGCCGGCGTAGAAGCCGATCCGCGCGCCGGCGAAGTTGTCCCGCTTGGACAGCGAGTGCAGCGCCAGCACGCCCGACGTTCCCGACGTTCCCGACGTTCCCGACGACAGGATGGTCGTGGGACCACCCGTCCAGGTGAACTCGGCGTAGCACTCGTCCGAGATCACCGGGACGCCGTGCTCGCGTCCCCAGTCGGCCGCGGCGGCGAGGTCGACCAGCTCGCCGGTCGGGTTGGCCGGCGAGTTCACCCACAGGCACGAGGCGCGTTCGGCGGCGGACTCGGAGATGTCGCGCAGCGTCAGGTACGGGACGGGGCGCAGCCCGGCGAGCAGCGCGCCCATCTCGTACGTCGGGTAACTGATCGCCGGATACAGCACGGTGTCGCGCGACGGGTCCCGCAGGTGCAGGTACTGCGGCGCCGAGGCCACGAACTCCTTCGTGCCGATGCAGGCCGCGACCTCGGTGTCCGGGTCGACAGTCGCGCCCAGCCGCCGCTGCACCCACTCCGCCGCTGCCGTCCGAAACGCGGCAGTGCCGATAGAAGGCGGATAGCCGCGCGCGGTGTCACCGGCCGACAGCGCGGCGAGCACGTCGGCGGGCGGCGGGTCGCAGGGCGTCCCGATGGACAGGTCGATCGCCCCGCCGTCGTGCGCCGCAGCGATCGCGGTGATCTCACCCAGTCGCTCGTACGGGTAGGGCGGTGGCACGAAGCCGATCAACGGTTCTCCAAGTGATCGTCCAGCAGTTGGGCCAGATGCACGCCGCGCTCGCCGGCTAGCTGCTCGAGCTGGGTACGGCACGAGAAGCCGTCGGCGAGCACGACCGAGTCGGGCGATGCGCCGCGCAGGGCCGGCAGCAGTGCCGTCTGGGCGACGGCCACCGACACGTCGTAATGCCCGCGTTCCACGCCGAAGTTACCCGCCAGCCCGCAGCAGCCGCCGACGGCGTCGACGTCGGCGCCGGCGCGCGCCAGCAACGCGGCGTCCGCCTGCCAGCCCATGACCGCGTGCTGGTGGCAGTGCGGCTGGGCCAGCGCCGTCACGCCGGAGAGATCGGGCGGCGTCCAGTCCTGGGTCGCGCCCAGCAACTCGGCCAGGGTCCGGGTGGCGTCTGCGACCGCCGCCGCACGCGGATCGTCCGGCACCAGCTCGACGAGGTCCTGGCGTAACACCGCGGTGCACGACGGCTCCAGCCCGACGATCGGGGTGCCGAACCGGACGGCCTGGTCGAGCGCGGCGAGACTGCGGCGCAGCTGCGTGCGCGCACCGGCCAGCTGGCCAGTCGTGATCCAGGTCAGGCCGCAGCAAACCGGCTTCTCGGTGATCTCCACGTCGTAGCCGGCGTCGTGCAGAACACGCACCGCCGCCTTCCCGACCTCGGGCGTGAAGTGGTCCGTGAAGGTGTCCACCCAGAGCAGCACCGGTGTGCCGACCCGCGGCGGGTAGTCGGCGAACCACTCGCGGAATGTCTGGCGGGCGAAGCGCGGCAGCGCGCGCCGCCTGTCGATCCCGCCGAGCCGCTTCGCCGGCCGCCCGAACGCGCGCAGCATCCCGTTGCTCAACCTCGGCGTCTTGGCCGCCATCCGCACCCAGCGCGGCAGCCGGCCGAGCGTGTAGTGCGCCGCCGGGCGCAGCCGGTGCCGGTATCGCTGGTACAGCACCTCGGACTTGTAGGTGGCCATGTCGACGCCCGCCGGGCAGTCGACCGAGCAGCCTTTGCACGACAGGCACAGGTCCAGTGCCTGGGTGAGCTCGTTCGCGCGGTAGCCATCCACCAATGCGCCGTTGGCGAGTTCCTGCAAGACCCGCGCCCGCCCCCGGGTGGAATCCTTCTCGTCGCGCGTCGCGAGATAGGACGGGCACATGATGCCGCCGGTCGAGGTGGTGTCGGCGCGGCACTTGCCGATGCCGACGCAGCGGTGCGCGGCGACGGAGAGATCGCCGTGGTCGTGCCGATACGCGAAGCCGAGGTGCCTGTTCAACGGCTGGGCAGCGGGTACCCGCAGGTTCGCGTCGGCTGGCGCTGGGTCGACGATCACGCCCGGGTTGAGGACGTTGGTCGGGTCGAAGAGCTGCTTGATGCTGCGGAATGCCGCGATGGCGTCGAGCGAGTACATGAACGGCAGCAACTCGCCGCGGGCGCGGCCGTCCCCGTGCTCGCCGGACATCGACCCGCCGTGCCGGCCGACCACCTGCGCGGCATCGAGGAGGAACGCCCGGAACCGGTCCGGCGCCGTCGCGAACGGGAAGTCGATGCGCGCGTGCACGCAGCCTTCGCCGAAGTGTCCGTAGACGAGCGCGTCCAGGCCGTGGTCGCGCAACAGCGCCTCGAACTCGCGCAGGTAGCCCCCGAGGTGCTGCGGTGGCACTGCGGCGTCCTCCCAGCCGGGCCAGGCCGGGGCACCGGCCGGCGTGCGGCCGCCCAGCCCGGCGCCGTCCTCCCTGATCCGCCACAGCGCGGCCGCGCTCGCGCCCGAGACGATCGTCGAGTCGAGGCAGCCGGAGTCGACGACCACCTTGTCCGCCGCCGCGAGTGCCTCGGCCATGCTGTCGCCGGACGTCTCGACGAGCAGCCAGCCCGCGCCGCGCGGCAACTCCGGCACCGCGCCGGCGCCGCGGCGCGCGCGCACGACATCGACCAGCCGCGCATCCATGCCCTCGATCGCGACGACGCGGTGCGGCAGCAGCCCGGGCACCGCGTCGGCCGCGCTCGGCATGTCCGGATAGCCGAGGACGGCGAGCGCGACTGCCTTCGGGGATTCGACGAGCCGGACGGTCGCCCCCACCACCACGCCGAGCGTGCCCTCGCTGCCGACGAGAAACTTCGCCACGTCGACGCCGTTCTCCGGCAGCAGGTGCTCGAGCGAGTAGCCGGAAACCTGCCGGGTGAAGCGGCCGAACTCGGTGCGGATCGTCGCGAGATGCTCGCGGGCGATCGCATCCAGGCTGGTGAGCGGGCCCGGTCGGCCGTCGCGCATGCCGTGCCGGCCAAGGCGCTCGGCGGCCAGCCGGGTGCCGTTGGCGAGCAGCACGTCGAGCTCGGCGACGTTGTCGGCCGTCCGTCCGTAGCGCAGCGCGCGCGAGCCGCAGGCGTTGTTCCCGATCGAGCCGCCGATCGTGGCGCGGGCGTGACTGGACGGGTCAGGGCCGAAGCGCAGGCCGCGGGGCGCCGCGGCCGAGGTGATCTCGTCGAGTATGGCGCCCGGCTCGACGCGTGCCGTCCATCCCTCCGGGTCGATCATCTGCACGCGGTTGAGGTAGCGCGAGAAATCCGCGACGATGCCCGCGCCCACTGCGTTCCCGGCGATCGACGTGCCGCCGCCGCGGGCGGTGAACGGCACGCCGTGCACACGGGCGACGTCGAGTGCGGCGGCGACCTCGTCGACGTGCCGCGGGAAGACGACGACCGACGGCACAACGCGATAGTTCGAGGCGTCCGACGAGTATTCGGCGCGGCGGCGGTTGCTGGCGTCGACCCCGGTTACCCCTTCCCTTCGCAGCGCAGCCGCCAACCCGCGCGAATCGGGGGACGCCATCGGGACATTCTCCATCGACCGGTTCGTCACAGGCGGCCGGCGTCGATGATGCGGCGCAGAAACTGCCTGGTGCGCGGCTCGCGTGGCTCGCGGAGCACCTGCTCCGGCGGGCCCTCCTCGAGCACCCGGCCGCCGTCCAGGAAGCAAACGCGGTCGGCGACGTCGCGGGCGAAGCCCATTTCGTGCGTGGCGACAAGCATCGTCATGCCGTCCGATTTGAGTTCGCGGATCAACGCGAGCACCTCGCCGACGAGCTCCGGGTCGAGCGCGCTGGTGACCTCGTCGAAGAGCATAAGCCTCGGCTTGTTGGCCAATGCGCGCGCGATTGCGACACGTTGCTGCTGGCCGCCGGACAGCTCGTCGGGGCGGGCGTGCGCCTTGTCGCGCAGCCCGACCCGGTCGAGCAGCGCGAGCGCCTCCTCCACGGCCTGCGCCTTCGACACCTTGTGCACCTTGCGCGGGCCGAGCGTCACGTTTTCGATGACCCGCAGGTGCGGGAACAGGTTGAACGCCTGGAACACGATGCCGATCCGGGTGCGTACCTTGTCGGCGTCCACGCGCGGATCGGTGATGTCCTCGCCGTCCAGCTCCACCATGCCGTCGTCGACGACTTCGAGCAGATCGATGCAGCGCAGCAGCGTCGACTTGCCCGACCCGGACGCGCCGATGAGCGCCGTGCAGGAGTGCTCGTCGGCGCGCAGGTGCAGATCGTCGAGCACGACGTTGTCGCGGAAGGCCTTGCGCAGTCCGGTGACCACCAGGACGGGCGGTTTCATCGGATCGCGCCGCTCGTCCCGATCCAGCCCTGGCGCCGGGCGATCCAGTCGGTGAGCCGGGTGAGCGGGATGGTGAGCGCGACGAAGATCAGGCCGGCCATGACGTAGTACACGAACCTCGGATCCCCCGAGAACTTGTTGTCCGCGGTGAGGACGACCTCGATGACGCCGAGGATCGATACCAGCGACGTGTCCTTCTGCAGACTCACGAAGTCGTTCAGCAACGGCGGCAACACCCGCCGGACGGCCTGCGGGAAGATCACGTGGCGCATCGTCTGCGCGTACGTGAGCCCCAGCGCCCGGGCACTCGCTCCCTGGCTCGGGTGCACCGATTCGATGCCGGCCCGGAACACCTCGGCGACGTAGGCGGAGTAGGTCAGGACGAGCGCGATGATGCAGAGCGCGAAGGGAGTGTTCGGCGCGCCCTGCAGCCGCAGCGACGGGATGCCGAAGCCCACCAGGTAGAGGACGATGAGCAGCGGCAGCCCCCGGAAGACGTCGACATAGACGGCGCAGACAACTCGCACAGGGAAGAAGACAGGTCCGCGCAGCGTGCGCAGGACCGCGATCAGCGCCGCGATCACCAGGATGAACGCCTCGCTGATCAGCATGATCTGCACGTTGAGCCAGAGCGCGCGAAACAGGTCGGGCAGTGCGTGCCATCCCGCGTCGAAGGCGAAGAAGCTGCTCCTGGTCCGCGGCCAGCCGCTGCTGTTGCCGACGACGAGCGCGACGACCGTCGCGAACGCCGCCGTACTGGCCAGCGCGATCAGCCACGAGCGGACCGTACGCGAGCGGCGGTAGGCGTCGCGCTGCTGCTGCAGCGCCGACGGCTGCCAGGACACCGGCGGCTACTTCAGGACGGGCGCGCCCGCGGTTGTCGTCAGCCACCGCTTCTGCAGCTTGGCCAGCGTGCCGTCGGCACGAAGCGCATCGACCGCCTGCGTCATGCACGAGGTGAGCGAGCTGTCGTGGTCGAGCACGAGACCGAACTGCTCCGGCTGGCCGGTCACTGGCAGCTGGCCGACGATCGTCGAGTCCTGCACCTGCGCGGCGGTGATGTAGAGACCGGTGGGCAGATCTACCACGAGGCCGTCGATCTGGTCGCTCCTGAGGGCCTGCACGGCGAGGTTGTTCGTCGGGTACTCAAGCGGGGTGGTACCCGGCTTGATGACGTTGTTGATCGCGTCGAGGCTGGTCGTGCCTTTCTGGGCGCCCAGCTTCGCGCCGTGCAGATCCGCGATGCTCGATGCGTTGGCGTACTGGTTGCCTTTGAGCGCAACCACCGCCTGCGCCACGTCGTAGTAGCCGGAGGAGAAGTCGATGACCGCGGCCCGCTTCGGGGTGATCGAAACCTCGTTGATGTCGAAGTCGAAGTTCTTGGGCGTGGGCGCAACGACGCTGTTGAACGACGCGACGACCCAGTGCACCTGGTCGGGCGAGTAGCCGAGTTGCTTGGCCACTGCGTACGCGACCGCCGATTCGTACCCCTTGCCGTTGGCCGGCTTGTCGTCGACGAACCACGGCGGATAGGCCGGCGAGTCGGTGGCGACCGTGAGCTCGCCCGCGGTGTGCGTGTCCATCGTGTCCGGGGTGCAGCTCGGCGGGGCGCTCGAGTTGCCGCCGGGCGGTGCGGTGCCGTTGCCGGACGGGCCCCCGCCGCCGCTGCTGGCGGCACAGCCGGCGAGCACCAGGGCGGCGGTCACGGCGAGAGACAGGTAGCCGAACGGTCGCTTCATGAGCGGGAAGTCTAGCTATCCGGTTGACAAATAAGGGGGAGGATTGGCGCCGTCCAAGATGAGCTCCACCGCAGCGCGGGCGGCCACCGGGCCGACGAGATTGCCGGTGCCGTTGTACCCGCCGACCGCGACGACGCCGTCGTCGACGAGCGTGCACAGCGGCCGGTCGTCCGGGGTGAAGCCGACGGAGGCCGCCCAACGGTGCGTCACCTCGACCGGGCCGGCGGCCATCCGGCGCGCCACCCCGTCGATGTGTGCCTGGACGGGCTCGCTCGGCTCGGCGTCCGTCGTCCACTCGGCGTCGAGGAAGCGATCCCGGCCGCCGCCGGCGAACAACCGGCCGTCCGGCAGTTGCTGCGCGTAGTCGTACCCCCACCGTCCGTACACGGGACACGGCAGCCGGCCGGGCTCGATCGGCTCGGTGGCCAGCATTTGCAGCCGCGCGGTACGCACCAGGTCGGCGAGCTGCGGCAGCAGGACGTCCAGCCGCCCGTCGACCGCCACGATCACCGTCGGCGCGCTGATCGTGCCGCACTCGGTGATGACCTTGCCGGACGCGATCGATTCGACACGGGTGTGCTCGTGCAGCTCAGCGCGCTCGGCCAGCGAGGCTGCGAGCCGGGTGGCCCGCACCGCCGGATTCGTGGCGGCGTCGCCGGGCACGTAGAAGCCGCGGCCGAGTGTGCCGGCGTAGTCCTCGACGGCGATGCCGTGCGCTCGGAATGTGGCGGCCTGGCGCTCGCAGTCGGCCAGCTCCGCCTCCCGATCAGCCGCCTCCTCGTCCGACGTGGGCTCGCCCGGCAGGCCGGCCAGCCGGATCGAGCCGACCCGCCGGATGACGTCGCCGCCGAGCAGCTCTGCCAACCGGTCGAGCTCGGCGAGCGTCGCCCGATACAGCTCGACGGCCGCGTCGCCCCAGCGCTCGATCGCGTGATGCAGGGCGAGCTCCGCGCCGGCGACCAGCAAGCCGCCGTTGCGTCCGCCGGCACCCGCGGCAACGCGGCCCGCGTCCACGCCAACGACCGACAGGCCGCGATCGGCCAACGCCTCGACGGCGGCCAGCCCGGATGCGCCCAGCCCGACGACGCAGGCGTCCGCGGTGACATTCGCGGCAAGCGGCGCAAATCCGACCCAGTCGGCAACGGCGTCGTCCCAGGCGACGCTCACAGGACCTTGGAGAGGAAGGCCTTGGTCCGGTCGTGCTTGGGGTCGGCCAGCACCTCGCGCGGGTGCCCGGCCTCCACCACCACCCCGCCGTCCATGAACACGAGCTGGTCGCCCACCTCGCGGGCGAAGCCCATCTCGTGCGTCACGACGACCATGGTCATGCCGTCCAGGGCGAGCTGCTTCATGGCGTCGAGCACCTCGCCGACCAACTCCGGGTCGAGGGCGGACGTCGGCTCGTCGAACAGCATCAGCTTCGGCTTCATCGCCAGCGCACGCGCGATCGCCACGCGTTGCTGCTGCCCGCCGGAGAGCTGCGCCGGGTAGAACCGCTCCTTGTCGGCCATCCCCACCCGGTCCAGCAACTTGCGCGCCTCTTCGACGGCCTGCGCCTTGTGCATCCGCTTCACCCGGGTGGGCGCCTCGATAACGTTCTGCAGCGCGGTCATGTGCGGGAAGAGATTGAAGTGCTGGAACACCATCCCGATGTCGCGGCGCTGCTTGGCTGCGACTTTGGGGTGCAGCTCGTGCAGTTTGTCGCCCTTCTCGCGATAGCCCATCAGGTCCCCGTCGACGTAGAGCCGGCCGCCGGACACCTGCTCGAGATGATTCATGCAGCGCAACAGCGTCGTCTTGCCGGACCCGGACGGGCCGATCATGCACGCGACCTCGCCCCGTTGCACGGTCAGGTTGATGCCCCTGAGCACGTGCAGCGCGCCGAAGCGCTTGTGCACCGACAGCGCCTCGACCATGGGTCTTCCCGAATCAGGTCCCTTCGCGAGATCGGTCATGCGCCCATCTCCTCGTGGCTTCGTGCGCCGAGCATCTGGTCCATCTGGCGCGCCGTCATCTTGCGCGACGCGCCACGCGAGAACCGCTTCTCGAGGAAGTACTGGCCGAACATCAGCACGCTGGTGATCGCCAGATACCAGGTGGCTCCGACGAGCAGCAGCGGAATGGGCTGGAAGATCACGCCGGCGATCTGATTCTGCTGGTTGTAGATGTCCGTACTGAGCGGGACAGCCACGACGAGCGAGGTCGTCTTCTCCATGCTGATCACCTCGTTGCCCGTCGGCGGGATGATCACGCGCATCGCCTGCGGCAGCACGATCCGGCGCATCGTCAGCCCCCACGACATGCCGAGCGCCGACGCCGCCTCTGTTTGGCCCTCGCCGACCGAAAGGATGCCGGCGCGCACGATTTCGGCCATGTAGGCCGCTTCGTTCAGGCCGAGACCGATGACCGCGAAGAAGAACAGCGCGTTTACTCGTGCGATGTTGAAGGTGGCGAAGGTCGGGCCCCACGGAATGCCGATATCGAGGTGCTTGTACAGCGAGGTGAACAGACCCCAGAAGACCAACTGCACGAAGATCGGCGTCCCGCGGAAGATCCACAGGTAGAGCCACGCAACCCCCTGGAGCACCGGATTGCCGGTAAGGCGCATCACGGCGAGCAGTACCCCGAGGCCAATGCCGATCGCCATCGCGAGGACGGTCAGCTCAATGGTGACAAGGGCACCCTTCGAGATCCGCTGGTCGAAGAGGTACTTGCGATAGATCCCCCACTCGTAGTTCGAGTTGGTCGCGGCCCCGTAAACGAACAGCGCGAGCAGGCCAAGGATGACAACGGCTGCGATCCACCGTCCCGTCCGACGCAACGGGATCGCATCGATGGCCTCCTCCCGCATGCCGCCGGTCATCGTCAGCTGACAGCCTTGTTGATCGTCGCGGTCTGGATCTCGCCGGCCTGCACTCCCCACCGCTTGCAGATCTTGTCGTAGGTGCCGTCGTCCATCAGCGATTGCAGCGCCTTCTGCATGGCCTGCACGAGGCCCGAGTTCCGCGCAATCGCCCAGCCGTAGGGCGCCGCGTCGACGATGTCGCCCGCCTGCTGCAACTTGCCGTTGCTCTGCTTGATCGCATAGGCGGTAATGGGCGAGTCGGCCGTCATGGCGTCGGACTTGCCCAGGACGAGCGCGTTCGTAGCGTCGGCCTGACTCGTGTAGGACAGGACCTTGATCGCTTTCTTGCCCGCGTCCTTGCACTTCTTGTTGAGCGCCGGCAATTCATCGAGCTGCTCGGTCGTGTTCGACTCCACCGACACCGTCAGCCCGCAGGCGTTCGTCGGATCGACGGAGTGCCCCTTCTGCGCGGCCCACATGAAGCCGGCGCTGAAGTAGTCGACGAAGTCGACGCTCTTCTCGCGCTCCTTCGTGTCCGTGAACGACGACATCCCGACGTCCATCGTGCCCGCCTTGACGGCCGGGATGATCTTCTCGAAGCCCGCCTGGCGATACGTCGTCGTCAGGCCGAGGACGTGCGCTGTCGCGTCCATCAACTCGACGTCGAAGCCGACCACGTTGCCGCCCTGCAGATACTCGTTGGGCGCATACGGGACGTTGACGCCGACGATGAGCTTGCCGCGCGACTTGATGTCCGCGGGCACCAGATCGGCGAGGGTTTGCTGCTTACTGGCCGTGGGAGCCGGCGATCCCGTCGGACCGGTGCCCTCGCTGTTGCTCGCACAGCCCGCCAGCGCAAGTGCGGCGGCCGCGGCCGCGCCCACGAGCGCGGTGACGGGACGAAAACTTGGCGACAAAGTTGGCCTCCTCCTGAACCGGCTGACGGGCGTCACCCTAGTCACTCACCGGTTATCCGGTCACGAGCGCAACGCAACCGTAACCGCGGGGCGAGGGCGCAATCCGGACTACTAGGGCAGCGCCTGCTGCGTCTTTCCGAGGACGACGACCCCGCCGTCCGAGACGTGGTACCGCGCCCGGTCCAGCTCCGGCTCCAAGCCGATATGCGCGCCCTCCGGCACGTAGACGTCCTTGTCCAGGATCGCCCTGCGCACGACGGCGCCGCGGCCGATCTGCACCCCGTCCATGAGCACCGACCCCTCCACGTACGAGCCGGCGGCCAGCCGGACATTGGGCGCGATGATGCTGTGCCGGACGGTCGCCGCGGCGACGATCGCGCCGGCGCCAACCATCGACTCCTGCGCAATGCCGCCTTCGACGAACTTCGCCGGCGGCAGTTGCGGGTGGTAGGTGTAGATCGGCCACTGCTGGTTGTACAGGTTGAAGATCGGATGGACCGCCACGAGGTCCATGTGCGCGTCGTAGTAGGCGTCGATCGTCCCCACGTCGCGCCAGTAACCGCGGTCGCGCTCCTCGGCACCGGGCACGTCGTTGTCGGAGAAGTCGTATACGAACGCGTCGCCCTTCTTGACCATCATCGGCATGATGTTGGTGCCCATGTCGTGCACCGAGTCCTCGTCGTCCGCGTCCTCCTTCAGCGCCTCGAGCAGCGCCTCGGTGGTGAACACATAGTTGCCCATCGATGCGTAGCTCTGCTCCGGGCTGCCCGGCAGGCCCGGCGGCTCGGCCGGCTTCTCCAGGAAATCGACGATGCGGTGGTCCGGGTCGGCGTCGATGACACCGAACGCGCTCGCCTCGCCGCGCGGCACGCGGATCCCGGCGACGGTCCCGCCCGCGCCGGACGCGATGTGCTGGGCCACCATCTGGCGCGGATCCATCCGGTACACGTGATCGGCGCCGAACACGATGATGTAATCCGGCCGCTCGTCGTAGATGAGGTTCGCCGACTGCAGGATCGCGTCCGCACTGCCGGTGTACCAGCGCGGCCCGAGGCGCTGCTGCGCCGGGACCGGGGTGATGTAGTTGCCCAGGACGTTCGACATCCGCCACGTCTGGGTGATGTGCCTGTCGAGCGAGTGCGACTTGTACTGCGTGAGCACGCACAGCTTCAGGTAGCCGCCGTTGACCAGGTTCGAGAGGACGAAATCGATCAGCCGATAGTTGCCGCCGAACGGGACAGCCGGCTTGGCGCGGTCGGCGGTCAAAGGCCATAAACGCTTGCCCTCGCCACCCGCGAGGACGATACCGAGCACTCGCGGCTCACGGGCCATGTCCCTAGCGTACGGACGCGGCTAGCGTTGGACCATGCGTGTCGCCGTGATCTCGCGCGAGTACCCGCCCGAGATCTATGGCGGGGCGGGCGTGCACGTCGAATTCCTCGTTCGCGAATTGCGCAAGCTGGTCGACGTCGACGTCCACTGTTTCGGGGCCGAACGCGGCGAAGCGGGGGTGCACGCCTACGGCACCCCGGCCGGGTTGGCGGCGGCGAACAGCGCGCTGCGCACGCTCGGCAGTGACATCGAGATCGCGGCGGCGCTGGGCGGCGCGCAAGTGCTGCATTCGCACACGTGGTACGCGAATCTCGCCGGCGTCCTGGGTGCGCGGTTGCACGGCGTGCCGCATGTACTGACCGCGCACTCCCTCGAGCCGCACCGCCCGTGGAAGGCCGAGCAGCTCGGCGGCGGGTATCGCGTCTCGCTCTGGGCGGAGCGGCAGGCGTACGAGACCGCCGATGCGGTCGTCGCCGTGTCGTACGGGATGCGGGCCGATCTGCTCGACTGCTACCCCTTCGTCGATCCGGCGAAGGTGCACGTGATCCACAACGGCATCGACACGAAGCTCTACGCGCCGGCGCGCTCGGATGGCGCGCTGGACCGGTACGGGGTCGATCGGGATCGCCCGTCCGCCATCTTCGTCGGCCGGATCACCCGGCAGAAGGGGGTGCGCCACCTGCTCAACGCGGCCGAGCGTTTCGACCCGGACGTGCAGCTGGTGCTGTGCGCCGGTGCGCCGGACACGCCCGAGCTCGCCGCCGAGACGACCGCCGCTGTCGACCACCTTGCGGCGACGCGCACCGGGGTCGTCTGGATCCACAACATGATCCCGCGCGAGGAACTCGTCCAGCTGCTCACGCACGCCACGGTGTTCGTGTGCCCGTCGGTGTATGAGCCGCTCGGCATCGTCAACCTCGAGGCCATGGCCTGCGAGACGCCCGTCGTGGCGAGCGCGGTCGGTGGCATCCCGGAGGTCATCGCGGACGGTTCGACGGGAACGCTCGTGCCCTATCACGCGGTCGCGACGGAGGAATACGAGGCCGGCCTGGCCGAGGCGGTGAACGCACTGTGCGCCGATCCGGCGCGGGCCGAGGCAATGGGCCGGGCCGGCCGCGAGCGCGCCGTCCACGAGTTCGGCTGGGACACCATTGCGCACCGCACCGTCGAGCTCTACGAGTCGCTGCTCGCGTAGCGCGGCGAAGTTGTCCGCCCTTCCCGAGTTGTCCGCCCTTCCCGAGTTGTCCGCCCTTCAGTACGTCAGCGCGTGCCGAAGGGCGGACAGGTCGCCTACCGTTCCGGAGTTGTCCGCCGTTCAGTACGTCAGCGCGTGCCGAAGGGCGGACAACTCGGCAGGGTGAGCGGGAATCAGGCGGGGACGAACAGCGCGGTCTGGGTGCCCGGCTCGACCTCGGTGAAGCCGCCGTCGTGCACGACCGGGGCGCCGGCGTCCAGCGCCGCGCGCCACTGGCGCGGCACCGCGTCACGCACCGCGAGCGGGAAGTCGGCCGCCTGCCACTTCTTGCGCGGCCGTCGGCGCAGCGAACGCCAGCCCAGCTGGGCGGCGTGCGCGACCTGCGCCATCGCCTTGCCGGTACTCATCTCGACGTGCGGCGAGAGCAGCACGAGCGGCACCGCGGCCGGCACCGGCGCCGGCGGCTCCGGGTCGGACAGGTTCGTCCCGCCCACCTGCAGCCGGGCAAGTTCGGCCGGCCACGCGTCGACCGGCACAGGAGGGTAAACGCGCAGTTCTGCGGTGCCGTGCTGCACGTCCAGCCCGTCGACGGTCAGCGCACGCCGCCACTCGGCGCCGCGTGCCCGGCGCACCACCTTCCGGATGCGCTGCCCGTCCCACTGCGCGACGGCGTCGTGCCACTCGACGCGCTCCGTGGTGAGCATGAGCAGCACCGACCGCGCAGCGGCCTCGAGCGCGTCGGTGCGCGTCGGCGGCGTCTCCCGTTCGATCCGGACGACGATCGGCAGAACGAGTTCTGCGCTTTGCGTGTTGTCCTCAGGCAAGGGATTCGACCCAGGCGGCCAGCAACCGGGCCCCGAAGCCGGTCGCGCCCTGGGAGAGCATCCCGTCGTCCTTCGCGGCGCGGGCCGGGCCGGCGACATCGAGGTGCGCCCACGGCACGCCCTTCGCGAACGGGCGAAGGAACAGCGCCGCAGTGATGCTGCCCGGGTTGCCCGCCGAGTTCGTCGCGTCCGCGACCGGCGAATCGAGCAGCGCCTCGTACTCAACCGGCATCGGCATCCGCCACAGCGGTTCGCCCTCGGCGTCGCCGGCCGCGGTCAACCCGTCCGCCAGCTCGTCGGAGGTTGCGAACAGCCCGCCGGTGCGCACCCCCAGCGCGACCTTCATCGCCCCGGTCAGCGTGGCGATGTCGACGAGCGCCGTCGGCCGCAATCGCGCGCAGGCGTAGGCCAGCGCGTCGGCGAGGACGAGTCGGCCCTCGGCGTCGGTGTTGCCGACCTCGCTGGTGCGTCCGCCGAAATGCCGGATCACGTCGCCGGGCCGGAATGACGAGCCGGACAGCATGTTCTCGGCGGCCGGGACGAGCGCGGTCGCCCGGACGGGCACCCGTGCCGTGGCGATCGCCCGCATTGCGCCGAGTACCGCGGCACCGCCGGACATATCGGTGAACATCGTGTTCATCGCGGTGCCGGGCTTGCGGTTCACGCCGCCGGTGTCGAACGTGATGCCCTTGCCCACCAGCACCGCGTGGACGCCCGCACGCGCGCCGCGCGGTCGCCAGCGCGCCTCGATCAGCCGGGGCGGCGCGGCCGAGCCCCCGCCCACCGCCAGCACGCCGCCGAACCCTTCCGACATCAACCAGTCGACGTCGCGCTCCGCGACCTCGACACCGAGCGGACCGAGCACGCGCGCCGCCTGCGCAGCGAGCCAGGCCGGCGTCTTCTCGCCGGACCTGGTGTTCGCGAGATCGCGCGCCCACACAGTCGCCGCCGCGGCCCGGGCACCCCGGTCGAGCGCGACGTCGTCGGTGGCGCCGCACAGCTCGATGACGTCCGGGCCGGGCTCCGGAGCGGTCGCCCGGGTGAAGCGGTAGCAGCCGAGGGCCAGGCCCTCGACGAACGCGGCCAGCCGATCGCCGGTCAGGTCACCGGCGTCGAGGCGGGTCCGCCCGGGGGGCAGGCCGCGGGCGAGCAGACCGGCCGCCTGGCGCACGGCAGCCGGGTCGTCGGCGGCCTCGATCGGCTGCGCGTCCGCCGACGCCCGCGCTGCCCGGATTGTCACCATGTGGAGGATCTTCCCGCACAGCATTCGGCCCCGGTACCACCGAGGTACCGGGGCCGGCGTGCTATCTAGCTGACGGCCGTCTTGAGCGCTTCGCCAAGCGCGGTTGCCTCGTCCGCCGACATCTCGACGACGAGGCGCCCACCGCCCTCGAGCGGCACGCGCATTACGATGCCGCGGCCCTCCTTCGTGACCTCGAGCGGGCCATCGCCCGTCCGCGGCTTCATGGCCGCCATTCGAACCTCCTTCGTGAACCAGTCGAGACATTCTCCCGCATGGTGTGCGCTCGCCCCAACACCGGGGCCGAAGGTTGATCGGCACGCCGCGGGCGGTTCGGCCGGGCCCCACTTCAGCGCAGGGCGGTAGCGTCGGGCCCGGTCCGCAAGAGGAGGTTGCCGTGACGGACGTGCTGCTGGTCGAGCGCGACGCGGGGGTGGCGACGCTGACGCTGAACCGCCCGGATTCGATGAACTCGCTGTCGGTCGAACTCAAAGAGGCGTTGCTGGACGCGGTGCGCGATGTGTCCGCCGATCCGGCCGTACGAGCGGTCGTCCTGACCGGCTCGGGCCGCGGGTTCTGCGTCGGCCAGGACCTGCGCGAGCACGTCGCGCTGCTCGAGGCGAACGACCCGGCGCCGCTGTCGACCGTGAGCAAGCACTACAACCCGCTCGTGCTGAGCCTGGCAAGGATGCCCAAGCCGGTGGTCGCGGCGGTCAACGGTATGGCGGCGGGGGCCGGCGCCGGGCTGGCGTTTGCGTGCGACTTCCGGATCGCGGCGCGGTCGGCGGGGTTCCTGCTCGCCTTCGCAAACGTCGGCCTGACCCTCGACAGCGGGACGTCGTGGACGCTGCCTCGGCTCGTCGGCCAGGCCCGAGCCACCGCACTGGCGCTGCTCGCCGAGCCGATCACCGCGGAGTCGGCGCTCGAGATGGGGCTGGTCAACGCCGTCGCCGACCCGGACGAGGTGCTGCCCAGCGCGCAGGAGCTCGCCGGCCGGCTCGCCGCCGGACCGACCGCCGCCTACGCCGCGATCAAGCAGTCGATCGCGTACGCCGCGACGGCCGACCTCGAGAGCGCGCTGGCGAAGGAGGACGAACTGCAGACCGCGATGGGCCACACCGAGGACCACCGCACCAGCACCGCCGCCTTCGTGAACAAGCAGACGCCGACGTTTATCGGCCGCTAACTCGCCGGGGTTTGGCGGGTTTGGCGCGGAAACAGGAAGTGATGTGGTCGTCGACCATGCCGGTGGCCTGCATCAGCGCGTAAGCGGTCGTCGGTCCGACGAACCGGAAGCCGCGCCGCTTCAGCTCCTTGGCCATTGCCGTCGACTCGGCCGTGATGGCCGGCACCTCCGAGAGCGTGCGCGGCCGGAGCCGCCGGCCGGTCGGTGCGAACGACCACAACAGCTCGTCCAGCCCCTCGGGCACTGATTCCCGCACCGCGCGCGCGTTCGCGATGGTCGCGTCGATCTTGGTGCGGTTGCGGACGATTCCCGCGTCATTCAGCAGTCGGGTCACATCGCGTTTGCCGAAGGCCGCCACCTTGTCGACGTCGAACCCGGCGAACGCGGTGCGGAAGGTCGGCCGCTTGCGCAGGATCACCAGCCACGACAGCCCGGACTGGAACGCCTCGAGCGCCAGCCGTTCGAACAACGCGGTCTCACCGTGCAGGGGGCGGCCCCACTCGTCGTCGTGATAGGCGATGTACTCCGGCGCGGAGGTGGCCCACCCGCAGCGCGGCCGGTCAGCCGACGTCACGCGCGGTCGTGATCGCGCTGACGCGCCCCGGCCGCGCCGCGCTCGCCCCGCTGCGCCACGGCGGGCACGTCGTCCGGACCGGGTACGTCGTCGATGTCCGCCTCGACAGCCAGTTCCTCCTCCAGCTGCTCGTCCGGCGCCACGTGCGCACGCGGCTCCGGCGGCTCATCCTCGCCCGTGTACGGCGGCGGGACGTTGCCCTGCAGCCGGGCGATCTCGGCGTCCCGCGCACGCAGCTCGTCGGCGAGCCGGTCGAGCAGGATGTCGGTCTCGGCGAAGCGATAGCCGCGCAGCGCGACAGGCAGCCGAACCGAGTCGACCTCCTCTGGACGCAACGCGCGATCCGGCGGCAGCTCCCACGGCGGCTCGTCGCGCACCGCAGGCGCGATCTGCTCACCGGCGGGCAGGAAGCGCGCGGCGACCGCGAACAGGAGGCCGGCGAGCACGATGGCCAGCGCGCCGTAGAGAAGCAGGTGCAGCACGCGTCGATCGTGCCATGCAAGGCTGAGGACGTGCCGTTGACGCTCGGACCGCGGACATTCGCGCCAGGCGAGTTCGCGGTCATGGCGATCGTGAACCGCACCCCCGACTCGTTCTACGCAGGCGCCCGCAGCGTCGAGCTGCACGACGCGCTGGAGGCGGTCGGCCGCGCCGTCGACGAGGGTGCGGACGTGGTCGACATCGGCGGGGTGCGCGCGGGGCACGGGCCCGAGGTCAGCACGAGCGAGGAGCTTGCCCGCGTGCTGCCACTCGTCCGGGCCGTGCGGGAGCAGTTCCCGCGTCTGGTGATCAGCGTCGACACCTGGCGGCACGCAGTCGCCGAGCGGGTGATCGGTGCGGGCGCCGATCTGATCAACGACACGTGGGCGGGCGCGGACCCGGAACTGGTGTCAGTGGCCGCCGCGACCGGGGCGGGGCTGGTGTGCAGCCACACCGGTGGTCTGGCGCCGCGCACCGATCCGCACCGGGTGGCCTACGCCGATGTCGTCGCGGACGTCACGGCGACGGTGTTCAGGGCGGCCGAAGCTGCGGTGGCGGCCGGCGTCCGGCGCGACGGCATCCTCGTCGACCCGACGCACGACTTCGGCAAGAACACCCGCCATTCCCTCGAGCTCACCCGCCGCTTGGCCGAGCTGGTGGCGGGCGGTTGGCCGGTGCTCGTCGCGCTGTCGCGCAAGGACTTCGTGGGCGAAACACTCGACCTGCCGCCTGACGAGCGGCTGTACGGGACGCTCGCCGCGACCGCGGTCTGCGCCTGGCACGGCGCCGCGATGTTCCGCACCCACGACGTGCGCGCCACCCGCGAGGCGCTCGACATGGTGGCCTCGATCCGCGGCACCCGGCCGCCCGCGGTCGCCCGGCGCGGGCTGGCCTGAGCGGTCAGTCCAGCTCGAAGACCTGCTTGGACGCGACGATCTCGCGTAACTCGTCGTCCAGATCGTCACCGGCTGCCAACAGCCCGGGCAGCAGGTCCGGCTCGCTGAGCACCGCGCGGTAGACCATCGAGACCGTCACGTCGTGTTCGGGCCGATGGACGACCTCGATCGGATCGCCGGCGGCAATCACGCCCGCGGTCACGACGCGCAGGTAGCTGCCCGGCCGCGCCGCCTGCGTGCAGGTTTTGAGCCAGCCCTTCTCCCCCACCCATCCGCGAAACGTGGCGCAGGGGATGCGCGGCCCGGTGACGTGCAGCACGACCACCTCGCCGATGCGCCAGCGCTCACCGAGGCGCGCCGCGTTCACGTCGAAGCCGCGCGTCGTCAGGTTCTCGCCGAAGAACCCGTTGGGCAGTTCCCGGCCGAGTCGCAGCTGCCAGTCGTCGAGGTCCTCGCGGGCGAAGGCGTACAGCGCCTGATCCGACCCACCGTGACTTTCGACGTCGCCGATGGAGTCGGCGACTACTCCGCTGCCCAGGCCGGTGGTCTTGGGTCCGGGGTCGCGTACCTCGACCGGCCCGTCCACCGGCCGTTTGGCGATGCCGGTCGACTCGGCCGACTTGTACGGGTTGGGCGCCAGATCGCCGATGTTGACCGAATCGACCCAGGCCGTGCGCACGGTTTCAGGGTATGGAGCGGTGCTACTCGGAAATCCCGGCCATCGCGACGATCTTCTGCGGACGCAGGCGGACGAGCAGCTCGCCCCGCACTGCGTTGCGCCGGCCGAACTCCGCGGCCCGGTCGGCGCCCATGTACCGGCCGCCGAGGACGGTGGCCCACCGCAACAACTCGTCGAGGTCCTCGGAGATCTCCCCACCTGGCCCGTCGACGGTGACGAAGTCGTACGGCGGCGTCGATTCGTCGACGACCACCAGTGCGCGGCCGGTGCGGCGCAGATTCCGCCCCTTCACCGTCGACTCATTGGTGGTGAACACGACGTCGTCGCCGTCCAGGGTGAACCACACCGGCGTGCGGGCGCCCGTCGCGCCGGACGGTCGCGAGGATGCCGGTGCGCGTGCCCGCCATCAGGAAGGCGCGTCGCTGCGCATCGGTCATCGCTGTCGCCATGGCCACAGCGTATGGGCGCGCGCGCTGTGGTCGACTGTCGCGCATGGCTGACGCCCCGGTCCTCGTGCAGCGGCTCGACGACGGCATCGCGATCGTCCGGCTCAACCGCCCGGACAAGCGCAACGCCCTCGACTCGGCGAGTCTCGCGCTGCTGAACGACATGCTCGACGAACTCAGCGCCGACGACGACCTGCGCACGCTCGTGCTCTCGACGACGAGCCTGGATGCGCTGTGCGCGGGCGCGGACGTCGGCGAGGCGTTGGACGAGGCGGGCGGCGTCGCGCGAATGGCGGCGTTCACCCGGATGTACGCGGCCGTGGACGCGTTCCCGGTGCCGGTCATCGCCGTGTGCGTGGGCAACTGCGTCGGGGCGGGCGCCGAGCTGGCCGCCGGCGCGGATCTGCGCGTCGGCGGCGACAATCTCAAGCTCGCCTGGGCGGGCGCCCGGCTGGGCGTGCCGGTGGGTCCGGCCCGGCTCGCGCCGCTGATCGGCGTCTCGCGCGCCAAGCACCTCGTCTACACGGGGCGGGTCGTCGGAATGGCCGAGGCGCGCGAGCTCGGTCTGCTGCACCGCGTCGCGCCGGCCGCCGAGGCCGAGGACGCCGCCGTGGCGCTGGCCCGCGAACTGGCTGGTCAGTCGGCCGGCGGGCTGCGGGTGCTCAAGCAGATGTTCCGCGACCTCGACCGCACCGGCGAGCGGATCGCGTACGAGAACGAGCGGTTGCTGCACTTCCAGCAGCACGGCACCGGCATCCCGTCATCGGGCGGTTCGCGCCTTCAGGCGACGTGACGTCGGTCTGGCGAACGCCGCCGCCGCGACCGCGAGAGCGAGCGGCCACGCGAGGTACCTGCCGCTGAGCGCGAGCACCAGAGCGACGCCGACGAGGCTGCACACGCCGGCCCACCACGCACGCGATCCGCGCGGCAGCAGTCGCAGCGCGGCGGCCACGCCGATCGCGTACACCGTCGCCAGCTGAGCGCTGGTGAGGCGGACGAGCGGAGTGACGTCGACGTTCGCCAACTCGACGACCGCAAGCGACGCGGTGGCCAGCACCGTGAGCACGCCGAGGCTGCGCCGCGG
>DASQSE010000137.1:0-45364 GCA_035642535.1 Jatrophihabitans sp. | reverse complement strand
GCTCGTGGAAATCACGCTCGTCAAAGCGGCGCGCGCCGGCGAGGAGGATCGCGCGTATCTCGAGGTCGACGGCGAGACGCGCCGCGGGCCGGTGCACGTCGTGCACGATCTTCCGCACCTGGTCGTCGAGTCGCTGTTCGACATCCGCGACGGGTTGTGGGGCGAGCTCGCTGCCGGACGTCACGAGGCTACTGCGCGCGCCACGACCGCTCGCGACACGAAGCTGCGCAAGCGCGGCCGGATCGTGTCCGGCGCGGCGGCGGGGGCACGCACCGATGAGTGGCTGAGCGCCGGGCATCGGCGGGCGAAGACGATCACTAACGCGGTGGTCAACCGGTGGGGTGATGGTCTGGATACGCCGGCCGGTGTCCGCGCGCGGCTGGGCGATGGCGCGGAGTCGCTGGCTCGGGTCGACGACGAGTCGATCGAGCGGGCGATACGCGGTGTCCGGCAGCTGGAGCGTCGCTGGTCGGCCGTACCCGCGGGCGGGGTGTTGCGGCTGCGTTGGCCGCTGCCGCAACAGATGCTGGACGAGTCCAACTGACCCGGGTGGCGCGCACCGCGCAGCATCGCCACCACCGGTCGATCAACAGGGTCGATTACACGTCCACCACGCGTGCAGTTCGCCCTGTTGATCAACAGCGGGACGGGCGGGTCGATGGGCGGCGAGACCGCCGGCGCACAGCTCAGGCTGAGGGCGCCCATAGCCGGTCGGCGTCACCGGCGGCGAGCCGGCCGCGATAGACGTTGATCTTGCGCTCGATGAGCTTGAGGTTGTCCGTCAGCTCGGCGATCTTGGCGTTGACCTCGGCGCGGTGGGACTCGAGGAGGGCGAGCCGATCCTGCTCGTTGCCCGACCCGGCAGACACCAGTTCGGCGTAGCGACGGATGGTCTTGATGGGCATGCCGGTGGCGCGCAGGCGCGTACAGATGTTGATCCAGTCGAGATCGAACTTTCGATAGCGGCGCCGGCCGGTGGCGGTGCGGCCGACGGCCGTGACGACCAGGCCGGCCCGCTCGTAGTAGCGCAGCGTGTGCACGCTGACTCCGGTGCGGCGGGCGGCCTCGGCGATCGTCACACCCTCGTCGGGGACGGGCGGGACGGTCTCTTGCTTGACTTCGAGCACGCTCTAAATTCTAGCTTCGGTGTAATGAGTACCTCGACGTTGCCGAGGACCGCACCGCCGGTGCCCGAACTAAGCCGACGCCGGCGACTGCTGGTGCTCGCGATCTGCTGCGCGAGCGTGGTCGTGGTCGTCATGGACATCTCCATCGTCAACGTCGCGCTGCCGGCGATTCGCCGCGACCTGCACACCTCGGTGTCCGGCCTGCAGTGGACGGTCGACGCGTACACGCTGGTGCTGGCCAGCTTCCTGGTACTCGCCGGCTCGGCTGCGGATCGGATCGGCCGCCGGCGAATCTTTCAGGTCGGCCTCGCGACGTTCGGGCTCGGCTCGCTGCTGTGCGCTCTGGCGCCGACGATCGGCTGGCTGGTCGCCGCGCGTGCGGTGCAGGCGCTCGGGGGCACGATGCTCAACCCGGTGGCGCTGGCGATCGTCGCGAACGTGTTCCCGAACCCGGCCGATCGGGTGCGCGCGATCGGCGTGTTCGGTTCGATGTCCGGCCTGTCGCTCGCGCTGGGCCCGATCCTCGGCGGCGCGCTGGTCGACGGATTCGGCTGGCACGCGGTCTTCTGGATCAACGTGCCGATCGTGGCGGCCGCGTCGGTGGGTGCGGCATTGTTCGTGCCCGAGTCCCGGGCAGCTCGGGCGCGCCGATTCGACCCGCTGGGCCAGCTGCTGGTGATCGCGATGCTGGCCGGCGTCGTCTACGCGATCATCGAGTCGCGCCGGTTCGGCTGGACTGCGCCCGTGATCCTCGCCCTGCTCGGCGTTGCCGCGTTCTGCGCGTTGGGCATCCTCGGCTACGAGCCGCGCCGCGCCGATCCGTTGCTCGAACTACGGCTGTTCCGCAGCGTGCCGTTCAGCGCGGCGATCCTGATGGCGCTCTGCGCGCTGTGCGGCTTCGGCGCGTTCCTGTTCCTGACGACCCAGTACCTCCAGGACGTGCGCGGCATGTCCGCGCTGCACGCCGGGCTGAGTCTGTTGCCGGTGGGCGCGCTGATCGTGCTGCTCTCCCCGCTCACCGGCCGGCTGGTCGGCGCGCGCGGGCCGCGGTTGCCGCTGCTGATCTCCGGTGCGGCACTCGCCGGAGGCGGCACCGTGTCGAACTGGATCGCACCTGGTACCTCGCTGCCGGGCGTGCTGGCGATCTTCCTGCTGTTCGGCGTCTTCCTGGGCAGTGTCAACCTCCCGATCACCAACACCGCGGTCTCGGGCATGCCGGCCTCGATGACCGGGGTGGCCGGCTCGTTGGCCTCGGCCGGCCGGCACACGGGTACGACTCTCGGCGTCGCGATCTCCGGCACCGTCGTCGGATCGGCGGCGGCGCGCGACGCGAGCGCGTTCACCACCGCAGAGCACGGTGTGTGGTGGCTGATCGTCGGACTCGGCATCGGCATCATGGCGCTCGCGCTGCTGAGCACCGGCCGATGGGCGCTGGCCACCGCGGCCCGGGCGGCAGCACTGTTCGACGAAGTCGATCGAGGTGCACCGCGCATGCGTTAGTGCCCGGCGACTACGGCAGTACGACGACCTTCCCGGCGGCTTCGTCGTTCTCCATGTACCGGTGCGCCGCCACGATGTCGTCCAGGCCGAAGACACGGTCGATGTTGGGGCGATAGACGCCGGCCTCGACCTCGTGGGCGATCCGCTGCAACACGGCCGTGCCCGCGCTGCCTCTGATGGAGTCGCTGTGGAAAGCCGTCAGCTTCGTTCCGGACGGGATCATCGCGATCGGTTCGAAGTCCGGGATCAGCCATCCGCTGAGTGAGCCGGTCACACATACCGTCCCGCCACGCCGGACCAGACGCAGCGACTCCAGCGCCGTGCTCGTCCCGACGAGATCAAGGACGTAGTCCGGGCCATCCGGCCAGATCGCGTGCACACTCGCCGCGAGCGATCCGGCGTCGTCGACCAGCGGATGGTCGACGCCGACCGCACGCAACGCGTCGAGCTTGCCGTGCCGCCGCGTCGTGGCCGCGATCTCGAAACCGTGGCCGGAGGCGATCGACGCGGCGGCCATGCCCACCGACGAGGTCCCGCCACGAATCAGCAACCGTCCCTGGTCACCCGCCGCGACACCCAGCGCGTCGAGCGAGCCCTGCGCGGTCAGGTAGGTCTCGGGCAGTGCGGCGAACACGTCCCAGGACAACGTGGTGGTGATCGGCATCAGCAGCGAGTTCGGCAGTAACGCGTACTCCGCATAACCGCCGTCGAACGCGCGGCCCATCTCGCCCATCACTGCTCCAACGGTGCTCCCGTCCGGCAAGCTCGGATCGGTCGAGGCCGCCACGATTCCCACACACTCGATCCCGAGCACCCGCGGGAACGTCACGCTCGGGGAATGCCCCTGCCGGGTGCGCAGCTCCGACCGGTTCAGGCCCGCGCCCTTCACCTGGACCAGGCTCCAACCCTCGCGAACCGCAGGTAGCGGCAGGTTCCGGATTTCCAGTACCTCGGGGTCGCCCGCCTTGACGCAGACGGCCGCTCGCATCGTCTTACTCATCTCGTATCACCAAGGAGCAGGCTATGAGTGGCGCACCCGGCGCCGCACGGCGGGAGGTGGTCTGCCTAGTCGGGGGTCCAGGGCCGCAGCCGCGGGCGCCAGGCCGGTACCTCGCGTCGGTACGCCTCGTACTGGGCGCCGAATCGACGCGTCAGCGCGGGTTCCTCGTGCCAACGCACGAATACCGCCGCCGCGACCCAGCCGCCGAAGGCGTAGCCGAGCATGCTCAGCCGGCCGAACAGCAGCGCCTCGCCGAGAAAGATCAGCACAGCCCCGAGGTAGATCGGGTTGCGGACATAGCGGTGGAACCCGCTGACCACGAGACGCTCGGTGGGGGCCGCCGGGAACGGCGTGCCGCCGGCTCGGGTGAACTCCACGAACGGATGCACAGTCGCAATCAGGCCGGCGCAGATCGCCAGGCCGCCGACAGCCTCTGCAGCCGCCCAGTACGGCAGTGGTTGGTGCACGCGCCAGCCGGTGAGCAGCCAGGGAAGCACGCCGGCGAACGCCCCCGCGGTGAGGACGAACCAGGCGAGGCTGCCGAGTGCGGCCGTCGATCTACGCACCCCGATCACCGATCGGCAGCCGGAGCCGCGGTTCGACGTCGTCAAGGATGTAGCGCACATAGTCACTCGTGATGTGGTCGTTGTCGCCGTACACCTGGATGCCATTGACGACCGTGGGGCAGCGGCCCTCCATGCAGAACAGATCGCGGAGCCGGACGTACTTTGCTCCGGTAGCGGCGATGCCTCGTCGAACCAGCTGATTGCTCTCCGTGACCTTTCCCGCCGGTGGGAAGGTGCAGTCGGCGGCGGTGTTTTTCAGATCGGACAGGCAATCCGCCGGATCCATCGGCAGTCGGTTGACGTCTTGCAGGAAGCGGACTTCGGGAGTCACCGCCGTCAGCTGGCGGGCCAGCGACCGGGCGCCGGCGCGCCACACCTGCTGGGACCGAGACGCCGACAGCAGCCTGCCGGTCGACGGGTCCATGCTCTTCATGTCCGACGCGCTTCCCACGATCACGACCTCAGGTTGAAGCTTCCTGATCTGCCGCAGAGCCCAGGAACGCCACTTGTTGCACGTCGTGTACTCCTCGTCGTTCTTGAAGTCCCAGGCCAGCACGTCGTACGGGCTGCAGCCGAGCTTGGTGATGGGCACGAACTGGTAGCCGTTGCGCTCTGCGATGGGCTCGAGCGCCGAGAGCCACATGAGCATGTGTGAATCGCCGAGCGCCACCATCAGCCGGGAGCCGTGCACGTCGCCCATGACGCAGAGCCGGTGCTTGACTCCCGCTTCTGCTGCTCCGCAGCCCTGGTCGCGAAGCCACGGGCCGATGCGCTCCAGGTGTTTCGGCGCCTGTGGTGCATCGAGGCTGGCTCGGTCGAGCGAGTCGGCGATGGCGTCGTGGATGCGGTTCCCGTCGCGCGGCGCACGCTCGCCGGACGGCAGCTTGGAGATGTCCACGTTGGCCGCGGCCGACGCGACGACGCTGCGCTCGTGGTTGATGTAGACGTTAGAGCCGACGTTGGTCACCACCAGGCTGCATATCGCCGCGGGCCACAGCAGCAGCGCGAACCGCGGCCGCCGCGACAGGGACTTGGCCCGGCGGATCGGGTTCTCGATCAGTTGGTAGCTCAGCCACGCCATGACGAGCGCAGCGCACATCAACAGCGCTGTAGTGCCGCGGTCGAGGCTGTGACCGACATACTCCGTACCGAGGATCAGGAACGGCCAGTGCCACAGATAGAACCCGTACGACACGTCCCCGATCCAGCGCAACGGCTGCCTGCCGAGGATCCGCACGATCACCGGCGCCGTCGACGCCGGAACGCCGGTACCGGCAGCGATCAGCATTGCGGTTCCGACGACGGGCAGCGCCATGTGGTAGCCGGGCACGGGAGTGTGATCGGTGAACGCGAACCCGGCATACAAGACCGAGCCCAGGCCGAGCCAACTGAACACCGACCGCGCGTATCTCGGCAGCCGTGGGAGCAACAAGCCTGCGAACGCCAACAGCGCGCCGGCACCGAGCTCCCAGCAGCGGGTGAATGTCGAGAAGTAGGCGGTGGTCGGATCGCTGTGGGTCGTCTTGATCGACCAGGCGAGCGACAGCCCGGACAGCGCCGCGACCAGCAGGGCGAGCCGGGGCAGGCGTCGGCAGACCACGGATGCCGACCCTCGGGTGCCGAGGACGATGACGAGGACGATCAGCGCGGGCCAGACGAGGTAGAACTGCTCCTCGACCGCCAACGACCAGTAGTGCTGCACCGGCGAAGGCGGGACGTCCGGCGCGAAGTAGTCCGTCCTGGCCTGGCCGAAGCGCACGTTCGCGGCGAACATCGTGGCCCAGGCGACGTCCTTCAGCGCGGTCTGGGCACGGAGGTAGGGCAGGAGCAACGTGGCTGCGATCGCCGTCGCGACCAACGTCACGGTTGCAGCCGGCAGGATGCGCCTGGCCCGCTTCCCGTAGAAGCCGATGAGGGAAAGCGAGCCGCGCGATGTGGCCTCGTGCAGCAGGATCGACGTGATGAGGAAACCGGAAATGACGAAGAAGACGTCGACGCCGATGTAGCCGCCCGTGAGTCCGATCAATCGGCCATGTCCGACAACCACGAGAAGGACGGCGAGTGCGCGCAGCCCCTGGATGTCGGCGCGGGATTTGATTGCGGGAAGCGGAGCAGCGGCACCGTGACGACTGGCTGACATGCGTCCCCCAGGACTTCATTTCCGCGTGTATCGCCGACACGTGACCGGTCCGGGTCCGTGCGGCGATGTCTCCTTCTGTAGTCCCGCGAATGACCTTGCAGCGCCAGAGCCCTTGGTCGCCGCGCAGCCCGGTACTTCGACCCGCTGCATCACCCAGCGGCTGATCGGCTACAACCCGGCTTGTCGTCGGCAATTGGCGGCCTTTGCCGCTGCGTCCCCTATGACTCGACGTGATACGCGCGCGCGATGCTCGCCGCGCCGGCCGCGAGCCTGGCCTGTACATGTCGCAGTCCGTCGAGGTCGACGCCGTCGGCGGCCGCATCGCTCTCGAGGCGCTCGGCGAGTGCAGCGACCTCGCGGGCGCCGACCGTGCGCGCGGCGCCCTTCACCCGATGCGCCTGCCGGCGCACCTCGTCGGCGTCGCCGGACGCGAGCGCGTCCTCGATGCGCGCCAGATCGGTGGCGGTCGAGTCGAGGAAGTCGCGCAGGATCGCGGCGCTCAGTTCCCGATCGCCGCCGGTGATCTCCAGCAGTGCGGCGGCGTCCAGCAAGCAACTTTCGCCGTCGATGCCGGGCGGTTCGACGCCCGGTGCGTCCGCGAGGTTGTCGAAGGCGACGTGCGGCAGCCATTGCCGCAGCTTGGCGGCGAGCAGCGAGATCGTCGTCGGCTTGGCGGCGAAGTCATCCATGCCGGCCGCGAGGCAGCGCTCCGGCTCGCCCTGCATGACGTTCGCCGTGAGCGCCATGAGCGGGGTGCGCTGCCGCCCGGTTTCCGTCTCGTGCCCCCGGATGGCCGCCGCCAACCCGTAGCCGTCCATCCGCGGCATGTGCACGTCCGTGATCACCATCGCGTAGTCGGTCGCGCGGAACATCTCGAGCGCTTCCTGACCGTCGTCCGCCGTGTCGGCCTGGAAGCCGATTGCGGCGAGTTGGTGTCGCAGTACGGCCCGGTTGACCGAATGGTCCTCGGCGATCAGCACCAGACTGCGCTCCCGGAACGCCTCGTCGCGGCTCGGGAGCGCTCGGCCGACGAAGCGCGCCGAACTGAACGTCACCTCCGGGACGACCTCGTCGGGGTCGCCGACGGGCAGCGTCAGTACCAGGCGCATCGTGGTGCCCTTGCCGACCTCGCTCGCCATCGAGATGTCGCCACCCATCAGCAGGGCGAGGTGCCGGCAGATCACCAGGCCCAGCCCTGTCCCGCCGTATCGGCGAGCCGTCGACGCCTCTGCCTGCGCGAACTCGCCGAACAGCCGTTTTTGCTGCTCCGCGGTGATGCCCACTCCGGTGTCCCGGACGGCGAGCTCGATGGTCTGCGACTCGTCGGTCGGCCGATCCAGCACCCGCGCCGTGACCTCGATGCCGCCGACGTCGGTGAACTTGACGGCGTTCGAGATCAGGTTGCTGATGATCTGCCGGATGCGCAGTGGGTCTCCCACGTGCGCGAGTGCAAGGCGCTCGTCGCAGCTGACGCCGAGAGCGAGACCCTTGGCGGACGCCGTCTGAAGGAACGTCGCGACGGCCGCCGACACGACGTCGCGCAGTGCGAAGGTCGTCGCGCTGATCTGCAACTTGCCGGCCTCGATCTTGGAGAAGTCGAGCGTGTCGCCGATGATCTGCAGCAACGCCACTGCCGAGGTCTGCGCCGTGCCCACCATCTGCCGCTGCTCTGCCGTGAGCTCGGTCTGCGCGAGCACCTCCAGCATCCCCGTGACGCCGATCATCGGAGTGCGGATCTCGTGCGACATCGTGGCCAGGAACGACGATTTCGCCTGACTCGCATCCTCTGCGACCAGCCGGGCCTCGACAGCGGCCTGCTCCGCTCGTTCGCGGGCGGCGACGTCGGCCTGCACGGCCGTCGCCATCGTGTTGAAGGCACCGGCCACCTGCTCAAGTTCCGACACGCCCTTGATCTCCAGCCGCCCGGCGTAGTCGCCGCGTTCGATGCGGTGGCTGGCGTCGATGAACTCGGCCAGCGGCCGCAGCGCCAGGCGGTTGGTGAGCATCAGAGCTCCACCGCTGACGAGCACGATCACGGCGAGGACGGCGATCTGGATGGCGGACAGCCACCTGCTGTACGAGCGGGCGTCGTCGACAGCTGCGCTGGTGCGCGCGTCGACGAGGTCGATGAAGTCGCCGATCGCCGCCATGATCACGCCCTTCTGGGCGAGATAGTTGTGATCGGTGAGCTGCCAGTACTCGGGCGCGACATCGGTGAAGTACGACGCGTCGATCCCCTGCGCGATCCGGGCGGCCACCCGGTCCATCACGTTCAGCTCGAGCTGGGCGAGGCTGTCGGACGCGCGCAGCGCGGCATTGAGCGCGTCGAACTCTGCCGGTGAGAAGTCGGCGGCGCGCATCTGCGCGACAAGAGATTGCGCTGGCCCATACCGCACCGCGCCCTCGCCCTGGGCGAGCACGCGATCCCAGAACGAGCTGTCGTAATCGCGCGGCCGCGGCGCCGTGCCGGACCGGATCGCGAGTATCTGGTTGTAGTACTTGCGATATCTCGGCTCGCCCGTCGACACGTACAGCCGGACCATGCGAGTCAGGTCATTCGAGCTCTGCCGCATGCTGTCGGCGATCAGGAACGACTCGGTGCGCCGGTTCTCAAGCGCCGCCTGATGGTTCGACTCGCGCAACTGGAGCGACGTGACGACGAACAGGCCCGCCACCAGCACTGCGAGAACAGCGAGCAGGATCGCCAACATGCGCCGGATCGACGGCCGCGACCTGTCGGGGCGCAGACCGGCGCGCGGTGTCATTCTCGCTCGCCCACGCTGAGCCTGCCCGGATGCCACGCAATGGCCCAGCCGCCGAGTTCCGCGGCTGGCATCGCCGGGGCGATGAACGAGCCGAGCACCCGGCCACAGCCGAGCTCCAGCAGCAACCGGAAATCGTCCTCGCTCTCGCACCCGGTGCCGACCAGTGCGACGTCGAACGTCCGCGCAAGCTCCGCGATGCCCTCCAATGCGTCGGCGCGTTGCGCGTGCTGCCCAGCACCGGCGACCAGTGCGGGTGCAAGTCTGGCCTGAGTGAACGGCACCCGGCGCAGCTGCTCCGCCGGTGCGGTGCCGGAGCCGAAGTTGTCGATCGCGACGCCGAAGCCCTTGACGCGCAGCCGGGTGAGGACGTCGAGTGCCGAGCCCGGCGCGTTGCGCAGCGCCCGCTCGTCCAGGGCGAAGGTGACGCGTGCTGGGTCGGCGCCGCGCTGGCTCGCGGCACCGGACGCACGATCGGCGAGCGCTGTGTCGTCCAGCCACTCCGACGCGAGTGGAACCGTCATGTCGAGGTCGAGGCCCTGCGCTGCGCAGGCGACGAGGCAGTCGCAGGAGGTGTCCAGCGCCATGCCGGACAAGTCGGCGAGCAGGCCGGCGCGGTGCAGCACCTGTCGAAAGGAGTCCGTGGGTAGCGGTCGGGCGCGCGCATCGAGCCACTGCGGCAGGGCGTCGGCCCAGGTGACGAGGCCGGTGGCCACGTCGACGCCGGGCTGCACGTGAATCGCGATGCGGCCCTCGGACAGCGCCGCCCGCGCCTCGGCGGCGGTCAGCGTGATGCTGCCGTCGGCCGGGCGCGCCGCGCGCGATCGCGGGGCGCGCCGGTAGGTCGCGAGCAGGTCGGTCAGGGCGCGCGCCGTGAGTGGCTTGGCGAGCGCGCCTAGCACCTGGAGCCCGTAGCCCTCGCCGACCGAGCGGACGGCTTGGACGACCTTGCTGTCCAGGGCGCTGGCGATGATGACGGCGCCCGCGAGTTCCTGCTCGGCCACGTGCCGGATGAACTCGACGCCGTCCATGCCCGGCATGTCGACGTCGCACAGGATCACGTCCGGCCCGGCCGAATCCCGCAGCAGCGCCAGCGCGGCACTGCCGTCCGCTGCCTCGGTCACCGTGCCGACGCCGAGCTTGCGCAGCAGCATCACCGCGGTACGTCGCTGGAAGTCGTGATCTTCGACGACGAGCATGGTCAGGCCGTCGAGTTGATCCGATGCCGCGGGCGGCGCCGGTGAGGCGGTTGCTGCACGCAACGCCGCCTTCGTCTCGTCGGAGGGCTCGACGCCCAGCTCGGCGTCGAGCACGGTGCGACAGTGCTCGAACGCCCTGATCGCGCCGGACCGGTCGCCGGCCTGCCCGAGGATCTTGATGCGCAGCTGGTGCGCGCCCTCGTTGAACGGATCGGCGGCGACGAGCCGCTCGGCGGCGCCCGCCGCCGCGGGAAAGTCGCCGGTCGCCGCGTGTGCGCGCGCTTCGACTTCCATGGCACCGGAGTTGAGCTGCGCGAGCCCGCGCCGGATCGCGTCGACCCATTCGCCGTCGTGCGCGGGCAGGAACGGCAGCCGAGCCAGGCGCGACGCCTCGGCGGCCGCTACGGCGGCGGCGCGCGCCTCGTTGTTCGCCAGCTGCCGCCGGGCGGCCCGCACGGCCGACCGGGCCAGATCGAGATCCACCGAAACCGTCGTCGGCAGCTGCAACTGGTTGCCGCGCCGCGCGGTGACGAGTGCGACCGACGGATCGAGGCCGGCCTCGGACAGGAAGCGGCGCACCTCGGTGAGGACACCGCGCAGCGCGGCCTCCCAGGTGTCGGGCAGCCCCTCCGGCCAGAGCGCGTCCGCCAACTCGTCGTGACTGACCTGACGCTCGTGCTCGGCGGCAAGGTAGGCGAATACCAACTCTGCGCGCCGGCCCCCGCGGACCGCGGTATCCGGACCGTCGTCCCGGGCGATCGCGACGCGACCCAGCAGCCGAATGGTCCCCCGCCCCGTCGCCACGGCGACATCATCCATCAATTCGCCTGATGCAGGCACTTGCACGGCGGTTGCGGTCCGGTTGCGGTGCCCTTCGTACGGTCTGCGTCAGCCACAAAGACCGGAATGTTCGGGGGACGCGCGATGACGAGCACAAGCGCATTCGCGGATCCGGTCACCGGTGCGGCCCCGGCTGGCCGGGCTGTCGAAACCGAGTGGGCGCCGGCGACTCGTCCCGGCAGCGATCTCGACGCCTTCTACGGGCCGGACGCGCCGGTCGGGCGGGCGCCGCGTGTGCTGGGCCTGTTCGCGCACCCGGACGACGCAGTGTTCTGTTTCGGCGGCACGATCGCGCGCTGCGCCGCGGCCGGCGCGGTGACCGCGGTCGCGTCGCTCACGCACGGTGAGGCCGGCCAGATCCGGGACGCGTCGACGGCGACCCGGCGCTCGCTCGGCCCCGTCCGGGTGAAGGAACTGGAACAGGCGACGAGCGCCCTCGGCGTCGACCACGTCACCTGCCTGGACCTGGGCGACGGGCGGCTCGGCGCGCTGCCGCTCCAGGACGTGGCAGCGACCGCGCGGTCGGTGATCGACCAGTTCGACCCGGACGTCGTCGTGACCTTCGGGCCCGACGGCGGCTTCGGACATCCCGATCACGTCATGTGCTGCCTGGCCACGGGGGAGGCCGTCCGCGCCATGCCGGAGCAACCGCGGCTGCTGCACGCCAAGTTCCCGGTGCGCGGGCAGCTGATGCTCGAACTGCTAGTCGACTGGCTCGTCGCGCAGCCACGGCGCTCGCGCAACACCGCCGCCTTCTGCAACGCGCTGAAACTGTTCGCGGTCAGCACGTCCATGCTCGGCGTCTCGGCCGACGCGGTGCAGGTCGAGTGGTATCCGCCTGGCTCGTACATCGTGGAGCAGGGCGAGATCGCGAGCGAGCTGTTCTGCATCCTGTCCGGAACTGTCGACATCGCCGTCGAGGGCGCGGACGGTTCGCTGCAACACCGCGGCACGCCGGGCGTCGGCGACTTCTTCGGCGAGGTCGGCATCGCGACCGGCCGGCCGCGCGGGGCGCACGTCATCGCTCGCGATGCGGTGACGTGCCTGGTGTTTGCGCGCGAGGAGCCCAGTCTCGCCGCCGGACGCGGCGCCGGTTCGAATCCGTCGCCTGGCGCGAACCGGACGGCCGCGTTGCTTCGTACTGTCGTCGAGGACTGCCTGATGGTGAACGTACGTCCCGCGCTCGAGCGCAAGGTGCAGGCGCTGTCCGCGCACCGGTCGCAATACGCGCTCGAGCCGGGGCTGCTACCGCGCTCGATGATGGAACGGCTACTGGGAACGGAGCGGTTCGTTGTCACCGACATCGCTCGCTGAACGCCCCGGCGTTCGGTATCGGCTCGCCGATCTCGCGGCGGCGCAAGCCGGCTTCTTCGAGCGCCACCCCGACTTCGATCCCGACGGCGGCCTGGCCGAGCTACGCCGCACGGAGTACGGGCGCCTTGACGCCGCCAACCACGTCTACCTCGACTACACCGGCGGCGGCCTGCACGCCGAGAGCCAGCTCAAGGCGCACGCCGAACTGCTCGGCGCCACGGTGCTCGGCAACCCGCACTCGAACAACCCGACCTCACGAGCGACCACCGCGCTCGTCGAGAGCACCCGCCGCCGGGTGCTCGAGTTCTTCAACGCGCCTCCTGACGAGTACGCCTGCATCTTCACGCCTAACGCGAGCGGTGCCCTGCGCCTCGTCGGCGAGGCCTACCCGTTCGCGCGCGGCGCGACGTTCGCGCTGACCTTCGACAACCACAACTCGGTCAACGGCATCCGGGAGTTCGCCCGTCGCAAAGGTGCGGACATCGCATACGTCCCGGTCGTCGCCCCCGACCTGCGAGTGGATCGCAGCGCGATGGCACGAACGCTGCGGGCGGCTCGGCCTGCGTCGGCCAACCTGCTCGCCTTTCCGGCGCAGTCGAACTACTCCGGCGTCCAGCATCCGCTCGAGATCGTGGCCGAGGCGCAGGAGGCCGGCTGGGACGTGCTGCTCGACGCGGCGGCATTCGCGCCTACGAATCGCGTCGACATCGACCGGATCCGGCCCGACTTCGCGACCTTCTCCTTCTACAAGATGTTCGGCTACCCGACGGGTATCGGCTGCCTGCTGGCGCGCCGCGACAAGCTCGCGCGCCTCGTGCGGCCCTGGTTCGCCGGCGGAACCGTCACGATCGCGTCCGTCCAGGGCGACGGGCACTACCTGCAAGAGGACGAGGCCGCCTTCGAGGACGGCACCGTCGACTACCTCAACATCCCCGCAGTCGCCGCCGGCCTCGACCACCTGCAACGCGTCGGCGTGGCCGCGATCCACCACCGCGTGATGTGCCTGACCGGCTGGTTGCTCGACGCGCTCGCCGAACTGCGGCACGGCAACGGGCAGCCGCTGGTCCGGATTCTCGGGCCCGTCGACACGACGGCGCGCGGCGGCACGGTGACGATCCAGCTGCGCGATCCGCACGGCCGGCCCATCGACGATCGACGCGTCGAGGAGCTGGCCGGCGATGCCCGGATATCGCTGCGCACCGGCTGCTTCTGCAACCCCGGCGCCGGCGAGGTCGCACACGACCTGACGCGCCGCGAGATGCGGCCCTGGTTCACCCGCGCCGAGCCGGTGTCCTTCAGCGAGCTGCGCGAGCAGCTGCTCGCCGAGTACGGCGTCGCCGTCGCGGCCATCCGGGTGTCGGTCGGCCTGGCAAGCACGTTCTCCGACGTCTTTCGGCTCCTTTGCTTCGTGCAGCGCTTCGTCGACAGGTCGGCCGAGGAAGTGGGCCGGCCGGACTTCATGTCCCCGGAGTGCCGGATGCTGCGGGACTCTGCGTGACAACTTCATCAACAAGCCGAGGAGGAATGGCCATGAAGCGCCGACCCTATGGGCTCGTTCTCGACGCGCCGACTGCCGACGGCCGGACGTTCCGGACGGGTGTCTTCAACGAGACGCAGGTGCGGGCGGCGGCCGGTATCACCATGGCGCTGGGCGCCTACGCGTTCGTCTACGCGAACTTCGCCAAGTACTTCTTGCCGATCAAGCTCGTCACGACCTTCTTCTTCATCGACTTCCTCCTCCGCGTCACGCTCGGCCTGCACCGGAGCCCGGTGGGTGTCATCTCGCATTGGCTGACCCGCCGACGCCCACCGGACTGGGTGTCCGCGCAACCCAAGCGGTTCGCCTGGACACTCGGCGGGATCATGTCGGGCGCCATGACGGTGATCACGAACGTCAACATCCACGGCGTGCTGCCGCGCACCATCTGCCTGATCTGCCTCACCCTCATGTGGCTCGAGTCGGTGCTCGGCCTGTGCCTCGGCTGCGAGACGTATGCACTGCTGGTGCGCAAGGGCTGGTGGGCGCAGAGCGAGGCCTACGAGGTGTGTGCCGGCGGCGTGTGCGAGGTGCCCGGCGAGTCGGTGCTGTCGGTGCCGGAGGTAGTCGAGCCCGAAGCGCTCAGTCCCGGTGTCAGCCTCGCGGAGACGAGCGCCGTCGAACTCGTCGACTGAGCGTCGGTGAGATAGCAGACAACCGCTCGAAGTTAGGAGTTACTGACTACTAACTTAGCTTCATGCCGCCAACACGGATGACCGGGCAGCAGCGTCGCCAGCAGGTGCTGGACATCGCCGAGCACGAGTTCGCGACCGCGGGGCTGCGCGGGGCGTCGACGGAGCACATCGCCCGTCAGGCGAACATCACCCAGGCCTACGTGTTCCGGCTGTTCGGCACCAAGAAACAGCTCTTCCTCGCGTGTGTGGACGCCGCATTCGAGCGGATGAAGCTGGCGATGCTGGCCGCCGCGGGCGACGCAACCGGTATCGAGGCGCTCGCGGAGATGGGCCGCGAGTACAACGCCATGCTCGCCGACCGCACCACGTTGCTGTTGCAGCTGCAGGGCGTCGCCGCCGCAGCCGCCGGCGACGAGGAGGTGCAGGCCGCGGTGCGAGCCAGCTTCGGCCGGCTCTGGCAGGCGGTCGCCGCGACCGCCCGGCTCGACGCGGTCACGGTCAAGGCCTTCCTGGCCTTCGGGATGTTGCTCAACACGAACGCCGCCCTCGAGTTGGCCGAGGTCGACGAGCCGTGGGCCCGGCAGGCGCGCACCCGCATCCGGCCCGGCCTGTTCAGGCACATCACCCGCGAAACCAACCGATGAGCAGCCTCCGGCCACCCGCAATCGCTCCCCTCCCGGCGCGCTCGGCCGACCCGGACGGCGCACCGCGGTCCCTGGTTGTTCTGGTCGTCTTCGTCGGCCTGGTCGTTGCCGTCGTCGGCAGCTTGGGTACCCCGCTGATCACCGCGGTGGCCGAGCAGTACGGCGTCTCGCTGGCCGCCGCCCAATGGACGCTCACCATCGCGCTGCTTTCCGGCGCGATCACCACCCCGGTGCTCGGCAGGCTCGGCTCCGGGCCACGGCGGCGCACCGTCGTGCTGGCCACGATGGCTGTCGTCGTCGCCGGCAGCCTGCTCACCGTGCTCCCGCTGCCGTTCGCGATGCTGCTCGTCGGCCGCGCGGCGCAGGGCGTGGGGCTCGGCCTGATCGCGCTGATGATGGGCACCGCCCGCGACCATCTCGACGAACGGCGCGCGGCCGGCTCGATCGCACTGCTCTCGGTCGCCTCGACGGCCGGCGTCGGGGTCGCGTACCCGCTGGCCGGGCTGCTCACCGACGTCGCCGGTATTCGCGCCGCCTACGGTCTCGGCCTGGCTTTCACCGCCGCCGCGCTGCTCGCGGCCGGCTTGGTGCTTCCGCCTGCACCGGCACGACCGACCCACCCCGTCGACGTGCGCGGGGCGCTGCTGCTCACCGTTGCGCTGCTTGCGCTGCTCATCGTCATCAGCCAGGTCGACGTCTGGCGCCAGCATCTCGCGCTCGCCGCAGCCACCCTCGCGGCCGCACTCCTCCTGCTCGCTGCATGGGCGGTGCTCGAGGCGCGCACCGACAAGCCGCTGGTCGAGGTCCGGCTCCTTCGCCATCCCGCCGTGGCGGCGGCCAACCTCGTCATGCTCACCGGCGGCATCGGCATGTACCTGCTGCTCAGCCTGATCACTCGCTACGTCCAGACACCTGACTCGGCCGGCTACGGGTTCGGGCTGAGCACGTTCCAGGCCGGGCTGGTGCTCGTGCCGTTCTCGCTGTTCGGCTTCGTCGCCGGCCGGCTCGTGCCGGCGGCGCGGCGCAGGCTCGGCGCCCGCCCGGTGCTCGCCGGCGGCGCCGCAGTCGTGCTGGCCGCCTTTGTGCTGTTCGCGCTTGCTCGCGGCGACCTGGCCGATCCGCTGATCGCGATGAGCACCCTCGGCTGCGGCGTCGGCGCGTTCTCGGCCGCCATGCCTGCGGTCATCCTCGCCGCCACCCCGAAGGCGGAGACCGCCAGCGCGATGAGCGTCAACCAGGTTGTGCGCAGCGTCGGGTTCTCGATCGGCAGCGCCCTCGGCGGGCTCATCCTCGCCGCGCACACCACGGACGTCTTCCCGCGGGAGAGCGGCTACACCGCTGCCGCCTGGACCGGCGCAGCCACGACCGTCGTCACCTTGCTCATCGTCGGCGCTCTGCGGCAGGAATCCGCCGAGCGCTGACCGGGCTCAGGCCGGTGTGGGCGTGCCGAGGCTGGCGAACAGGTCCACGTACTGCTCGAGGTGCCGGTCGCCCAGGAACTGGTCGCGCACGCGGGCGCGCGCGGCCGCGCCCAGCCGGTTGGCGGCCTCCTGGTCGCCGAGCAGGTCGGCGAGGATCGCGGCGAAGCCCGGCAGGTCGTCCGGACGGGTGAGCAGCACGCCGTCGCGGCCGTCGATGATCTGGTCCTGGATACCGCCGACGGCTGAGGCGACGACCGGGCGCGCCTTCCACATCGCCTCGGTCACCGTCAGCCCGAAGCCTTCGACGAGGCTCTTCTGGGTGATCACCGCGGCGTGCCGCTGCAGTGCGTTCACCAGGACGGCGTTCTCGTCGGTGTCGTCCATTGGCAGGGTCGCCAGGTGGATCCGTTCGCGAACCGCTGCGTCGCAAGCGCGTTTGAGCTGAATGCACTCGGCGAGCACGGCGGCACCTTCCGGATCGTCGGCCACGCCGGAGACGTCCGGTCCGACGAGCATCAGGTGTACGTCGGGAGGCAGCTGGTCGATGCTGTCGACGAAGGCGCGCAGCACACCGGTCATATCCTTCAGCCGGTCCCACCGGCTGACCTGCACGACGAGCCGCACGTGTTCCGGCGGCGGCGGGCCGTCGATCAGCAGGTTGTCGTGCCGGCGCACCGCCACGGCGTCGCCGTTGCTGCGGATGACGCGTTCGGACCGGGGCGGCCCCGCCAGAAGGCCGGCCCGGCCGAGCGCGCCCGCAACATCGGCTGCGCCGATGTCGACGTTCTTCAGGCTGAACGGGTCGATGGAGGGTGCGATGACGTGGATCCGATCGGCGGGCAGCCACGGCGGTGCGTACGCGCGCCGGGAGAAGACAAAGCCGCGCGCGCCGTCCAGGTACGGCCGGAGGAACTCCCAGCCCTGCGTGCTCTCCGTGGTCGGGACGTCTGCGCCGATGTGGCAGCGCCATATGACGTTGGCGCCGGCTGCGGCGAGCCCGGCGCCCAGCCCGGCGGTCTGCGGATCGTGCAGCAGTACCAGATCGCCCGGCCGCACCAGCGCCGCAATCTGGGGGAGGTTGTCGGCAAGCACGCTGCGGTAGTGCGCGTGCTCCGCGGCGTCCAGCGGACCCCCGTCGCCCGACGCCCCGTGCAGCCGGTTGTGCAGGCGCTTGGTGATGGCGAAGAACTCGGGGTCGCCGTCGACGACGATCCACCGCGTGTCGACGCCGGCGCCGCGGCCGTAGGCGAGCAGCGAGCGGAGCATTTCAGCGACGCCGCCACCGCGCGCGGTGGAGTTGAGGTTCCAGACCACTCGGCCGGCCAGCAGCCCGCGAGCGCGTTCCGCCGCGGCGTGGAGTCGCTCCGCGCGCTGCGGCGGCAGAATGCCCGCAAGCCTGTCGAGGTCAAGCGGGGTCACGTCGACCGGTTGCATCAGCTAAGTGCACCGCGCACGCGGCATTTGACGACAGGTGCTAATGCCGCTGATCGACGTGACCTTGTGCCTGCGACACGGCCGCGAAGGGCCCGCGACGCTAGCCGGCCGATGGATCAGGTCCTAGCTGGGACTGCGCGCGCCACAAGTCGATCGTCGGGTCGTCCTTCGCAGTCTCATCGATCGCAGCGAGCTCGTCCGCGTCGAATTCGGTGTGGGCAACGGCGGCGACCGTGTCCTCGAGCTGTGCGGCGGAGCTCGCGCCGACGACGACCGACGTGACCCGCGGATCACGCAGCACCCACGAGACGGCGAGCTGGGCCAGCGACTGCCGTCGATTCTCGGCAATCTGGCTCAGTCGGCGAATCACGTCGAGGCGCTGTTCGGTGAGCAGGCTGCGCGGCAGCGTCGTATCGCCCTGCGCCGCCCGCGATTCACTCGGCACGCCTTGCAGGTACTTGCCGGTGAGCAGGCCCTGCGCCAGCGCGGTGAACCCGATCATGCCTGCGCCGACCTCGTCGAGGACGTCGAGCAGGCCGTGTTCCGGCCAGCGGTTGAGCAGCGAGTACGACGGCTGGTGGATGAGCAGCGGCGTGCCGAGTTCGCGGAGGATGGCTGCGGCCTGCCGGGTGCGCTCGGGGCCGTAGGAGGAGATGCCTACGTAGAGCGCTTTGCCCTGCTCGACGGCCGAGTGCAGCGCTCCCATGGTCTCCTCGAGCGGCGTATCGGGGTCGGGCCGGTGCGAATAGAAGATGTCGACGTAGTCGAGGCCGAGCCGCCGTAGTGACTGATCGAGCGAGGCGCGCAGGTACTTGCGCGAGCCGCGGTCGCCGTACGGGCCGGGCCACATGTCCCACCCTGCCTTGGTGCTGATGATCAGCTCGTCGCGATACGGCCGGAAGTCCTGCGCGAGCAGCCGGCCGAGGTTCTCCTCCGAAGCGCCGTAGGGCGGGCCGTAGTTGTTGGCCAGGTCGAAGTGGGTGATGCCGAGGTCGAACGCGCGACGGATGATCGCGCGCTGCAGCTCCAGCGGCCGGTCGCCGCCGAAGTTCTGCCAGAACCCCAACGACACCATCGGCAGTTCCACGCCGCTGCGGCCGCAGCGGCGATAGCGCATCTCGCCGTACCGGCCGGCGTCGGCGACGAACGTGCTTGGCGTGTCCATGTCTCCTCATATCTTCGCGTCATTGCCCGGACGACAAAACATCGGATGAAATGATCGACAGTCTCCAGGCTGAGACCGCACTCGGACCGTGTTTACGCGTACACATCGAAACCTCGCCACTAATGATCGGAGGTTTCCATTGCCATTTCCGGATAAAAGGTACAGACTGCCGAGCATCCAAGGCGTTCTGGAGGTGTCGAGCGTGACCAAATGGAGCTGCGCACTAGTCGGTCCGGTCGCACTGGTCACTGCACTGTCGGTGGCCGGCTCGCCGGTGGCGCCCGCGGCTGCCGAGGCGCCGGCCGCGCAGCTGACGACGGCGTGGTCCTCGACCGGCGGTGGCAACGGTCACTTCGCCGTGGACACCGCCGATCTGGTCCGCAGCTCCGACGTCGTCCTCGACGCGCAGCCCGCACAGGGCAAGCAGTCGATGCCACTCGGCAACGGCTCGTTCGGCGCGGCCGTCTGGGCACAGAACGGGTTCACGGCGCAGCTGAACCGGGTCGACACCATGCCCGGCCGCAAGTCGGCCGGCCAGCTCGTGATTCCCGGCCTGGCCGCGATGACCACGGCGGACGACTACCACGCGACGCTCGACCTCTACGACGCGACGCTGCGCCAGTACGGCGGCGGCATGACGGCGACGACCTACGTCCGCGCCGACAAGGACGAGCTCGTCACGGACGTGACGGGCGCCGATCCGAGCGCAGCGCAGACAGCGTCCGTGAACCTGCAGGCCGGCCGCAATCCGACTCCCGCAGTGACGCAGGACGGCACGATCGGCGTCCTGTCCGAGACGTGGGTCGACAACCAGAGCGCGTCCGGCGGCACTGGCGCCACCTTCGGCTCGCTGGCAGCCGTCACTGCGGCCGGTCGCGACGTCACCGCGTCGACGCCCGATTCGCGAACCACCCAGGTGTCCTTCAAGCCGAACACCGACGGCAGCTTCCGGGTCATCACCGCCGTCCCGCACTGGGCCGGTGGCGACGCGGCCACGACTGCGGCGACGCTGTTCGGCGATGACCTGACCACTCCCACCCAGGCGCTGGCAGTGCCACACCTGATGTGGTGGCACCGGTTCTGGGCGCAGGCCGATCTCGTGAAGTTGAGCTCGGCCGACCAGGTCGCCGACTACATCGGCAACCTGCGCACGATCTACCTGTACATCGAGGCGGCGTCCGAACGCGGCGCCTACCCGTCCAGCCAGGCGGGCGTGAACGACCTGTTCAACTTCACGCGGGACAACCAGCAGTGGGGCGGTGACCACTACTGGCTGTGGAACCTGCGCATGGATCTCGCGGCCAACATCAGCTCCGGCATCCCGCAGTTCAACCGGCCGTTCTTCGAGATGTACCGCCGCGACCTGCCGACCACCGAGGCGTGGACGCGTCAGCAGTTCCCCGGCACCGAAGGCATCTGCCTGCCCGAGACGATGCGCTTCGACGGCACCGGGTGGTACCTCGGCACCGGCACGGGCAACGCGTCGTGCTACCCGAGCGAGACGAGCTACAATGCGAAGACGCTGACCAGCGGTGCGGAGCTCGGCAGCTGGATCTGGCGCGAGTACCGGCAGACCGACGACCTCGCCTTCCTGCGCACGTATTACCCGCTGATCGCCGAGCCGGCGAAGTTCCTGCTCACCTACGCGAAGGTGGGCGACGACGGAAAGCTGCACACGTTCCCGTCGAACGCCCACGAGACGCAGTGGGACGTCCACGACCCGATCACCGACATCGCTGCGATGAAGATGATCTTCCCGATCGTCATGAAGGCCGCGAACACGCTCGGCGTCGACGCCGACCTGGTGCAGCGCGTGCAAGCGGCGATCCCGCAGATCCTCGACTTCCCGCGCACCGACGCGGCGACCCACCAGCAGGTGAAGACCGCGGCTGATGACGGCGACGGCAACACGGTGTTCGCGTACTCCGCCGATCCGACCGCGCCGTACCGCAACAGCGAGAACCTCGATCTCGAACCGGTGTGGCCGTACGACCTCGTCGGCGACACCAGCCCGCTCTACGACGTGGCGAAGCTGAGCTACACGGCGCGCCGGAATCACAACAGCAACACCTGGACGTATGACCCGCTGCAGGCTGCGCGCCTCGACCTGCGCGACCAAGTGGCCGCGACGCTGCAGCTCGATGCCGCCACTCACTCGCAATACGCGAACGGGCTCGCCGCGTTCAGCAGCAGCATGACCGAGCCGTACGACGAGACCGTCGGTGTTATCGCGACGACGGTGAACGAGGCGCTCGCCACCGATTACGACGGGCTGCTGCGTATCGATCCGGCGATGCCGGCGAGCTGGAACGCGGAGGGCACGATCGCCATCGCACACCGTTCGAGCGTGCACGTGCAGGTCGAGAACGGTCAGCTGGCGACGGCCGTGGTCGAGTCGGGCAGCGACCACGACATCACGGTCCGCAACCCGTGGCCCGGCCAGCAGGTCGAGGTCGTGCTCGGCAACCCGAGCCGAGAGGTCGTCGTCGCGCCGACGAGCGCGGACACGTTCACGATCCATTCCGACGCGGGCATGTCGTACATCATCCAGCGGCCGAGCGCGCCGCTGACTGACGAGACCTTCGCCCCGCTGACGGCCGCCCCGGCGACGGCGCCGCGCCATCTGCCCGGCGCGAAGTCGGTGATCGGCATCGACGCGGGGACGCCCACCACACCGTGCCCGCCGCCGACGCAGCAGCTGCTGCTTTCGTGGGATCCGACGAGCGGCTCGACGATCACCGACGCGTCCAGCTACCACCGCGACGGTTCGTTCGTCAACGAGTTGCCCACGTACGCGACGGATGGTCCAACCGGCTCGGCCGCGGTCATCGGTAACGGCGGCTACCTCAGCGGCGCCGCGACCACGATGGGTTATCTGACGTCGGCCACGTTCGCCACCGAGATCAAGGTGACGCCCGGCACCGGCTACCGGCGGATCTGGGATTGGAAGACCTCCGGTGGCGGTGACGACGCCGGGTTCATCCTCGATCTCAATCCGAGCGGGCAACTGCGGATCATCACGTCGGGGGAGAACCACACACTGTCGACCGTGCTGCCGACCGATACCTGGGAGGACGTGGTCGTCACGGTAGAAACGGACGGCACGGTGAACCTCTACCTGAACGGCACCCGCGTCGACGGCACGATGGTCAGCCAGACCGCGATCGACGGCTGCGCCACGGGCGATCCGCACATCGGCGCAGATCAGGGCGGCGGCCAGTGGATCAGCGCCGAGGTCGACCGTTCGGCGGTCTTCAGCCGCGCGTTGTCGGCGAGCGAGGTCGCGAACTGGCAGTCGCTCGCGGGTTAGCCGGCTCTATAGCGACGGGCCGGCCGTTCCCTCCACGTGGGTCACCGGAATGGTGCTGAGCCGGGTCACCCGATGCGGCAGGTCCATCAGCAGCCACCGTGAGAGCGCCTGCGGCAAGGTGGCAACGACGATGCCGTCGTACTGCCGCTCGTCGAGCGACTTGCGGATGCGCTCCACCGGGTCGTGCTCGACGACCTCGCCGGTGGCATCCACGCCGACAGCGATGAGCCGGGTGAGTTCGCGATTGAGCCGCGCTTGCGCGAGCCAGCGGGCGACGGTCGCCGCATCGGGGCCGGTGCGCTCCGTCGGCGGGTACTCCCAGTCGCGCTCTCCTTCTGTTCGGCTGACCGGCACGACCAGGTGGAGCGCCACGTTGCCGGCAGCGCCGAGTTCGTCGAGCTTTGCCCGCAGCTCGGCACCGCCGAGGGTCTGATTCGCGATCACGAGGTAGCTGGCCACCGGCCCTCCTCGATCGTCGTAGAAGAGGCTGTGCCGAGTCTAGAAGGCAGCACACTCGGCGAAAATTCGGTAGCAACGGACCACCTCGGTACGGACCTTCGTTACTTGTGCCGAGCGTCTCGGTGCCTAGCGTGGGTCGGGGGGGCAGAGCGGAGATCAGTCATGATCGAATACTCGGTCCCGGTCGCGTACTCCGTGCAGCCGGACGACAACATCAGCCAAGACATTTTTCGCAACGCCGCGCAGTGGCCCGACGACATCGGCCTGAGGCGCAAGGTGGGTGAAACCTGGACGCCCGTGACATGGCGCCAGTTCACGGACGAAGTGTGTGAGATCGCGGCGGGCTTCATCGGTGCCGGCGTCCGACCGGGCGACCGGGTCGCCCTCATGTCGCGAACTCGCTACGAATGGACGCTCGTCGACCTGGCGATCCTGACCGCGGGGGGCGTCACGGTTCCCATCTACCCGACCTCGTCGCTCGAGCAGGTCGAATGGATCTTGAACGACTCGGGGACCGTCGCGGTCGTCGTGGAGACCGACGAGCTCGCCGATCTGGTGCGCGAGGCGCGCGGAGATCTTGTAACGCATGGCCGGCTGTGGGTCATGACGGGCGAGCGGTACCGCGGTCTGGCGCAATTGAGTGAGCGCGGCGCCGAGGTCACACCGCAGCAGGTGGACGAGCGGCGCGCGTGCCGTGGCGCCGATGACCTCGCCGAGATCGTCTATACATCGGGCACGACAGGGCGGCCCAAGGGCTGCATGCTCACCCACGGAAACCTGGTTGCGAACGCCTACAACTGCATGCTGTACGACGGCTTCAGCAGGGTGTTCAACGAGCACCACTCCACGCTGCTGTTCCTGCCGCTGGCGCACAGCTACGCGCAGCTGATCCAGTACGGCGCGCTCTACTCGCGTACGGTCCTCGGCCTCGTCGACATGGAGGACGCCGTGGCCGAGCTGCCGGCGTTCCGGCCGACCGCGGTGCTCTCCGTGCCGCGCCTGTGGCAGAAGGCGTTCAACAACGCCCAGCACAAAGCCGTCGACGAGGGGCACGGCAAGATCTTCGACGCCGCCGAGAAGACGGCGATCGCCTACAGCCAGGCACTCGACCGTGGGCGCATCGGTCCGGCGCTGCGCGTCCGGCACATGGTGTTCGACCGGCTGGTCTACAAGAAGATCCGCGCCGCGCTCGGCGGCCGGGTCGAATACGCATGGAGCGCGGCGGCGCCGCTGGGCACTTACCTCGGACACTTCTTCCGCGGCGCCGGCATCAACGTGCTCGAGGGTTACGGCCTCACCGAGACCAGCCCGGCGACCAACTCCAACACACCCGACGGGCAGAAGATCGGCTCCGTCGGCCGGCCGATTCCCGGGTGCACGATCCGGATCGCGCCGGACGAGGAGGTGCTCGTCAGGGGACACGTGGTGTTCCAGGGGTACTGGAACAACGAGCCCGCGACCCGGGAGATGATCGATGAGGAAGGCTGGCTGCACACTGGCGACCTCGGCGCGCTCGACGAAGACGGATTCCTCACCATCACGGGCCGCAAGAAGGACCTCATCATCACCGCGTCCGGGAAGAACGTCGCGCCCGCCGTCCTCGAGGACAACCTGCGCGCGCACTGGCTGATCAGTGAGTGCATGGTCGTCGGCGACGGCAAGCCATACATCTCCGCGCTGGTGACGCTCGACGGGGATTCCCTGCAGCGGTGGATGGCCGAGCACGGCAGGTCAGCGCACCGCGCGGCGGACCAGCTACGTGACGACCCTGAACTGATCGCCGATGTGCAGTCGGCCGTCGACGAGGCGAACAAGGCCGTGTCACGTGCCGAGTCGATCCGCAGGTTCGTCGTCCTCACCGACGAGTTCACCGAGCACGGCGGGCAGCTGACGCCCACGCTCAAGGTGCGGCGGCACATCGTGCTCAAGCAGTACGAGGACGTCGTCGAGCGGCTCTACTTCGATGTGTCGCGCTGAATGAGCAGGGGGCGACGATCGGACTTGGTCATGACAGCCGGATGCGGAACTGCCATGGGGTAGCGGGCCTTCGCCCGGCGTTCTGCCGGCAGCGGCAACACACACGCACCAGGCCGGGGCCGGGCCACCCCGTACCATCTTGCGAAGTGAGTAGAAGTCGCCCGGCGGTGCACTCGTCGTCCGTGCCCCGGCCGACGCTCGCGACGATCGCGGCCCACGCAGGTGTGTCGCTGGCGACGGTCTCCAAGGTCATCAATGGTCGGACGGACGTCGCCGCAGCCACCCGGGAACGGGTTCAGCGCGCGCTGGCGGAGCACAACTACCTGCCGCCACAGCGCAGTTCGGCGGCGGTCGATCTCGTGTTCTCGGATCTCGACAGCCCCTGGGCCGTGGAGATCCTGCGCGGTGTGGAGTCGTACGTATCCGCGCACGGCCGCGCGGTCGCGGTGTCCTCGGTGGCGCCGCACGGGCCGGCGCAGCCACCCAGCTGGACGAGCACGATCGCGCAGCATCAGTCGGCCGGTGTGCTCCTGGTGATGTCCCAGCTTTCGCGTCAGCAGTGGCGCCGAATGCGCGACCGCGGCATCCCGTTGGTTGTCATCGATCCGGCCGACATTCCCGGTCCGGAAGTTCCCAGCGTCGGGGCGACGAACTGGGCGGGCGGCATCGCTGCGACCGAGCATCTTCTGCAGCTCGGCCACACGCGCATTGCAGTGATCAGCGGGCCGGAGCGGTACCTCTGCAGCCGGGCCCGGGTGGACGGCTATCGGCACGCGCTCGAAAAGAACGAGTCCGGCTTCGACGTCGATCTCGTCCGTTGGGGCGACTTCCGGCAAGAGGGCGGGTTCCGCTGCGCGATGGATCTCCTGGATCGGTCCGACCGGCCGACAGCGATCTTCGCCGGCAACGACGAGCAAGCCTTGGGCGTATACGAGGCGGCGCGGCAGCGCAGTCTTTCGATACCTGATCAACTCAGTGTCGTGGGCTTCGACGACCTGCCGCTTGCGCGCTGGCTGCCGCCGCCCCTGACAACGGTGCGCCAGCCGCTGGCCGAGATGGGTGCGATGGCAGCCGAGATGCTGCTGCGACTCATTGCCGGGCGCGCGCTGCACAGTCAGCGCATCGAACTGGCGACCGAGCTGACCATCCGGTTGTCGACGGCCGCGCCGCCGAACCTCGTCCGCTGACCCGCGACAGTAACCGGCTCAGCCCTTGATCGAGCCGGTCAGCCCGGCGACGATCCGCCGCTGCGCGAAGACGAAGAAACCCAGCGCGGGCAGCATCGACAGCGCGGTGAACGCGAGCACGCGCGCAGTGTCCTGCGAGTACTGGGATTGGAAGTTCGCGACGCCCAGCGGCAGCGTGAAGTGCTGCGGGTCATTGAAAACGAGCAGCGGCAGCAGATAGAAGTTCCAGCTCGTGACAAAGGCCAGAATCGCCACGGTCACCAGCGCTGGCATCGACAGCGGGAGCAGGATCCGCCAGAAGAAGCCGAGCCGGCTGGCGCCGTCGACCACGGCAGCGTCTTCGAGTTCGCCGGGGATGGCGCGCATGAACGGGCGCAGGATGACGATCGTCATCGACAGCGAGAACGCTGCCTCGGGGATCGCGACGCCGAAGGGGCTTTCGAGCAGGCCGAGCTTGCGCAGCCACAGGTAGAGCGGAAGCGAGGCCACGCCGAGCGGGAACAGCAGTCCGACCGTGAACAGCGCATACATCGCCTCGCGGCCCCTGAACGTGTAGCGGGAGAGTGCGAATGCGGCCATCGCGCCGAGCGCGACCGTCACGCTGGTGGCCACCACGGCGATGAACGCACTGTTGCCGAGGTAGCGCCAGAACGCCGACGACGTGATGAGCGCGCGGTAGTTCGACATCACCCACGGATGCGGCAGGCCGGCCGGCGACTCGTTGATCTGTGCTGTCGTGCGGAACCCACCGATGATCACGTACAGCAGCGGGACGATCGTGATCGCGATGATCACGACTGCGGTTGCATAAGTGGCCGCGGTGCCTACCAGAGCGCGCCGCCGCGGCGAACGTTGTGTATCCAATGCGACGGCCACGATTCAACTCACCGCCCGGGTCATCGCGCCCTCGGTGTCGCGGCGCAGTGCGAACCGCTGGTACAGCAGGGCGAAGACGAAGCAGATGATGAACAGGATCACCGAGCAGGCGCTTCCGTAGCCCCACTCGTAGCGGTTCACGCCGCGATCCACGAGATAGGTGGCCATCGTCGTTGACGCGTTGGCCGGCCCGCCGGTCGTCATGATCCACACCAGATCGAACAGCTGCAGCGATCCGATCATCGACAGGAAGATCCAGATCCGGATCGTCGGACCGAGCAGCGGCAGGGTGACGAATCGGACGCGCTGCCATGCTCCGGCGCCGTCGATCGTGGCGGCCTCGGTCAGGTCATGGGGGATGCCCTGCAGGCCGGCGAGCAGCAGGATCACGCCGAAGCCGATGTACTTCCAGGTGATCACGACGAACAGCGTGTAGAGGACAAGGCCGGTGTCGGCGAGCCAGAGCTGAACAAGGTTGCCGAGGCCGACGGCCTTGAAGGCCCGGTCCACGAATCCGTCCGGCTGCAGCATCAGCAGCCAGATGACGGCAGTGGTCGCCTCCGATACGACGTACGGAGCGAAGACGACCAGCCGCAGGAACGTCCGGCCGTGCATCCTGCGGTTGAGCAGGATCGCCAGCGCGATCGAGAGCGGTAGCTGCAGCACCAGCGAGAGCCCGGCGATGATCAGGTTGTGGAAGATCGCGTGCTGGAACACCGGGTCGGACAGCGCCTGGTGATAGTTGTGCAGACCGATGTAATCGGTCAGCGGGCCGAAGCCGCTCCAGTCGTAGAGGCTGTAGTAGGCCGCGACGACGATCGGAGCCAGCACGAAGCCGAGGAACAGCACCAGCGCCGGGCCGAGCAGCAGGGCGAGCTCGAGCCGGGTGGCCCAACGCCGCCGCCCGGCCGACCGCGTTGTGCCGCGACCGCCCGGGCGCTGCGTCGGCGCCGTCGCGGAGGCGGCGGTTACCTGAGCCACCGGTGCTCAGCTGTTGGCCACCGACCCGGCGACGTCTTCGGGAGAGCCCTGACCGGCGAAGAAGTTCGCCACCGCATCGTCCAGCGCCTGTCCGGCACTGGTCGACAGCGCCTGATCGAAGTAGAGCTGGTTGTAGGACACCTTCTGCAAGTAGGTGAGCACGGTCTTCAGTGTCGAGTTGGTGATGGCGTCGTTGGCCGCCGAGTTGGCCGGCAAGGTCGCGGCACCGGTCTTCACCATCTCGCGCTGCACCGTCGGACTGTCAAGGTACTTCAGGAAGTCAGGGCAGGCGTCCGTCGCATCTGTCGTGCACGAGAAGCCGTCGCCACCGCCCAGGCCGGCCTGCTGATCACCGGCGCCGCCGCTCACCGACGGGAACGGGAACCAACCCATCTTCGAGGCGAAGTTCTTGTCGGTCGCGAGCGAGGGCATCACCTGCATCTCCCAGTCGCCCTGCAGTTCCATGGCCGCCTTGCCGTTCGCGACCAGACCGGCCGAGCTGCCCGCGCCCTGCTGGGCCGGCGTGGCGAGGAAGCCCTCCTGGAACGGCTTGGTGTCGAGGAACGCCTGCAGGTCCTCGCCCGCTTTCGTGAAGCACGCGTCGTCCAGGGACTCGTCGGTGATGCTCTGCGTGACGGTGTCCTGCGAACACTCGCGCAGGACGAAGTACTCCCAGTAGAACGCGTCCGGCCAGCGGTCCTTGCTGCCGATCGCGATGGGGCTGATGCCGGCCTGCTTTAGCTTGGTCACGTCGGTATTCAGCTCGTCCATCGTCGTCGGCGGTGAGCTGATGCCGGCCTGTTGGAACAGGTCCGTGCGGTACCAGAAGCCGACGATGTGGTAGTCGACGGGCGCGCCGTACCACTTGCCGTCGACCTGCCAGCCCTTCGCGCCGGGGCCGAGCGCGTCGATCCAGCTCGACGCGTTCTGGCTGATGTCCATCACCTTGCCGGACTTGATCTGTGTTGCCAGGGAGCCGCCGCCCCACTGCTGGTAGAGGTCCGGCGGGTCGTTGCTCTGCAGCGCGGCCGGGATCTTGGTCAGGAACTGCTCGTTCTGCATCGGCGAGATCTTGAACGACACCTTCGGGTGCGCGGCGTGATAGCCGTCGGCGAGCTTCTTGTACTCGGTCAGCCGCGGATCGGTGTTGCCGTTGTGCCACCACGTGAGCGTGACCGGCCCGTTGGCGTTGTCGCCGCCACCGCCACCCGAGCTGCCGCATGCCGCGGTGAGCGCGACCAGCGCAGTGACGCTGATGAACACGGCGGAGCGTCGTCGGATGTTCATGCGCTGCCCTTCTGATCGGGCGCCGATGTGCTGCCGGCGAGAAAAGCGGTGGATTTCGCAGAGTCTGCGCGCGACGCCCGGCCGTGTCAATCGTTGTCGATAACGATTTCGAGCGGTTACGCTCGCCCGGTGCAACCGAGCCCCCGGGTGACCATCCGCGACGTCGCGGCGCGCGCCGGCGTCTCGATCGCGACCGTCTCGAAGGTGCTCAACGGGCGCTGGGGGGTCGCAGCTGCGACCTCTGAGCGGGTGCGCCAGGTCATCGATGAGCTGGGCTACGAGGCGAGTTTGGTGGCGCAGAGCCTGCGTAACCACCAGACGAACGTGATCGGCATACTCGTCGCCGACCTCGAGCCGTTCAGCACCGAGCTGCTGAAGGGTGCAGCCGACGTGATCCGCGGGACCGGCTACGAGCTGGTCGTCTACTCGGCCGGCGGTCAGGCGCGCGACCACGCCGGCTGGGAGCGCCGCTATCTCACCCGGCTGTCCGGGACGCTCATCGACGGTGCGGTGCTGGTGACGCCGACGGTCGTGGAGGCGCACTACGGGGCGCCGGTCGTTGCCGTTGATCCGCACACCGGGCCGAGCGACATGCCCACCATCGACTCGGACAACCTGCGCGGCGCCGAGCTCGCGGTCGATCACCTGGTGGGCCTCGGGCATCGGCGCATCGGGATGCTGACCGGCCGTCGCGACCTGCAATCGGCGCTGCTACGCGAGCAGGGCTATCGCGCTGCGATGAGCGCCGCCGGCATCGATGTCGACGAGCGGCTCGTGGTCGAGGGCGCCTATGAGCCGGAGGTCGCGGCGGAGCAGGCCCGTCAGCTGTTGGCGAGCGCGCATCGGCCGACCGCGATCTTCGCCGCCAACGACCTGTCCGCCATCGCCGCGATGCAGGTTGCGGCCGAGCTCGGCATCCGGGTGCCCGACGAGCTTTCGGTGGTCGGCTTCGACAACATCCCGGAATCGGCGCTGTGCGCGCCGCCGCTGACCACGGTCGAACAGCCGATCCGGCAGATGGGGCAGGAAGCGGTCGACATGTTGATCCGGCTCATCCGCGGCGCGACCGTCGAGCCGACCCACGTCCGGCTGGCCACCCGGTTGGTCGTGCGCCAGTCGACCGGCCCTCGCGCAGACGGAGGCAGCGCGCCGTGACGGTGGACCGGGATCTCCGCGCCGCCGTCTGGAGCGATGCGAGCGCTGCGCCCGACGATCGGGTTGCCGATCTGATCAGCCGCATGACGTTGCGCGAGAAGATTTCGCAGCTCTCCGGCGTCTGGCTCGGCATCGACGCGACCGGTGCGGACGTCGCACCGCACCAACATCTGTTCGCCGCCGAGGCGTGGGACTGGGACGAGGGGATCCAGGACGGCATCGGCCAACTCACCCGGCCGTACGGAACCGCGCCGGTCGATCCCTTGGTGGGCGCGCGTGGGGTGGCGCGCCGGCAGGCGCAGATCCGGGCGGCCAACCGATTCGGCATCCCCGCGCTCGTCCACGAGGAATGCCTGACGGGCCTCGCCGCATGGCAGGCCACCGTGTACCCGTCCCCGTTGTGCTGGGGGGCCAGCTTCGATCCCGATCTGGTGCAGCGGATGGGTGCGCGGATCGGACACCTGATGCGCGCCCTCGGCGTCCACCAGGGCCTGGCGCCGGTGCTCGACGTCGTGCGCGACTTGCGGTGGGGACGCGTCGAGGAGGCGATCGGCGAGGATCCGCTGTTGGTCGGCGCGATCGGCGCGGGCTACGTCCGCGGTCTGCAGTCGGCTGACGTGATCGCGACCGTCAAGCACTTCGTCGGATACTCGGGCTCCCGGGCCGGCCGCAATCTGGCGCCCGTGTCAGCCGGGCCGCGCGAGCTCGCCGACGTGTACCTGCCGCCGTTCGAGATGGCGCTGCGCGCCGGTGCGCGGTCGGTCATGAACTCCTACACCGACATCGACGGCGTCCCGGTCGCGGCCGACGGCACGCTGCTCACCGACTTGCTGCGCGGCGGTTGGGAGTTCGCGGGCACGGTGGTCGCGGACTACTTCTCGGTTGCCTTCCTGGAGTCACTGCACGGGGTGGCGCGCAACGGCGCGGATGCCGCGGGTCTGGCGCTGGCGGCCGGCATCGACGTCGAGCTTCCGATGGTCAACTGCTACGGCGCTCCGCTGGAGGCCGCCGTCATGGCGGGCGGGGTCGACGTCGCTGTGGTCGATCGCGCGGTCGCGCGAGTACTGCGGCAGAAGTGCGAACTCGGCATGCTCGATCCCGACTGGAATCCGGAACCGTCGGCGCTGCAGTCGTCTGAAGTCGATCTCGACGACGTCGACGCGCGCCTGCTCGCCCGCGACATGGCGCATCGCTCGATCGTGCTGCTGAGCAATGACGGCCGGCTGCCCCTCGCGAGTGGACAACGCGTGGCCGTCGTCGGGCCGCGGGCGCACGCGCCCGGCGCGATGTTCGGCTGCTACTCCTTCCCGCTGCATGTCGGCGTCCACCACCCGACGGTTCCCATCGGCATAGACGTGCTGACGCTCGCCGACGCGCTGCGTGCCGACCCGGCCGGGTACGAAATCTCGTATGCCCAGGGCTGTCCGGTCGTCCGCGGCGACGATGCGGGCATCGCAGACGCGGTGCGCGTCGCGGCCGCCGCGGACGTTTGCGTGCTGGCACTCGGCGACGAAGCGGGATTGTTCGGCGGTGGCACCTCCGGCGAAGGCTGCGACGTCGCCGAGCTGCGGCTGCCCGGTCGGCAGGAGGAACTGCTCGAGGCCGTGCTCGGTACCGGCACTCCGGTCGTCCTCGTCCTGCTCGTCGGCCGGCCGTACGAGCTGGCCCGGCAGGTCGACCGGCTCGCCGCCGTGGTCTGCGCCTTCTACCCAGGGGAGGAGGGCGGCCCGGCGCTGGCCGACGTGTTGTCCGGCCGGGTCAACCCGAGCGGGCGACTGCCGGTCAGCTTCCCCGCGGCCGGCGGCGGTCAGCCCGGCGGCTACCTGGCGCCGCGGCTCGGGCAGCGCGGCGATGTGAGCGTCATCGACCCGACCCCGCTGTTCGCGTTCGGCTACGGGTTGTCGTACGGATCGGTGACCTGGGTCGATACAGCGCTGGTCACCGGCCGGGAGTGGCCGACGGACGGCGAATGCACGCTGGCGGTGACGCTGCGCAACGACGGCCCGATGGCCGAGAGCGAGGTCGTTCAGGTCTACCTGCACGACCCGGTTGGCGAGGTGGTGCGACCGGTGCAGCAGTTGATCGCGTTCGGGCGCGTCGAGCTGGCGCCGTCGACAACCCGGACGGTGCGGATCGACATCCACGCCGACCTCACCTCGTACACCGGACGCGTGCACCGGCAGGTCGACCCGGGAGACGTCGAGTTGTGGGTGGGCCGATCGAGCGGCGACATCGTGGCTCGGCTCGGCGTCACGCTGATCGGCCCGGCGCGGACGGTCGGGTTCGAGCGAGTGCTGCAGCCGACGATCTCCGTCGGCGATTGAGCCGCCCGTCGTGTTCGTCGATCTGCCTCTTGACGAGCTACGCGGCTACCGGCCGGTGGTGGCGGAGCCGGCCGATTTCGACGCGTTCTGGTCGGGACAGCTGTCCGACACGGTGAGCGATGCCGCGCAGTTCCGGCCCGTCGACACGCTGCTCACGCACGCGGAGGTCTTCGACGTGACGTTCCCCGGCTATGGGCGCGACCCGGTTGCCGGCTGGTTGCTCGTGCCCCATCGTCTTCGCGACGACGCCGTGGTCGTGATCGAGTACGCGGGCTACAACGGCGGCCGGGGTCATCCTCTCGACTGGTCACGGTGGGCGTGCGCCGGCCACGTGCACTTCGTGATGGACTCGCGCGGTCAGGGCGGCGGCTGGCGATCGGCCGACACGCCGGACCCGAGCGACGACGGCGCGCCGAGCACGAACGGCTTCCTGACTCGCGGTGTCGGCGACCCGCGGCGCTACTACTACACCCGGCTGTTCGTAGACGCAGTGCGCGCCGTCGATGCGGCTCGGCAGCATCCGGCAGTGGCGAGCCGGCCGGTCGTGACCGCGGGCGCGAGTCAGGGCGGCGGGTTGGCTCTCGCAGCCGCCCACCTGGCGGAAGCCGTCGCGGCGACCGTGCCCGATGTCCCGTTCCTGGCGCATCCGCACCGCGCGGTGGAGATCACCGGCGTCGCGCCGTACGGCGAGCTGATCGAGTACTGCGCGCTCCACCCGGACCGCGTGGATCAGGTGTTCCAGACCTTGTCCTACGTCGACGTCGTCAACCACGCCAAGCGCAGCTCGGTGCCGGCACTGTTCTCGGTCGGGCTGTTGGACGACATCACGCCTGCATCCACGGTGTTCGCCGCGTTCAACCACTACGCGGGGGAGAAGGACATCAAGGTCTATCCGTTCGGCGACCACCAGTGCGCCGGCACCCACCACTTCCTGGCCCAACTCGAGTTCGTGGCCGAGTTCGTCGCCCGCTTGTAGGAGGCGACCTCGCCTTACTGGTTACCGGCGCCGGGTCGGTGCGGGGCGCCGCGGGCTGCCAGTTGAAGGTCGCCCTGGAGATCGGCGTAAGCGAGCTTCGGATTCAGGTTCACGTCGTAGATGCCGGCGTAGCCCTCTCCTGTGAAGAACCCCGGGACCCACGAATCGGCGTCGCCGAATCCCCAGACGGTGAAGGAGATACAGCGGGACACCGCCAAGCAGGCCTTCAGCATCTGGTCGTAGTAGTAGGCGTGTGTGTACTTCGCCATCGAGTCCGTCGGCTGCTGATCCGTCGGGTTGTTCACGAAGGTACGGACGTCGGCCTCGGTGACCGCCACCTTCAGCCCGAGATCTGCGAAGCGCTGCAGATCCTGCTGCATCTTCACCGGGAAGTCGTATTGCGTGTCCAGGTGACCCTGCTCGCCGACGCCGTCAATCGGCACACCGTCCGCGAGCATCTTCTTGAGCCATGCATAGACGGCATCGCTCTTGGCGTTGGTCCCGTCCTCGCCGGCGATGTTGTAGTCGTTGTAGAACAACAGCGCATGCGGGTCGGCGTCGTGTGCCCACCGGAAGGCGTCGGCCAGCATGCCCTCCCCGAGGTGCTGCACCCAGAAGTCGTCACCGTTGATGCCGTCGGCGAGCGGGTGGGCGTCCCAGGCGTTCGCGAAGAACTCATTCGCGACGTCCCATTGCCAGATCTCGCCCCGGAAGTGCGTCACCTCATCGGTGATGTGTTTGCGCAGCAGATCGCGCAGCTCCGGGTCGCTGATGCTTCCGTTTGCCACGCCCTGGGTGAGCCAGCTCGGTAGCTGGTTGTGCCACACGAGCGTGTGTCCGCGCACCAATTGACCGTGCTCGTGAGCGAACTGCACCAACCGATCGCCGCCCGACCAGTCGTAGGTGCCGCGCGTCGGCTCGACCGTTTCCCATTTCATCTCGTTGCCGGGCGTCACCGACGAGAACTGGTCGCCGGCAATCTGACGGTAGGCAGGATGGTCGAGGTCGTACGGGATGATGGCCGTGCCGATCCGCAGGCCGACAGGGGCAGCGAGTGCGCGAAGCGAGTCGGGGGGCGCCTGATACGCCGCGCCGTCGGCCCCGAGTGCCCCGGATGCTGTCGACGTCACCACAAGCAGCCCGCTGATCGCGGCAGCGGCGTATGAACGAACCTTCATGGCAGCTCCTCGGGTGACGGACATTTCGAAACATTTCGACTGAATGTTCGCGCGACGTTAGACCCGGCCGTCGAGCTCGTCAACAGCCATGGCGCACACACCGTTTCGAGCGTCCCAGCACGGTGATGGGCGTCGATAGTTTTCGAAACCCCTTCGAAGGGACGCCGAAATCTGGTTTCAGCCGCGCACCTGTTCAGTCAGCGCGAGCGGTGACTGCGCCAGGATCAGTGCGGCGGCGCCAAGGACGGCAGCGCGATCGCCGAGCACCCCGGTGGTGACGCGGACGTCGGCAGCTGCGCCGGCCACGCTGTGCCGGTTGATGCTGGCGCGGATCGGATCCAGCAGCACGTCGCCGGCCGCCGCGAGTTCGCCCCCGATGACGACGAGCTCCGGATTGAGGACGTTCACGATCCAGGACACGACCATGCCCACGGCCGCGCCGGCGTCGGCCACCGCCCGGCTGGCGCCGCGGTCGTCGGCGGCGACGAGTTCGAGCAGCCGCTCGGGTGTCAGCGGTTGGTCGACGACGTGCTCGAGCAGCCGCGACACGGCGACCGGACTGGCGACAGTTTCGAGACAGCCCCGGTTACCGCACCGGCAGATCGGCCCGCCGGGGTCGACACAGACATGCCCGATCTCACCGGCCATGCCGTAACCGCCGCGGTAGGGCTGGCCGGACAGGATCAGGCCGGCGCCGACGCCGGCAGACAGACGGATGTAGGCCATGTCGTCGACACCCCGCCCGGCACCGAAGACCTTCTCGCCGAGCGCGCCCATGTCGGCGTCGTTGGCGAGCTGCACGGAGACGCCGAGCCGATCCTCCATCTCCGCTGCGGGCGCGAAACCGTGCCAGCCCGGCAGGATGCCGTCGGCCCGGACCTCGCCCGTGTGCTCGTTGATCGGAGCGGCCAGTCCCATGCCGGCGCCGAGCAGCCGTTCCGGCGAAACGGCCGCGTCGCGCAGCGCCCGCCGCACCAGCTCGTGAGCCACGTCCAGCGTCTCGGCCGGTGCGTCGTCGACGCGGGCACGGGACCACTCGTCGGCGACCGGCTCGCCGGCGAGGTCGCAGATCGTGGTCCGGACGTGCTCGTGGCCGATGTCGATACCGATCGCGAACGCAGCAGCGGGTACGAGGGAGAGCAACGTGGGTGGCCGGCCGGTCGCGCGCGGACGCTGCGCGTCCTCGGGTGCGTCGTGCTCGCGGATCAGGTGGGCGTGTACGAGCTGGTCGGTGACGGTGGACACGGTGCCGCGCGAGAGTCCGGTCCGCCGGGCAATGTCAGCGCGACTGCAGGCCGGATGACGGTAGATCGATTCGATCACCCGCAGCCGGTTGAAGTCGCGCAGCCCAAGGGGGTGGTGCGGCGCCCGGGGGATAGGCGATGGCGTGGTCACGCCGAGAAAGCTTAACTCAACAATGGCGTTATTGACCGACAAACGCCACGATATTGCTGATCTTTACTCCATTGTGGAGATAAAGTCGCGGATCAAAAAGCGGGCGAATCGGTTGACTTCAGCTGATAATTGCGCGTAACGTCCGGCGCTGCCTGACTGCGGCTGTGCTGGCACTAGGAGGCCATGGTGCGCTGGCGGCAATTGACGACGCGTATCGGGATCGTTTCGATCATGGCCGGGGTCTGTGCGGCCGTTTCGCTTTCTGTGCCGGCTGCCAATCCAGCGCAGGCGTCGACGCAGACGCCGATCTACCTGGACCCGTCGTACTCGTTCGGCGAGCGGGCCGCCGATCTCGTCGCGCGGCTGACGCCGATGCAGCGCGCCAGCCAACTCGTGTCGAGCCAGGCGCCGGCGATCAGCACTCAGGCGAACCCACTGCTCCAGCCGGTCTTCGCCGGGCAGAGCACCCTGGCCGCTTCCGTGGCAGCGGGCGGCACTGCGATCGTGACGAGTACCGCTGCGGGACTGTCCGCGGGCGCCCGGCTCACGTTCGACCCGGACGGAACCGCCGAGTCGGTGACGGTCGTGACGGCCGGCAGCGGACCGTCTGCGTTCACCGCGTCGCTCGCCGCGGCGGCGAGCCCCGGCGACACGAACATCAAAGTCAACTTCACCATCGGCATGGCTGCCGGCCACCTGATTCGCATCGACTCGGGAGCCAACCAGGAGATCGGCACCATCCAGAGCGTCGGGACGTCCGGCGCGGGCGGCACCGGCGTTACGCTTACCGCCCCGCTGTCGCTCGCCCATGCGGTCGGTGCGGCCGCGCAGGATCTCGGCACGCCGACCACCGTCGCTCCCGCGCTCACGCACGCGTATCCCGCCGGAACCGTGGTGAACGTGTACCAGGGCATCCCCGCATACGGGTGGTGGAACGAGGCGCTGCACGGGATCAACGCCGAGTCGCTCAACCCCTCGGGCAACGCGGTGACACTGACGAACACGACGTCCTACCCGATCGACCTGTCGCGGGCGGCGAGCTGGGATCCCGCGCTGACCTACCAGGTCGCCCAGGCGGAATCGGACGAGGCGCGCGAGATCGTGCGCAGCAACAAGTTCGATCTCGACTTCTACTCACCGACGATCAACCTCGGGCGTGACCCGAGGTGGGGCCGCAACGACGAGTCCTACGGCGAGGACCCGTTGCTCGAGGCACAGGTCGCTGGTCAGTTCGTCAACGGCATGGAGGGCAAGGACCAGAACGGCCGGCTGCTCCCGCAGGGCAATGGGTTCTACAAGACGACGACCACGTTGAAGCACTACGCGATGAACAACACGGAGGGCTTCGCGAACAGCGACCCGAACGGCCGGCTCAACGGCTCGTCGAACGCAGATGACCGCGCGATCCGCGAGTACTACACGATGCCGTTCCGGAAGATCGTCCAGGCATACCAGAACGGCGCGGTCATGAGCTCGTACAACGAGATCAACGGCGTGCCGTCGGCCGCGAACGCCTACCTGAACGACACCTTGATGCGCGAGACGTTCGGCTTCCAGGGCTACTTCACCGGCGACTGCGACGCGGTCAACCAGATCAACACCCGGCACCACTGGCAGCCGGACGGGCTCGGGCACGTCGCGAGCGGGGTCGAGCAGTTCGCGTTCGCGCTCGGCTCCGGCGAGGACGCCGAGTGCAACGCGGGCTACAACGGCATCGGCAGCTACCGCGGCCCGACCTCGCCGTCGACAACCGCCGGCGGCGCCATGAACGCGATCGGCATGAACATCACGACGCCCACCGGCATCACGACGACCAATGACCTCGACGTTTCTGCGACGCGGCTGTTCACGAACCGGATGAAGCTCGGCGAGTTCGACCCGGACAACACCGTGCCGTGGCTGACCCAGGCGGTCGCCCGCGACAAGTCCTACGGCGTCTACCCGTGGAACAACACGACCGCCCCGACCGAGACCCCGGCGCGACTGGACCTCGCGCACCGATCCGCCGATGCGTCGCTGGTGCTGCTGAAGAACGCGACGACCACCCGCAAGGACGGCTCGACCGGCAAGCTGCTACCGCTGCAGGTGCCGCAGAGCGGCGACTTCAAGGTGCTCGTCCTCGGCTCCTACGCGAACAACCCCAACTTCTACCTCGGCGGTTACTCCTCGATCCAGAGCGCGGCCGGTCAGGCCAACGAGGTCACGCCGTACGCCGGCATCAAGTCCGCGATCCAGGCCATCGACCCGTCCGCGCAGGTCGACTACATGAAGGGGTTCACCGGCACCGGCACCAACGCCGGGAACTGCTGCACCGCGATCGACCCGTCGGCGGTCGCGGCCGCGGCGAACTACGACTACGTCGTGGTGTACGCCGGCATGGACTCGACGGCGTCCAACGGCACGACGGGTACCGAGGATCGCGACCGCACATCGCTGGACCTCCCCGGTATGCAGGGCCAGCTGATCAGCCAGGTCTCGGCCGTCAACCCGGACACGATCGCGGCGATGGAGACGATCGGCCCGCAGGACGTGTCGTCCTTCGAATCGTCGACGCCGGCGATCGTGTGGAGCTCGTACAACGGCATGCGCAAGGGCGACGCCCTCGCAGACGTGTTGCTCGGCAAGTACAACCCGAGCGGCCGCACGCCGGAAACCTGGTACCAGAACGTCGGCCAGATCCCGAGCATCTACAGCTACGACCTGACCGGGCGAACGTACATGTATTACGGCGGCCCGGTCTCCTACCCGTTCGGGTACGGCCTGAGCTACACGAACTTCGCCTTCTCGAACCTGCACGTGTCCGATCGCAACCCGAGTGCCGACGACACGATCAACGTCAGCGTCGACGTCACGAACACCGGCTCGCGCGACGGCAACGAGATCGTGCAGATGTACGTGAACACGCCGGACGCCACGCCGTCGCAGCAGCGACCCATCAAGCGGCTCGAAGGATTCCAGAAGGTTCCCCTCGCCGCCGGCCAGACGAAGACCGTGACGTTACCGATCAAGATCGCCGACCTCGCGTTCTACAACGAGGCGGATCAGCGCTTCGAGGTCGATCAGGGCCGGTACGGCATCCAGATCGCAACCTCCAGCGCCGACGGCGACATCCAGGCCCAGGACACGATCAACGTCAGCGGGGCACTGACGCCGAAGCCGAGCGTCCTGACGGCGAAGCCGCGCATCACGGCTGCCGACGCCGCACGTGGCATCTCGCAGCGCGTGCTGTTCCCCGAGGGCGTCACGATCGATCCCGGCCTGACCGTCGCGATGAACGACGACTCGCTCGCCGGCTGGATCGCGCCCGGCCAGAGCAAGAAGTTCCCGCCCGGCATGACGTTCAGGTACACGAGTGATCGCCCCGGCGTCGTCTCCGTTGACGGCAACGGCGTGATTCGCACCGTCAGGAACGGTGCGGCCACGATCACCGCGACGGCGACCTACCACGGCGCGAGCGCGTCCACGTCATTCGTGGTACGGGTGCTCTCCGATCTCAGCAGCCTGAGTGTGAACGGGAAGCAACTCGCGAACTTCAATCCGGACGTCTTCAACTACGACGTCGTCGTCCCGGACGGCACGACCGCGGCGCCGCAGGTGAGCGCCACGGCAGCCACCGGCACGGTCGCGATTACACAGGCGAGCTCGGTGCCGGGAGTGGCAACCGTGACGTCGACCGGTCCGGACGGCATCGTTGCGAAGTACCACATCAACTTCGCCAGACGACCGTTGGGCGACGAGTTCAATCGGTCGCCGCTCGGATCGCAGTGGCAGTGGGTCCGCGAGGCGCCCGCCGATTGGAACCTCACCTCGAACCCGGGCTCGCTCACGATCACGCCGACGACCGGCGATCTCACCACGACGACGAACACGGCGCAGAACCTGCTGCTGCAGCCTGCGCTCGGCGACTGGACCCAGACGGCCAAACTCACCTTCAGCCGCCGCCCCGACACCGCGACCCAACAAGGCGGCATCATCGCCTACCAGGACGATGACAACTACCTCAAATTCGACCTCGAGGCCACATCTCCGACCAACATCCAGTTCAACACCACGCTCGAAGACACCCTCAACGGCGTCCAGGTCAACCAGACCCTGAACACCCTCAACGCGAACACGATCCTGCCGGCGAACAACACCATCTGGCTGCGCATGAGCAAACACGGAGCGCAGTATTCGACGTCCTACTCCGTCGACGGACAAACCTGGACGCCGGTCTGGACGACCGGCGCGACGCTGACCGACCTGCAGGCCGGCCTGTTCGCGTTCAACCGTGCCGGCACGAGCACCGATCTCGACGTGACGTTCGACTACTTCCACATCGCGGCGACCTCTTAGTTCCGTCGACGGCGCAGCTCGACAGCCAGGTCGGCACACGTCTCTCTCGGGGGTATGTGCGAAGGAGGTTGCGATGTCCTGGTCCGAAGGCCGGTGGGAGGTCACCCGACGTGGTGTGCTGAAGGGGATAGGCGCCGCCGCCGCAAGCCTCGTGCTACCTCCCGCCTTCGGACGGGCAACGCGGGCGCTGGCCGACCCGTCGGCGGCGCAGTCGGAGGACACCTACGGCGGCGCGCAGATGTGGCTGCACTACGTGCCGATCACCGACCCACGGCTGCTCGATGAGTACCGGCGCGCCGTCACCACGGCGATCGTGGAGAACGCGGACCGGAACAAGGTGTTTCGGCATACGGCCGAGCTGAGCATGGAACCGGGATCCACCGAGACGCTGGTGACCACGACCTTGGAGGCCGCGCGCGACGAATTGCAGCGTGCCCTCGGCGCGTTGCTGGACCGCGATGTGCCGGTGCAGACCAGCGTCGGCGACCACGTCCCGGACGGTGCGGTCATCGTGGGAACCCCGGACAGTTCGGCGACGATAAAGCGCTCCATCTCCGCCGACGCGCTGGCATCGATCGGCGCGGAAGGCTACCTCGTCCGTTCTCTGTCGAGGGGCGCGACCAGTTTCACCGTCATCGCGGGCAACACCGAACTCGCCGCCCTGTACGGCACCTTCGCCTTCCTGCGCCTGATTCAGACGCAGAGGTCCATTACCGGCTTGGACATCGCCGAAACACCGAAGGTCAACCATCGCGTGTTGGACAACTGGGAGACCACTCGCCTATACGCCGGCAACAATGCGTCGGGAACGGGTGGGCTGAACGGCGAGAACGGCACGATCTTCGACTTCGCGGCCACCGGTGCCAGCGCCGGGCGGAATCTCCCAGTCATTCTCGACCGCTACATCGTGGTGGCGCGGGCGCTCGCCTCGCTCGGGATCAACGGCTTCGAGATCAATCTGGTCAACGCGAACAACGTGTACCTGACGCCGGCATACATCGAGCAGGAAGCAGCGCTCGCCGACGCGCTGCGGCCGTACGGGATCAAGATCTCGCTGGCGATCAACTACACCGCACCCACCGACCCGAGGTTCGCGCCGGACACGCTGACCAATGCCCAACTGGACCCGTACAGCGCCGACTTCCGGGGCTGGTGGACCAGGCGGGCGCAACTGTTGCAGGCCGCCATTCCGGATTTCGCAGGGTTCACGGTCAAGGCCAACTCCGAGGGCCAGCCGGGACCGGAGGATTTCGGCTACACCCATGCCGACGGCGCGAACGGCATCGCCGCGGCGGTGGCCGGACAGGGCATGCGGGTTTTCTGGCGGACGTTCGTTTACAACGCCGCCGTGGACGCGGACCGGCTCAAGCGCGCCTACCTCGAGTTCGGGCCGCTGGACGGGCGATTCGCGGACAACGTCCTCCTACAGACCAAGAACGGTCCGCTTGACTACCAGGCGCGGGAGCCGTTCAACCCGATGTTCGGACGCATGCCGAGCACCAGCCAGGCGCTGGAACTGGAGATCACCCAGGAATACACCGGCCAGAACACGATGCTCTGCTACCTCGCCCCGATGTGGGAAGAGGTCCTGAAGACCGACACTCATGCCACGCGCAAGAACGGCACGCCGATCGCGAAGCGCCTGGTCGGCCACATCGTGGACGGAACCGCCCAGCGGCAATCGGATACCGCCATGGTGGGGGTGGCCAACCTCGGCAACGCCGACAACCTCACCGGGAACCACTTCTCCCAGGCGAACCTGTTCGCGTTCGGCCGCCTTGCCTGGAACTGGACGCTCGACTCCGAGGGTATTGCCGACGACTGGGTGCGCATGACGTGGAGCAATGACGACGCGGTCGTCGGCACCATCCGAGACATGATGATGGGTTCCCGCGAGGCCCTCGTGTCCTACCAGACCCCGCTCGGTATCGCGCACGAGATGAGGTCGAGCGACCATTACGGTCCCGGGCCGAACCAATGGTTCATCGAGGACGACTTCAGCCCCGTCTATTTCAACGAGGCGGACAGCGTCGGCCTGAGCTACGACCGCTCGGCCACCGGCAGCGACTTCGTCGCCCAGTACTACGCACCGTTGGACGAGGTGTACGGAACCCTCGACACGGTTCCCGAGAACCTCATGATGTGGTTCCACCACGTGCATTGGGATCACCAGACGCCGAGCGGCGCGGTCTTCTGGGACGCGCTGGTGTACCGCTACCAGATGGGCGTCCAGTACGTCACGTGGCTGCGCGAGACGTGGGACTCGCTGCAACCGCGACTCGGCACCCGCCGATTCTCCGAGGTGCAGGCCAAGCTCGCGCAGCACGAGATCGATGCGGCCGCGTGGCGGGACACCTGCGTCGGCTACTGGCAGGAGTTCAGCGGCCGGGACGTCCCCACGGACGCGGGCCCGCTCTCGGCGCGCATCGTGGTGAACGGCCGCGAGGTCGGCGGCTTCAACCTCTCCGACCCGTCCTACACAATCCCGGTGCGGGCGGGCGGGTCGCCGACGATCACCAAGGTGATCACTGCCGATCCGGCCGCCACATACGTGATCATCTCCCAAGCGAACAGCGTCCCCGGGCAGGCCATCGTCAAGGTCACGAAGCACGACTTCTTCGGGCCTATCGTCAAGAACTACATGTTCGACTTGGTGCCCGACACCACGCTGCAGAGCCTGACGGTCAACGGGACCGGGCTCGCTTCCTTCGAGCCTGACGTCCTCGCCTATAACGCCCTGCTCCCGGCCGGCCTGCAGACGGTTCCGACGGTGGGTGCTGTCGCCAACGATCCCGTCGCCGCCGTTGTCATCGAGCAGGCGACCACGCCCACCGGGCTGGCGAGGGTCACCGTCACCAACGCCGGCGCATCGTCCGTCTACGTCGTCGACCTCAACACCGTCCTCACCGGCAGCGACGAGTTCGACTCCGCACAACTCGGCCCGCAGTGGCACTGGGTGCGCGAGGATCCCGCGGAATGGCGCATCAGCGACGGGTCGCTCGTCATCACCTCCCAGCAGGGCGACCTGCAGGGATCCGCCAACACAGCCCGGAATGTGGCCCTGCAGGATGTGAACGGCGACTGGACAGCGGAATCGAAGCTCGTCTTCTCTCGGCCACTCGCCAATAACAACGAGCAGGGCGGCATCATCGCCTACGCCGACGACGACCACTACGTGAAACTCGCATGGGAGATGAGCAACGCCGCGGCGCCGATCAACAAGCTGCATGTCGTCCTCGTGGGCGAGCGTGCCGGCGTGATCGCCGCGGCCGAGGCCACTGGCGCCAATGCCCAGCACATCGTCGGCGCCGACGGCGCGATCTGGCTCCGGATGACCAAGAGCGCGAACACCTACAAGGGCTACTACTCCAGCGACGGAAGCACCTACCGGTTCATGGGTTCGACGACGCTGGACGTGGCGCCCACCGGCTCCGGACTTGTCGCCTTGAACCGCGCGGGAACCTCAACCGACCTCGACGTCGCATTCGACTACTTCCACATAGACAGCCACGGAGATCCGATCCCGTAGCCCGCTACGGCGAACGAGTCCGAGGAGGCCATGGTGCGCCTGACAGAGAAGCGGACGTCGATGCTCGGCCTGGGTGCCGCGGGTGTGCTCGCGGTCGCGGCGCTGACCGCCGGGCCGGTGATTGCCAACTCGAGCGGCGACCCGGGATCACCGCCGGTCGCCTGGCACTGGGTCGACAGCTGGGTGTCGATGCCGCAGCTGACCGAACCGGGCAACATGCCGCCCCCGCCGTTCACCCAGGACAACCTCGCGCTCGCCGACAGCACGGTGCGGCAGACGGTCCACACGTCCGTGGGCGGAACGCACATGCGGCTGCGCTTCTCGAACGCGTTCGGCGGCGTCGACCTACCGATCACATCGGTATCGGTCGCTCACCCGCTAGGCGGGCGGGCCGGCGTGAGCGCCATCCAGCCGGGAACCGCACAGCCGGTGACCTTCGACGGCCGGACCTCCGTCGACATCCCGGTCGGCGCACAGGCGGTGTCCGATCCGGTGGACCTCGAGGTGGCTCCCGAGTCGAACCTCGCGGTGACGATCTACCTCGCCAGTGGCCAGGCGTCGAACAGCATCACCTCCCATCCGGGCTCGAGAACCACCTCGTACCTGATCGCCGGCAGCCACGTGACGGACCAGGATCTGCCCGGAGCGACGCCCGTCGATCATTGGTACTTCCTCAGCGGGCTGGAGGTGTGGTCGCCGAACACCACTGCCGGGGCCGCGATTCTGGGCGACTCACTGACCGACGGCCGAGGGTCGACGACGAACATGAACGACCGCTGGCCGGACGACCTGCTGCATCGTCTGCAGTCCGACCCGGACACCGCCGACGTCGCGGTGCTGAACCAGGCGGCCGGCGGCAACCGCGTTCTGCACGACGGGCTGGGCCCCAATGCCCTCGGTCGGCTCGATCGCGACGTCCTCGCGCAGAGTGGCATCCGGTGGCTGATCGTCTTCGAGGGCGTGAACGACATCGGCACCGCCGATGCCACGGTGGCCGCGCAGCAACAGGATGCAGCGGACCTGATCGCTGCGTACGACCAGATCGTCACGCGCGCCCACGCGGTTGGCATCCGGGTGTACGGCGCCACGATCACGCCGTTCGGCGGCAACA
>DASQSE010000136.1:0-7701 GCA_035642535.1 Jatrophihabitans sp. | reverse complement strand
GTGAAACCTCCGGCTCCTCCTCGGCGAGCTTCTGGTCCAGCGACTCGCCCGCCCGCTCCTCCTCCGGCGTCGGAACGCGGCGCAGGTTGTGCGGCTCGCGGTCCGGCGGGCTGTAGCCGGTCTGCATCGTCTCGTCCGGATCGTCGCCGGTCAGGTTCTCGACGGGGTCGAGATTCTCGGCGTCCTCAATCGGGTCCCCGCTCTCGTACACGCTGTCGCCATAGGTGCCCGAATCAGTCATACGAAGGTGATTCCCGACGGCCGCGGATCGGTCACGTTTTCGCGCTGCGGCGCTCTGGGTAGCGCAATCAGAGGACCACCTTGGAGGGGAGATGCACACGCTCACCGAACATGGACGTCTGGCACCTGTCTACGACAACCACGGACCGTTCGCGACCGTTTACTTGGACACCACCAGAAACACCGAGACCGGCGCGCGTGAGATCGAGCTGCGCTGGGCCCAGGTGCGCGCTGATCTGCAGGCGGAGGGCGCGGACGACCAGACACTGGCGGCGCTCGATGTCGGGATCGAGGCGGACGCCAACGCGCCCGGCCGGCACGGTCTCGTCGCCGTCGCGGCGGGCGGCACGCTGCGCCTGACCGACGCGCTCGCCGAACCGCCCGCACGCAGCACCGGACGCTGGGCCGCGCTGCCACACCTGCTGCCCTATCTCGCGCAGCGCGCGACCCGGCTGCCGCACATCGTCGTGGTGGCGAACCGGACGGGCGCGGACATCCTCGTCGTGGACGCGCAGGACGAACACCTCGAGCACGTCGACGGGACCTCGACCTATCCGCTGCACCGCACCGCGACCGCCGACTGGTCCGAGAAGCATTTCCAGGCGCGCGTCGAAAACCGGTGGGAGCAGAACGCCAAGGACGTCGCGGCGGCCGTCTCCGAGCACCTGGCCAAGAGCGGCGCGCAGCTCGTGCTGATCGCGGGCGACGTGCGGGCCCGGCACCTGATCGCCGACGCGCTCGGCAACCCTGCCGGGGTCGCCGTGCATACCATTGCCGAAGGCGGCCGGGCCGCCGGCTCCTCCAGCGCGGCGCTGGAGCGGGCGGTGCGCGGCGAGGTGCTGCGCGAGGTGTGGCGGCAACGCCATGAGGTACTCGATCACCTGCGCACGAACCTCGGCCGCGCCGAGTACGCGGTCGCCGGGGTGCCGGCGGTCGTGCAGGCGCTGCGGATGGCGCAGGCCGACACGGTGGTGATCTCCGACGACCCGGCGTCCACCCTCACCGCATGGGCCGGCCCGAGGGCGACCGAGTTCGGCGTCGACAACGCCGAGGCCGCCGATTTGGGTGTCGCGTCACCGGCGCATGACCGGTTCGACGCGGCGCTGGTCCGGGCCGTCGTCGGCACCGGCGCGCAACTCGTCGTGACGCCCGGCGCGCACGACTACCTCGAGGACGGCATCGGCGCGCTGCTCCGCTACGAAACGGCTTCCTGATCATCGGGCTCCGGCGCGCGGCGCCGCGCCGCGAACGGGACGGCCAGCCACAGTGTGAGTAGCAGTGCCGCGAGTGTGAGTAGCAGTGCCGCGCGCATCGCACCGCCCGCCGCGCCGCCGCCCCATCCCAGCAGCACCCGGAAGATCAACAGCACCACTGACGATCGCACAGCTCAACGAAGCCATCCCCACGAATCGCCATGGCGTGCGCGAGCCGGACGGTCTCGCGGCGGCCGGTGTCAGGTTCGTCGAGCAGGTTGCGCACGCCCGCGGGGGAAACCGAGCAGGTCGTTCGGTTCGACCAGCACTCCGGACACGCCGGACTCGATCGATCCTGGATACCGCCCACGCGGTTGCCGACTGCGGGCCGGCCCCTTCCACATTCGCCCGGCCACAGTGAGCCGAAATCTTCCGCGAGGCTGTTCTGGACGAAGACGTCCCGTGCGGCGCTGCGGCGCGGAGGCGATCGCTGCATTCTCCTCGAGGTCGTCCATTGGCAGGCAAGCTATGCGCCCTCGCTGACGACGCGCCGCTCTCGGCTTGGACCAGGCCGCGCGCAGCTGGTCGAGCGTCTGGCGGCTTTCCGGGTCATCGGCTACCGAATCCGGGCTCCGGCCGGCGAGCACCAGGTGGGCATCGCCGTCGAGATCGTCGGCGCAAAAGCCGGTCAGCACACCGACCTGATCCTTCAACGGTCCCGGCGCGAGATCTGCGTGCCGATCTTTGCAGTGGCGGGCACCGGAGCGTCCTGGATCATTTCGGCGCGGGTTGTGATCCGGCCGGGCATACCGTCCTGCCGGGTGAAAGTTGCCGGTGCCGACGCGCGCGCCGGGAGGATGCCCGCGGCGACGAGAACCACGGCCACCGTGTCGTCGTCAAACAGTCGGTTTCTGTTTCAGGCTGCGACCTAGCCGGCTTGACGGCACATACTGTCGATCAAGGCTACGGCGCGCGCCATCGGCCCGGAAGGAAGGTGTCGATCGGATCGTCGTATTGGCCCGCCCGCCGCCGGGCAACGGCCGACGCAATCAGCCACACGCCGAACCACACCAGGAATCCGCAGCCGAGCCCGGCACAGAAGATGACAACCGGGTGAAGGGCGGGTAGCGCGTGACCTGCGAGGGTCGGCGCGTAGACCGGTCCGGCCGACCGGTTGCCATCGATGAACATGGCGGCAAGCGTTCCAGCCCCGCCCATCACCAAGAGTCCGACAATGATCACCGTGGATCATCTCCTCACGACTGACCTGACGTTCCGAGCTGCACGTCGCTGTGGGTATTCCCAGACCGGCCCGGGCTCCACCGTGTCGTAGAGATGCGGTTGTCGGTTCGGCGCGGTCCCCGGACCGCTCGCAACCGAGCGGCATGACCGGTTTCGCGAGGTACCCGAGGAAGCCGGCCTCGCCGACCTGCATCTCGTCGGCCGGTCACGGAGCAGTGACGGGTCTGCGCCCATGACCATCGTGACCTGCACGGGGTAAGGGGCATCGAGACCGATCCGCCGGAGCTGAAACCCGGACGCGTCCGTCGACGAGCACGCCGCTGGCGGCAACTCGTCGGCAAACCGGTCGAGGACGACGGCCTTCGCGTGCTGGCCCGCGGCAGGTTGCGCCTGGACCGCAGCGTGGCACGGCCGCGCGCGGCGAGTGCCGGCCGGTGATCGGCGCGCGGCGGGCACCCGGCGGCACCGAGCGTGCCCGCGCACTGCGCGTCGTGCTCCGGTCATGGCCAAGCACGTTCATCGTGCCAAACACGTCCCCGCAGCGGGCCTTGACCCAAATCAATCACGGCCCTGGGCCCCTCCCTGCGGAGCGGGCGGGCGGCTGGTCAGCCGGCTGGTGGGGTTGAGCTGATCGGCGCCGGTGTCGACGACGAACTCGGCACCGGCGTTGTGGGGCCGGCGGGCGGGAGCGCGGACGAGGTGGACGTGGGGCTGGGTATGGGGTCGCTGGTGGAGCTGGGGCGCGATCGCACCGGGGTCGAAGTCGTCGACGACGCGGTCGCCGGCCGGCTCGGAGGCGAGCTGGTGCTGGGTGCGGGTGTCGGCGTGCGTGTCGGGGTGGGCACGGTGGAGGTGCGCGGGACGGAGGTTGTCGGCGCAGGGTTCTGGGGTGGGTAGGCGGTGGTGGTCGCGGCGGGCGGATCAGGAGTAGGCCACGATCGAGATCACGAATATGGCGCTGAGCACCAGTGTCGAGGACCGCACGGGCAGGTGCGGCGGCCACTGGTTAGGCATGGACGCCCTCCTGGTCGGCGTCCACGGCGGGGGCGACGGTGATGCCTTCGCGCAGCATGGTGCGGGTGATGCGGGCCCGCAGCGCGCGTCCCACGTCGAACTGTTTGCCGGGCAGGGTGCGGGCCACGACGCGCACGTTGAACTGGTCGACCTGCAGGCTTTCCACGCCCATCACGCTGGGTTCGTCGAGCATCAGCCGTTTTAGTGTGTCGTCGCGGAAGGCTTCCTCACAGACGCTGCGCAGCAGGTCGGAGACCCGGTTGACGTCGACGCTGGCCGGCACCGGCACGTCGACCACCGCGCGCCCAGTCGCGGGACAGGTTGGTGACTTGCACGATCTGCCCGTTCGGGGTGCTGACCACCTCTCCGTCCAGGGTGCGGATCCGGGTGATCCGCAGCGTCACTTCTTCGACCGTGCCGATCGCCCCGGTGGTGCCCAGCACCGAGAGCTTGATGACGTCGCCGAAGCCGTACTGCCGTTCGGTGATGAGGAAGAAGCCGGCCAGCAGATATTGCACGATGCGCTGCGCCCCGAAACCCAGGGCGACACCGGCGACGGTGGCCGGGGCGACGAAGCCGGTCAGCGGGACGCCCAGCAGCCGGATCACCAGCACCGCAGTAATGGAGTAGATGACCACAAGCGAGGCCCAGGTGATGACCTGGACCACCGCGTGCCCGTGCTTCATCGACTCCGATCGCACCAACGCATCGGTCGCCCCGGCCCGCCGATCCAGACGGGCCATCACCTGCCCCGCCGATCCAGTTCGCCAGCCGGGTCACCAGGATCGACCCGACGATCAGCGCCACGACCAGCGGCAGCTTGCCACGCAGCCAAATGCTGACGTCCGAAAGTGGCGTGACGGCGACAACGGTGAGGGCACTCACGTGTCCAACTCCTACCCGGTGCGCGGCGGCCGCGACCGCGCCCGGCCAACCGAATGTGAAACCACTTACCCCAGCCGCATCTACCCGGCGCCGCGACAAGCAACTGGCGCGCCCGCACAGTCACCGGTCGTCCACCAGCTGCCCAGCGCCATGGTCTCACCAGTCGCCGCCCGCGTCTCGCTGGCCGCCGCACCGCTCGGTAGCTGAGCGGTTACTGACCGTGCAGCAGCGCGCCCGTTCCTGCACGGACCTGGGCGCGCGTAGCCTGGCCACCGGCAGACGGCACTGCCCGATCAGGCCGGCAATCGACGGAGGATCTCTGGTGGCCAGCGACGAAGCCCCGTCCAGTCGCGGTCCGGCGGACCAGCCAACCGGGCCGTCGCGCACCATCGGCAGCGACACCCGGCGTGCCACCATCGCGTTACGCGGCGAGCTGGACCTGGCCGACGCACCGGCGCTACGCGCCGAACTCGACGGTCATCGCAACGCCGGGCGACAAGAGATCCACATCGACCTCGCCCTAGTCACCTTCATCGACTCAACGGTGATCGGCGAACTGGTCAGCGCAGCCGAACGCTGCCACACCGAGCAGGGTGCGCTGCGGTTGACCAACGTGCCGCCACGCGTGCAGCAGATCATCCAACTCACCGGACTAGCGCCACTGCTGCTCAGCGACACCACCGAACGCACCGAACCCTGACACACGGTTGACCGGGCGCAGCACCGACAGGCCACGCTCGGCCGCTGCCGACCCGACTGCGACATCCATCGTCCGGGCCTGACCTGCTCCCGCTCGCCACGCCGCGTGTGGATCAGACTCGGCGCTGCAATCGTCACCCTTGCGCCCGGCGGCCCGGCGCCGACGTGCAGAGCCGCGGCGACAACTTGCCCGGACCGGATGGCCCGAGCCGGATGCCGACCTGCACAACCACCTCGTTTCCGCTCTCCTCGCGCGTGTCCACTGTGTGGTGTGTCCGGCACGGACCGCAGGCAGAGCCGGGAGGGGCGGCGTGCGGCCGCACTGCTGCGCAGGGTCGGCCGCCGGTTAGCCGGGCTCAGTACTCGCTGCTCACGAAATCCCGGCTGCGGATCAGTAACAGCGTGAGGGCGCCGGCGACCAGCGCAATGACCGCGGCGACGAGCAGGATGCGGTCCAGCCCGGTCGTGAACGCGTCGTGTGCCGCGGCGGCGACCTGGGCGCGCTGGTGGGCCGGTAGCCGCGCCAGGGTGTTGACGAGCTGGCCGTTGGTGACTGCCGAGCCGACCTGCGCGGCGTGCCCGCCGAGGCCGGGTATCTGGGCCAGGTCGCCGGTGACAACTTCATGTGCCCGGCTGGCGAACAGCGACCCGAGCAGGGCGATGCCGGTTGCGATGCCGACCTGCCGGGATGTCGAGTTGATGCCGGAGGCCATGCCCGCCTGCCGCGGCGGCACCACGCCGACTGCGGTGGATGCGAGCGGCGGGTTGAGCATCCCGGCGCCGACGCCGGCCAGCACCAGACCGGGGACCAGGTGCGTCCAACCGGAGCCTTCGGTCAGACCGCGCATCAGCAGCAGCCCGACGCCGACGATCAGCAGGCCGGGGCCGATCAGCAGCCGCACCGGTACGTGCGCGGACAGCCGTCCGGCGATCGCGGCGCACACCAGGATCGCGCCGGACATGGTCAGTAGCCGCACACCGGTTTCGATTGCCGAGTAGCCGAGGATGTCCTGCAGGTAGAGGGTCAGGTAGAGCAGCATCGAGAACCCGGTGGCGGAGATGCCGAACGCCGCGAGCAGCCCACCGGTGAACGTCGGCTTGCGGAACAGCGCGAGATCGAGCATCGGATGCGCGACAACGATCTCGATCACCAAGAACGCGGCCGCGAGTACCGCGGCCGCGGCGAAGCAGCCGAGCACCAGCGCGTCGGTGAAGCCGCGCTCACTGGACTTGATCAGTCCGAACACGACGAACGCCAAGGCGGCAGTGAAGCTGATGAAGCCAAGCCAGTCCGGACGACGTGACGCGGGATCACGGGACTCGCCCACCCGGGTCAGCGTCATCAGCGCCACCGCGATTCCGATCGATACGTTCACCAGGAAGATCCACCGCCAGGACAGGCCGGAGGTGAGCGCACCGCCGATCACCGGTCCACTCGCCACCGCTAGCCCGGCCAGCGCCCCCCACACCGCGAACGCGATGCCGCGATCGCGGCCGCGGAACGCGTCAGCGAGGATCGCCAACGACACCGCGAACATGATCGCGCCGCCGATGCCCTGCGCGCCGCGGGCGAGCTCGAGGAACAGCGTGCCGCTGGTCCGCACAGCAGCGAGGAAACGGTGAACGCGCCGATGCCGACCAGGTACAGCAGACGGCGGCCGAACAGATCGGCGAGCGAACCCGCCGTCAACAGCGTCGCGGCCAGGGTCAGCGCGTACGCGTCCACCACCCACTGCACACCGGAGAAGCTGCTGCGCAGGTCACGCTGAATATCCGGCAACGCGACGTTCACGATCGAAATGTCAATCAGCAACATGAAAATACCGAGACAGACCGCGGCCAACGTCCACCACTTATGTCCGGCCCGGTTGGCCCGCGCGATGAGCGGGCGCTCCAACTGCAGGTTCACCGTCACTTGCACTACCTCCATCGCGCGCACGCAACCCGCGCTCGAGCTGAACCTCCGGTATGCAGTCGGCCTACCCGGTACCCCGCAGCGGCCAACGGCCTGGACCCCGCACCTGCAGCACGATCTTGTGCGGCTCTCAGCGTCCGAGCCGCTGCATGCGGCGCGCGATCGCGAGGGACCGCGCGTGGACGTCGGCTCAAGGCCGCCGGCAGCAGGCCGGGTGAGGGGCCCACCAACCGGCGTACGACTCCTCGGGAAGGTTGTCCAGGCACAGCAGGTACGCGAGGGAGAATGTCGCCAAGAGCGATGACCTGCCCGAGCAGGACGGACAGATCCGCGAAGGCGGTCCGAATCATGAAGCGCGGCCCATCGGAGACCTCGCCCCGGTCATCGCCGAAGTCGCTCGATAGCCTCGGTGGTCGGGGTTGGGGTGCTGGCGCGGCTCGCGCCGGCCGGTCGTGCCGTGGTCAGCAGAGGGCAGGAGTCGCTAGTGCGAAGCAGGGTTATAAAGATCACGCC
>DASQSE010000135.1:0-11659 GCA_035642535.1 Jatrophihabitans sp. | reverse complement strand
TGGCACCACCGTCGTCCTCGGCGTCGCGACCCTCCGAATCCGAGCGGGATTCGGTGTCGTACGGATATCGGTCGATGGCAAGGAAATTCCACCACCGCCTCCCAAGGGCCCGTTGTACGACTCGCTCGCCGATCGAGACGCGAACGTGGCAGACGCATTACGAGCACTCGCCCAGCCCGATGAGCAACTCGACTGGTACGACCTCTACAAAGTGTTCGAGATCGTTCGCGAAGCCGTCGGCGGGCAGAAGGACTTGATTGCCACGAAGTGGTTTACCTCGGCGGACGTAGATCGGTTCACTGCGTCGGCGAATCATCCTGGCCTGAGCGGCGACGAGGCGCGCCATGCCCGTCAGGGTGGGCGTCCGCCCGACCTGCGCAAAGCGATGAGTCTCGCCGAAGCGAACGGCTTCATCCAGCGGCTCGTCGTGAGCTGGATCGAATCGCACCCTGACTACGGGCAGTCAGCCTGACACGCCGACGTTCCGGTTACCGTGTCGATCATGTGGACACCATTGCATGCCGCGCTCGGCGAAACTGCCTCCCCGCTGTCGTACGAGATGTTCGAGCGGGCTACAGCGCAGGGCGTGCGCGAGTCGGACGACCTTGACTGGAAGCAGACGCTCCCCGGTGCAGAGCAGGCCAACAAGGATGAGTTCGCCAAGGATGTGGCGGCCATGGCCAACACCCGTGGGGGCTTGATCGTCTTCGGGATGGCTGAGGAACGAGGAACGGGAGCGGCCACGGCTATCGATCCGGTTGATGTCGAGGAGGGTGTGCAGCGGAGGCTTCGTGCCCTCGCAGCGTCAAACATCCACCCATTCGTGTCTGGCCTTTCGTTCGTGCCCGTCGAGGCGCCCAACACGAGCGGCAGGGGTCTGTTGGTGCTCCTGGTGCCGCAGAGTGTTGACGCGCCGCACGTCATCGGCCAGCAATCGCGAGTTGGTATCCCATACCGAGACGGCCCCGAAACAGCATGGATGCGCGAGCGCGACCTTGAGAATGCTTACCGAGAGCGGTTCGCGCGCCGTGCCGGTGAGCAGGCGCGACTGGGCGAGGAGATTCGAGACGTTCGTGAGCGGATCGACCTGGTGCAGGGGACGTGGGTCGTGGCAAGCGCTGTGTCGCGCACCCCGATGCCAGCGGTGCACCGCACACCGGGGCGAGACGAGATCACGGCAATGTTGTTGACGGCACTTGGAACCGGGACGCGGATCATCCCAGGTGATGACGCCCGTCCTCCCGTGATCCGAAATCTCGACAGCAGCGGGGCACGGAATCCTCGCGTCGGCCTGCGCCGATGGATCGCTCATCCTCCCACCGACGGCTCGTTCGACGCGCTGACTCGCTACACCCACGTCGAGATCCACGACGATGGCACCGCGACGCTCGCAGTGCAGGCAGAAGGGTGGTACGAGCCTGTCATCACCGGGGCAGCCCACTTGCCGAAGAGCATCGTCGAGTCGTTCTGCGCGGATCTCGTGGCACTTGTTGACGCTGTAGGCCGACGCGGCGGCTCGCCCATGCGATACGGAATCGAAATCGATGTCATTCGTAGGGATGTTGCTGAGCCGATTGTTGTCGTAGATCAGTTCCGAGTCGGGCACATCATGACGGCGAGCCTCGAGGTTCCTGGGGGCTCTCGTCAGGTTCGGACCTTTCGCTCGGTCATAAGCGAGCTGACCGTACCCGCAGAGGACGATGATCTCCGCGAGGCTGCCAGACGGCTCGCGCACGACGTCCTCGGTCAGTTCGGCATCGAGCGGCTCCGCCTGCTTGGGGGCTGACGTGCACGCTGGCCGCTCTATGCGAGTACACGGTGAGTACACAAGACGTTCGGATCCGGCCCTCGCCAGCAAACGCGACCAACGCACATTTGCCAGCAAATATGCGGGTCTCAGCGTCGCCCAACGCATGCCAACTCTGCGGGCGACGTTCCGCTTCAACGTGTGATCCGGTGGCTCCGCGCGGCATGAGAGTGCACCATTTCCGGCATGCGAACCGTTGTGCTCGGCGCGGGCCCGGCCGGCTGCGCCGCCGTCCTGGCGCTCGCCCGGCGCGGCCACGACGTGACGCTCATCGATCGCGACGAGCCGCCGGCGTTGGGTGGTGCCGCGTCCGCCGAGCAGATCTTCGCGACATGGGACCGACCCGGGATCGGCCAGTTTCGTCAGCCGCACAACTTCCTGGGCAAGGGACGGGCGGTCCTCCGTGACGAATTCCCGGATGTATACGCCGCGCTGCTCGCCGCCGGTGCCGGCGAGATTCGGCAGGACGCGTTTCTGGGTGCGGCGCCCCGCGAGCCCGGCGACGCCGATCTCGCGACCATCGCATGTCGCCGCCCGATCGTCGACGCCACGCTGCGTACCGCGGTCGCGAAGCAGCCCGGCGTCACGTTCCACACGGGCAGCGTCAGCGGTGTGATGATGCGCCCGCCGCACGTCACGGGCGTGCGGCTGACCTCCGGCGACGAGCTGGCTGCCGACCTCGTCGTCGATGCGACCGGCCGCAACTCCGCCGCCAACCGCTGGACCGAAGAGCACGGCACGCCGGCATGGACGGAGCACACGACCGACAGCAAGCTGCTCTACTACAGCCGCCACTACCGCTTCCGCGACGAGCCGCTGCCACATGCGTCCATCCTCGGTGGGCCACGTGGCGACGTCGGCTATCTCGCGTTCGCCGTGTTCATCGGGGACAACGCGACCTTCTCTCTCTGCGTGATGGCGCCGGCGTGGGAGAAGGACTGGCGCCACCTGCGCGATCCCGAGGCGTTCGAGCGGGTGGCACGCGAGTTGCCCGGCATGGCAGCGTGGCTCGACGCCGCCGAGCCGATCACGCATGTCCTGCCGATGGGCCAGTTGCACAACACGCTGCGCGAGACGGTCGTGGACGATGCCCCGCTCGTCACGGGACTGATCCCGATCGGCGACGCTCGATGCCACACCAATCCGACGTTCGCCTTCGGCCTGTCCCTTTCGCTCGGCCACGCCGTGGCGCTCGCGGAAACAGCCGACACCGCCACGGACGACAAAGCCCTCGCGACGACCTTCCACGAACGCGTCGGTAGCGATGCCGCAGCTCGCTTCGCGGCGGTGAGCGCCGAGGACCGCGACCGCGTCCGCCTGTGGTCAGGCGAGCGCATCGATCCGACCGACCGGCAGCAGACCATGCCGCTGTACCTGCGCTCGGTCGTTTACCGGGCCGCGCCCCAAGACCCGCGGCTGCTGCGCGCGGTGTGTCGGCGCATCAACCTGCTCGACCCCATCGACGCGCTACCGTCCGACGCGGAACTGCTCGATCGCGCCGAGGCGCTGTTCAAGCAGCTGCCATCGGCCGTGCCAACACGGCGTGATCGGCTGCTCGCGGCGCTGCGCGGCTGACCCGTGCCGATCCTGTCGGACGGGCAGGGCACACTCGCGGCCATGACGAGCCAACCGCTTTCCCGTCCGGACGCATCCGCCGCAGTCGAGGCGGCCGGCTGGCGGTTGGTCTACACCGCGTTCGTGGCGTCGGTGCCCGTCACGAGCATGCGCCAGGCGCTCGAGGTCGCGGCCGCTGCGACGAGCGCGTGCGGCGATGACGCCGACGACCACCTACGCGTGGATGCCCGGCCCGACCGGGTGGAGCTGCACCTCCGACCGCGCGGCATGAACGGCGTCACCGCCCGCGACGCCGAGCTCGCCGAGGCGATCACGCGAGCCGTGCAGGAGAGCGGTCTGACGCTCGCGCCGCCGGCCGGCGCCCGTCCGGTCCAGTTGCTCGAACTTGCCATCGACGCCCTCGACATCCCGAAGATCCGGCCGTTCTGGAAGGCCGTCCTGGGCTACGAGGACGAACCGGGTGCCGGCCCGAACGGGGGAATCGTCGATCCGGCCGGTCAGGGGCCGAGCATGTGGTTCCAGCAGATGGACGCGCCGCGCCCGCAGCGCAATCGCATCCACTTCGATCTCGATGTGGCGCACGACGACGCCGAGCGGCGGCTGAAGGCGGCCTTCGACGCCGGCGGCGTGCTGGTCAACGGTGACAACGCCCGGGCGTTCTGGGTGCTCTCCGACGCCGAGGGCAACGAGATCTGTATTTGCACCTGGCAGGACCGCGATTGACTCAGTCACCCTGCGCGCTCAGTCGGGAGTCGACCACCGCTCCTCGATACGCGCGATGCGCCAAACGAGGATCGCCACCGCCCACGCGACGGCGAACACCCCCACGATCGCGTAGCCCGCGTAATCGAGCGGGATCCCGGCGATCGCTGACACAGGCCCGGACGTGATGTCGGCCTGTTGCGCGACGGCCGCGGCCAGCTCGATCGTGCCGATGATCAACGCAACCGCCACGGATATCGCGGTGATCGTGATGTTGTAGAACACCTTGCGCACCGGCTGCGCGAACGCCCATCCGTAGGCGAGGTTCATGAAGACGCCGTCGATGGTGTCCATCAGGCACATGCCGGCCGCGAAGAGGACGGGCAGCACGAGGATCGAGTAGAACGGCAGGTCGAAGACGGCCGCGCCACCGGCGAGGACGAGTAGCCCGACCTCGGTGGCCGTGTCGAAGCCGAGCCCGAACAGCATGCCGATCGGGTAGCCGTGCCAGGGCTTGCGCACCGACTTCGTCAACCCGCCGAGCAGCCGGTTCATCAGGCCACGCTTGTTCAGCTGCTCCTCGAGTTGCTGCTTGTCGTACCGGCCCGCCCGCATCTCGCGGAAGACGCGCACGATCCCGAACAGCACGACGAGGTTGAGGATGCCGAGGACCCACAGGAAGACGCCCGACACGGACGCGCCGATGACCGCCGTGGTGGAGTGCAGCGTCGAGTCGCTCGTCTCGACCTGGCCGGCCATCGCCTTGACGCCGGCCGTGAGCAGGAACGCGAGCATGAACACGAGCGTCGAGTGGCCGAGCGAGAACCAGAACCCGACCGAGAGCGGCTTGCGCTCGCTGTTGTCGGCGTTGTTGTCGGCGATCAATTTGCGAGTCGTGGTGTCGACGGCGGCGATGTGGTCGGCGTCGAACGCGTGCCGCAGCCCGAAGGTGTAGGCGAGGATGCCGACGCCGACGTCGAACACCCGGTGATCGCCGCCGAGCGCGAAATGATGCGGCACGACGAGCCCGAACAGCACGCCGAAGCCCAGCAGATGCAGCCCGATGATGACGCCGGCCATGCCCGCGAGCGAGCGGCGATCGTGCCTGTCGAGACTGCGGCGGAACCGGGCCACGGGGCTGCCCAGGGTGCTCCTCACGCCACTGACCTTATTGCAAAATAGTGGCAATAGCGCAAGGGGTTACGCCGGAACGACCGTCACCTGGACGGTCCTCGCACCCGGCAGGGCGGCCAGCACCAGCACCGGGTCGTTCGGTGCGGACGCGACCGTAGCCCCGCTGACGCGCACCTGGTAGCCGCTCGGGAATCGGATCGCCGGGACGGCCACCCTCGTCTGCGCGCCGGCGCCGAAGCTCCCGCCGCCGTCCGCCCGGGCGGTGCTGTACGCCAGCCGGAAGACGCCGTCCGCGGACGACCACGACGTGGGAGTGCCGGCGACCACCTGCGGGTACGGCGTCGCGAGCGTGCGCAGCTTCGCGGCCAGTACGTTGTCGCCGGTCGGCGGCCGGCTGGGGTCGAGGACCAGCGCCTGCCCGTCCGGCGACGCGCTGGTCTTGTCGTTGCCCGTGTAGGCCCACTCGAGCCAGCCCGTGCGGTACTTGTCGGCGAGCCCGACCATCTCGGCGATGTCGGGCAGATCCATCGTGGCGCCGAACTCGGTGAGCAGCGGCGGCATCGCGTGGCCCTGTGCGTACCCCGTCGCATGCGAAACGGCCAGCTCGTCCTGCGGTGGGCAGAGCGTGTTGTCGCCGGTCAGATTCTCGGTGCTGCAGTAGTCGTGGAAGGCGAAGCCGGTGCGCGGATCGCCGATGCTGCCGACGTCGGTGGTCGACGACTGGGAGAACAACACGTTCGGCTCGACGTAGACGGTGTGCGTGCTGTCGGCCGTTCGGATCGCGGCGTCGACGCGTCGGTAGAACGCGGTTAGCGGACCGGTGTCGAACAGCGGGCAGCCGACGAGCGGCACCGCGCAGATCTCGCCGAGCGTGCCGGGCCACGGCTCGTTCAGCACCTCGTAGCCGGCGACGGCGGGGTCACCGGCGAAGCGGGCGGCGACGTGCGCCCACGCGCGGGCGTAGTGGTCCTGCAGCCCCAGACCGTCCGGCGCATCGGCGTTGTTCCAGAAGGCGTCCCACGCATGCCACTCGGCCGGATTGAGCAGGTAGTTGTCCGGGAAGCCGAGCTGCGGGTTCGGGAGACCCAGATCGTCGACCGCCCACGCCGGCGCGCCCTCGCCCTGGAACCGCTCGTTGTAGAGGTCCTGGTGGAAGTCGAGCAGCGAGACGATGCCGCGTGCGGCGAGAGTTCGGATCGTCGCGGCAATCGCGTCGAGATAGGCGTCGTCGTACACCCCCGGCTGCGGCTCGACGGCAGCCCAGATCACCCCGACCCGCACGGCGTCGAAGCCGTTGTCGGCGAGGAACGCCGCGTCGTCGTCGCCGAATCCGTCGGCCGACGGTTCGTACGGCGGCACCTTGAACACCTGGTTCAGCCCGTGCAGGATCACGACCCGGCCGTCGGCGTCGGTGATCCAGCGACCCGTCTGCGAAAGGCCGGTGGCCGCGAGCCCGGTGTACCCAGCGGTGTCGGCGCCCGCCCGGGCCGGCAGGAGAAGCAGCGCCACCGCGGCGGCCAGCAGGACGCGACGCATGGCGGCGAGCGTAGAACTGAAACGTGTTCTATGCAGCTCAGGACCTGCCAGACTGCGGACGTGACGCTTCCGGATCCGGCGCTGGTGGTGCTGGTGGGCGCGTCGGGTTCCGGCAAGTCGACGTGGGCGCAGGCCCGTTATCGCAGCCAGGAGATCGTCGCCTCCGACGAACTGCGCGGCATCGTGGGCAGCGGCCGGCACGACCTGGACGCCTCGACGGACGCATTCGCGCTGCTCGACGCGATCGTCGCCGCGCGCATCAGACGCGGCCTCACGTGCGTCGTCGACACGCTCGGCCTCGAGCCGGAGCGGCGGCGCGGCTATCTCGCGCTCGCCCGCGAGCACGGCCTGCGGGCGGTGGCCGTCGTCTTCGACGTCGCGCCGGCGCTGGCCCGCGAACGTAACAACCGCCGCGATCGGCCGGTGCCCGCGCCGACGCTGCGCGCCCAACTGGGCCGGATCGCGCAGGTCGGCACCGAGATCGAGGCCGAGGGCTGGGACGTCGTCGAGGTGGTGCGCGGCGGCGCACCGATCGAGCAGCGGCCGAGCCCCGCAGTGCCCGCCGATCTTGCACCGCGCGCCGGCCTTGAATTCGTGCTGCAGATCTCGCGTTTCGCGTGGGCGGACGATCCGGCGTCCTGGCTCAAGCAGACGGCCCGCGCCGCCGACGCGGCCGGCTTCGCGGGTGTCGCGCTGATGGACCATCTGATTCAGATCCCGCAGGTCGAGCGCGCCTGGGAGCCCATCCCGGAGCCGTGGGTGACGCTCGGGCTGCTCGCCGGCCTGGACACGCGGCTGCGGCTGGGCACGCTCGTCTCGCCGGTGACGTTCCGGCATGCCGGCGTCACCGCGAAGACGGTCGCGACGCTCGACGTGCTCAGCGGTGGCCGGGCGTTCCTCGGCATCGGCGCGGGCTGGTGGGAGCGCGAGCACGCGGCGTTCGGGCTGCCGTTCCCGTCCGTGCGCGACCGGCTCGACGACCTCGAGGGGGCGATCGAACTCATCCGGGCGCTCTGGGCGCCGGGCACCAAGGCGTACGCCGGCGAACGCGTCCGGCTGCCCGAGACGACGTGCTATCCGCGGCCGGTCTCGGACGTCCCGATCATCGTCGGCGGGTCGGGCGAGAAGCGCACGCTCCGGATTGCCGCCCGACTCGCGGACGGGTGCAACATCGGCTCGGACGCGGCGTCGCTCGACCGCAAGCTCGCCGTACTGCGCGCACATTGCGCCGAGGTCGGACGGAATCCCGCCGACGTCGCGATTACCGTGCTCGACCTGCCGGTCGTCGGGCGTGATCGCGAGCAGGTGTGGGAGCGGGTTGAGCAGCTGCGCGGCCGAACGGCCGCGGCCACCTTCGCGCGTACCCACCACGCCGGCACGCTCCCGGAGCAGCGTGCGCGGTACGCCAAGCTCGCCGAGCGGGGCGTCTCAACGGTCTTCCTTTCGCCGCCGCATCTGCGGACGCCCGACGACGTGCTCGAACTCGCGCCGATGCTCGGCACCTGACCGAGTCAATCCAGCCATGTCGGCAGCGCGACACCGCGCTCGGTGAGGAAGTTCTGCCAGGTGCGCAGGCAGCGTTCGAGCAGGTCGAGCGCGTCGTAGCGCACCGGGGTGGCGTTCGGCCGCCGGTGCTCGACCCAGAAGTGCGGCGGGCTGCTGAACGCGATCGGTACGACCTGCGAATTGGCCGCGCCGTCCGGCCGGCCGAAATCCGCGCACACCGACAGTGGGTCGGTCTCCACCAGCCGCGCGACGTCACCCGGCGTCACCGACGTCGGCTCCGGCCCCGACACGAGCCAATCGCCGAGCCCCACTGCGGCGCGGAAGCTGGTGATCACGATGCGGCGTACCTCGTCCGCCTCGGCGCCGCTGCCCGGGGCGTAGAGGCGGCGCAGTTGGTGAACGGTCCAGACCAGTTGCAGGTACTTGGCCGTCCAGTCCTTCAGCGGATCCCACGGCGGTTCATCGTCTGACTCCGCTGATGTCGGACGCCGATACATCGTGTCGGCGCCGTCCACCCGGCGGCGTATCGCCGCGCCGCACACACAAGTTGCGGCCAGGCTGACGCCGGAGAGGTCGCGGCCGCACTCGTCACAGAGATAACGAGCGCTCCCGACACGCACGACCGTCACGACAGCGATCGTGACACACCAGGACGAATCCGTGCACCCGGTCCCACCACCGTGAGCACGACAAACTGCAGATCTTCTAACCTGGGGCGTGTCCCTTACGCAGCGCGAAGACCTGCGCAACGTCGCCATCGTCGCGCACGTCGACCACGGCAAGACGACGCTCGTCGATGCGATGCTCTGGCAGTCGGGAGCGTTCGGAGCGCACGAGCACGTCGAGGAGCGCGCCCTCGACTCGATGGATCTCGAGCGCGAGAAGGGGATCACGATCCTCGCCAAGAACACGGCGGTGGACTACGTGTCGCCGGCCGGCGAGCAGGTGACGATCAACATCATCGACACTCCCGGCCACGCCGATTTCGGCGGCGAGGTCGAGCGCGGACTGTCGATGGTCGACGGCGTGGTGCTGCTCGTCGACGCCTCGGAGGGCCCGCTGCCGCAGACCCGCTTCGTCCTCCGCAAGGCGCTCGAAGGACGGCTGCCGGTCGTTCTCGTGATCAACAAGGTCGATCGGCCGGACGCCCGCATCGCCGCGGTCGTGGACGAGACGTACGAGCTGTTCCTCGATCTTGATGCCTCCGAGGATCAGATCGAGTTCCCGATCGTGTACGCGTCGGCGAAGGTCGGGCGGGCGTCGCTCGAGCGGCCGGTCGACGGGGAGATGCCGTCCTCGCCGAACCTGCAGCCGCTGTTCGCGACGATCCTGTCTGCGATTCCGGCGCCGTCCTTCGAGGCGGACGCGCCGCTGCAGGCCCACGTGACGAACCTCGACGCCTCGCCCTACCTCGGCCGGCTGGCGCTGTGCCGGGTGCACAACGGGCGCATCGCGCGTGGGCAGACCGTCGCGTGGTGCCGTGCCGACGGCTCGATCGAGCGGGTCAAGGTCAGCGAGTTGTTGATGACGCACGCGCTGGAGCGGGTGCCGGCCGACTCGGCCGGACCAGGGGACATCATCGCGATCGCCGGGATCGAGGAGATCACGATCGGCGAGACGCTCGCGGACGCCGACGATCCGCGCCCGCTGCCGGTGATCACCGTGGACGAGCCGTCCATCTCGATGACGATCGGTATCAACACCTCGCCGCTGGCCGGCGAGACGGGCTCGAAGCTGACCGCGCGGCTCGTCAAGAACCGGTTGGACGCGGAGCTCGTCGGCAACGTGTCGCTGCGCATCTTCACCACCGAGCGTCCGGATACCTGGGAGGTCCAGGGCCGCGGCGAGCTGCAGCTCGCGGTGCTCGTGGAACTGATGCGCCGCGAGGGCTTCGAGCTGACCGTGGGCAAGCCGCAGGTCGTCACGCAGCTGATCGACGGGCGCGTTCACGAGCCGGTGGAGCGGCTGACGATCGACGTACCGGAGGACTATGTCGGCGTGGTGACCCAGCTGCTTGGGCTGCGCCGGGCCCGGCTGGAGCAGATGGTCAACCACGGCACCGGCTGGGTGCGGATGGAGTACCGCGTGCCGGCTCGCGGACTCATCGGATTCCGTACCGAGTTCCTCACCGAAACGCGCGGCACCGGGCTGCTGCATCACGTCTTCGACGGGTACGAGCCGTGGGCGGGTGAGCTGCGGACGCGACCGACCGGCTCGCTGGTCGCCGACCGGCGGGGGCCGGTGACCGCGTACGCGCTGTTCAACCTGCAGGAGCGTGGCACGATGTTCGTCGGGCCGGGCACCGAGGTGTACGAGGGCATGATCGTCGGCGAGAACGCGCGCGCGGACGACCTGGACGTCAATCCGACGAAGGAGAAGAAGCTCACCAACATGCGCTCGTCGACCGGCGAGGAGTTGGTGCGGCTCATCCCGCATCGGCAGCTCTCGCTGGAGCAGGCACTCGAGTTCTGTCGCGCCGACGAGTGCGTCGAGGTAACCCCGGCCGTGGTCCGCCTCCGCAAGGTGGAGCTTTCCGCCGCGGACCGACAAAAGGCCCGCGCCCGAGAACGACTCTGACCCTGCCGGGCTCCCGGCAAGTGTGCTCGTACTCGCACGCCGACACTCTGCCCCGCCGTTGCGGCCCACGCCGCGTTGTTCACAGACCCACTTCGCCCCCTCAGGCACGCAGAAGGGGGCGCGCAGCGAGCCTGGCAGGGTCAAAGTCGAGGGCAAGCGTCGCGAAGCGCGGCTAGGCTCGGCGGGTGGAGTTGGTGGGGCGGATGGCGGAGTTCGGGACGACGATCTTCGCCGAGATGTCCGCGCTCGCGCTCACCACCGGCTCGATCAACCTCGGGCAGGGGTTCCCGGACACGGACGGGCCGGCGGAGATCATAGAAGCGGCCGCGGCGGCGATCAGGAGCGGCCACAACCAGTACCCGCCGGGGCCCGGCGTCCCCGAACTCCGGCAGGCCATCAGCGAGCATCAGCAGCGCCACTACGGTCTCGAATACGACCCGAACGCCGAAGTGCTGGTCACCGCCGGCGCCACCGAGGCAATCGCCGCGAGCCTGCTCGCGCTCGTCGAGACCGGCGACGAGGTCGTGCTGTTCGAGCCGTACTACGACTCCTACGCGGCATGTGTCGCGCTGGCCGGGGCCCGCCGCCGCACCGTCACCATCGAGCGCACCGGCGACAGCTGGGGCTACGAGCCGGCCGCGCTCGAGCGCGCGGTCACGCCGAACACGAAAGCGCTGGTGCTCAACACACCGCACAACCCGACGGGCAAGGTCTTCACGCGCGACGAGCTGACCCACATCGCCGACCTCGCGATCCAGCACGACCTCGTGGTCATCTCGGACGAGGTGTACGAGCACCTCATCTTCGACGGGCGCCCGCACA
>DASQSE010000134.1:0-3015 GCA_035642535.1 Jatrophihabitans sp. | reverse complement strand
TCCTCGCCGCCGGGAGCGTCGAGCCCGACGAGGACATCGTCCGGGTTCGCCGCAAGGCACACGGCAAGGCCGACTGGATCGCAAGCGCCACCTCGCACGTGCGCATCGTGCTCGAGCCCGCCGGGCTCTACGCCACCGAGCACGCCGTCGCCGCGGCGGCCGACCAGGCCACAACCTGCGCGTTCGACGGCTGCCACATCGACACCGGTGACGCCCGCGCCGCAGCCGTGCACGAGGCGCTGTTCGAGGTGATCGACCCCGACCTCGGCGTCAACATCGTCGACCTCGGCTTCGTCCGAGCCGTTCGCGTCGACGGCCGCACCGCCGTGATCACCATGACGCTCACCTCGGCCGCCTGCCCGCTCACCGGAGTCATGGAGGACCAGATCCGCACCGAACTCGCCGGCTCGCCCGACGTCGACGACTTCCGCGTCGACTGGGTATGGCTGCCCGCGTGGCAACCGTCCGACATCACCGACAGCGGCCGCGAGCAGCTGCACGCCATCGGCTTCACCATCTGAGGAGCACGCATGGGATACGTCGTCGTCGCCACCTGGACCGCCCGCGAAGGTGAAGCGGACAAGGTTAGGGCGATCCTCGACCAACTCACGCCGGGCAACCGCGCCGAGCCAAAGATGCTGCACTTCCAAGCATCGGTCAGTACCGATGACCCCAACACGTTCGTCCTCTTCGAGCACTACACAGACCCGTCCGGCTATGACGACCACCGCGCCGGCGGACCCTTCCAGGCCCGGGTGCTAGGCGAGGCGATCCCTCTCCTGCAAAGCCGGAAAGTCGAGACCTTCACCTCACTCGACGTCTGATCCCACCCACCCAAGCGACGCCCGACCCGTGCGCCGGCGATGGCGCGCGCCCTCGAAAGGAACAACAGCATGACCGCCGTACTGTCCCGTCCCCGCACAATCAGCGCGAAGGTTGCGACGGCCGCGCTCGCCGTGATCGCCTTGCTGGCCAGCCTGCTCGGCCCGACCTGGCTGGCGTTGTTCGGCAAGTCAAACGTCGACTTCGCCGATCTTCGTACCGCGACCCGACCCGCCGCCGCGCCAGGCCTGCAGCACGCCTACTTCGGCTGGCTGGCCTGGACGCTCACCATCGTCGTCATCGCGGCGGTCGCGGCCGGCGTGGCGACCGGTGGCAGCCTTCGACGCGCGAGCGCCGTGCTCGCGATCCTGCTGTCGCTCGCCGGCATCGTCATCACCCTGGGCTGCGTCAAACAGCTTGACGTCGAGGACCCGGGCGGTAGCTTCTGGACCCACTTCGGCTGGATCCGCTGGGGCGGCTACCTGCACGTGATCGGCTGGGTACTGGCCATCATCACCGCCGGAGCGACGCTGCGCGCCACCGACCACGCTCGATGAGCACGGCCGTGCGGCCGACCACACAGGCCGTGGTGACCAGGCCAGCTGCTACCACCGCGTCCTACAGCATCACCGTGCGGCTGCACTGCGCACCGGCCCCGGCCGTGGTGGGCCAACTCGCCACCGCGGCCGGGACCGCTGGCGGCCTCGTTACGGCGATCGATGTCACCGACTCCCGCCCGGACCGCATGACCATTGACCTGACCTGCTCGGCCATCGACGCCAGCCACGCCGAAGACCTCGTCTCCGCTCTCGCTTCGGTCGAAGGCGTGCGCGTGCACCGCGTCAGTGACCGAACCTTTCTGCTACACCTCGGCGGAAAGATCGCCGTCGCGTCCAAGGTCGCGTTGCGCACTCGCGACGACTTGTCCATGGCCTATACGCCGGGGGTAGGTCGCGTCTCGCAAGCGTTGGCCGAACATCCAGAAGACATGCCCAAGCTGACCGTCAAGGGCAACAGTGTCGCTGTCGTCACCGACGGTTCCGCAGTGCTGGGCCTTGGCGACCTCGGCCCGGCCGCCGCGTTGCCCGTCATGGAAGGCAAGGCGGCGCTGTTCAAGCACTTCGCGGACGTCGACGCTTGGCCGATCTGCCTGGATGCCCGCGATGTCGACGAGATCGTCCGTGTCGTGACCGCGATCGCGCCCGGCTTCGGCGGCATCAATCTCGAAGACATCTCCGCGCCGCGCTGCTTCGAAATCGAGCGCCGTCTCCGGGACACCCTCGACATCCCCGTCTTCCACGATGACCAGCACGGTACGGCGGTCGTCGTCCTCGGTGCGCTCACGAACGCATTGCGTTGCGTGGGCAAGTCGCTCGCCGAGGCGAAGATCGTCGTTGCCGGCGCGGGCGCGGCAGGCACCGCCATCGTTGCGCTACTGACCGCCGCTGGCGCGACACAGGTGCTGGTTTGGGACCGCGAGGGGATTCTCAGCCCGACCGACGCCAGTCTCACGACCGCAAAGCGAGAGTTGGCCGCACTGACAAATCCTCGATGCCTGCGAGGAGATCTCCAAGGCGCACTTCAGGAAGCCGACGTCTTCGTAGGCGTCAGCGGCGCCGGCGTGCTCGAACCGGACTGGATCGCGGACATGGCCGTCGAGCCGATCGTCTTCGCGCTCGCCAACCCGGACCCCGAAGTCGATCCGCACCTTGCCCGCCAGCACGCCGCCATCGTCGCCACCGGCCGAAGCGATCACCCGAACCAGATCAACAACGTGCTCGCCTTCCCCGGCATCTTCCGCGGCCTGCTCGACGCGCGCGTCCGCGACGTCACCACCGCGATGCTGCTCGCCGCCGCTGACGCCATCGCCGGATGCGTCAGCGAGGACCAGCTCAACGCCTCCTACATCGTCCCGTCCGTCTTCGATCCCGGCGTGGTCCCCGCTGTCGCCGCAGCGGTCACTCGGTCAGCCCGCGCCGCGCCGGCCCACATCAGATCCTCGCCGAAGGCCGACGATGCTCGCCTTTGAACAGAGCTTCGTTCTATGAAGATTGACCTCAGCGGTCCACTGCGCTGATCACCGGCTCGACCGCTGGCATCGGCCAAGCAATCGACCAGGCATTCGCCGGTGCGGATGCGTACGTTGTCGTCAACGGCCGCATCCCGAAAGCGTGAAGGAGGTAGCCGCGGCGT
>DASQSE010000133.1:0-27671 GCA_035642535.1 Jatrophihabitans sp. | reverse complement strand
CTACTCCGCCTGGTACGAGATGTATCCGAAGTTCCCGGTGAACTACTCCAACCCGGTCGTGCCGGGTGACCATTTCACCGGCACGGTGAGCACCGACGGCAAGGGCAACTTCACGCTCACGCTGTCCAACACGACGCGGGGCTGGACGCAAAGCGTCGCCAAGCGGCTCAAGAGCGCGAAGTTGGCGTCGGCCGAGGTGATCGCCGAGGCACCGTCCAGCAGCGGTGGGGTGCTGCCACTGGCGAACTTCGGCACGGTGAGCTTCAGCGGCGCGAAGGTGAACGGTGCGACGCTCACGAGCAGCACCCCGGGCCTCGACGCGATCACCATGCAGAGCGGATCCACCGTCAAGGCGCAGCCGTCCAGCATCAGCAACGGCTCGTTCTCGGTCGCTTGGAAGCACGCCTGACGCCGCGGATGGCAAATTGGAGAGCGCTGGCGTTGGTGGCCGTGGTGGCGATTTCGAGCGCGGTCTCGGGTTGTAGCTCGGGGTCGGATCCCACACCGGGTGGCCTGCCCGGCGGTACATCAGGCAAGGATTTGTTGCAGGCCCATCATCTGCTCGATGGGGAGGGGCGGGTGTCGCCCGGGCCGACCGCACCGAAGGGGGCGAGCGTCAACGCGGCGATCTGTGACTACGTCTTCGGAACCGCCGACGAGGTGGGTACCGTGGCCGAACTCGACGGAACCGTGACGCTGTCGAAGCACAGCGGCTATCTCTACAACGGCGGTAACGGTAGCGGCGTCGAGTGCGTTTACCAGATCGGTGGCGAGACTCGGTTCGAGCTGGTGATCTGGGACAAGAAGGCCGCCGATACGTCCGGCCCCAAGCACGAGGTCATGCTCGACCTGCCCAACCGGTTCTACGGTGTGTCCGCGTACGCGCCGAGCTACCACGGCACGGCCATCGCGGCGTCGGACGCCAAACGCTGGCTGCGCGAGGCGGCCGGGCGCGTCAACCACGGCAGCGTCTGAACCGGGCTGCGGACTGGGGCATGCTGAGCTCGTCAAGCGGTTGCCACCCGTGGCGGCGTCAGCTTTCGGCGTCGAGCGTCTTCAGCGGTACCCAGCCCTCGCGGCCCGCAGCCGAGCGACACCACACCCAGCCGCTGGCGAGGTCTTCGGCGACGACGTCAAGCTCCTCACCGACGCGCGTCGGTAGTTCCGTGGTGTCGTATTCGGTCAGCACAACAGCGCTTCCCGTCGAGGCGGACAGGTGTCGCGCCGGCACCCATCCGGAGCCTTGGGCGGCGCTGACGAAGACGAACTCGGGCCATTCGGTATCGCGGTCGCCGACGTCGACGCGCTGACCGACGTCGAGTCGAAGCGGACGTCGATCGGGAATCTCGTGCTCGACCTTTGCCCGTACGCGGTGCATCGCACGATCATCGGCTACAGCCGATCTGTTCCGCCAGTCCGTGCCCGCTCCGGTCAGGTTTGCACCGTGACCGTGGGCGAGGTCCAGATCGGGTTGACGTTGCCGTAGATGTGGTTGTGCCGGAGCGTCACCGTCGCGGACAGTGCATTCCGTGCGTTTCCGTCATAGTCGCGCTAACGCAGCACCGGGAACCGCAAGTGGATCACCCGTTCCGACGGGATGCAGACCGTCGGATTGCCGAGTGGTGCGTCGTCCAGGGAGAGTTCGTCGAAGAATCGGCGCCCGCCACCCATCACGGTCGGCACCAGGTCCACGGCTACTTCGTCGAGCAAGCCGAGTTGAAGGCATTGCCCCGCGATTGTGCCGGCGGCGACTCCGACCGCGCCTTCGCCTGCGATGCCCCTCGCCGCCTCCACTGCTTCACCGACACCGCCGGTGACGAAGGTGAAGGGGGCGCCCGGATGAGCGTCGATCCACTCGGTGGGCACTTGATGCGTGACTACCACGACCGGGACGTCCATGGTGTGTCGCCCGCCCCATCCGTCGGTGAAGTCGAACAACGTCCGACCGCAGATCAGCGCACCGAGCTGCGACGTCCAGCTGCGCCAATAGTCGGCGCTTTCGTCAGTCAGGTGAAACGTGATGTCCGGCGAGGCGGTCGGAATCTCGACGCTGCCGGCCTGGAGCCAATCGAACAGCCGGCCGATCGTGTTGTCCTGTTTGGCGATGTAACCGTCCAATGACATCGACGCTTGCGCAACGATCTTGCTCATCACTGCCTCCTGCGGTGTGGGGACTCCAGAAACGCGTCGGATGGCGAGCATGGTTCTCGACAGGCGACGCAGATATATCCGAATCGCGGGACCGGTACCAAGCAATATCAGCAACGAGGGCACTTGACTTGGAGCGCGCTCGAACAGCCAGCATCGAGGGAACGACGGAAGAGGAGTGCACATGGAGAGTCGTCAGCTGGGCAGGTCGGGGCCGGTGGTGTCCCGGTTCGCGTTCGGGGTGATGACGTTCGGCAATGAGACGGACGAGGATGCGGCCCACGAGATGCTCGACCTGTACGTCGATGCGGGCGGCACGCTGATCGATACGGCCGATAATTACGGGGCCGGCGCGTCGGAGCGCATTGTCGGCCGGTGGTTGAGCGCTCGGCCGGGCGTGCGGGAGCGCGTTCTACTCGCGACCAAGGGCCGCTTCGGATATCCCGGGGCGAGCCTGACGCCGGCGTACCTGCGCACCGCGATCGACGCCAGCCTTTCCCGGCTCGGTGTCGATCATGTCGACATCTATCAGTTGCACGGTCCGGACGACGAGCATCGGGTCGACGAGATCGTCGAGTTTCTCGCCGAGGTCGTCAGTGCGGGCAAGGCACGATACGTCGGCGTCAGCAACTTTGCGGGATGGCAGGTCGCCAAGCTCGCGCGGCTGCTGGACGAACACGCTGGCCCTGCGCTGGCCTGTCAGCAGATCCAGTACAGCCTGCTGGCCCGGGCGGCCGAGTGGGAGGTCATTCCGGCCGGTGTGGACGCCGGCCTGGGCGCGTTGTTGTACGGACCGCTGGCGCAGGGATGGCTGACCGGGAAATACCAGCGCGATGAGCAGCCACCGGCCGGCACCCGGGTCGCCCACGCAGGAGACTCGACGAGTGAGGCATGGCACCGGCGCAATACCGAGGAGGTGTGGTCGGTCATCGATGTGCTGCGGGACGTCGCGAACGCGCATGGCGTGACGCCCGGCCAGGCGGCACTGGCGTGGGCGGCCGACCGTCCCGGCGTCACCGCACCGATCGTCGGCGCGCGGACCGCGGCGCAGCTACGCGAGTCGCTCGACGCAGCCACGCTGCACCTTGACGAGAAGGCGATCACCCGACTCGCCGAGGCGAGCGCACCGCCGACGCCGAACTACCCGTATCAGATGATCGAACGGATCGCAGGTTGGCATGGCTGATCGGCAAGTCACCCGGAGCAGGCCAGGCTCGGTAGCTGATCGTCCGGGTCTGACATGCGCGGGTCGCGGGGGATGAGGCTCACTTCGATGTCGGCCGGGTCTTGCGGCCTGGCGAAGTAGTAGCCCTGCCCGTAATGGCAGCCGATGGCGTGCAGGAGTTCGGCTTGCTGGCTGGTTTCGATGCCTTCGGCGATCACGGTGAGGTGCAGTGCGTGGCCGACGTTGACGATGGCCCGGGCCAGCGCGGCCTCGTCGGGTCCGTCCTGGATCTTGGCGATGAAGGACCGGTCGATCTTGACCGAGTCCACGGGCAGCGTCTGGAGGTAGCGAAGCGACGAGTAGCCGGTGCCGAAGTCGTCCACGGCCAGCCGGACCCCCAATGCCTTGAGCTCGAGGAGGGTGCGGATCGCCTGATCGGGCTTGACGATCACGACCCCTTCGGTGACTTCGAGGATCAGGCTGGACGGGGGCAGCGAGGTCGCCAGCAGCGCTTCGGCGACCTGATCGACGAAGTCGCTCTGCTGGAGTTGGCGCGGGGAGACGTTGACGCTCATCGACAGCGGCTGTCCGGTATCCGCCTGCCAGGCAGCGGCCTGTGCGCATGCGGTGCGCAGGATCCAATTGCCGACCGGGACGATGAGGCCAGACTCCTCCAGCACGGGAACAAACCGTTCAGGGCTGAGCGGACCGCGCTCCGGATGTGTCCAGCGCAGCAGTGCCTCGAAGCCGACGATGTCATGGTTGGTAAGGGTGACGATGGGCTGGTAGTGGAGGTAGAGCTGCCGGGTGTCGACCGCCTGGCGTAGCGCTGCGTCGAGGTCGGCTCGTTCGGCGACCGCGATGCGCATGGCTGGCGCGAAGTGCTGATAGCCGCCCTTGCCGTTGCGTTTCGCGGCGTACATGGCCAGGTCGGCGTTGCAGAGCAGCGCGCCTGGTGCGTCGTCTGCGTCGCTGTGGTGAGCGATCCCGATGCTGGCATGCACGCCGACCTGGGCACCGTCCAGTTCCACCGGAGCGTTCAGGCCGCGAGAATCCGGGTGGCTGCGGCGGTGACGGCCACCTCGCCGTCGCCCTCCAGCAGTACCGCGAACTCGTCGCCGCCCAGGCGGGCGACCGTATCGCCTTCCCGAACTGCGGCTCGTAATCGCTGGGCGACGGCGACCAGCAGGCGGTCGCCGGCGTCGTGGCCGAGGCTGTCGTTGAGCAGCTTGAAGTCGTCCAGGTCGATGAACAGCAGGCTCAACCGATCACCGGTGCGACCCAACCGGGCCAGGGCGTGGGCGATGCGATCGTGGAGCAGGGCACGATTGGCCAGCCCGGTGAGCGGGTCGTGGAGTGCCTGGTGGGCGAGTTGGTCCTCGAGCAGCTTGCGCTGGGTGATGTCACGGGCGATAACCGACGCGCCGGTGACCGCTCCCGCGGCATTGCGGATCGGGGACATGGTCAGCGCGACCGGCACGCGTCGGCCGTCGCGGCGCATCCGCACGGTCCCGAGGTCTTCGATCGCCTGCCCGCCGGCGAGTTGCGATTGCCAGCGTGGCCACTACCCAGCAAGATCATGAAAGCCGCCCTCCCAGTGGCGACGAGACTGAGACCAAGGTTCCGATGCCGGTGACCAGACGGCCCGAGCTGTTGCGCGCGTGCACAGCACACGACGTCGCATAAGGCGCTCGGTCTCGCACTTCGAGCGACGAGTTGATCGCATGCGCCGGGTACTCCCGGCGGTGGCCCGAACCCGTATACCGTCCCTACGCGATGACTAGGAGTCCGATTCCGCCGCTCAGCCGCATCCGGTCGTTCCGGCTGTGGGCGACGGTGTCGGTCTTGCTGCTGGTGAGTGCCACGGTTGCCACAGCGGTCATCGCGAAGATCGAGCGCGACGCCGCCTCGACCAAGCAGGCCTACGTTCGTGCGATGCTCCGCCCCGCCCGTACCGCTGAGGCCGATCCGGCGACGACGTATGCCGATCAGGAGGACGGACAGCGGGGCTTCCTGCTCACCGGCGACGACAGGGCGCTGCACAAGTACGTATCCGGCCGGACCCACGCTGCTGGACTGCAGACGACGCTACAAACCCTGACCGGCGACGATCCGCAGGCGATCACCCTGCTGCGCGGGGTGGTGACCGCAGGCGTCATGTGGCACCAGCAGGCAGCCGAACCGCAGATCGCAGTGCGTGGCAAGGACCGCTGCGGCACGCCGTGCTGGTTACCGTCATCCCCACGCGCCAGCGACTGTTCGACGCAATTCGTACTCGCCTCGACGCGTTGATCGGACGCACCGAATCACGCATCACTGCATCGCTGCACGAGGTAACGACGGCCCAGCAGGACGCCGGGACCGCCATCGATCTCGCCCTGGTCGGCGCCATGATCCTGGCCGTCGCGTCACTCTTCGGGTTGCGGTACCTTTTCGCCCTTCCGCTCAGCCGCTTCCTGCGCCAGATCCGCGCGGTGGCCGGCGGCGACTATGCCGCGCCGATCGACGCCCGCGGCGCGCAGGAGTTCCAGATCATCGCCGACGCGGTCGACCAGATGCGGGCGAGCATCATCCGCACCGCGGCCGACGCGGCCGCAGTGCAGCAACGCCTCATGGTGCGCGAGGAACGCGATCGGTTGGCCGCCGACCTGCACGACCGCACCATCCAGCACATGTTCGGCCTCGGCATGGCGCTCGAGTCGATGAGCAACAACGGCCGGGCCGGCGAGAGCAAAGACCTCCGCCCACTCGTCGAGGAGACCGACCACATCATCCGCGAGCTGCAATCCGTGATCTTCGCGATCGCCGGTGACCCCGGCAGCGAAGGCTTGCGAGCCTCGATCATGTCACTCGTAAGCGACAGTCGGCGCGCCCTCGGCTTCCTCCCGGAACTGACCTTGGACGGACCGATCGACACCGTCGTACCGGAACACGTCGCATACGAACTCGTCGCAGTGCTGCGCGAGGCGTTGAGCAACATCGCCCGGCATGCCGACGCGACCCAAGTCACCGTCCAGGTCGCCTACGAGAATGCAGAGATCCATGCGGTGATCACCGACAACGGCCGCGGCGTACCAGCGAACCGCGACGGCGGTCACGGCATCCGGAACCTGCACGCCCGCGCGGCGCGACTGAACGGCAGCGCCTCCGTCGAACCCGCCGCCGAGGGCGGAACCGTGGTGCGCTGGGTGGTGCCGCTGCCGACGGCTACCTGAATGCGTGCAGGGTTCGGATCCTTCGTCCTGCCGCGGAAACGGGGGTTCGCAGCCGTACGGGAACCGCATGAAGTAGTCCTGATCTTCAGGTGCCATCTCCTAGAACACCGCGGCCGCACTGATCTTGGTCACCGTCTTGCCGGGCCAATGGCCGGACGCGTCGACTTCGCGAATCAGCTGCTCGGCCACGCGCCGCTGATCCGGGCTGGTGCAAAAGATCTCGGAGCGATATTGCGAACCAACCGTGTCCGCATCGAGGTCGGCGCGGTGTGTGTGCCTGGAAGATCACCTCCAGTAGCACTCGATAGGAGAGTCGCGCGGGATCGAAGATCACTTCGACGACCTCCACTGCGCGGCACAAATACGCTAGGTCGGTGGCGCAGCACCAAAGGCTTTCCTACGGCTCGTCGTTCGGCGCTGCGGCGGCCGCGTACGCCGAGCACCGCCCGGACTACGCCCGTGCCGCGATCCGCTGGGCGCTCGGGCGCGCGCCTGGACCGCGAGTGCTCGACCTCGGTGCCGGAACGGGCAAGCTGACCGCCGCCTTGGTGGAACTGGCCGTCGACGCCATCGCCGTCGAGCCCGACCCGGCGATGCTGGGCGAGTTGCGGTGCGCGCTGCCCGCGGTGCGCGCCCTGCCGGGCAGCGCGGAGGCGATCCCGCTACCGGACTCGTCGGTTGATGCCGTCGTCGCCGGCAACGCGATGCACTGGTTCGACATGGACGTCGCGGGACCCGAGATAGCCAGGGTCCTCGTACCTGGGGGCATTCTGGCCGGCCTGTGGAACGTGGTCGACGACCGGGTTGATTGGGTTGCCGGTCTCGAACGAGTCAGCGGGAGCGCGGCGATCGGGCCGCGGGACACGCTCACCTGCTGGCGCGCTGCGACGGCAGACGTTCATCTTCCGAGTGGCGGGCAGGACGCGCAGTTCGGTTCGCCGGAGCGGGCCGAGTACTCGCACGGGCAGCGCCGCACCACCGGCTCTCTCGCCGCAACCCTCGCGACGAGGGCGGGGATGCTTCTCATGCCGGAGCAAGAGCGGCACGCGACGCTGGGGCGTATCCGTGCTTACCTGGCGAGCAGACCGGAGACCGCTCGCGGCGAGTTCACCCTCCCCATGCTGACCGGCGTACTTCGCGTCCGGCGGGTCGTCGACCTGATGCACTGATCGTGGAGGCGCGGGTGCGATACGCGGCAGTGGGTGACAGCTTCACCGAGGGGGTCGGCGACGAGCCTGCGCCCGGCGTGCTCCGCGGGTGGGCCGACCTGGTGGCTGCGGGCCTGGCTGCGGGGACGGGGGAGCGGATCGAGTACGCGAACCTGGCCGTGCGCGGACGCCTGCTCAATCAGATCGTCACCGATCAGGTGCCCGCGGCGCTGTCGATGACGCCGACCCCGACCCTGTTGACATTCAATGGCGGCGGCAACGACATGATGCGCCCGGGCGCTGACCTGGCCCGGTTGCGGGCCTTGACGAGGCGGGCCGTCCGACTGGTCGTCGACGCCGGTGTGCGGCTGGTGATCCTCAGCGGGGCTGACCCGTCCGCGCGGCTGCCGTTCGGACGCGCGCTCCACCGGCGGGGTGCCGTATTGACCGAGGCGCTCGCCGAATTGGCCGCCGGATCAGACGTGGCGTTCGTGAACGTCTTCGCGGACGCAGAGATCCGGCGTCCCGATTACTGGTCCGCAGACCGGCTCCACCTCGGCCCGGCTGGGCACCGGCGGGTCGCCTCGCTGGTGCTGGCCGAGCTGGGGCATCAGGTCGCGGCACACGCGGTCGAGCCCGCTCCGGTGGCGCCCCGCCGAGTGCTGGACGAGGCCGTCTACTACCGCCGCTACGTGCTGCCGTGGGTCAATCGGCACCTTCGCGGACGGTCCTCCGGCGACGGCCTGACCGGCAAGCACGCGGAGTGGGTGCCGGTCGAGCCGATCCCGTTGGACGTCGCTTGACGCCAAGGTCGGCGGCAGTCGCGAGGGATGAGCGCAGGTATCAGACCGACTGGTCCTGCCACTGTTCGCGGGTGAGCGCGTACTCGACGTCGCCGAACTCGTCACCCGGTATCGGGTAGGGCCACGGCTGGTGGAAGGTCCGGGCATAGCGGAGCCCGGCGCGTTCCATCACTGCGCGCGAAGCCTGATGCACGGCCATCGTCTCGGCGTGCACGCGTCGGACACCGAACTCGGTGAATGCCTTCGCGATCAAGGCGTGGCAGCCTTCGGTGGCATAGCCGTGTCCCCACGCAGCGCGGCGCAGCCGATAGCCGAGCTCGACCTCGTCCGGTCCGTCGTCAGGTGCGGGGCGCAGGTGGAACCAGCCGAGGAACTGGCCCGTCGCCCGGTCGACTGCGGCCCAGAACCCGAAGCCGTCGTAGCGGTCGTAGTACGACAGAAAGGCCGGCAGGAAGTCGTTCGCGATTTCCTCGCGAGTGGTCGTGACTCCACCAGTGACGTAGTGCATGACCTCGGGATCGCTGTCGAGCTCGACGAGCAGGTCGATGTCGTCCGCGGTGAACCTGCGCAGCACCAGCCGTTCGGTGCGCAGGAACTCCTCCATGCGGTGACCTCCTTGAGCCGGTCGGCTACCGAAGCGGCCCGATCTGGGCGGTGAGACGAGCCTCGACGACCGCGTGGATCTCCTGCGGAACCGGATCGAGTGATGGCGTGCTGGACGGCCCGCTGAACTCGGCTGCGGTGGCTGCACCGGGAGAACCGTACGACAGAGCGCGCGCCGCCTGCATGTCGCCAGAGCTCAGCAGGCCGGCGTCGGCTACGTGGTCGACCGTCGTCACCGTTCCGCCGAGTGCGGCCGCGTAATCGCGTCCCTTCGCAAGAGCGGCGGCGATCGCGTCTGCGCGGACTGCGCGCCACTCCTCGTTGTCCACGTCGACGTGCCAGGTGATCCCGTCGACGTTCAGTCGCTCCACCGACCCGACTGCTTCCTCGAGCTTCGGCAGCAAGGCCATGTCACGCCCGGTGATCACCACTCGCGCATTGGCGATGACCCGCCCCGTCGGAGAGTGCCGACCGCTCGCCTTGTCGAGGTCGTGCTCGTCATGGGTGCCCACCGAACCCACCGACCACGTAAGGCCGCTGCGCCGGCTCTCGACCGTGAGTGGCGTCCCACCCAGCTCGGTCAGTGCGCCGATAAGCACCTGCTGGGCGGCGCGCAACTGCCCGAGTGCAGCCACTTTGGAATCGGCTTTCGTGCTCAGCCCGCAGTGCACCGTCACATAGTCGGGCGCAATCGTCCGGCGCGCCTCGGCGCGCACGGAGAGCAGCGTCTGCTCTGTCATGTGGACGATCCTCCTGATAGCTGCTCGTCGCCGCCAGAGGGCGGCTAGCCTGTTGCGACATGGACGTGCGGCCGGCCGGACCTGACGATGTCGATGCTGTGGTCGAGACGATCGCACTGGCGTTTCGTCACGATCCGGTTTGGGGTCCGGCCCTTGCCGGGCCTGACAATGCCGAGGACCACCTCCGCCCGTATTGGCATGTATACGTCGCGGGCGCCCTGCGCCATGACACCGTCTTCGTCAGCGGTGATGCAGTGGCGGCATCGGTGTGGATCCCGCCCGGCGAGCCCGAGTTGTCGCCGGACGAAGAATCCGCGCTGCGGGAACTGGTCGCCGATGTGCTCGAACCGGAGCGGGCGAAAGCGCTGTACGAACTGTGGGACCGATTCGACGACAACCATCGTCACGACGAGCCGCACGCCTACCTGAGCCTGCTGGCGACCCGACCGACCTTTGCCGGACACGGGTACGGCCAGACCCACCTTGCTGCCCAGCTCTCGCGTTGGGATGCCGCCGGCATTCCGACCTATCTGGAGTCGACCAACCCGGCCAACGACCATCGCTACGAGCGGCAGGGATACGTCAGGGTCGGACACTTCGAAACCGTCCTGGACCGCGCAGTCGTCACGACGATGTGGCGACCGGTCGGAGGCTGAGGCCAGGGCCCGTCATTCGGTCCGGTTGCCGCAAGTCAGGCTTCGCGCGATCGCGTAAGGGCCGAGCCCGGGAGTTGCTGCATTGCCGTTCGATCTGCCGGTCATCGTCGCCGCCGACCTGGCGGTTCGCACCCAGCCTTGCGGTTGTTCCTACTTGGCCAAGATCTCGATGAGGGCCAGGTCGTACCGGTCGCCGGTGGGTGCAGTGTCGTTGACGGTGACGAGCGTGCCACTCGCCGCGGTCGCTGAGTTTTGGCGCTGGACCCAGTAGGTGTCGCCGGCGGGAGCCAGGTATTGGTCAACGAGGCTTTGACTGGCGCCGACGGTGCGGGCGGTGGCAGCGGACCAGTCGGTGCCGACGGCCCAGACCCAGGAACCGGCACGCGTGGTGGTGAGGCTCGCTATGGGAGCGCCGCTGGCTGCGCTGGCACCCGCGGTCGCGCCGAGTGCGGTGTCGGCGTTCTTGAAGCCCACGACCGTCATGCTGCCCTGCCAGGAGCCGCTGGCGCGGGTGGCCGTGAAGGTGACGGCGCTGAGCGGGTTGGGCGCGACCGCCTGCCAGATCTCGGCGGTACCGGCCTGCGTGTTCTGGCGCTTGCGCAGCGTCCAGGTAAGGCCGCCGCCGGAGACGCCGCTGAAGGAGACGCTGCCGGAACTGGGCCCGTCGGAACTGAGGAAGGCCAGCAGCAGTTCGTTGGACTGGGTCGTAGTGAGTGCCGGCGCGCTGATGGCGGTGGCGGCCGTTGCCTGGTGCGTGGTCGCGGTGCCGTCGACGCTGATGACGGACACGCCGGACGGCACCGTGGCCGACGCGGCGTTGGAGGGCGCGCTCACGTTGCCGGCCGCGTCCTGGGCGGTCACGGTGTAGCTGTATGTGTTGCCTGCCGCAACGGTGCTGTCGGTGAAGCTGGTGCCGGTAGCGGTGCCGACCGAGGTGCCGTCGCGCAGCACGTTGTAGCGAGTGACACCGACGTTGTCGGTGGCGGCGCTCCAGCTAAGGCCGACCTGTCCGGACGCCACCGTGGCCACCAAGTTGGTCGGTGCGGTCGGCGGGATCGTGTCGGTGGTGGCCGTGGCGGAGGCCTCGTTGGAGCTCGGGCTGATGTTGGCGGCGGCGTCCTCGGCTTTCACCTGGTAGTAGTAGGTGCCCGCTGAGAGGCCGGTGTCGGAGTAGCTGAGCGTGCTGCCGCTGGCCTGCACGACCTGGTTGGCCGGGCTGGGCGTGAAGCCGGGCGTAGTGGAGCGGTACACGTCGTACTTGGCGACACCGATGTTGTCGGTGGCGGCGCTCCAGCTGAGGCCGACTCGGCCAATGCCGCCGGTGGCGGTGAGATTGGTGGGCGCGGTGGGAGCGACGTTGTCCTCGAACGGCGCCGGGAAGCGCACGTACGAACTCACCGAGGGCACGCCGTTGCCGTTGACGATGGACAGCAGGTAGTAGCCGGGGGGCGCGTAGTTGCCGTTGACGGGCATGTGCACGTTGAGGCCGCCGGCGGTCTGCGTGAAGCTGAGCTGTAGGGCGCGCGCGTTCTGGTCAAAGGCGTGGGTGACCGAGCCCGTGCGGATGAGCGTGACCTTCTGGATGCTGGCAGCGTCCGGCGTTTGCACGAAGACGTTCGAGTCGTACTGGACCGTGCTCGGCGCCGACGTAATGGTCGGCCGCGGGCCCTTGAACAGGTAGCTGGGCGAATAGATCTGGTAGTTCTTTTCGTCCGGTACGCCGGGGTCGCTGCCGGAGCCGCTCACGAACACGCGTCCGTCGGGCAGCAGCACGGCAACTGAGTGATAAAGGCGCGGCGCGGTAAGGGCGGCGACCGTCTTCCAGATTCCGGTGGCCGGGTCCCAGACCTCGGCCGGCTTCACGGCGTGGCTTTCGTCGAAGCCGGTCTTGTCGGTGCCGCCGCCCGTGGCCAGCACCGTGCCGTCGGGCAGGTTGGTGAGGTTGGTGAAGGCACGCGGGAAGGCCATGGATCCGGTGGGCTGCCAGGTGGCGCCCGGCAGGTTCATGTCGAGGGTGAAGGCGGTGTTCACCGAATTGCCGGTGTTGCCGTCGTCGGCGGCGGAGCCGGCCTTCATGAACTTGCCGGGGGCGTAGTTGACGATGGACGACCCGTCGATGATGCGCGCGTCGACCGTCGACCAACTCTGCAGATTGGCGCTGAGGACCTCGGTCTGCGTCGCCACCTCAGACGCTCCGGCCCACAGCACGCGGCCGTCGGGCAGCTGGTAGATGAACGGGTAGATCGGAATGTTGTGCGTGGCCGCAGTGAGGTCGCTCCAAGTGTTGCGCTGGGTGTCGTACACCTCGGGGATCTGCACGATGTCGGCACTGGTCTTGTCGGCACCCGACGTGACGAGCACCCGGCCGTCGCCAAGGGTGGTACCGGTGGGGTACCAGCGCGGGTAGTGCATGTCGGCGAGGGTCTGCCAGGTCTCGGTGGCGGGGTTGAAGGCGGTGATCGTCTTGATGCCGAGGCCGCCGGAGGTGGAGGTGCCGCCGATGACCATGATCTTGCCGTCGGGGAGGACTGCCTGTCCCGCGCAGAACAGGTCGGCGGCGGCGTTAGGCACCTGGGTCTGAACGCCGGTAGTCGGGTCAAGGAGGTACTGCTGTCCGCCCTGCGTGAAGTCTCCCTGGAAGGTCAGGATCTTGCCGGTGTTGGTGAGGGCGGCATGGATGGAGACCTCCGGCCAGCTCACGACCGGGCCCCACGAACCGATGGCCGACGGGTCGCTGGAGCCGTTGTCCACCGTGATGGTGACCGTGGCCGCCGTAGCGGTGTTGCCCGAGGTGTCGGTCGCTTTGGCCGACAGCGAGTGGCTGCCGGGCAAGGCTGCGGTGCTGTCCCAGTTGACCGAGTACGGACTGGTGGTGTCGGCCGCGCCGAGGTTGGCGCCGTCGAGTAGGAATTGGACGGAGCCGACGCCCACATTGTCATTGGCGTTGGCGGCCACCGAGATGGTGCCGGACACGGTGGTGCCGTCGGGCGGAGTGGTGAGGCTGACGGTGGGCGGCGTGAGGTCGTTGCTGACCGTGACGTTGACCGTGGTGGCCGTGGCGCTGTTGCCGGCGGCATCGCGGGCGATCGCCGAGAGTGCGTGGCTGCCGTTGCCCACGGTCTTGGTGTCCCAAGCGATGCTGTAGGGCGAGGTGGTGTCCTCGGCACCTAGGTTGGCTCCGTCCAAGATGAACTGCACGCCCACCACGCCGGTGTCGTCACTGGCGGTGGCTGTCACGTTCACGCTGCCCGAAACCGTGGCGGCGTTGGCCGGGGCGGTGACGGTAACTGTGGGCGGCGTCGTGTCCGGCGCGGGGTCGGGCGTGGTGAAGATCTTGTCGGCCGACAACGCGTTGTTCCCTGCGGCGTCGGTGGACGACACCTGGAAGTGGTAGGTGGTGCTGGCCGAGAGGCCGGTAATGGTTTGCGAGTGGCTGAGGACCAGCGTGGGGTTGAGGGCGCTCGAGTTTCCGTAGCCGGCGGTCGGGCCGTAGTTGACCTGGCTGCTGGCGGGCTCGTCGGTCGTCCAGGTGACGGTGGCGCTGGTCTGGCTGACCGGGCCGGCAGCCGCGACGCTTATGGCCGGCGGCGTGGCGTCGGGCGTAGGCGTGCTGACGGTGGCCGGCAACGAGTCGGCCGAGGTGTTGCCGGCCGCATCGTAGGCGCGCACCGTATAGCTATAGTCGGTGCTGGCCGCCGCGGTGGTGTCGGAGTAGCTGGTGCCGGTGGCGGTGCCGAGCTGGGTCCCGTTGCGCAGCACGTTGTAGCCGGTGACAGCTGTGTCGTCCGTGCTGGCGACCCAGCTCAGGTCGACGCGCGTCGGGCTGACCGCATTCGCCGTTAGCCCGGTCGGCACGCTCGGCGGGGCGGTGTCCTGAACTGCGGCCGGAATCTCGATCACCGCCAAGTTCCAGCGGTCGGTCGTGGGCGCGGTGTCGTTGATCGTCACCGGAGTAGGCGTGGGCGTCACCGCGTTTTCGCGCTGCACCCAGAACGTGTCACCGCTCGCGGCAAGGTATTCGTCGACCTTGGTCTGGTTCGGGCCGACCGTGCGGGCAGTTGCCTGGTCGTAGTCATCGCCCACGCCCCACACCCAGGAGCCGGGTTTCGTCGTGGACAAAGTGGCCGACGGCGCGCCGGTGGCCGCATTGGCCGCGATGGTCGCCCCGTCCACGGCGGTATTGGCGCCAATGAAGGTCGCCACCGTTACGGACGCAAAATAGGATCCGCTGTGCGTTCCCTTCACGGTCGCATTGGTCAGAACACCGGTCGCCGTCGCCTGCCAGATCTCAGCCGTTCCGCGCTGCGTGTTCGCGCGCTGCCGCAACCGCCAGGTGAGGCCGCCGCCGGTCACTGCGCTGAATGTCTGCGCGCTTCCCGGCCCGTCCGACTCCAGAAACGCGACCAGCAATTCACCCGCCTGCGATGTGGTGAACGCCGGCGACGTCACGCTGGTCGACTTCGTGGTGGCATGACCGCTCACCAGCTTGTCGAGCTGCAGTCCGCCGGCCGCCGCGGCCCTCGCCTGGGGCGGCTCCCCAGTCACGGCTACGACTGACGACAGCGCGATCGACAACGACGCGATCAGAACGAGATGAACCCGTACCCTCACGGACGGCCGTCGCCGCGTCTCGGGTGACTGTCACGGTCGATGGACAAACCCGCCAGTACCACTAGGGAGATGCCGATAGGCCACATACCCGACCCCCGTATCCCGTCCTCGTGGGCGCAGCCTAGGACTCGGACCCGCACAGGGATTCCGAACAACGCAGGCGCGGCACGGAAACGACGCCCTGCACCTTCGAGCAGTCAAACGTGCGACCCGAGCGCTGCCACCCCGGTTATGCGCGCGCAAATGCCACGCACGAGGCTATGTTGATCTTCGCCCGTCTGATCATCGGAGAAGCTGGGGTTAGGGTGGCCAAGCACATTTCGCCGAGTACGGCAGTGCAAAAGGCGCTGAAGGAAGCGCACAACGTTCCCACCAAGCCTCACCCGTACAACTGCGGCACGGACGACTTCATCTACAACACCGAGTTGGAGCAGCTCAAAGGAGCCTGGCACGGAACGCGATTGACGCTCGGCGGCGCGACCTACGTGGCGCGCGATGTGATTGTCTCGTCCGGGGAGCCAAAGGCCGATCTGCGCCTCGCTAAGCAGAACGCCGGCTCGGACGCCGCGGTGTTCAACTACCACGTGCGGTTCAAACAGAACACCGCTGCCGACGCGGCGGCAAAGGCTCAGTCCAGGGCGGACAAGGCGAACGCTCGCCAGTTCCAACAGGCGCAGGCGGCAAAGCAGGCCGTTGCGCGGCAGGACGCCAAGGAAGCGCAGGCCGCGAATCGGGCCGAAGAGAAAGTTCCGGCCCGTCGCAAGCAGGCAATGCGGGAGGCGTTCAACAAACTGCCTGCGAACACAAGGCCAAAGACGCCCGAGGACAAGCGTCGTTGGGAAGCCGGCTGGTTGGAGGCCAACAAGAACCGACGCTTCTGACAACCAGGATTCTTGCGCGTTCTGTCGGGCAAGGACGCGCCGGGCAAGCTCGGCGTCCGACCGCAGTTGTGAGTTGCGGCGAACTTCCCCCCGTGTGGCCGGCCCGGCGCGACCCTGACCTCGAGCGGTCGAGTGAACCGCCCTGTTCAGGAGGCCGCTTAGGTGATCAGGCCGACGATTCGGTTGAGCAGGCTGCTCAGCCGCAAGATGCTCGTGATCGTCGGACTGGTGTTGTCGAGCAGATGGGCTACCGCGCAGAGCAGGTTGCCGAGCAGGTTGCCCGCGCCGGACACCGCGGTGATGTCGAGCACCACCCGGTTGAGGTGCACCATCAGCCCCAGCAGATTCAAGTCCAGCGGCCCGAGGACCAGATGCAGGATCGTGCACGTCGCGGCCGCGGCCGCGGCCGCCGTCTGCCCGGTTGCGTCGGCGGCGCTCGCCAGGTGAGCGCCCGGAGCCCGCACCGGCAATGTCACGTCGTGCCGGCGCGCGACGCCGACCAGGGTTCCGTTGCCACGCCGCAGCCGTGCGGTCAGATCGCCTTGGACGACGACGTGGCCGTTTTTCACGAACGAGCGCTGCGGAACGAAGTGGCCCCGCACCGTGCCAACACGACCGAAGCTGCCGAGCACCCGCGACGTGTATTTGCCCGGCGCTGCGGCGACCGCCGTAGTCGCCTGGCTATTGGTTGACGACTGATGCGTGGCGACGACTCCGCGCGATGCCCACGATGGCGGTGCCGTCGCCGCCGCGGCACAGGCCGCGACCACACCCAGCGCAGCGATGGACGTGGATAGACGTCGAGATTGGAACATGACTGACTCCCCTCGATTCCGCTCGCCCCGGCAGGCGAGACCTAGCAGTCGAGAGACATATCCCCACCAACGTGGGCGGCGTCACGGTTGCCGGCGGATCTCTTCAGATCCGGCTGCGGGTCGGCGGTCGGGTGAGCCACCGCCCGCGACCCTGTGCAGGAATCCGGCGGTGCCGCGCCCACCGGCTGGGCGCGACCCCTACTCGCCGATCGAGGATCGCGATTACACCGCGATCCCGACCATCGCTGGAACATGCCACACGGTGCGCACGCTCCGCAACCATCGGTTACAACCAGCACGATCGCGACATCCGCGACAGCGCGTCCGAGGTAGCCACGCGGACGTACGGTGTCGCAGGCCGTCAAGCGGGGCGATTGGCCAGCCGAGCGGGCGGTCGGCGTCGAGGTTGACGCGGTCGCGGTCGTCCTGCCGGTTCTGGGCGAGCAGGATCCGCCCCGGTGCCGAGGAATCGGGCGAACTCGCTTCGGGGCCGAGATGACCGAATTCGCGGTGCCGAACTGGTCAGCTGGGCCCCGAAGCGGAGTCGTCGCGGGCGGCCTCGACGCGGGCGGCCCCGCTCGCTCGCCCGATCCCCCTGAATCCGTGCTGCGCCGGTCGGGTGCGCCTCGGGCGTCTTGTCGACCAGATCGTAGGGTGTCGCACGTGACCGAACCGCTACGTCTGGGTGTGCTGGGTGCGGCTCGCATTACTGCGCGGGCGATCGTCCCGGCGGCCGAAGAGACAGGCACTCGCCTGGTGGCCGTCGCAGCCCGAGATCGGGTGCGGGCCGAGGACTTCGCCGAACGGCACGGCGTCGAGCGGGTGCTCGACAGCTACGCCGATGTGATCGCGGACGCCGAGGTCGAGGCGATCTACAACCCGCTCGCCAACGCGCTGCACGCGCCGTGGAACCTTGCGGCGATCGAGGCGCGCAAGCCAGTCCTGACGGAGAAGCCCTTCGCCAGCAACGCCGACGAGGCGGCGGAGGTGCGCGACGCGGCGGCGAAGGCGGACGTCGTCGTGCTCGAGGGCTTCCACTACCTGTTCCACCCTGTGACGCAGCGTCTGCACGAACTGCTCGACTCGGGCGAGCTGGGCGAGCTGGAGCGGGTCGAGGCGACGATGGTCATCCCGGCGCCGTCGGACGACGATCCCCGCTGGTCGCTGCCCCTTGCCGGCGGCGCGCTGATGGACCTCGGCTGCTACAACCTGCACGCGCACCGGATGCTCGCGCCCTGGGGCGGCGGCGAGCCGACGGTGCTCGAGGCACGCGGCGAGGCGCGCGCGGACAAGCCCGGGGTCGACGAGTGGCTCGACGTCAACCTGGAGTTTCCCAACGGCGCACGCGGCTCGGCCCGCTGCAATATGAACGGGGACGTCGAGCGGATGACGCTGCGCATCGCCGGCAGCCGCGGCTTCGCCACCGCCGCCAACTTCGTGCTGCCCCAACGTGACGACCGCATCTTCGTCTCGACGCCGGTCGGCGACCGGGTCGAGCAACTCGGTACCCGACTGTCATACACCTACATGCTCGAGGCGTTCATCGCGCGGGTGCGCGATGGGGAGCCGCTGCCGATCGATGCTGACGACGCCGTCGCGACGATGACGCTGATCGACGCCTGCTACCGCGCCGCCGGTTTCGAGCCGCGGCCCCGCTACGCGCCGGACTAGTGGTCACGCTTCGCCCAGCCTGACGACGACGTGGTCGCCGTCGCTGAGGTCGAGCGCTTTGCGCAGCAGGACCTCGCTGAACAACTCGATCAGGTCGGGCGGGTATCCCGGCGCCGCTGGTTCGTCGGCTTGAAAAGCGAGGCCACGGTATCGCTCGGCGATGGTGACGCGGGCCAGGAAGTAGCCGGCCTGTCCGGTGCGGGCCTGCCACTCGGGGCCGATTTCGGCGGCAGACACGTAATGCCAGTGCGCGTCCCGCTCGGGCGCTGCGGGCAGGCGCAGGTTGAGGGTGCCGGGCACGATCGGGAAGCCGGCAACGTCTTGCAGCCGGTGCAGGACTGCCGGGTCGGCCATCCGACTCGCTCCGAGTCCGCGCCCCGATTGCACGGTGCCGCTCAGGTCTTGTTGTGCGGTCATGTCCAGACCTCCAGTCAGGCCCTCCGGCGCCTTTGAAGTGTGGCGGCCCCGGGGGCCGGCGCAGACCCGTATCTTGATCCATCGGCCCAATCGTCCGCCTCCCTACGCTTGAGGACATGACGATCCTGCGGATGGACAACGTCGGCATTGTCTTCGACGACCTCGACGCTGCCGTCGCGTTCTTCGGCGAACTCGGCCTGCAGCTCGAGGGCAGGATGACAGTGGAGGGGAGTGGTCGGACCGCATCGTCGGACTCGACGGCCAGGTTGTCGACGTCGCCATGATGCGGACTCCCGACGGCCACAGCAAGCTCGAACTGATGAGCTACCAGAAGCCGACGATGATCACCCCCGAGCCGAAGAACGCACCGCCGAACACGCTGGGCATCCGTCGCCTCATGTTCGCCGTCGACGACATCGAGGACACCATCGCGCGCCTGCGGACCCACGGCGCCGAGCTCATCGGCGACGTGGTGCGCTACGAGGACATCTTCCTGCTCTGCTACCTCCGCGGCCCCGAAGGCGTGATCGTCGCGCTGGCCGAAGAACTCAGCTGAACCGTTCGTAGGCGGCGCCGATATACGTCGCGTCCAGGGCCGACGGTGTCAGGCTGTCGGCGTCTTCTGGCTGGCGCCCGGACGCGATCCATCCAACGCGTCCGCCTTGGTGGTGGCGCCACTCGGGTCGACGTAGACCCCGTCATCGGTCATGAAGCGCCCAACGGCCAGCGCGTCGTTGCTGGTCAGCGCCGCCGTCCAGGCACGCGAAACGGCAAGCACTTCGTCTTAGACTGTCGTCGCTCCTCCGCTCGCTACCTCGACCGCATCGGCGCGCGCCCGCTGCCGCCACTGCCCAGCGGAAGCGGCTGTCGCTCCTGCCGCTGACCCGGCGTGCTCGCAGGTGTCAACCAGCGCGGCGGACGATGATGTCCACCAGTCGTTGCGTGTCGTCCGCGGTGACTGTCGCCGCGTTGGGGTCGGTAACTTTCACGTCGCTGGATATCACGATGACCAGGTGTCGCGCCGGTACGACTTCGATCCGCTGCCCGCCGAACCCCAATGCGAAGTAGGCAGCTGCGCCGTCGGTCTTGTCGACCCACCATAGGTAACCGTAGTTCTGTGGGTCGAAAGGGCCGTGGCTGTCGAAGGCGAACGCGGTGCCGGCCTGAGCGGTGGTCGCCTGGCGCACCCATCCGGCCGGGACGACCTGCTTGCCGCGCCACCGGCCGGCGTGCAGGAACAACTGGCCGAACTTAGCCAGGTCCTGTGGCCGGAGCTTGATCCATCCGGCGCCGAGGTTGAAGCCTTGCGGGTCCACGGGCCAGGCGAACTGTGCCTTCATGTATTCGGCCAGATGCGCCGGGTCGAGGCGCGGTTGGGCCGCGGGTCGCGTCGAGATACCGAGCGGGTCGAACAGCTTGGCCCGGGCGTAGCTCAGCACCGACTGCCCGGTCGCCTGGACCAGGATCGGCGACAGCAGATGCGCGCCGTAGTCGGAATAGTGGAACCGCACGCCCGGCGCCCGATCCTGATGGGCGAGGACGAAGCGCGTCCAGTTCTGTGCGGTGTCGAGAGGGTCCGGGCCGGTGGCGTTCCACGTGTCCGGAAATCCACCGGTCATGGTGAGCAGCTGACGCAGGGTGACGCGGGCGGCCTGCGGAGTCATGGCCGCTGCGTCGTCCGGCAACAACTCGTCCATACGCTCGTCCAGGCGTAGCCGCCCCTCATCGATAGCGATGCCGACCAGGGTCGACATCACGCTCTTGGTCACGGAGAAGCTGGACCGGGATTGATCCGCCGACGACGAGTAGTAGTGCTCGAACCGAGTACGGCCGTCGACCTGAACGATGATCGCGCGGATGTTGTCGTCGTCCGTGTACGCGTACATCTCCGCGGCGATCGCCGTTGCCAGCCGGTCGGTCGGTCGACTTGGACGGATGCGGGTGTCCGGACGGCGAGCAGGCTGCCGCACTGCACATCGCCACGCACAACCCCATGGCCATGGCCAGGGGACCCAAACAACGGCCCCATTCCCCTGGGCATGGAAGAACTGTCCTCTTGCGCGCATCGACATCGCAACAACCCGATTCTTGACCGAGACCCATGCGAGCGGCAGGTTTGTGCGCAGCCGCCCCGTTCTTCGGAGGCTCGCATGAACGTCGGCACCTTCGTCATCAGGGCCGCAGTCGGCACCACCGTGATCGCGTTGACTGCGGCCCCGGCAGCCGCCGGACCGTCCGATCAACCCGTGGTCGTGCACGTCGGGCGCATCGACAAGCAGGACATCGCGTCGGCGTCCCATTGCGAGCCGGACACACTCGCCGAGCCGGATGTGGCGGTATCGCCGACCGATCCCAATATCGCGGTGGCGGTCGCGCACGACTGCCGTCTCCCCACCGCTGGCGCGGTCGGCATTTCCTATGCGTGGACGCATGACGGCGGCCAGAACTGGCAGCACGCGCCGCTGCCCGGCATCACGCAGGCCGCCGGCGGGGTGTGGGCCCGCGCCTCGGATCCGGTGGTCGCATTCGGGCCGGACGGCTCGGTCTACATTTCCGTGCTTGACATCAGTAGCGGTTGCCGCACCGCGGTGAGCGTCTCCCGCTCCACGGACGGCGGCGTGACCTTCGGCGCGCCGGTCCTCGCGCAGCGCAACAAGACCTGCCGCCACGGCGACGACAAGAACTTCCTGATCGTCGACAACGGCCGGCACAGCCCGTACCGCGGTCGGCTCTATCAGTTCTGGGCACAGTTCAGCGGCGTATCGATCGGCTTCGGCGACCGGCAGGTGGTGCGCTGGTCCGACGATCAGGGCCAGACCTGGAGCCATACCGTCGCGCTCACCCCGCGGGGCATCGTCACCATCAACTCGCAACCGGTGGTCAAGCCGGACGGGTCGATCGTCGACACGTACCTGAACTTCGGCACGTCGGGCGGTGAGGAGGGGCGGGCGAGCCGGGTCGGGGCCGACACCTCCATGCTCGCCGCCGGCCCGCCGGCGCTAAGGATCGGCGCGCGGGTCTCGCATGACGGCGGGCTGACGTGGAGTGCGGAGTCCACAGTGACGCGCCGCGCGGGTGTGGGGCCGGCGGGCATCCGCTGCTGCCTACCGTCCGCCACAGCCGACCCGCGGACCGGTCGCTTATACGCGACCTGGATCCGGCCGGACGCGGGTGCGGTCATGCTGAGCACCTCGACGGGCGGCAGGCGCTGGTCCACGCCGCTGCGCGTCACGTCGTCGAGCCCGGGCTACGACTACGTCAACGTGGATGTCGCGGCCTATGGCGGCGAGGTGCTCGTCTCCACCGGACTGCACCGCGGCCGGTTCGTGCAGCAGGAGGTCCTTAGTTCAGCCGGCCGCTCGTCGTTCAGCGCCCCGGTCGCCCTCGGCCCACGCTCGAACCTCAAGTACGCCGCCGAAGCGGGTGGCAAGTTCCCGGGCGACTACATCGGGACGGCCGCGACGCACGGTCGCTCGTACGCCGTCTGGTGCCGCTCGAGCAAGCCGTCCGACCCGAACGCCAAGTATCACCAGGTGTTGTGGGGCGCGACGCTGCGGATCTAGTGGCACGCCGGACGCTGTCGATCTGGTGGCGTCAGTCGGCATTGATCCAGGGGTGTGGGTCGCGGGCTCGGCGGCGCGCGCGTCGGCCGCGGGTGCCGGGTGGGTCGGGCAGCTCGTCCCAGGTCGTCTCGTACGGCCCGTACTCGGAGTCCATCGGGCGGCTGTAGGCGATGGACGTCTTGCCGGCGGTCAGTTCCGGCGGGAAGCGTTGCCCGTCCCGGACATAGGCGGATGTCTTGCCGCAGGCGCGCCAGATGCGGGCCTGGCTCGGCGTCACGCCTGCGGCCGCCCATGCGGCGGCCTGGTCGGCGTCGAAGCCGAAGTAGATCCAGCCACGCCGCTGCTCACGCACCACACCGCTGTCGAACGCGTGCGCCTGGTCCGGCGTGAGGTCCGGGTCATCGCGCAGCAGCTCGTAGGTGTCCTGCGGGCTGAACCCGGCCTGCCGCCAGCGCAACGCGGTGTCCAGTCCGGCGAGTTCGAGCTTGTGTGCGGCGTACAGGTCGAAGCCGGCTGCCAGCCAGCGGTGCAGCTCGCTCAGGTCGCGGCCGCGGTACCGGTCGGCGGCGGTGGGCGGGTCGCCGGGCAGGCCGGCGGCCCGCCACGCGGTGATGAACGCGATCGTGTCCTCGTCGGGCTCGGCGTCGAGCGAGTTCAACCAGGCCAGCGCTCGCACCTCGTCCAGCGCGGCGCCTTGCCTGACCCGCTCGAACTGGCTGGGTGTGACGTGCTGCTCGACGAACGGGCCGGCGGCCTCCCCGAGTCGGCCGACGGCCGCCCATTGCTCGAGCAGGCTGCGCAGCTCCGCAGGGCAGGCGGCGTGGGCGGTGTCCTCGTCCCAGCCGAACACGGTGCGCGCGGCCCGGTAGACGGCCGCGACCTCGCTGCCCCGCCGGTGCTTGGCGTGCTCCCAGACCAGCTTGTAAACGGCCGAGATCGGCAGGCGTGGCCACGGGGAGCGGACCAGCCAGATGCGCCTGGCCGGTGGTGGCGGCAGACCAGCGGCGGCTGCCTCCTCCGCTGCAGTGTCGTCCGCCCAGAAGTTCTCGTCGCCCTCCGCCGGCAGCGGCTCGACCGAGCCGTAGTAAGTGCCGGTTGTACCGCTGATGCTCACCCGCGGCAGCCGATCCGGCACCCAGGTGCGGTGCCCGGTCGGCCACGCAGCCGGCAGCAGGCACCACAGCGGCGCCTCGTGCAGCAGGCGCCACCCGTCCGCCGCGAGCGCCTGCACCTCGGGCAGCTCCTCGGCGCCTGGGAGACTCCACTCGGCCGAGTCCACGTCCCGGATCGGCACGCGAGTCCGCTGCACCTCGGCCAGCCGCGCTAACCACGGCGGCAACGGCGGCACACTCCGCACCGCCGGCGGGTCACCAACCCCCCACGGCTCATCCACGCGCGCAATTCTCCCTGCCACGGGAACCCAGTCGATCGCAGGTCGCCGCGACCACGACGCGGGACGGGTGCTTCGGCGGAGCTAATCGATCTACGCTGATCGCGACGGTCGTGTTGGCAGGCGCTTTGGCTGTGGTCAGCGGTCGACTCGAACGGGCTCGACCGCTCTACCCGCGCGTGCTCTGGCAACGCTTGGCGCACCCCTCGGCCTGCCCGGGCAGCGCGTCAGCGCAACCTAGACACGCAAGCTCAATGTCGTGGCCGTTCGCGCGGTGTCGCGGCGGACCGCACAGTCGCCGACGCGTCGACGAGACGGTTGCCCAGCGCGGTGCGCAGGTACAGGACGCTGCGTCCGGCCCGGCGCCGAGTGACGAGGGCGGCCTCGCGCATCACCTTGAGATGCCCGCCCACCGAGCCCAGCCGATAGCCGGTGAGTGCGACGAGTTGGGTGGTGCTTTGCGGGGTGTCCAGTGCGGTGAGGATGACGGCGCGTGCCGGGCCGAGCAGTCGGGCCAGCGTGCGTTCGGCCGGCCGGCCGGCCTCGGTCAACGTCCCGGTGCAGGGGTAGATCACCGCGTATCGGTTCGCGTCATCCCAGGCAACCCAGCCGTAAGGCGACGTGTTCGGCACGAATGACAACTGCGCACCGGCCAGGTTCCGCGGCGGGTAGTCGTAGGCGTTGATCTGCAGCTGATTGCTGCCCAGCCATCGCATCCCGGGGCGCATGCGGGCCAGCGCCGCGTTCCAGCCACCGGTGGTGAGCTGGCTGGTGCGGGCCACGATGTCGGCTTCGAGGATGCGGCGGCGGCGGGGCCAGTCGGCGCGCACGGTTTCCGTCCACACCCACGCCAGCAACTCGGCGGAGCGCGCAGCGACGTCGACGCGGCGCAGCGGCTGCGGTATCGCCCCGCCGAAGCCGTCACGCAGCACGGCGCGCACGGTGGGCGGCGGTGCGGCGCGCACCCGACGCAAGGTGTCGTGGAACGTGCGGTCGGCGGGGTCGGGGGGCGGGATGATGAAGTCGGCGATCCAGCGCGGCCGGAACAGCCCGTCCAACAGGGCCGGCAGCGTCGGATCCTCGGCGAGCAACCTCCGGTACGCGGGCCGGTGCGTGCGATACCAGTCCTGCAGATCCAGGCGCGGACGGCCGCGCTGGAGGACCAGCAACGCGCCGACCGTCTCGAGCAACGGCGACACCGCGAACCGGCTGTCGGCCAGCTCGTCCGCGCCGATCCGCCAGACTCCCATGTTTCGCCTCCATACGAAACTTTAGGGTTCGGGTCAGCCGCGCGACAGCCTGATCGGGTGCGTACCTACCGGGAGCTGTTCGCCGTCGCCGAGTTCAGGGCGCTGTTCGGGTCCATGTCGCTGCGCTATGCCGGCGCGACGACAACGGGCATCGCGCTCGGCACCCTCGTCTATGTCCGATCCGGGTCGCCACTGCTGTCCGCGTTGAGCATGTTCGGGCCCTCGGCCGCGCAGGTGCTCGGAGCGGCGTGCCTGCTCTCGTTCGCCGACCGAGTGCGGCCCCGGGCCACGATCGTCGCCGTGGCGCTCGGCTTCGCGGCGACCACGCTGTCGCTGGCCCTGCCCGGACTTCCGGTCGGCGCCCTGCTCGCGATCGTGTTCACGAGCGGACTGGTCGCCGCATTCGGCGGCGGCGTCCAGTGGGGGCTGCTGAACGAGATCGTTCCGAGCGACGGGTACGTGCTCGCCCGCTCGGTGTTCACGATGGCAAATGGCGTCATGCAGATGGCCGGCTTCGGGCTCGGTGGCTTGCTGGTGATCTCGACGTCGCCGCGCGCCACGCTGGTGATCGCTGCCGCACTGAATGCCGCCGCCGCGGTGCTGGCCCGGCTCGGACTCCGCGAGCGGCGGCCCCGCGCAACGGGGCGCGGCTCGTTACGGCAAACCTGGCGCGGTAACCGCCTGCTCTGGACTTCGCGTCGGCGCCGCTGCCTCTACCTCGCGATGTGGGTGCCCAACGGACTGATCGTCGGCTGCGAGGCGCTGTTCATCCCGTACTCGACTCGGTGGGCCGGGCTGCTGCTCTCCGCCAGCGCGCTCGGCATGCTGTGCGGTGACCTCCTCGCTGCCCGGCTGCTCTCCCCGGCCGGCCGGCGCCGACTGATCGGCCCGCTACGCCTACTGCTCGCCGCGCCCTACCTCCTGTTCGCACTCGCGATGCCGCTCGGCGTGGCCGTCGCGCTCGTCGGGATCGCCAGCATCGGCTACGGCGCCACCCTGCTGCTGCAGGAGCAACTGCTCGCAAGCACGCCACCCGAACTCAGCGGCCACGCCCTCGGACTGCAGAGCTCAGGAATGCTCACCATGCAGGCGGTCGGCGCAGCCACCGCCGGCATCATCGCCAAACACCTATCCATCAACTGGGCGATCACCTGTCTGGCACTCGCGTCCACGCTCGTCACCGTCACCCTCACCGCAGGACTGCGCAGCAGTGAGAGCAACACAGGCCGCCATGCCGAGCTGCGAAGGGAACCAGAACCCTCCTTGGGCTGACGCACGAGAGCGCTGTGCAGCCGACCTAAGGTCCCGGAGCCAGTAGGTCAGGTTGCCCCTTGTCGCTGTGTTTCTGGTGGTAGGAGAGTCAAATTGCCAGCCGATTCCATTTGGGCGTGACGCCGTGATCGGCGCTGGCTTCTCGAAATCGGGGAGGTCCACAATGAAGTGTTCTGCACGGACGGCTGCGCGGCGCCGCGGACCGTCGTCGTTTGCCCTCACGGTTGCCGTTGCGGGTGCCGCGACGTTGTTGGCGGCCTCGGCTGCGGCTGCGCAGGTGCTCGCCGGGACGTGGACGAAACTGCCCGGCGCACCGATCCGCACCGCGCCTGACTCGTGGACGGTCGTGAGTGTGTGGACCGGTCACGAGATGATCATTCATGGCGACCGCTTCGTGTCTGGCGGCGAGCGCGGCGTCACCTTCGCATACCGACCGGCGACCAACACCTGGGTGCGGCTCGCGGACGGCCCGCGGCCCGCGTCTCTGGAGAGCACCGACGTCGCCGTCTGGACCGGATCACGGATGCTGATCCTCGGCCTGACCAGCGCTAGCTACAACCCGGCGACCAACACGTGGCACAAGATCGCGCAGCCGCCTCGGATGTCTTTGAGCGGGGCGGTGACCGGGTGGACGGGTCACCGGTTCCTGGCCTGGGGCGGTACCTGCTGCGAGAGCGTCTCCCATGACGGCGCGGCCTACAACCCGGTGACCGACAGGTGGCGCATCCTCCCGACCGCGCCGCTCGCGCCCCGCCGGGGCGCCCGCGGTGCCTGGACCGGCAAGGAATTGATCGTGGCCGGCGGGCACGGCGACAGGCACCAGCCTTTCCGGCCGGACGCAAGGGTGTTCCGCAGCGGTGCTGCGTACAACCCGGCCACCCACACCTGGCGCAGGCTGCCGCCGATGCCCCATCGGCCCGTCGACGGCCCGGCGCTGTGGGACGGCAAGGAGCTCCTGTTCCTCAGTCCCGGCGCGGCCCGCGGGATGGCCTACAACCCGGCGACCAACCATTGGCGACTGCTGCCCGCGATGCCGCTGCCGCGTTGGGGATTCGCGGCGGTCCGGACCGGGCGCCGCGTCCTCGTCTGGGGCGGGCTCTCCGGCGACTACCCGACCGGAACGACCCCAGCGCACGGGGAGGCCTACATCCCGGCCACCAACCGGTGGCGCGCACTGCCCGCCTCGCCGCTGCATGGCCGGGCTTACCCGGAGGCGGTATGGACCGGCCACCGGATGATCGTCTGGGGCGGGTCCATCGACAACGGACGCACGATCCGGCTCTTCAAGGACGGTGCAGCCTACAAGCCGCGGACGCCATGAAT
>DASQSE010000132.1:0-68706 GCA_035642535.1 Jatrophihabitans sp. | reverse complement strand
CGCGGCCACCGCAGCGCCGGCGCCACCAGCGCTGCCGTCTGCAGCGCCGCCGCCGCGCCCGACCGAGGGTGCGACGCAGTTCGGCCCGGTCGCGGTGCCGCCCACGGCGACCGCAACCGCGACGGCCACTGCCACTGCGCCGCCACCGCCGAAGCTGGAGCTTCCGGACGCGTCCGCGCTCGTGGCAAGACCGCACGAACCGGCCGCGACTCCCGAATCCGGCGAGCAGCAGCCGACGGCGCAGAAGCCGCAGGCGGCGCAACCGAAGGCGCCGGCCGTGCACCGGCGACCGCCGACGCGCCAGCTCAAGCCGGGTGACCTCATCTGCCCGGAGTGCGGCGAGGGCAACGACCCGACGCGCAAGTTCTGCAGCCGGTGTGGGACATCGCTGCAAGAGGCGCAGGTCGTCAAGAAGAAGTGGTGGCAGTACCTCATCCCGCGCCGCGGTCCGAAGAAGCGCAAGGCCGGCGATCGTCCGTCCGCGCGCAAGACCCGCCGGTCAGTGCCAAGCCGGCTGCTCGGCGTCCTGATGGGCGGGACGATGCGAATCGTCGGTCTGATCATCCTCATCGGCGGCATCGTGTATACGCTCGTGCCGGGCGTTCGGAGCGGCGTGAACGACAAGGTCGGCGCGGTCCAGGACAAGTTCAACTCGTGGATCCACCCGACGCGCACCGAGGTGATCGCGAACGACGTGTTCGTCAGCGACGCGATCCACGGGCACGGCATCCCGCCGCTACGGGACACCGCGACCAACACCTACTGGGCCGCGAAGATCCCGCGGAGCAACACCAAGCACATCACGATCACCTTCGGCTTCACGGACAAGTTCGACCTCAAGAACATCGTGGTCTGGAACGGGGTCGGCGACAGCAAGGTGCGGGATTACAACACGACGGCCCGGCCGGAACACGTCTTCCTGGAGTTCCCCGGCACCTCGGTGCCCGGGTGCCAGATCAAGTTCGGCGACAACCCAGGCGACGCGTCGAAGGTGGACGTGTCGGACTGCGGCGCGAACGGTGTCGACCGGGTGTCGATCCGCATAGACGACTACTACGGGCTGTCGAAGAAGACCTCCATCGTCGCGCTCGCCAAGGTGCAGTTCTTCAGGAGCTGACGGCAAGCAGCGGCCGATCACGCGCGGTCCGTTCGATCGACACGCGGGCCAGGGCCGCGGCGGCGCACCACAGCGCCGCTGCGATCCCGGTCAGCACGTGCAGTGACAGGACGAAGTGCGACACGTCCTGCGTCGAACCGGCCACCGCTCCGAACAGCGCCACGCCACCTGCCGTCCCGGTCTGCCGCGCGGTGTTGGACATCCCGGTCGCCAGCCCGGGCCGATCCGGCGGTGTCGCCCGCACCACCGCAGCCACGACCGACGCCGTCACCAGCCCGGCGCCGCAGCCCAGCACGCCGAGCCCGCACAGCAGCCAGCCCAACCCGGCGTCCGCGCGCACGCCGAGGAGGAGCAGTGCGCCGATCGCGGCGGTGACGCAGCCGCTCAGCACGGCAGTGCGCGGCCCGCGCGCCGCGGTCAGTCGTCCGGACACCGGTGCGAGCGCGACGAGCGGCACGGCCATCGGCAGCACGCTCACCCCGGACTCGATCGGCGAGTAGTCCCGGATGTCCTGTAGGTAGAGCGTCACGACGAAAAGCAAGCCGTTGAACACGAAGTTCATCGTCATCGCGACGGCGTTCGGTCCCGCGAAGGCCGGTCGGCGCAGCAGGTCGAGCGGCAGCACCGGGTGGACTGCTCGACGCTCGGCCCGTAGCCCCAGCCCGAAGCCGAGGATGGAGATCAACGCGGCGAGGCCGATCTCGGTCGCGCTCGCGCCACGCCCCACGGCGATCACGGCGAAGATCAATCCGCCCAGCCCGGTCACCAGCCCGGCGAGACCGCCGACATCGAGGCGGGCCGTGGTGTGCCCGGGATGCGCCGGCACTGTCCGCAGCGTGCCGAACACGGCTCCTGCGACGAGCGGAACGTTGAGCCAGAACACCCAGCGCCACCCGACGGTGCCCACGAGCAGCCCGCCCAGCAGCGGACCGGCGGGTAGCGCGAGGGAGGACACCGACGCCCAGGTGCCGAGCGCGCGCGCCTGCGCGGCACGCTCCGGAAACGTGTCGGCGATCACCGCCATCGTGCTGGGCAGCAGCAGCGCGCCGCCGATGCCCTGCACAACGCGCGCAGCCACAAGGACCGCGCCGTTGGGCGCGCTCGCGGCACCGATCGAGGCTAGCCCGAACAGCACGAAGCCCGTCATGAGCATGCGGCGATGCCCGTACCGATCGCCGAGCGTGCCGCCGGCAAGCAGCAGGCTGGCGATCGCCACCGCATAGCCGTCCACGACCCATTGCAGGGACGCGACGCCGACGCCGAGCTGGTCAGCGATGCTCGGCAGCGCCACGTTCACGATCGTCACGTCGAGCAGCACCAGGAACATCCCGGCACACATCACGGTGAGAATCTGCGGGCGGCGACGCGTCTCGACATCCATGACTCCACGGTCCGTCGCGGATGCTTCGATGCGCGCCGAAACGTCCTCGTCGCAGACTGGACGTATGGACGCACCGAATATCCGCCGGGCCGCCGACATTGCGCCCGTCGCCGCGTTGTTCGCCGACCGCAGTCGGGCCCGCATCGTCAGCGCGCTCGCCGACGGCCGTGCACTACCCGCCTCCGTGCTCGCCCAGGAGAGTGGCATCAGCGCGGCCACCGCCAGCGGCCACCTCAATCGGCTGGTGGCGGGCGGGATCTTGACCGTCGAACGCTCGGGTCGGCACCGGTACTACCGGCTCGCCGGTCCGGAGGTCGCGGCCGCGGCCGAAGCGCTCGCGGTGATCGCGCCGCAGCCACCGGTCAACTCGCTGCGCGAATCGTCCCGCGCCGCTGCGATGCGGCGCGCGCGTACCTGCTACGACCATCTCGCCGGACGCTGGGGCGTCGCTTTACTGGCCAGCCTGGTCGAGAACGAGGCACTGCAGCGCTGCGACGGCTCCGCCGACACCGCGCGCCGCGCGGCCGACCGGCTGGCGGCACCGGTGCGCAACCACCCGTACGAAGTGGGCCCGCATGCGGACCGGGTGTTCGGGCGCCTCGGCGTCGACCTCGACGCGCTCCAAGCGCGGCCGGCGTCGGCACGTCCACTGCTTCGGTTCTGCGTCGACTGGAGTGAGCAGCGTCATCACCTGGCGGGCGCGCTGGGCGCCGCCGTGCTCGCCCGCGCCGACGCGGCCGGCTGGGTCGTCCGGCGGCCGGGTGGGCGTGCCGTGGACGTGACCGAATCCGGCCGGCGTGCGCTGCAGGAGACCCTCGGGCTTCAGGAGGTCGCGTAGGCGTCGATCTCGGCGAGCAGCGCGGCCTTGCCGGCATCGCCGAGGAACGACACGCGCACCGCCGCGCGTGCGAGTTCCGCCACGCCGTCCGCGTCCAGCCCGAGTAACTCAGCCGCGACGGCGTACTCGTCGTTGAGCGTGGTGGCGAACATCGGCGGGTCGTCGGTGTTGATCGTCACCGCGATGCCGGCCGCGACCAGCGCCGGGAGCGGGTGCTCGGCGAGCGAGGGCACCGAGCGGGTGCACACGTTGGACGTCGGGCAGATCTCGAGCGGGATCGCGCGCTCTCGCAGGTGATCGAGCAGGCGCGGATCGCGGGCCGCGGCGATGCCGTGACCGATGCGCTCTGCACCGAGATGGTTGAGCGCATCCCACACCGTCTCCGGCCCCGTCGACTCGCCGGCATGCGGCACGCTGTGCAGCCCGGCCGCGATCGCTGCCTCGAAATGCGGCGCGAACTGCGGGCGCGGAACGCCGATCTCCGGACCCCCCAGCCCGAAGCTGATCAGCCCTTCGGGCCGGAGTTTCAGTGCGACGTCGCGGGTCAGGTCGGCGGCCGGGATGCCGGCCTCGCCGGGGATGTCGAAGCACCAGCGCAGCACGACGCCGAACTCTGCCTCGGCCTTGCGGCGCGCGTCCTCGACCGCGTCGCAATACGCCTCGGCCGGGATGCCGCGCACGATCGACGAATACGGGGTCAGCGTCAACTCGGCGTAGCGCACCCGCTGCCCGGCGAGCTCACGCGCCACCTCGTAGGTGAGCGTCCACACGTCCTCCGCATCGCGGATCAGGTCGACCACCGAGAGGTAGATCTCGACGAAGTGCGCGAAGTCGGTGAACGTGAAGTACGTCGCCAGCAGCTCCGGATCGGCGGGGACGGGCGTGCTCCCCTCGTGCCGGCCCGCGAGTTCGGCCACGATCCGCGGCGACGCCGACCCGACGTGGTGCACATGCAACTCGGCCTTCGGCAGCCCGGCGATGAAGTCCCGCAGACCCGTCATCGCCCAAGACTTTCACACGCTCGTGACCGGTTCCTTGCGTTGATCAGCGGAGTTGTGGGTCAGACCAGCGCGGGTGCTTCGGCCTCGGGCATGCGCTGCCGGATCGTCACCGCCACCAGGACGAGCGCGGTCGCGAGACTGAGCGCGCCGGGCAGCAGGAAACCGCCGTGCCAGCCGACGTGGTCGATCGCGACGCCGGCCACCGGGGCGCCCACCGCGGAGCCGGCGGTCAGTGCCGAGCCGTGCCACCCGAACGCCTCGCCGCGCACCTGCTCGGGGACGGCACGGGACAGCGCGTCGACCGTCGCGGTGAGTGTTGGTGCGCAGCACAGGCCCGCCACGAACAGCAGCACGGCCAGCACGATGGGCTCGCGCGCGACGACGGCCGGCATCGTCGTACCGGCGAGCAACGCCAGCAAGAGGGCGGCCGGCACCGTGCGGTGCAGCGCTCCGTAGATCAACCCGCCGACGGCCGAGCCGAGCCCCCACACCGCGAGCTCCCAGCCGATCCACGACTGGTGGTGCATGTCGCGCAGGGCGGCCACCACGCCGACGTCGGTGCCGGTGAGCACGAGGGTCGCCGCCGCGCCGGCAGCGAGGATGGCCAGCACCGCAGGCGTGATCAAGGCGGGTCGACGTTCGCCGGACGCGGGGGCAGTGTCGGCCCGTTCCGCGCGCAGCGTCGGGTTGCCGATCCACAGCGCGACGCCGCCCGCGATCGACGCGAACTCGCACACGAACAGGGCCCACTGCGTCGGCCAGACGGTGGCGAGCAGCACGCCGAGCGCCGGGCCGATCATGAACGAGATCTCGAGCACGACGGCGTCGATCGACAGCGCCGTCTTGCGGTGATCCTCGTCAACCGCATGGATGATCGCCTGCCGCACGATCGAGAAGGACGGAACGGTGAAGAGTCCGGCAATGCCCGCCAGCAGCAACAGCGGCCAGTAGCCCAGGAAGGGCGCGACGCTCCAGCACCCGGCGAGCACGAACAACGACGGGGCCACCGCCCGGCGCAGCCCGACCCGATCGAGCCGGCGACCGCGCCACGGCCCGCTGACGGCCAGCGCGATCGTCGCCACGCTGCTGACCAGGCCGGCGGCGCCGTACGAGCGGTCCAGGTGCGAGACGACCTGCAGCACGAGCACGACGTTCGCGGCCCACAGCGGGATGCGGACGACCAGCCCGAGCGCGAGCACCCGCCGGACCGCGTGCTGGCTCAGCACCTGCCGGTACGCGTCGATGCCCACGGACCCAAGCCTGCCACCGGGGTGCGACAGAAATGTCGGAAATGCCTCAGGCCGTGGCGCGCCGCGACGGGGCACGCCGGCCGGCGGCCGCGGTCTTGCGGGCACGCGTCCTGGTCGGCTGCGCCGCATGCTGCCCGTCCAGCACGTGGCGCAGGAACTGGCCGGTGTAGGACGCCTCGATGGCCGTGAGCTCCTCCGGAGTGCCGGTCGCCACCACGGTCCCGCCGCCCGCGCCGCCCTCCGGCCCCATGTCGATCACCCAGTCGGCGGTCTTGATGACGTCCAGGTTGTGCTCGATGACGATGACGGAGTTGCCCTTGTCGACGAGCGAGTGCAGCACGCCGAGCAGCTTCGACACGTCCTCGAAGTGCAGGCCCGTGGTCGGCTCGTCGAGGACGTAGATCGTCCGGCCGGTGGATCGCTTCTGCAACTCGGACGCCAGCTTGACCCGCTGCGCCTCGCCCCCGGACAACGTCGGCGCCGGCTGCCCGAGCCGGACGTAGCCCAGCCCGACATCGGCCAACGTGTCGAGGTGCCTGGCGATCTTCGAGATCGGCTTGAAGAACTCGGCGGCCTCCTCGATCGGCATCTCGAGCACTTCGCTGATCGTCTTGCCCTTGTAGTGCACCTCGAGCGTTTCGCGGTTGTACCGCGCGCCCTTGCAGACCTCGCACGGCACGTACACGTCGGGCAGGAAGTTCATCTCTATCTTGATCGTGCCGTCGCCGGAGCAGTTCTCGCACCGGCCGCCCTTGACGTTGAACGAGAACCGGCCCTGGGTATAGCCGCGGATTCGCGCCTCGGTGGTCTCGCTGAACAGCTTGCGGATGTGGTCGAAGACGCCCGTATACGTCGCCGGGTTCGAACGTGGCGTGCGGCCGATCGGCGCCTGGTCGACATGCACGACCTTGTCGAGCAACTCGACGTTGCGGATGCGCTTGTGCCGTCCGGCCGGCAGTCGCGCGCCGTTGATCTTGTTCGCGAGCGAGGAGTACAGAATGTCGTTCACGAGCGTCGACTTGCCCGAGCCGCTGACCCCGGTGACCGCGATGAAGCAGCCGAGCGGGAACGCGACATCGATGTTGCGCAGGTTGTGCTCGCGTGCGCCCTCGACGACGACCTCGCGACCGCGCTGCAGCGGCCGGCGGATCGGAGGCACCGGAATCTCCCGCCGACCCGAGAGATACGCCCCGGTGATCGACTCCGGACAGTCCAACAATTCTTCAACGGTGCCGCTGACCACGATCTGGCCGCCGTGCTCGCCGGCGTGCGGCCCGATGTCGACGATCCAGTCCGCCGTCCGGATGGTGTCCTCGTCGTGCTCCACGACGATCAGGGTGTTGCCGAGGCTCTTGAGCCGGACGAGCGTCTCGATCAGCCGGTGGTTGTCGCGCTGGTGCAGCCCGATCGTCGGCTCGTCCAGCACGTACAGGACGCCCACCAGGCCGGAGCCGATCTGGGTGGCGAGGCGGATGCGCTGCGCCTCGCCGCCGGCGAGCGTGGCCGCGGCGCGGTCGAGTGAGAGGTAGTGAAGTCCGACGTCCACGAGGAAGCCGAGGCGCGCATCGATCTCCTTCAGCACGCGCTCCCCGATCAACCGATCGCGGTCGCTGAGCCGCAGCTCGTGCAGCCACTCGGCGGCCTCGCCGATGGACTGGGCCGCGATCTCGGCGATGGAGCGGCCCTCGACCGTCACGGCGAGGATCTCGGGCTTGAGCCGCGTCCCCTCACATGCCGGGCAGGGCACCTCGCGCATGAAGCCCTCGTACTTCTCCCGCGAGTAGTCGCTGTCCGTCTCCGAGTAGCGCCGCTCGATCCACGGCACCACGCCCTCGTAGCTGGCGTAGTAGGAGCGGTCGCGCCCGTAGCGGTTGCGGTAGCTGACGTGCACCTGCTCGTCCAACCCGTGCAGCACGGATTTCTGCGCGCGGGTCGTCAGCTGCTCCCACGGGGTGTCGAGGTCGAAACCGATCGTGTCGGCGACGCCCTGCAGCAGGCGCAGGAAATATTCGCTCGTCTGAGCACCGGCCCACGGCGCGATCGCGCCGTCGTTCAGCGTCGCCTCCGGGTCGGGGACGACGAGTTCGGGGTCGACCTCCTGCCGGGTGCCGAGCCCGGTGCACACGGCGCAGGCGCCGAACGGCGAGTTGAACGAGAACGACCGCGGCTCCAACTCGTCGATCGCGAGCGGGTGGTCGTTGGGGCAGGCGAGCCGCTCGGAGAAGCGCCGCTCCCGGTGCGGGTCGTCCTCGGCGAGGTCGACGAACTCGAGGATCACCACGCCGCCGGCCAGACCGAGCGCCGTTTCGATCGAGTCGGTGATGCGCTGCTTGCTGGACGGCTTCACCGACAGCCGGTCGACGACCGCCTCGATGGTGTGCTTCTCCTGCTTCTTGAGCTTCGGCGGATCGGTGAGCGAGTGCACGACGCCGTCGATCCGCACCCGGGCATAGCCCTTCGCCTGCAGGTCGTGCAGCAGGTCGACGTATTCGCCCTTGCGCTCGCGGATGACCGGCGCCAGCACCTGGAAGCGGGTACCGGGTTCGGTTTCGAGGATGCGGTCGACGATCTGCTGCGGCGTCTGCTTGGCGATCGGCTCGCCGCAGATCGGGCAGTGCGGCCGGCCGATGCGCGCCCACAGCAGCCGGAGGTAGTCGTAGACCTCGGTGATCGTCCCCACCGTGGAGCGCGGGTTCTTCGACGTCGACTTCTGGTCGATCGACACCGCCGGCGACAAGCCCTCGATGAAGTCGACGTCGGGCTTGTCCATCTGCCCGAGGAACTGCCGCGCGTAGGCGGACAGCGACTCCACGTAGCGGCGCTGCCCCTCGGCGAAGATGGTGTCGAAGGCGAGGCTGGACTTGCCGGAGCCGGACAGCCCGGTAAAGACGATCAGGGCATCGCGGGGTAGGTCCAGATTGACGTCCTTGAGGTTGTGCTCGCGGGCGCCACGGACTATCAGACGGTCGGACACGCAGGCTCTCTTATGTACGTTGGACGATCCCCGTCGAGCCTAGTGACCCCGGGCGACAACGGCGCGCCACGCGTGGATCCGCGCGGATCCGGGGGGGCCATGATGGAGCGATGCCGCGCACGATCGCCACGAACCGGACCGTCGGCCGCGACGAACTGCTGGAGTTCGTCCGATCCCGCCACCACATGGTGCTCCAGACCCGCCGGCGGGACGGCAGCACCCAACTCTCCCCCGTCACCGGCGGCGTGGACGCGGAGGGGCGGATCGTGATCAGCAGCTATCCGGAACGGGCCAAGGTGGCCAATCTGCGCCGGACCCCGGATTGCGCCGTGCTCGTGCTCTCCGACGAGTTCGGCGGCGCATGGGTCCACGTGGACGGGACCGCCGAGGTGATCGAGCTCCCCGACGCGCTGGAGCCGCTGGTCGACTACTACCGGAGCATCAGCGGCGAGCATCCGAACTGGGACGACTACCGGCAGGCGATGCGCGACCAGGGCAAGTGCCTGATCCGCGTCACACCAACCCGCTGGGGGCCGATCGCCACCGGCGGCTTCCCCGCGCGCCTGGCCGACTAGTTCACATTGCGGTCCGGCGCGGCCCGACCCAATCCGCGAGCGACGCTGCAATCTCAGGCACATCGAGATCGCCGGTCGCCATGGCGATGACGAGGTCATACGCCGGATCGTCCGGCGCGTCGAGCAGCCAGCCGTTGACGAAGTAGAACGCGCCCGTCGCGAGCCACGCCACACGCTTGTTGCCGTCAATAAACGGATGATTCCGCGCGAGCGAGTGCAGCAGTGCACCTGCCTTGCTATCCAAATGTGGATACGCGTCCGACCCGAACGCCGATGTCATCGGGCGAGCCACAGCTGACTGGATCAACCCGACGTCTCGCGGCGTGGCACCCTCGACTGCACCTGCGATTCGGAGGACGTCCAGCAACTTCAGGTATCGGATGCTCACTGCGCCAAACGCGCGAGCAGGTCGTCATACCGAACCAGGGCGTATTCGAGCCAGTCGTTGACGTCGCGCGCGACCGACAGCCGCTCCGCCTGATCCTCGATCGCACGGACCGCAGCCTCTTGCTTGCTGATGTGCTGAGCGTCCGCGAGCGCCTGCAGCGCGCGGTCTTGTTCGTCGGTCAGCCGGAGCGTCATGGCCACAGGCGAATGGTATCGCAGTGATACCACGATCGTTTGGACTGGGCCTCTGGATATTCAGGCGAGTGACCAGTCCACCGGGTCGGCGCCCTGCTCCTCGAGCAGCTTGTTCACATGACTGAACGGCCGGGAGCCAAAGAACCCGCGATCGGCGGACATCGGGCTCGGATGCGCCGATTCGATCGCCGGCACCGCGCCGAGCAGCGGGCGCAGCGTCTGCGCGTCCCGGCCCCACAGGACGGCGACCAGCGGGGTGCCGCGCGCGGCCAGCGCCCGGATCGCCTGGTCGGTGATGGCCTCCCAGCCCTTGCCTCGATGCGACGCAGGCGCGCCGGGCCGGACGGTCAGGCAGCGGTTGAGCAGCAGCACCCCGTGCTCGGTCCAGGCGGTGAGGTCGCCGTGCTCGGGCGGCGCGACGCCCAGGTCCGCACGCAACTCGCGGTAAATGTTCTGCAGGCTGCGCGGGATCGGGCGCACGTGTCGCTCCACCGCGAAGCAGAGCCCGATCGGATGCCCGGGCGTCGGATACGGGTCCTGCCCGACGACGAGCACCCGCACGTCGGCGAACGGCTGGGTGAATGCGCGCAGGATGTTGCTCGGGGCGGGGAGATAGGTGCGGCCGGCCGCGACCTCGGCGCGGAGGAAATCTCCCATCGCGGCCACGCGATCGGTCGCCGGCGCGAGCGCCTCGGCCCAGCCGGCGTCGATCATCTCGGTGAGCGGGCGTCCCGGCACCCGCGTCACCGTAGCAGTCAGCGAGGTGCGGCTCGGCAGACGCGTCAGCGGATCTCCACGCACACCTCGCGCGCTGCATCGGCCACAGGTACCTCGCGCCGCTCGCCGGTCTTGCGATCGCGGACCTCGACCACACCGTCGACGAGGCCCCTGCCGACGATCACGATCGTCGGGACGCCGATCAGCTCGGCGTCCTTGAACTTCACGCCGGGCGAGACGCCGCGGCGGTCGTCGTACATGACCCGCACGCCCGCGTCCTCGAGTTCGGTTGCCAACGCCTCGGCCGCGGTGAACACCGTCTGGTCCTTGCCGGTCGCGACGATGTGCACGTCGGCCGGGGCGACGACGCGCGGCCAGCACAGGCCCTGCTCGTCGTGCGTCTGCTCGGCGAGCGCGGCGACCGCCCGGGTGACGCCCACCCCGTAGGAGCCCATCGTGACGGTGACCGGCTTGCCGTTCTGGTCGAGCGCGGTGAGCCCGAACGTCCGGGCGTACTTCTCCCCCAGCTGGAAGACGTGGCCGAGCTCGATGCCACGCGCCAGCTCCAGCGGCGCGCCGCAGCGCGCGCACCGGTCGCCGTCCCGGATCTCGACCGCGCCGAGCTCGCCGTCCGGCTCGAAGTCCCGGCCCCGGACGACGTGCGCCGCGTGCTTGCCCGCCTCGTTCGCGCCGGTGACCCAGGCACTGCCCTCGACGACGAGCGGGTCGACCAGGAAACGGATCTTCCAGTCGGCGAGTCGCTGCGGGCCGATGTATCCCTTCACCAGCCTGGGATCGGCGGCCAGGTCGTCCTCGTGTGCCTGCGCCACCTCGACCGGCTCCAGCTGTCCCGCGATGCGCTTGAGATCGACCTCGCGGTCGCCGGGGACGCCGACGATCAGCAGCTGCCACTCGGACTCACCGGGAGCGCGCGTCTTGAGCACGACGTTCTTGAGCGTGTCGGCGGCCGTCGTCGAGTGGCCGAGTTCCTGCATCCGCGCGACGAGCGTGTCGATCGTCGGGGTGTCCGGCGTGTCGAGCAGCTGCTGCGCCGGATGCTCAGCCGGGTCCTGACGCTCGGGGGCCGCGATCTCCACCGCTTCGGTGTTGGCCGCGTAGTCGCAGTTGGTGCATTGGACGAAGGTGTCCTCGCCGGCGAGCGCCGGGGCGAGGAACTCCTCGGACGCCGAACCGCCCATGGCGCCCGAGACCGCGAACACGATGCGGTACGTGAACCCGAGGCGCGTGAAGATCTTCTCGTAGGCGTCCCGGTGCGCGCGGTAGGCAGCCTCCAGGCCCGCGTGCGAGAGGTCGAAGGAGTACGAGTCCTTCATCACGAATTCGCGCCCGCGCAGCACCCCGGCGCGCGGCCGCGCCTCGTCCCGGTATTTCGTCTGGATCTGGTACAGCGCCAGCGGGTAGTCCTTGTACGACGAGTACTCGCCCTTGACCAGCAGGGTGAACAACTCCTCGTGCGTCGGCGCCAGGAGGTAGTCGGCGTCCTTGCGGTCGTGCAGCCGGAAGAGCGTGTCGCCGTAGTCCGACCAGCGCCCGCTCTCCTCGAAGATCTCGCGCGGGATGAGCGCCGGAAAGTGCACCTCCTGCGAGCCGATCGCGTTCATCTCCTCGCGGACGACCTGCGCGACGTTCTCCTGCACGATCACGCCCAGTGGCAGCCACGAGTAGATGCCGGGGGCCACGCGGCGGACGTACCCGGCGCGGACGAGCAGCCTGTGGCTCGGCACCTCGGCGTCGGCGGGGTCGTCGCGCAGCGTGCGCAGGAACAGCGTGGAGAGACGAAGCACGACGGAAAGGCTATCCGCGTGCTCCCAACGCCCCACTTTGACTTCCCCACGACGCCGCGCCGCTCCTCCAGCGTGCATGGGAGGGTCAAAGTCGCGGAAACGGAGTTGCGCCCGCGGCGGAGAATGGGTGCAGCTTGCCGGCGCGAGGCCGGCGGATGGCTCGAGGGAGGTGCCTGGATGTCTCACTACGTTGCCCGGGTGTGCCTCCAGTTGCCCACCCATCCGCTCCCGCGCTGACCGCGAACCTCCCAGGCTCTCGGCGGTCGCGCGCTCCGCCGAGGAGATTCCAAGTTGTCATCGTTCGACCTGACCGACGACCTACCGTTCGACGAACCGCCCTACTCGACCTGGGACGTCGCCCAGCACGGCCCCGCGCCCTATCCCGACTGGGTCATCACCGACCACAACGCGCTCGACACCGAGCTCGGCGTGCTCAAGACCGGCAAGGAGGCGGACGTCCACCTCGTCCGCCGCGCGCTGCCGGACGGGCCGGAGTCCCTGCTCGCCGCGAAGCGGTACCGCTCCAACGAACACCGCATGTTCCACCGCGACGTCGGCTACCAGGAGGGCCGGCGCACCCGGAAGTCCCGCGACACGCGAGCCATGGCCAAGCGCACCACCTACGGTCGCGACATCGCCGCCGGCAAGTGGGCCATCGCGGAGTTCGACGCGCTGGCCCGGTTCTGGATGCTGGGCGCACCGGTTCCGTATCCCGTCCAGCTCAACGGCACCGAGCTGATGCTCGAGTTCATCGGCGATCCCGACGGCACCGCGGCGCCCCGCCTGGCGCAGTGCCGGCCGGCACTGCACGAACTGCACGAGCTGTTCACGCAGTGCGTCGATGCGATGCGCCTGCTCGCCGGCGCCGGGTACGCGCACGGCGACATGTCCGCGTTCAACCTGCTGGTGCATCGCGGTCGACTCATCATGATCGACCTGCCCCAGGTCGTGGACATCGTCGCCAATCCGCAAGGCCCGGCCTTCCTGGAGCGGGACTGCACCAACGTCTGCCGCTGGTTCGCGAACCGCGGCCTCGACACGCCTGAGCTCGATCACCTCTTCGGCGACCTGATGGCCGAGGCCGTCGCCCACTGGTAGCGCGCCCGTATCGTTCGGCGCGTGGGGCATTTCGATCTGGTGATCGTCGGGACCGGTTCGGGCAACTCGATCGTCACGCCCGAGCTCGACGGCTGGCGCATCGCCATCGTCGAGCAGGGCGTGTTCGGCGGCACGTGCGTCAACGTCGGCTGCATCCCGACGAAGATGTTCGTCTACCCGGCCGACCTGGCCGCCGAGGCGACGGACTGGACGCGGCTCAACCTGCACGGCCCCGCGCCGCGCGTCGAATGGGCCGAGTTACGCGACCGGATCTTCGGGCGCATCGACGCGACGTCCGAGAGCGGCCGCCAATACCGCGCAACCGGCACGCCCAACGTGACGCTGTTCGAGACGCACGCCGAGTTCACCGCGCCCCGGACGCTGCGATTGGCGACCGGCGAGACGCTGACCGCCGACCACATCGTGCTGGCCTCCGGCAGCCGTCCGATGGTGCCGGAGGTCGTCGCAGAATCCGGCGTGCCGTTCCACACGTCCGACACGATCATGCGCATCGACGCCCTGCCCGAGCGGGTCGTCGTCGTGGGCGCCGGATTCGTCGCCGCCGAGTTCGCGCACATCTTCTCCGCGTTCGGGGTGCACACGACGGTGCTCGCCCGCAGCGGGCTGCTGAGCCACCTCGACCACGAGGTGGCCGCGGCGCTCACCGAGATCGTCCGCGATCGATGGGACCTGCGCACCGGCGTGCACCCGGTCGCGGTGCGCGGCACCGAGGGCGACATCACCGTCGAGCTGGACGACGGGAGGTCCGCGCACGGCGACCTGCTGCTCGTCGCGACCGGCCGCGTCCCGAACGGCGACGGGCTCAACCTTGCGGCGGGCGGCGTTACGGCCCATGACGACGGCCGGATCAAGGTGGATGCGCAGCAACGCACGTCCGCGCCCGGCGTCTGGGCGCTCGGCGACGCGTCCTCCGACCACATGCTCAAACACGTCGCCAACCACGAGGCGCGGGTCGTCGCGCACAACCTCGCCCATCCGGACGACCCGATCGACGCCGACCACCGCTTCGTGCCCGCTGCGGTGTTCACCCACCCGCAGCTTGCCTCCGTCGGGCTGACCGAGGAGGAGGCGACGGCCGCGAAGCGTCCCTACGTCACCGCGAAGGCGGCCTACGGCGGTACCGCGTACGGGTGGGCAATGGCCGACACGGCGAGCTTGTGCAAAGTCCTCGCCGACCCGACGACCGGGCAGCTCATCGGCGCACACCTGCTCGGCGCACAGGCCTCGACCCTGATCCAGCCGCTCATCCAGGCGATGAGCTTCGGGCTCGGCGCCCGCGAGATGGCGGGTGGCCAGTATTGGATCCATCCCGCGCTCACCGAGGTCGTGGAGAACGCGCTGCTCGCGCTCCCGCTCTGAGCGAGATCAGAGCTGACCGAGGTAGAAACGCGTGCCCTGGTCGTCGACGCACTCGCTGGTGGTTCCGTACGGCTGCTGCTCCGGATCTGTCGCGGTGCCGCCCGCGGCCCGCACCGCCGCGACCGCATGGTCGATGTCGGCCACCCGCCACATCGGGATGCCGGCTGCCTGCGAATGCCCGCCGCTGAGCCCGGTCATGGGCGCCGTGTCCTCGACCTGCCAGCCGTCGGCGACCCGACCGGGTGTGAACGTCCAGCCGAGCACGGCGCCGTAGAACGCGCGTGCCTTCGCGGAGTCGACGACCTCCAGCGTCAGATAAGCCAGGTCACCCGCGCGCCGGCCGTGGGCAGGTGGCCGCTCGGTCCCGCCCGCGACCTCGTGGATCGCGAACGCGGTGCCCTGGTCGTCGGTGCAGTCGGCGCGTAGGCCGTACGGTTCCTGGCGCGGCTCACCGGCCGTCCCGCCGGCCGCCACGACGCGAGCGCGCGCGTCGGCAAGGTCATCGACCGCGTATACGCACAACAGCATCGGCTCGGCGCTCGCCCAGACACCGACCGACGGCGTCGCGCCCGGCACCCGATCGTCGACGACCTCCCAACCAACCACCGCACGGTAGAACTCGGCCGCACCCGCCGGATCCGGCGTCCGGACCGAAACATGGGTCAGATCGCCATGCCGGTAGTCAGGCGTGCGCAGCGGCGAGTGGAGACCCCAACGGTGGTTGAAGGGATCGATGATCCAGGCGTTGCGCTGCCCGTAGCCGTCATACGGCTCGCGATCGGTGGACGCTCCCGCGGCCAGCGCCCGCCGACGCACCTCGTCCGCGTCGTCCACCGGCAGCATCAGGCTCACCGTCGCCTCGCCCGGCCGGGGCGCCGTCACGCCGATCTCCGGGTGTGCGTCGGCGAGGTAGATCGCCCCGCTCGCGAGGATGAGCTCCGCGTGCCCGATCCGGCCGTCGGGCATCACGATCGGCTCGCCGGCCAGGGCGGCACCGAACACGTCCGCGTACCACTCGATGGCGCGCCGCGCGTCGTCGACGGCGACGTAGGGCACCACGGCCGACCGGGTCGTGGGGGTCGCAGGCTCGGTCTCGGTCAGCGTCGTCACAGCGGTGACTCCTTTCGGCAGGGCCAGCGCGCGCTCGAGACGGGCGCGCAGCTCGGCGGCGAAGGCGGGGTGCGGGTCGATCGGCGCGCCCTGATCCCGCAGGTCGATCAACGGGTCACGCATCGCCGCCCGCCTCCTCTTCCGTGGCGGTGTAGTGGGCGCGGAACGCCGCCTTCGCGCGCACGAGGAGTGCTTCGGTCGCGCCGAGGCTGCGGTCGAGGACGCCGGCGACCTCGGCCACCGGCAGGTCGTCGACATAACGCAGGGTCAGCGCGAGGCGGAACTGCGGGGCCAGCGCCTTGAGTGTCTGCGCGGCGCGCAGTGCGTCCAGCCGGGCGTCCCACGGGTCGTCATGCGGCTCCGGCTCGGAGGCGACAGCGCGCAGCTTGCGCTCCTCGCGTGCCTGCCGACGCCAGTGGTCGGCGAGCTTGTGCCGGGCGACGCCGATCAGCCACCCGATGTCGATCCCGGGCGGCCGACTGCGCCGCGCGGCATCGGCGGCCGCGAGAAACGTCTCGGAGGTGAGTTCCTCGGCCACCTCGCGACGCCCGCAGCGGCGCAGCAGGTAGCCGTAAACCTGCGGCAGCGCCGGGTCGTACAGCTCCAGCAGTGCCGCCCGCGGGTCTTCCCGATCGGTCGCGGACGCGTCCACACCCCTATCGTCGTCCGGAACCTCAGTTTTCCGACGGTCCGATTTCCTAGGCTGGCAGAGTGCGGAGCTACGCCTTCACGGCTGTCGGCACGAACGTCGGGCTCATGGGGCTGCCGTTCGATGTGCCGCTGGCCGCCTGGCCCGACGAGTTGATCGTGTACGTGCCGCGCGGCATCTCGCGGCACCTCGTCCGCTTCGTCGAGATCGGTGGTGAGGTGTTCGCGGTCAAGGAGGGGACCGATCGGTATGTCCTGCGCGAACACACCCTGCTGCGCGCGCTGGCCGAGCATTCGGTGCCGGTCGTCGAGGCGTACGGGACGGTCGTCGACCGCACCGACGCCGACGGTGCAGACCTGGGCGGCTTGCTGATCACCCGCCATCTCCAGTTCTCCCAGCCGTATCGGTCGCTGTTCACCGGACGCAGCCTGCCGAAGCTGCGCACCCGGTTGCTCGATGCGCTGGTCGGCCTGTTCGTGCGGCTGCATCTCGCCGGGTTCTTCTGGGGCGACTGCTCGCTGTCGAACACGCTGTTCCGCCGCGACGCCGGCGCGCTCGCCGCCTATCTCGTCGACGCCGAGACGGGCGAGATCCACCCGCGACTGTCGGACGGACAACGCTCGCACGACATCGAGATCGCGACGGAGAACATCGCCGGAGAGATGTTCGACCTGCAGGCCGCCGGGCTGCTGAGCGAGTCGACGGACGTGCTCGAGGAGGTGCGTTCTTTCCGGCCCCGCTACGACCGGCTGTGGACCGAGCTGACCGACGACGTGGTCGTGCCGGGTGCCGAGAACTACCGGATCCACGCGCGGCTGAAGCGGCTCAACGAACTAGGTTTCGACGTCTCCGAGCTCACCATCAACACCGAGCCGGGCGGCCTGCGGCTGCACTACGACACGCAGGTCGTCGAGGCGGGCCACCACCAGCGCCGGCTTTTCGAGCTCACCGGACTGCGCGTGCAGGAGAACCAGGCGCGCACGTTGCTCGGCGACCTCGCGCGCTTCAAAGCCAAGTGGGAGGACGGCACCGGCCGGCCGATTCCCGATGACGCTGCAGCCCGTGCGTGGCTGGACCAGAAGTTCTACGGCACGCTCAGCCTCGTCCCGCCCGAGCTGCGCGTGAAGCTGCCCGACGCGGAGTTGTTCTACGAGATCAGCGAGCACCGCTGGCTGCTTTCCGAGCAGCGGGGTCACGACGTCGGCCGCGCGGCCGCCGTCGCGTCCTACGTCAGCACCGTGCTCCGCGACCTCGCGGACACCCGCGTCGACCTCTCCTCCGGCCCGCCGACCGAGGAGTTCGAACCGATCTTCGAGTGAGCGCCGGTAGCGTCTTGCCCATGACCGACACCTACACGGGCCAGGTTTCCGTCGGCGGGCCGATGGACGTGCGCCGGCTGACCGGCCTCACGATCGCGAAGCTGGCCGTCGGGCCGATGGACAACAACGCGTACCTGCTCCGCTGCACGCAGACCGATGAGGGCCTGTTGATCGACGCTGCGAACGAAGCGGACCGGCTGCGCGAGCTGGTTGCCTTCGAGGGCGAGCCGGTCTCGGCGATCCTGACCACGCATCGGCACGCGGACCATTGGCAGGCGCTCGCCGACACGGTCGAATTCGCCGGTGCCGCGGTCTATGCAGGGGCCGACGACGCGGACGAGCTGCCTGTCGCCGTCGACGAGCGGCTCGCCGACGGCGACGAGATCACGGTCGGCGATCTGACGATGTCGATCATCGGCCTGCGTGGTCACACCCCCGGCTCGGTCGCCGTCCTCTACCGCGACCCGGAAGGCGTGCCGCACTTGTTCACCGGCGACTCGCTGTTCCCCGGCGGTCCCGGAAGGACGACGAATGCCGAAGACTTCAACTCGCTGATGAACGATCTCGAGGAACGCGTCTTCGCCGCATTGCCGGACGACACCTGGTTCTATCCCGGCCACGGGAACGACTCGACCCTCGGCGTCGAGCGGCCCCAGATTCCGGAGTGGCGCGCCCGCGGCTGGTAACGACGCACCCTGCCCCTTGGGGCATCCGGACGCGCGGGCGCGCGGGCCACAACTGGTGCGCAGCCCGGCAAACCCCCATCATCTACTCGGAACGTGGGGCGATCACCGGACGTGGGGGGAGTCGGGCGTGCGCGTACTCGGACGGGTCGGCGAGCTGGCTGCCCTCGACGCGTTCCTCGCCGACCTCGGCAGTGGCGCGCCCGCGCACCGCGTCGTCCTGGTTGTCGGCGAGGCCGGTATCGGCAAGACGATGCTCTGGGACGCGGGCCGGGCCTGCGCCGCCGCCCGCGACTGCCACGTCCTCACCGCGCGTCCGGTCGCGCCGGAGTCGGCGCTCGGCTTCACCGGGCTCGCCGACCTGTTCGAGGACGTCCCGGCCGAGGCGATCGACCAGCTTCCCGGGCCGCAACGGCATGCGCTGCGCGTCGCCCTGCTGCGCGAGGAGGCCGGCGCCGCGCCCGCCGACCCGCGCTCGGTGGCCACCGGCACGCTCACCGCACTGCGCGCGCTGGCCGGCGTGCGGCCGGTGCTGCTTGCTGTGGACGACCTCGCGTGGCTGGACGCGAGCACGCGCCGGGTGCTCGCCTTCGCGCTGCGCAGGCTCGGTGCCGAGCGCGTCGGATTGCTCGCGACCGTGCGGACCCACGACGGCTCCGTACCCGAGCTGCCGACCGACGACGTGCCGGCCGCGCGGGTGCACACGATCACCCCGGCGCCGCTGAGCCTGGGCGCGGTCCGCGAGTTGCTCGCCGAGCGCCTCCGGTTCGCCCCGCACCATCGCCTGCTCGTCCGCATCTACGAGGCCTCCGGCGGCAACCCGTACTTCGCGCAGGAGCTCTCCCGGCTACTGGTCCGCGAGGATGCCAGCCACCTCGACGCCGAACTCACCGTGCCCGACTCGCTGCGCCGGCTGGTGCACCGCCGCCTTGCCGGCCTGCCGCACGCGGTGCGTGACGTGCTGCTCGGCGCGGCGCTAGAGCCGAGCCCGCCGGTCGAACTCGTCGCCGCCGCCGCGGCGGATCCGCAGCAGGCCCGCAGCCACCTCGAGGCCGCCGTCGAGGCCGGCGTGGTCGAGGCGCGGCGTAGCGAAGTTACGTTCACCCACCCGCTGCTGCGCTCCGTCCTCATCGACGACGCCCCGCCGCGACAGCGGCGCGCAACCCACGCCCGGCTCGCGCAAGCGGTCGGCTCGCCGCTCGCCCGTGCCCGGCATCGCGCGCTCGCTGCGGACGGCCCGGACGAAGACGTGGCGCGAGCGCTCGACGAAGCAGCGGGCACGGCCCGGCTGCGCGGCTCGACCGAAACCGCGGCCGACCTTGCCGAGCTGGCCATCACGCTGACGCCGCCGGACAACGGTCCGGGAGTGCGCACGCGGCGGCTCGCGGCGGCGGAGCTCCGCTTCGACGCCGGCGAACCCGGGCGGGCGCGCACCGCGCTCGACGACCTGCTGCGCGACGAACCGCCCGGCCCGCGGCGCGCCCCGCTGCTGCTGCAACTCGCGAAATACCAGCGATACAGCGGACAGCCGCTCCCGGTATGGCAGCGCACCTTGGAGAGCGCACTTGCCGAAGCGCGCGCCGACGATCTACGGGCGCAGATGGCTGCGCATTTCGCGCTTGGGTTCGCCGCGTTCAACGGTGGCGATCCGGAGACCGCGCCGGCGCACATCGCGGCCTTCACCGACCTGGCCGGCCGGCTCGACGACCGGTTCCTCGACGCGCAGGTCGCGGCAAGCCTGGCCTACGTGCGGTGGGCGTGCGGTGACCGGCTGCGCGTCGATCTCCTCGACCGCGCGCTGCGCGCCGAACCGGCCCAGGCGCGGATCCCCATCGAGGAGACCCCGTCGTACACCGCGGCCGTCGCGTTGGCGCACCGCGGCGACATCGCGCGAGCGCGCGAGCTGGTCGACCGGGATCGCGCCGACGCGGTCGCGCGCGGTGACGAGGCCAGCCTCCCCATCCTCGGGTGGCTCCTGGTGCGGCTCGAAACCTGGGCCGGGAACTGGACGCTCGCCGACCGGTACGCCGACGAGGCGCTACAGGCTGCGGAGCTGGCCGAGATCCCGTTCGGCATTGCGAGCGTACGGGCGGCCCGCGCCATCCTGCGTGCCGCCCAGGGCCGCGCCGCCGACGCCCGCGCGGACGCGGCGGTCGGACTCGACGTCCACGCCCGCACCGGGTTGTCGCTGCCCGGCGAGTTGGCCGACGAGGCGCTCGGCCTGCTCGCCCTGGCAGCGGGCGACGCCGCTCGTGCGCTGGCCGCTGTAGACGGCGCCACGGACCGGGCGCTGCGCGCCGGCTTCGTGCAACTCGGGATGCTGCGCACCATCGCGCTCGAGATCGAGGCCCGGATCCGGGCCCGCGATACCGACGTCGCGCAACAACTGCTCGACCAGCTGCTGGCTCGGTGCCGGCCCGAGGCCGGCTCGTGGCCGCAGCTGGCCGTCCGCCGGTGCACCGCGCTGCTGCTCTCCGCGACCGGCGCGCAACCTGGCGCGGAGCAAGCCATCGCGGACGCACTCGCGACCGGTCGCGCGCTCGGCATGCCCTTCGAGCATGCTCGGACGCTGCTCGTCGCCGGCGAGATCCACCGCCGCGCGCGGCATCGCAGGCAGGCCCAGCAGTCGCTGACCGAGGCAAAGCAGCTGTTCGACCAGCTCGGCGCGCAGCCGTGGTCGGGCAGATGCGCCGAGCTGCTCACCCGCATCGCCGGGCGCAGCAACGACGTGGCACCCGACCCGACGGCGCTCACCGACACCGAGCACCGGGTCGCCGACCTCGCCGCGCAGGGCCTCACCAGCCGAGAGATCGCCGGCGCGCTGTTCACCGGGGTGCGCACCGTCGAGACGCACCTCCAGCAGGTCTACCGCAAGCTGGGCGTGCGCTCGCGGGTCGAGCTGAGCCGGCGGTTCGCGATGCACGACACGTAATTTCTGCGGACTCTACGGATTCGCGCAGTGCGTCCGGCTCGCTACCGTTCGGCCACCTGAGCCACACATGGGGGGAGCGGCGGTGGCGCTGTTCGTGGTGGAGCGGTACGCCCCAGCGGTAACAAACCAGGACTTCGCTCGGGCAGACCAGCAGGCTGCGGCCGCTCGGGCCGACGGCACCAGCGCCATCCGCCATATCCGGACCTGGTTCCTCCCCGCCGACGAGACGTGCTTCGCACTGTTCGAAGCGCCGTCCGAAGCAGCCTTGCGGGCCGCCGGGAACGCGGCGGGCCTGCGCTTCACGCGCATCACCGAGGCGATCGAGACCAGCGGAGGTTCCGCACCGTGACCGAGCAAACCCAAGGAACGCCGCGGCGCAGGTTCCTCGTCCTGTCCGGCACCGCGCTCGGCGGCGCAGCGCTGTGCAACGTGCTGGGCGCCGACGCCCGCAGCCCGGATGCCCTCGACGCGGCCGTGCAGCAGATCTCGCCCGAGTCGGCTGCCGACATCTTCGGCTGGCCCATCTTCGTGCGCCGCCCGCAGGACCAGCTGCTGCTAACCATCACCGGCTTCAACACCAGCATCGACTACACGCAGTCGCCGCCGGTGCTGACGAAGATCGCCGACGCATTCCCGAGCTACCTCGGCATCCAGTTCGGCCGAACCCGCGCACAGTACGGCGGCGACGGCTTCACAGCACCGGCGCCGATGCACGTGGCCGAACAGGCGTATCCGTTGAACGACAGCGACCTGCCCAGGCAGAAGAACGCACCGCTCGACCAGAAGCCCACGGCGGCGGTCCAGGCACCGCCGGTCGGCTCGCGCATCGCCGGCGCCACCCAGCTGGCGTTCGTCCTCCCCGACGACATGCTCGCGCCGGGCAGCGACTCCCCCATCACGCTCACCACGGACGACCTACTCAATTGGGTCAACCTGCTGCTGAGCGTCGTGCCCAACGCGGTGCCGCCGATCAACCCCCTCGCGCCGCCGACCGGACTCGGCGCGCCGCGCGCACCCGAGCCGGGCGAGACCGCGATCGAGCTGCCCTACCACCTCGTCCTCTCGCCGCCGGTTCGCCCGACGAGCAACCCGAACACGTTCGACTCGGTCATCTTCGTCAACTCGAAAGCGCCGGTGACGCACAACGGCTGGACCGAGCTCTGGCACACCCGGCTCGCCACGCGCCTGCACAGGACGGTGGGCGACTTCAGCTTCTTCGCCGTGGACGAGACCAATCGCGACCTGCGCACGGTCCGCGCGATCTGGTCCACCGACCCGAACTTCGCCGCCGACCTCGCGGCCAACAAGAGCGACGACAAGCTCGGGAGCACCCCGCCGTCGTTCACCTCCTCGCTGCGCTACGTCGATCGCTACGACATCGTCCGGCTCTCCGCCGACTTCACCCCCGACAGCCAGGGCGGGCCCTACCGCCGGGGGGCGACGCGCACCAGCCCGGGCTACCTGCCGTCGCCCGCCACGGTCGATCGACTCATGCTCACCTCGCTCGGCGGCTGGCTGGACTGCGACGCCCACTGGGATCTGCCGAACTCGACAACCAAGAACAAGTTCAACACCTCGCTGCTGTCCTGGCGGCACCGCGCCGTGCAGGCGCGCGACAGCTACGTACGCGTCGTGCGGAAGGGCTACCTCTTCCCGTGGGGACACAAGGCGTCGCTCGTCACGATCGCCGAGCGCGAGTTCACCGAGAAGACGCCGAGCGGCGCAGTCGGCGCGTACCTGCGGCAGAAGACGTTCATCGTCGTCACCGCGCCGGTGAAGAGCTACGCGGGCAACGACAGCATCGACCACGGCGGCCGCAACATCCCGTTCACCAGCGTCGAGGCGCTGACCCTCGTGACGCCGGATCTCCAGGCTCCGGTGAAGTACACCAGCACGCAGGCCACCGAGGAACTGCTGTTCCAGCCGAGGAATCTCGACGGTTCGCCGTACAAGTTCCACTTCCGGGGTACCGACCGGGCCGGCGACCCGATCGACATGCACACCCCCGTGCTGTGGGTGGACGACACGGTCGCCTACGCGGACTCCACGACGATGACCCAGGCGTTCACGAACTGGAAGACGAAGTACCCGGTCGTCGACCTGGCCGGTCAACGGGTCAGCATGGCCGTGCCGAAGGATCCGACGGCCCCGGCAGGCGCAACGCAGCTCGTGCTGGCCAGCTTCGAGCTCGGCGTCGAGGCGCCGAAGAACGGCGTCAGCGCGGGCCACCTCAGCGCGACCAGCCAGCCGCGCTTCTTCCCGGCGCTGCACAGCGCAGCGGTCAAGCTGCCCGAGGCGGAGGCCGCATCCGGCGGCAGCGTGGGCACGACGACGATGGAGTACGAGTCCGGCCACTACCTCGCCAACGAGTTCAACCTCGACCCCAACCAGGGTGTCGTCAACCCGGGCGGCGTGTTCCTCCAGCGCAGCGGCGGTGCGACGCGGCACACGATCAATTTCAGAACCGACAAGAGCGGCGGCGCGATCACACCGAACCTCGGCGTGGACGGGATCTCCCGCGAGATCGGCCCGCTGTCCGCCGGCAAGACCGGCAGCCTCCACAATCTGGCGCTGGGCACGTTCGACCCGGAGGACGTGTTCCACGGCGTCGACGCCAAGCTGCTCGGCGGGATCCCGCTCCAGGCGATCCTGAACAGCGTCGGTTTCGGCGACGGCGCCAACAGCCAGGCGCTGGAGCTGACTTCGGTGGAGCGGTTGGATCCGCACCGGATCGTGACGACGCTCGACTGGCACCCGGAGATCACCTCCGGTGGCCCGACCGTGGCCGGACAAGAGATCGAAGTCTTCGTGCCGGACACCGATCCGTCCAGCGACTCGATGGACCTGCACGCCGTGATCGTCACGGACCTCATGAACCCCGCGAACTCGACCTCGACGGTGGTCGGCCAGATCCGCGACTTCGAAATCCGCCTGTTCGGCGACGAGCAGTTCGTCACGATCCCGTTCGACAGCCTCACCTTCCGCTCGCAGTCGGGCAAGAAGACCGACGTCGACGTCGCGATCGGCGCCGACGGGGTGCAGTTCCAGGGCGCGCTGTCGTTCGTGCAGGACCTCGCCGACTACCTCAGCTTCGCCGGCAGCGGTTTGGTCATCGACACCAGCGGCGACGCGATCACCGCCACGCTGACACTGGCCATCCCGACCATCGCCGTCGGCGTGTTCGCGCTGGAGAACCTGGCCTTCCTCGCCGGCGTGGCGATCCCGTACAACGGCGACCCGGTCCGTTTCGACTTCTCGTTCTGCACGCGCGACAACCCCTTCCAGCTCGAAATCATGATCTTCACCGGCGGCGGGTTCGTCGGGCTCGGCATCGGTCCGGACGGCGTGGAGCTGCTGGAGTTCAGCTTCGACTTCGGCCTCGGCATCTCCATCGACATCGGGATCGCGAGCGGCGAGGTGTCGCTGACCGGTGGGGTCTACTTCGAGCTGGAGAAGCAGAACGACGGCCGCGAGAGCGTCGACCTCACCGCGTACGTGAAGGCGTACGGCGGGATATCAGCGCTGGGCATCGTGTCGGTGTCGGTCGAGCTGTACCTCGCGCTGGTGTACCAGAGCGACGGCACCTCGTCCCAGCTGTCCGGCGACGCCGAGATGACGATCTCGGTGCACGTGCTCTTCTTCGGCGGTGACATCGGGTTCAGCGTGCACGAGGAGTTCGCCGGATCGGGCCCGAGCGCGTTCGCGGCCAACGCGAGGCAGCAGGCGCTCGCCGGCCCGCCCGCCGATCCGCCACCGCATGACTTCGGCACGTACATGACCGCCCAGGACTGGGCCGAATACTGCACGTCCTTCGCGCTCATCGGGGTGGGTGTCTGATGGCCAGCTTCCAACAGGATCTGATCTTCACGGTGCTGCCGTTCGGCGTCTTCAAGGACCAGTCCGGCGACCTGTTCCTGGACTTCTCGCTGCTCGTTTCCCCGCGGCTGGACGCCGACGTCTCGACCGCACATCTCAGCGACTACCCGGACTGGGCCGTGACCCGGACCTGGCCGGACACCGTCAACGCGTTCCTGCCCACGATCGAACTGCACGTGAATGGCGTGCCCGGTCCGCCGCTTCCGGTGACCCGGGTCGGGCCACACGCCCCCGACGCAACCCGCTTCGGGAACCTGCTTCCCGGCGGGACGACCGTCACGCCTTACGTCTTCCAGGGCTACGACAACCGCAAGATCCGGTCGGCCCCGGTCGGCCATCTGGTCGACGCGCTCCAAGCCGCCTACGCCCGATTCGGGTTCAACTCGCCGGCGACGTTCCCCGAGTACAAGGATCTCGTCGACGTCTCCGCCTTCGGGCCGATGGGCTTCCAGCAGAACAACCCGCCGCGGATCGCCGGCGGCGCAGCCGGCATCCCGGGCAGCGGCGAGCAGCGCAAGACGAAGCTGAACCAGGCGCTGGAGCAGACGCTCATCACCGACAAGGCGGTGCCCTACGACCTGTCGACGATCGCGGCGTCGACCGGTATCGACGGCGCCGCGACTTCGCTGGCGTTCCTGCAACACCAGCGGTTCCTGCAACGCGGTCTGGGGACGAGCGACACGCTCACCACCCGTCCACCGGTGCCGGTCTGGGACTTCCACCAGCGAGTCGCGGGCCTGCAGAGTCTGCCGACCCTGCTGCGTGTGCTCGGCCTCGTCCTCGACCTGCGCGCCGGCCCGATCGACGCCGCGATCCTGAACGGGACGTACCACCCGGTTTCGGTCTCCATCGACCCGACCAAGTTCAACCCACTCGTGCCGACGAACCTCGTCCTGCCCGCAACGCAGGCATACCTGGCGAAGGGCGTCTTCAAGCCCGCCCCCAAGGATCCGACGCACACCGATCACGTCGACCGGATGCTCAAGGTCGGCGTCCCGGCCCTCTACCGCGCCGTCCGGGTCGAACACGACGGCGCCGCCGTCAAAGCGGTGCAGTTCGCCAACAACGTCACGCGCAGCCGCAACGGGGCGAGCAAGCTGACCGCCAGCACACCGGATCGCTACGCATTGCCCGCGCTGCGGACCGGCGGGTTCGCCATCGCGCGCAACGGGCGGGCGACCCTGATGGTGGCGACGCTGGCCCGCCAGACCAACCTGCAGGACGGATACTTCCCGCAGTCCGGATCGCCGAAGCCCAAGACGCTGTACGAAGAGGATCTGATCCGGGGCTATCGCCTCGACGTGCTCGACGTCGCGGACGGGAAATGGCGCTCCCTCATGTGGCGGCAGGGTCCGGTCACGGTGGCCGGCACCGATCCGCTGTTCGTGCGCGAAGAGGACACCGTCGTGCCGGCACCCACGACCGCCGACCGCCCCGACCCTCCGGACCCGAACGCGGACCTCTACCTCCAGGAGACGCTCACGCGATGGGACGGCTGGAGTCTGGCCGTCCCGCGGCTGGGCACGCCGTTCCCATCGACGGCGGCCGGCGCGACCGACTTCAACCTCACCGCCGAGTGGCATGTGCCGGGCAGCAGCAGATCGGGCGACGAGGAGCAGACGACGCTCAACGAGCTACGGCTGCCGCGGCTGCGATTCGGCCGCACCTACCAGCTGCGGGCCCGTGCGGCCGATCTGGCCGGCAACGCGCTCCTGCCCGCCGCCGCGCCACACAGCACCCTGGTCGAAACCCCACCGCTGCGCCATCTGCGCTTCGAGCCATTGGTCGCGCCGCGCGCTGTCCTGCTCCGCTCCGGCCTGTGGGCGCACCCGCCGGCTCCGATGGCCGACACCCCGGTGTTGCGGCCGGGCGACTCGGAGGAGGTCGTCGTCATCCGCAGCGAGAGCGCAACGGTCGACGCGAAGACCACCCTCGACAACGGCACGAGCATGCGGCTGCTGCTGCCGGCGCAAACCTCGGTGACGATGGCCGAGCACCACCACGCGTTCGACGACGCCATCGCCGGCAAGCCGATGGAGCAGGCGTTGGCGGTCTACAACGCCATCGCGGGCCGGGACGCGGCGAGCATCCACGACGCGGCGAGCCTGCTCGACGGCACCGCGCCGAACAGCACGGCGAACCCGTACCTGTTCCCCGACCTCCTACCGATCGACTACCTGCCGGACGTCCCGGGCCGGGTCGCGTTGGTCCGGCACCTGCCGATCAACGCGGTCAAGCAGACGACCGCGGAGTTGCCCTTCGACACAGCGAAGAAGGGCTGGCCGCAACTGCAGGCCGTCCGGGTCAAGCTGTCCCGCGGCCAGACCGACTGGACGACAACGGTCGTGCCCGACGCCACGGACCCGAGCCGCACCACCGAGCTCGACCTGACCCTCGCCAAGGGCGTCATGGTCACCACGCTGGTGAACTCGGGCATCGACAAGCTCACCGTGTCGATCATGGCGATCTGGGAGTGGATCGAGGAATACGCGAAGGCGCACACCAAGAGCACCACGGAGGTCCTGCACCAGATCCTCGCCGGCGAGCACTGGATGTTCACGCCGTGGCGCAAGGTCACGTTCATCCATGCCGTCCGCACCCCGCTCAAGGATCCGGTGCTGCTGATCAAGCCGGCCAAGACGGCGATCGGCCAGACCTACGCGGCGTTCGTCGGCACGAAGACCGACCCGAAGTCCGGGACGATCCTGTTCAGCCGGCGCAGCACCGCGCGCGTCGACGTGGACGCCACCTGGGCGATGCCCGTCGACACCGGCTCCAACGATGACCCGGTGACGCCACAGGACTTCCGCGCACCGGCCTTCGACATCGAGCCCGCGCGGGCCGGCTTCGGCTGGGTGAAGGACCCGAACGGGAACTCCATCCAGAACGTCGACGCGCAGAACCTCGACACCCGGCACGAGTTCCACGACACCAAGTTCCGCGCCGTCACGTACCGGGGCACCGCCACGAGTTTCTACGTCGAGTACTTCCGGCAGCACTTCGACCTCCCGTTCACCATCGCGAGCCTCCAGCTCGCGCGCGAGCCCGGTGTCGCGTTCGAGGCCAGCACCGTCCAGCTGACCGTGCGCTCGGACAACAAGCCCCCCCGCCGGCTCGTCCCGGCCCCGCCGGGCACCGACCCGAGCGCGCCCGCGCCGACGCCGGGCGACTACCTCGTGGTCGAGGACCCGAACCTCAACGGCGCGAACCCGGACGCGGCCACCCACGGCACGATCCAGCTCCTGGCGAACGCCGCCGTCAGCCAGGACCAGACGTTGGTCAACCCGGTCGTGGAGTTCGCCTACGTCGGACCCACCATCCACACCTTCTCGGACCCCGCCGCGGACAAGACGGTCCATATGCACGTGCTCAACTCGGCGCGCCCGAAGGCTCCGCACGTGCGGTACGTGGTGCCGATCTACCAGCGGACGTTGACGCGTGGCGGCATCGCCCGCACCGGCGGCGCGCTGCGCGTCTACCTGGAGCGGCCGTGGTGGTCGAGCGGCGACGAGGAGCGGCTCGGCGTCGTGTGCTGGCATCGCGGCGCAAGCACCGCCAAGCTGCCGCCGGACGCGCTGGCGCCGTATGTGACGCAGTGGGGGTACGACCCCGTCTTCAGGTCGACGACCGACGTGCCCGACCAGCCGACCCCGGCGTGTTTCCCGTTCGCCACCAGTAGCAGGTCGGACGGAGCGCTCTCCATCGAGGAGGCCGGCTCGAAGGTGGACGTCGCCGGGCACGACGTCGGTTTCGATATCGACCGCGGACTCTGGTACTGCGACATCCGAGTCACGGACCCGCGGGGCAACTCGCTGACGACATACACGCCGTTCATCCGGATGGCGCTGGCCCGCTACCAGCCCTTCTCGATCCACGACGCACACCTCTCCCGCGTCGTCCTGGTCGACTACGCACAGCTCGCACCGGATCGGCACCTGACCGTCACCGGCTCGGGCCTCAAGCGCGCCGTGACGATCACCGGCCGCGCCGCCCGCGCCACGTCGTCGGACACGCGCGCCAGCAAGATGCTGCTGTTGATCGAGGAGAAGGACGCGCGCGTCACCGACGACGCGCTCGGGTGGAACCTGGCCAGCGGGCCGACCGGCTTCCAGGACACGGTCACCATGACCGCCTCGGCGGCGTCGTCGAAGTCCGACTTCGTCACCTGGACAGCCGAGGTTCAGCTCCCGGACGGCAACAGCAAACCGCTGCGGCTGACGTTCGAGGAGTACGAGCGGATCGACGGCGGCACCGGCGACAGCGCAGGCATGGGCCGCCTCGCGTGGACCGAGAGCATCGTCGTGCAGTCGCCCAACTAGTGGTCGCAGGCACTATGGAGGCATGGACGACGTCCGGCTGCGCGCACCGGCTCACCTCGTCAGCCGCAAGGCACGGGCTTACTGGACGGTGCGGGCGCTGCTCGGCTGGTTGATCGTCGTCGTCGTGGTTGTGGCGATCACCTCAGGCACGCCGGTGTCGCCCGCGCTCGGCGCCGCGACGGTCGCACTCGCCCTCGCGCACCTCGTGGTCATGCCGCTGTGGCGCTATCGGGTGCATCGCTGGGAGATCACCGACACCGCCGTCTACACGCAGTCAGGTTGGTTCACCCAGGAGCGCCGCATCGCGCCGATCGCCCGCGTCCAGACCGTCGACACGCAGCGCGGGCCCATCGAGCAGCTGTTCGGGCTCGCCAACGTCACGATCACGACCGCCTCCGCCAAGGGACCGATCAAGATTCACGCGCTGGACCAGGACGTCGCGGACCGTACCGCCGTCTGGCTCACCGAGCGTGCCCAGCTCGCCGGAGGCGACGGCACGTGAGTTTCGTCGGCGAACAGCTGGCCGGCGACACGGTCGGGGCCGCCACATGGCATCGGCTGGATCCGCGAATGCTGCTCATCCATCCGATCGTCGAGGTCGGGCGCGCGCTGCCGGCGCTGGCCGGCGTGTTCCTGGCGGGCAGCTCGCAGGGCCACAACTACTGGGGCCTGCTCGCGACCGGCGTCGTGGCCGCCGCGTCGCTGACGCGTTGGTTCACGACCCGGCTGCGCATCACGCCGGAATCCGTCCAGCTGCGGCACGGCCTGCTGCATCGCAGGACGATCACCACGGCCCGCGACCGCATCCGCACGGTCGACCTCACGGCGCACCCGCTGCATCGCCTGCTCGGCTTGGCGCGCGTAGTCATCGGCACCGGCACGAACGACCGCAAGGGTGAGGGACGGCTCGTCCTCGACGGCCTGACGGTGTCCGCAGCGGGGGCCTTGCGCGACGACCTGCTGCACAACCGCGAGGTGCGCGCGCCAACCGCCGTCGGGCCGGCCGCGCAGGAGGCAGCGCACGAGGCAACGCAGGAGCTCGTCAGGCTGGATCGGCAGTGGATCCGGTACGCGCCGTTCACTCTCTCGGGCGTCGTGACCGGGCTCGTGATCTGGGGCTTCTACTGGCGGGTGCAGGGCGAATCCGGGGTCGACGTCACTCGATACGGGCCGCTGCGCTCCATCGCGCACGCGCTGCATGCGCTACCGACGGCTGCCGAAGTGCTCGTCGTCGTGGCCGCGGTCGGACTGTTCGTCGCGATCACCTCGACCGCCGGATACCTGCTCGCCTTCTGGAACTTCCGGCTAGCCCGGCACCCCGGCGGCTCCCTACAGGTGACGCGTGGGCTGCTGACGACGCGCGCGACGAGCATCGAGCGGCGCCGGCTGGTCGGCGTCACGACGTCCGCGTCGCTCCCCTTGCGCGCCGTGGGTGCGGCCCGGGTGAGTGCCGTCGCGACGGGGCTGCGCACCGGCCGGGGCAGCGAGCGGGGCGGCGAGGTGCTGCTGCCGCCGGCCCCGCGCGCGGTCGCGGAGAGCGTCGCCGGGCAGGTGCTGGACGGCGCGACAGGCGTCACAACGGCGCTGCGTCCGCACGGCCCCGCAGCGCGCCGGCGGCGACTGCTCCGGGCGATGCTCGGCGGCGCCGTCCTCTGCGCCGCGTTCGTCGCGGGGTGGCTCGCCGGCGCGCCGATCGGGCTGCTCGTGCTCGGCGGCGGGCTGCTGGCCTGCTCGGTGCCGCTCGGCCTCGACCGGTATCGCAGCCTCGGCCACGACGTCGTCGGCCGGTGGCTGGTGACCGGGTGGGGTTCGCTGATCCGGCAGCGCGTCGTGCTCGACGGGCACGCGGTGATCGGCTGGAACCTGCGCAGCACCTGGTTCCAGCGGCGCGCCGGGCTGGTGACGCTCGTCGCGACCACCGCTGCCGGTCGCCAGGGCTATCCGGTGCCCGATGTCGGTGCCGACGAGGCGATCGCCGTCGCCGATGCCGTCACGCCGGGTCTGCTTGATCCATTCCGCGCAGCACGTTGAGCCACATCGCGGTGAGCTGGTCGACCAGCCTGGTCCGCGAGATCCGCAGCCGGCCGGACAGCACCGCCTCGATAACCTCGGCCGCACCGCCCATGACGAACAGGGCCATCGCGCGCGCAGTGCGCCGCTCGGACAGGGCGACGCCGCGCAGCAGCGGCAAGCTGTCCATGATCAGGTCCGCGTAATCGGTGACGATCTTGTGTCGTCGCTCGCGCAGCGGGCCGTGCCCGGAGGCCGCGACGAGCAGCGCGTTCGCCTTACGCGGGTCGGTGGCCACCACGCCGTAGCCGGCGTCGATCGCGGCCCGCACCTGCATCGGCAACTCCGGCGGCGCGGCCCGCAGGGCGGCGAGCGCACGCTCGGCCACCTCGTCGATCACTGTGTCCACCGACGCGACCAGCAACTGGTCGAGGTCGTCGAAGCTCTCGTAGAAGTACCGCGGCGTGAGCCTCGCTCTCGCGCAGACCGACCGCACGCTCACGCCTGCGATCCCGTCCACGCGCAGGCAGTCGAGCGCGGTCTCGATCAAGGCGCGGCGCCGCTGGGCGCGCCGCTCGTCGGCCGGCACGCCGCGGTAGGCCCGACTCACACTCACGCCGCAAATCGTATCGGCACGATATTGACAACGTCCGTTATCACACTACGGTCGTCTTGGTGGGCACCATGACGCTCCCCAAGGCCATGCCGGGCGACGCGGGGTTGCCGCTGATCGGCAACAGCCTGAGGTTCGCCAACGGCCGGATGGCCGCCACGCTCGAGTGGTACGAGAAGTACGGCCCGGTGTCCTGGACGCGTGCCGTGGGGCAGACCTGGATCAACGTCGAGGGGCCCGACGCGTGCGGCGCGGTGCTGCAGGACCGTGACCGGGTGTACGACGCCAGCGGCTGGCGGCTGCTCCTCGGCCCGTTCTTCGACCGCGGCCTGATGCTGCTCGACGGCCAGGAACACCATCGGCATCGCCGGATCATGCAGGCGGCCTTCACGGCGGACCGGCTGGCCGGGTACCTGGAGCCGATCAACGAGACGCTCGCGGCCGGCCTGGCGAGCTGGCCGACCGGCACGCTGCGCTTCTACCCCGCGGTCAAGCAGTTGACGCTAGATGTCGCGACGCGAACGTTCACGGCCGACGAGATCGGCGCGGAGTCGGCGCGCGTCAACCAGGCGTTCTCTGCGACGGTCCGCGCCGCCACCGCGTTCGTCCGGCTGCCCGTCCCCGGCACCCGCTGGCGGCGCGGCCTTATCGCTCGCCAGGTGCTGGAGCGCTACCTGCGGCCGCGGGTCGTCGCCCACCGCGCCGGCGACGGAAGCGATCTGTTGAGCGCGCTGTGCCACGCCCGGTCCGAGGATGGCGAGCAGTTCAGCGACGGCGACATCGTCAATCACATGATCTTCCTGCTCATGGCCGCGCACGACACCTCGACGAGCACGCTCACGACGATGGCCTACTACCTGGCCCGCCACCCGGAGTGGCAGGAGCGCTGCCGAGCGGAGTCCGCTGCCGTGAGTGCCGCTCCGATCGAGTACCGCAACCTCGATCGCCTGGTGTCACTCGATCTCGTCACGAAGGAGTCGATGCGGCTCGTCACCCCTGTTCCGGGCCTGACCCGGCGCGCGAATCGCGACACCGAGTTGCTCGGCCACGAGGTGCCGGCCGGGGTCTACCTCGCCGTCCACCTCTGGGGGCTGCACCACATGCCCGAGCTCTGGCCCGAGCCGGAGCGCTTCGATCCGGAGCGGTTCGCCGAGCATCGCCGCGAGGACAAGGTGCACCGCTACGCCTACCTGCCGTTCGGCAACGGCGTCCACAAGTGCATCGGGATGTACTTCGGCGGCATGGAGGTCAAGGCCGCCATGCACCAGTTGCTGCAGCGTTATCGGATCAGCGTCGCGCCCGGCTACCGGATGCCGGTCGACTGGGTCTCCCTGCCGCGGCCCAAGGACGGCCTGCCCGTGCGGCTGCATCGACTCTGAGGTAGGAACGTCTGTGTGACCTCCTTGGCCGGCAAGACGATCGTCATGTCCGGCGGCAGCCGCGGCATCGGACTGGCGATTGCGGTGCGCGCCGCGCGCGACGGCGCGAACGTCGCGATCATCGCCAAGACCGATGAACCCGACCCGCGGCTGCCCGGCACGATCCACACCGCGGCCGCGGAGATCGAGGCCGCCGGCGGTACGGCGCTGCCGATCGTCGGCGACGTCCGCGAGGAGGCATCCGTTGCTGCCGCGGTGAGCGCGACCGTCGAGCGGTTCGGCGGCGTCGACATCGTCGTCAACAACGCGTCGGCCATCAACCTCGCCAACGTCGGCGACCTGCCGACCAAACGCTACGACCTGATGCTCGACATCAACGCGCGCGGCACGTTCCTGCTCACCAGCCTGGCGCTGCCGCATCTGGCGAAGGCGGCGAATCCGCACGTCCTGACCCTGTCGCCGCCGCTCAACATGGACCGCAAATGGCTCGCCGCGCACGCCCCGTACACGGTGAGCAAGTATGCGATGACGATGCTGACGCTCGGCGTCGCCGAATCGCGACGAGAGCAGGGCATCGCCGCGAACTGCCTGTGGCCGCGCACAATCATCGCCACCGCCGCCGTACAGAACCTGCTCGGCGGCGACGCCGCCGTCGCGGTATCGCGCAGGCCGGAGATCATGGGCGACGCCGCCTTCGAGATCCTCACGCGTCCGGCCCGCGAGTGCACCGCCAACAGCTTCATCGACGACGAGGTGCTCGCCGAGGCCGGCGTCACCGACTTGAGCAGCTATCGCTTCGGTGCCGGCAACGAGGACGATCTGCAAACCGACCTCTTCCTCTAGGAGGTGTTGCGATGCTGAACCTGCCCGGACTGCCGGGCCGACAGCAGGTCGGCATGCTCGCCGATCAGGTCCGCCGGCTGCCCACGACCGCTCGTGAGGCTGCCGTCCTGGTTCGGGCCGGCGTCGCACCGCTCACCCGGCCCGACCGCTCGGCGCATGCGCTGCTGGCACTGCGCCGGTACGGGATCCTGGGCGCAACGATCCGGATCGCCGCCGACCGTGACCCGGGCATGCTCGGCCTGGTCGACGAGCGCGGCGAGCTCACCTTCGGCGAGCTCGACCGCCGCTCCAACGCGTTGGCCAACGCATGGCGCGAACGCGGCATCGACGAAACGTCGACGGTGGCCGTGCTCTGCCGCGACCACCGCGGCTTGGTCGAATCGATGTTCGCGTGCGGCAAGACCGGCGCGAAGCTGCTGCTGATGAACACCGGCTTCGCGAAGCCGCAGTTCGCCGCCGTGTGCGAGCGCGAGGGTGTCTCGGCGCTCGTCTACGACGTCGAGTTCACCGACATCCTGGGCGATGTGCCGTCCTCGATCCCGCGCTATCTCGCGTGGGTTGACGACGCGGCCGAGCACGAGACCCTCGAGCAGCTCATCGCCGGCGCGAGCGACGCGCCGCCGCCGCGGCCGAAGTCGCCGGGCGGGCTCGTCCTGCTGACCAGCGGCACGACCGGCACTCCGAAGGGCGCACCGCGGCACGTCGGCTCGCCGTTCGCCGCCGCGCAGTTCCTCGACCGCATCCCGATGCGGCCGGGCGAACGAATCCTTTTCGGCGCACCGCTGTTCCACGCCACCGGGCTGTCGCAGTTCCTGTTGGCGCTCACGCTGGGCTCGACCACACTGATGCGCCGACGCTTCGAACCGCGCGCCACTCTCGAAATGCTCGCGAAATACCGGGTCGAGGAGCTGGTCGTCGTGCCGACGATGCTGCAACGCATCCTCGCTGTCGACGAGGCGGACATCCGCGAGTTCGACACGTCCGCGCTGCGCATCCTCTTCTGCGCCGGCTCGGCATTGGCACCGGACGTCGGCAACCGCGCGACGGAGCTGTTCGGCGACGTCATCTACAACCTGTACGGCTCGACGGAGGTAGCCGTCGCGACCGTTGCGACGCCGCAGGACTGGAAGCAAGCGCCCGGGACGGTGGGTCGAGCGCCGGTCGGGTGCACGGTTCGCCTCTACGACGAGGACGACCGGCGGGTGTGCGCGCCGGACACGATCGGCCGGGTGTTCGTCGGCAGCGGGCTCCGGTTCACCGGCTACACGGGCGGCGGCAGCAAGGAGGAGATCGACGGGCTGCTCACCTCCGGCGACGTCGGCCACTTCGACGCCGACGGATTGCTCTTCATCGACGGCCGCGACGACGACATGATCGTATCCGGCGGCGAGAACGTGTTCCCCGCGGAGGTGGAGCACCTGCTCATCGAGCATCCCGGTATCGCCGATGCCGCGGTGGTCGGCGTGCCCGACGACGAATTCGGCCAACGGCTCAAGGCGTTCGTCGTACGCGCATCCGATGCCGACCTGGACGTGGACGCGGTGCGGGCGCACGTGCGCGGCAACCTGGCCCGGCACAAGGTCCCTCGCGACGTGGAGTTCGTGCACGATTTGCCCAGAAACGCCACCGGAAAACTGCTACGTGACGCTCTGACATGATCTAGCGTGCCCCAAGCGGCAGGCGTTGGGACTTTGTGCACGACCGCGTATCAGCCTGCCCTTGACGGCTCTCCTTCGTCGCCGAACGATGGTTCGCGCTTGCATCCACTGGGAGGAATGCTTTCCGATGAGCGATCAGGGGTACCCCGATCCGACCGGCTCGTCGTTCGGGCAGGATCCGAACTACAGCCAACAGCCCGGCTACGGGCAGCAACCCGGCTATGGCCAGCAGCCTCCCTACCAACAACCGCCCGGCCAGCCCGAGTACGGGCAGCAGCAGTACCCCACCGAGCCGTACGGGCAGCAGCAGTACCCGACCCAGCCGTACGGGCAGCCGTACGGGCAGCCGACCGTGCCGCAGTTCGGGGCCGAGGGCGGGCCACCGCAGTACCCCGGCTACCCGGCACCGGGCACCGGCGGCGGCGGTGGCGGCCGCCGGCGCGGTCTGATCATTAGCGTGATCGTCGTTGTGCTCGCAGCACTGGGCGTGGGTGGCTACTTCCTCTTCGCCGGGAACAGCGCGAGCGCGAATACGCCGAGAGACGCGGTCAGCAAGCTGCTCGACGCAGGCAAGACCGCCGATTTCAGCGCCGCCCGAGATGCGCTCTGCGCACGCGACGCGAACAGTCCCGCGCTGCGGCAGCTGGCAAGCGCCGGCAAGATCAGGTCCTACGAGATCAAGTCGGTCAGCGAGCAGGGCTCGCACGCGGTCGTGCGGGTGAGCTTGACCACCGACCGGATCCGCACCCCGGTCCCCGCAACCTTCCCCGTCGTCAAAGAGGGCGGCGACTGGAAGGCCTGTCCGAATCTGTCCGGCGGGGCGAGCGGTAGCGGCCCAACCAGCGTCCCGACCTTCCCGTCCCAAGCGCCGACCGACCTGCCCACCGGTCTACCGACCGGTGGCGGGAATCCCGGTAACCCGTGCAGTTACGTGTCCGATCCGCAAACCGTGGCCTACGCCTACATCGGCTTGGCCGAGGGTGGGCAGGCCGACCTGGCCAAGGGCTGCGTCTACCAGGGCATGGTGCCGTCGGACGTGACCGACAGCCTGGCAAGCTCCGGCCCGTATGCGCCGAACGGATCGCAGGGTTCGGTCTACGAGTTCACGAGCATCGACGGCAAGTCTCATGTCTCGGTGACGGTGACCAAGGAATCCGACGGGTCGCTGTACATCACCCACGTCGACAAGAGCTGACCGGCTTCGCGATCAGGTACGGTCGCGCCGATGTCCCGGTTTCTCGACGCGCCGCCACCGATCGCGTTCGCGCATCGCGGCTTCGCGCCGGACGGCGCGGAGAACTCGATGGCCGCGTTCGAGCGCGCGGTACGGCTCGGCTACCGCTACCTCGAGACCGACGTCCGGGTGACGGCCGATGGCGTCGCGCTTGCGTTCCACGACGCCCGGCTGAACCGGGTGACCGACCGGGTCGGACGCGTCGCCGACCTGTCCTGGGCCGAGGTGCAGCGCGCCCGGATCGGCGGCCGCGAGCCGATTCCGCTGCTGACCGACCTGCTTGCCGCCTGGCCGGACACACGCATCAACCTCGACGTGAAGTCGGATCAGGGCGTAGGCCCGGTCGTGGACGCAATTCGGCACACGGGCAGCGTCGAGCGGGTGTGCGTCGGCGCCTTCTCGACCGGACGGATCGAGGCCGTCCGGCAGGCCCTCGGCCCGCGGCTGTGCACCTCGTTGGGACCGCGTGCGGCGCTGCGGCTGAAGCTGCCGAGGCGCTCCCCCGGCGTCATCCTGTCCAGGTGCTGCGCCCAGGTGCCGGCCCGCGTCGGCGCGCGGATCTTCACCGACGCCCGCTACATCGCGGCCGCGCATGCCATCGGAGCGCCCGTCCACGTCTGGACCGTCAATGAGGTGGCCGAGATGACCCGACTGCTCGATATGGGCGTCGACGGCATCATGACCGACCGCGCGGACGTGCTCCGCGATCTGCTCGCCGCGCGCGGCCAGTGGCCGGCGCGTACCTGAGGGTGGTTAGGGGCGGCGGGTACGCAGCGCCGTCAGGGCGCCGACCGCCGCTGTGAGGGCGGCGAGCGGTACGACGGCGGCGGGCACGATCCCCTTGACCCGGCCCTGGTCGAGCGCGCGCCCGATGACCATCGCGTCGACCGCGTCGGACACCGCGCCGGCGACCAACCATGGGGCGGCGGATCCGCCGCGCCGGGCGGCGACGAATCCACCCACGCCGAGCGCGCCGTCGCGGACGGCCAACATCCGCGTGACCCAGGTGACCCGCTGCGCGGTCGCGGAGTCGGCGCCGAGGGCCCGCAGGGACGCCGTGGGAGCCGCCATCATCGCGAGCGCGAAGCCGGTGCGGCCCGCCGAGATCTGCAGGGCCATCGACTCGGCAGCGGGCAGCGGGACGCGCCGCGGGTCCAACTTCATCTGCTCCCTTTCCATCGCGGACTGGCATCGAACTGAGCCGAACGGGCTTTAGGGCGTGAGCGTCCGGACGATATGGGGAATCATTGAATGGGCTCGTTCGTTGCCCTCATAACATCCTGTTCACATCCAGACGTCCGGGAGGTGCCCACTATGGCAGATCGCACGCTGCGGGGCAGTCGGCTGGGCGCGATCAGCTACGAAACCGAGTACGGCGCCGAGCCGGCGCCGCGAAACGTTGCCGCATATCGCTGCCCACGCGGGCACGAGTTCAGCGTCCCCTTCTCCGAGGACGCGGAAATCCCCACCACCTGGGAGTGCCGCCTCGACGGTTCGGTCGCGCAACTCATCGACGGCCCCGAGCCGGAGACCAAGAAGACGAAGGCGCCGCGCACGCACTGGGACATGCTCATGGAGCGCCGCACCATCGCCGACCTCGAAGAGGTGCTGGCCGAGCGGCTCGACGTGCTCCGCGCCCGGCGCGGTGCCAAGTCCGCCTGACCCAGTAGATCCAAGCGACGCCGTCCGGAACAACCGGGCGGCGTCGTTTTTCGCCCAATTCCGCGACTTGTCCGCCCTTCGCGGCGTCCCAGCGTCACGTAGGGCGGACAACTGCTGGGTTAGGGGCGACGGAGCGCGGCCCGCACCTGCCCGCCGCGCTTGGCCATCCCCCACTGGCCGACCCGGACGAACGCCTCGCGGACGATCGCCCCACTCATCTTCGACTCGCCGCGCTCGCGCTCGGCGAAGGTGATCGGCACCTCGACGACCCGGAATCCGGCGTCGACCGCGCGGCGGACCAGGTCGACCTGGAAGCAGTAACCCTGCGACGCGACATGTGCGTAGTCGATCCGCGCGAGCACCGGTCGGCGGAACGCGCGATAGCCGCCGGTCGCGTCCCGCAAGCTGAGCCCCAGGGCCAGCCGCACGTACAGGTTGCCGCTGCGGGAGAGCACCTCGCGGCGGCGCGGCCAGTTCACGACCGCACCGCCCGGCACGTACCGGGAACCGAGCACGACGTCCGCGTGTTCGAGCGCGGCGAGCAGCCGATGCAACTGCTCCGGCGCATGCGAACCGTCCGCGTCCATCTCGATGAGGACGTCGTAGCCGTTGTCGAGACCCCAGTCGAATCCCGCGACGTAGGCAGCGCCGAGCCCGGCCTTGGCAGCCCGGTGCAGCACGTGGACGCGGAGATCCTCCTCGGCCATCGCATCGGCCAGCTTGCCTGTGCCGTCCGGGCTGCCGTCGTCGACCACGAGCACGTGCGCCTGCGGGACGGCGGTGACGACCCGGTCGATGATCTGCTCGATGTTCTCCCGCTCGTCGTAGGTCGGGATGATCACCAGCACGCCGCTGGGTTCGCTCATGCCTCGATCATCTCCTGAGCGGATGGGGCCGGTGCCGGGCCGGGCTCGGGCTCGGTCCGGCGGTTGCGCCGGTCGTCGACGAGCACCGCGGCGAAGCCCAGCACGGCCAGCGCCGCGAGCACGTACTCGGGAATCGCGCCGAGTCGGACCGCGACCGTCTTCACGGTCCGTACCGGCACCGTGTCGACGAGGATGTCGCTGGTGAACAGCGCGCCCGACTCGTCGCGGATCGTGCCGTCGGGGCCGATGATCGCGGACTTGCCGGTCGTGGCGGCCTGCACGACCGTCCGGCCCGTCTCGACCGCACGCAGCTGCCCCATCGCCAGCTGCTGATAGGTCTCCGCGGTGTGCCCGAACGTCGCGTTGTTGGTCTGCACCACGAGTAGCTGCGCCCCGGCCGCGATGGATGAGCGCACCAGCCCGTCGTAGGCGACCTCGAAGCAGATGACGTCACCGATCGGGACCGGCCCGCCGCGCAGCAAGCCGTTGCCGTGCCCGCCGACCATGTCCGTCACGGTCTTCGCGTACGAGCTCACCCGCTCGGCGAGCCCGCGGAGCGGGATGTACTCGCCGAACGGCACCGGATGCCGCTTGGTGTAGGTCGCGATCGGCCCGCGCGTCGGCGACCACAGGATCCCGACGTTGCGCCGGTGGCCCGGCCCCGGGCCCTGCAAGATCGCGCCGACCAGCACCGGCACGCCGACCGCCTTGACGGCGTGGTCGATCTTGTCGTAGGCGCCGCGATTGCGGGTCGGGTCGACGTCGGATGCGTTCTCCGGCCAGAGGACGAGGTCAGGCCGCGGCACCGTGCCGGCGTCGACCTCGCCGGCCAGCCGCAGGGTTTGCCGCACGTGGTTGTCGAGGACCTGCTCGGCCCGGCTCTCGAACTCCAGGCCCTTGTCGGGCAGCCCGCCCTGGATGACGGCGACCGTGAGCGTCCGTCCGTTGCTGTCCGGCCCGGGATCGAGGGGCCAGGAGAGGACGAGACCGAGCACCGGCACGAGCAGCAGGACGCCGCCGCCCACCAGCAGAGCGCGCACCCGCAGCGGCCAAACGGCGCCGGCCGCGCTCGCCAACCCGGCCCCGGCCACGGCGACGACGAACGTGACCAGTGGCGCGCCGCCGAGCGCCGCGAACCAACGCAGCGGCGACTCCGCCTGGCTGAACGCCAGCCGGCCCCACGGGAAGCCGCCGAACGGCAGCCGGTCGCGCAGCAGTTCCTGCAACACCCAGGCGGTGCCGATCCAGAAGGGTGCGCCGGGCAGCCGGGCGAGCACGGGCAGGCCGGCGCCGAGCAGCGCATAGAACGCCGCGAAGGCGAAACACAGGATCAGCCATGGCGCCGCGCCGACGTAGATGCCGGTCCAATGCAGCAGCGGAAGCAGGAACGCCAGCCCGTACAAGTAGCCGAGCCACGCGCCGGTGCGGATGCGCCGCCCGTCGACCGCGATCGAGAGCGCGGCGACGCTGACGAACGCGAACGGCCACAGCCCGAACCGCGGGAAGGCGAGCACGCCGGCGAGCCCACCGCCCACCGCGACGAGCGCAGCCCACCGGGTGGGAAACGCGGGCTCGGAGCGCGGGCGCATCGAACCAGTATCGCCCACGTCCGCCGCCCAATAGCGGAGCCGACTTCGTCGGCGCCCCACCTCTAGCTGAGAACGCCCGAGTCGAAGATCGGTTGCCCGTCGCGGACGGTCGCCAGACACGTCGGCAACTCGCGCTCCGGCGCGAGGTCGAACAGGTCGTCTGTCGCGGCCCGCCACACTGCGAAAGTTGCCGGCGCGCCCGGCGCGAGCACTCCCGCGCCGTCGCGACGGGCCGCGCGCCAGCCGCCGAGCGTGTGCGCCGCGAAGGCCGCGCGCGCGTCGACGGCCGCCGTGGGATCCGATGGGTGTGCAGCGGCGCGCACTGCCGCCCACGGCCCCAATTCCGTCACCGGTGCGTCCGACCCGAACGCGAGCGGAACCCCGGCCGCGGCCAGCTCGGCGAACCGGTTCAGCGCGCGAGCGCGCTCGACGCCCAGCCGCTGCGCGTACATCCCGTCGGCGCCGCCCCACAGCGCGTCGAAGCACGGCTGCATCGAGGCGAGCAGCCCCGAGCGGGCCAGCCGGTGTGGATCACGTACGAATTCGGCGTGCTCGATCCGGTGCCCGACCCCGACCGGCCGCCCCAGCCGTTCAGTGGCGATCTCGACCGCGTCGAGCACCTGATCGACAGCGGCGTCGCCGATCGCGTGGAAGCCGGCCTGCAGACCCGCCTCGGCACAGCGCGCGATGTGCTCGGCAACCTCGGCGGTGCCGAACCGCAGCTGCCCGCAGGTGTCCGGCCGGTCGGTGTACGGCTCGGCGAGCGCCGCGGTGTGCGAGCCGAGCGCGCCGTCACAGAACAGATCTCCGGCCGCCCCGATCGCACCCAGCTCGCGCGCGGTCTCGATGCCGAGCAGCTCCGCCCAATACCCGATCACCTCGGGCATCGGTTCGGCGCGGGACAGCGCGAGCAGCTCGCTCAGGTCGTCGGCGCTCGAGATCACCGGACCGGCCATCTCGTGCACGCACGCGATCCCGAGTTCGGCCGCGTGGTGCAGTGCCGCGCGCTGCGCCTCTCGCCGCTGTCGGGCGGTCACCGCCGCGAACGCCGCGCTGCGCACCGCGTCGTGGGCCGGGCCGCGCAGCCGGCCACCGGCGTCGAACCCCGCGAGCTCCCGCACCCGCGGCACGGCAGCGAGCAGCGCGGAGGAGGCGAGGGCAGAGTGCACGTCGATGCGCGCGAGATACACGGCGCCGCCGTACGAAGCCCGGTCGAGCTCGGCCGCCGTCGGTGCGCGGCGCTCCGGCCAGTCGGTCTCGTCCCATCCGCCGCCGAGCAGCGGCCGACCGCCCGCCGCGCGAGCCGCAGCCTCGACCGCCGCCAGCGCCTCGGCCAGCGAACGTGCGCCGCGCAGGTCGAGGCCGGTCAGCGCCAAACCGGTGGCGGTCGCGTGCACGTGCGCGTCCACGAACGCGGGGGTGACGAACGCTCCGTCGAGGTCGACCACGGTCGCACTGGCGTACTCGTCAGCCTGCGCAGCGGAGCCGAGCCACACGATGCGGCCGGCGTCGACGGCGAACGCGGTGTCCGCGCGGTCGGCCACCCGGCAGTTGCGGTACAGCGTCGGCACACGCGAAGTCTGCCAGTGCCGGCCGACGGCTTGGCACAACTGATCGCGGCGAGGGGGAAATCCGCCCGACATGACCGGGCGGTAACGTTTACGGAACTCCGAACCCAGGGAGCTCTCATGGTCGCGAGCATCGAGGACGTCGCGCGTCAGGCCGGCGTCTCCATCGCGACCGTTTCACGGGCGCTGCGCGGCTTGCCCGATGTGGCCTCGAGCACTCGCGATCGCGTACTCGCAGCCGCGACCGAACTCAATTACGTCGCCTCCCCGTTCGCCGCGCGGCTGGCGAGCGGGCGCACGACGACGATCGGACTCGTCGTTCCGTTCGTCAACCGCTGGTTCTTCGCCGAGGTGATCTCGACCGTCGAGACCGCGCTGCGGCACGCCCGCTTCGACCTGCTGCTCTACAACCTGGGCGATGCCGAGGGTCGCGGCCGGTTCTTCGAGGTCATGCCCATGCGCAAACGCGTGGACGGGGTGCTGGTCGCCAGCCTCGTCCTCGACGACGCCGAGTTCGACGCGCTGACCGAGCTCAAGCGCCCGGTCGGGCTGCTTGGCCTCAAACGCGGCGGGTTCCTTTCCTCACGCATCGACGACGTCGCTTCGGCGCGGACGGCCGTCGACCACCTGGTTTCGCTCGGGCACCGGCGCATCGCGCTGATCGGCGGCGACACCGACGACCCGATGGCGTTCACCCCGCCGCTGCACCGCCGGGACGGCTACCGCGACGCGCTGCAGGCCGTCGGCATCGAGCCCGACGCGGATCTGGAATACCTCGGCTACTTCACCGTCGAAGGCGGCCGCGAGGCCACCCGCCACCTGCTCGCGCTGCCCGACCGTCCGACCGCGTTCTTCGCCGAGAGCGACGAGATGGCCTACGGCGCGCTGCGCGAGATCCGCGACGCCGGACTGCGCGTGCCCGAGGACGTCGCCGTGATCGGCTTCGACGACCAGCCGCTGTCCGAGCTGATGGATCTCTCCACGATCAAGCAGCCGGTGGTCGAGGAGGCGCTCGACATCACCACCCGGCTGCTCGCGGTGATCGCCCAGGACGCCGACGACACGGCCGGCGATCCCGACGTCGTACTGCCCACCGAACTCGTTGTACGCGGCAGCACCGGCTGCTCATGAGTTTGATGCTGGTCGACGCGGCCAACCTCTACTTCCGCGCGTTCTACGCCGTTCCCGAGTCCGTTACGGCGCCGGACGGGCAGCCCGTGAACGCGATCCGCGGCTTTCTCGACATGGCGGCCGCGCTGATCGAGCGGCGTCGGTCGCGACGCTGGGTGGCCTGCCTCGACCTCGATTGGCGGCCGGCGTTCCGGGTCGAGCTCGTCCCGTCCTACAAGGCGCACCGGATGAAGAGGGACGGCAGCGAGGAGATCCCGCCGGCACTGGCCGCGCAGATCCCGCCGCTGCTCGAGGTGCTGGGCGCATTCGGGCTCGCGTGTGCCGGCGCGGACGGCTTCGAGGCGGACGACGTCATCGCGACCCTCGCGCACCGCGACCGCGACCCGGTCGAGATCGTCAGTAGTGACCGCGACCTGCTCGCGCTCGCGACCGATCGGGTGACGGTGCTTTACACCGGCAAGGGGATCGCCAAGCTCGAGGCGATGGGCCCGGCGGAGGTGCTCGCGCGGTACAGCGTCCCCGCGGAGCACTACGCCGACTTCGCGGTCCTGCGCGGTGATCCCAGCGACGGCCTGCCGGGCGTTTCCGGCGTCGGAGAGAAGACGGCTGCGGCCCTGGTCAGCAGGTTCGGCTCTATCGAAGAGATCCGCGAAGCCGCGCTGGCCGGCGATGACGGATTCCCGGCCGGCGCCGCGGGCAAGGTGCGGGCAGCCGCCGACTACCTCGCGCTCGCCCCCGGAGCGGTGCGCGGCAGGGTGGACGTCCCGCTCGACGTCATCGACGACGCGCTCTATGTCGAGCCGCGCGACGCCGCTCGACTTGACGAGCTGGCCGGCGAGCTCGGGGTGGAGAACTCCGTCAGCCGGATGCGGAAGGCGATCAGCACCGCGATCGGTTGACCGCTCGCCGCGTCAGCGAACGAGGTACTTCCCGTCGTTCTTGTCCTGGATCTCGACGGTGAACGTCTTGCCGCCCGCCGCGGTGCACCGGAACGTGGCGCCGTTCTCCTTCATGGTGAAGTCGCTGCCGCCGTTGCATTGCACGTTCGAGGCGTTCAGGTTGTTGGTGATGTACTTCTCCACCGCCGTGTGGCTCAGCTTCTTCGGATACCAGGCCGAGGGCACCTTGGCGATCAGGCTGACGACCGCCAGGGCGAGCACGATTCCGACCACGGCCACCAGCGAGACGAGCAAGCCCTTCTTGCTCTTCTTCGCCTCAGGGGCCGGCTGACCATACGACGGGATGCCGTAGCCCTGCTGCGGCGGATAGCCGGGCGGCTGCCCGTAGCCGGACGGCGCACCGTAACCGGACTGGCCGTAACCGGACTGGCCGTAAGGGGACTGGCCGTAGCTCGGCTGGCCGTAGCCGCTGGGCTGCTGACCGTACTGCTGCTCCTGGCCGTACTGCTGCTCCTGACCAAAGCCACCGCCGAACGCCTGCGTCGACTGGTACTGCTCGGCCGACGGCTGTTGCCCGTAACCCTGCTGCTGCTCCGCCGGTGGCTGCTGCGCGTAACCCTGCGGCTCGGCCGGTGGCTGCTGCGGGTAGCCCTGTTGCTGGTAGGGCGGCTGCCCGTAGCCCGGCTGGTTCGGCGCTGCCTGACCGAACGGCTGCTGCCCGAATCCGGCAGGCGGGCGGAAGGTCGTCGTCGGCTGATCCGCGGACGGCGACGGCGCGGACGCCCCAGCGGCTGCGCTCGGCATCACCTGCGTGCTCGAGTCGCCGTCGTCCGGGCCGGCGGCCGGCGCACCGTAGCCCGACGGCGGGCCGAAGGGCTGGGACGGCCGGCCGTAGCCGGGCGACGGCGGCGAGTAGCCCGGCTGCGCGCCCTGCGCAGACTCGCCGCCGCCCGTCGGCTGCTCTGGCGACTCCGGCTGGCTCGCGGCGGGTTGCTCCGGCTGGCTCGCGGCGGGTTGCTGCGGCTGGCCGGCCGTGGGTGGCTGCTCGGCATCCTCCGTGCTGGACGGCGGCTGGGCCGGCGGCCAAGGCTGCTGCGGGGGTGGCGGCGGCTGCTGCCCGCCGTGTTCCCCGGAGTTGCCGGATTCAGTCATGCATAGCACCTCATCTGTCGTCTGTCCGGGAGCGACAGTGCGCCCTCCCGCTGCAGGGCTTGCCCCACAGCGCAGAACACGCTACTGCCTTTCCCGCAGAACGCTACTAAGCCCACACCCACCGAACTCTTAGGCCTCCATGCTCTGCGCGACGACGCCGCGGCGCACGGCTGCGAGTGCCGCCCGTGCGGTGCTCGCCACCGCGGCGTCCGCGGTACCGGCCGCGGCCGCGATCTGATCCAGCAGGTCGAGCACCTGCTTGCACCAGCGGATGAAGTCACCCGCGGAGAGCTCGTAACCCCGCTCGAACGCGGCGACGAGGATCCGGTCGAGGCGTTCGTGGCGCGCCCAGCGGTAGCTCGCCCAGACGAAGCCGAGTTGCGGCTCACGGCTGCGCGGCAACCCGAGGTCGGCCTCCTGGTCGGCGATCGCCGACCAGATGCGCACCGTCGCCGCCAGCGCGTCGCGCACGGCGGACGTCGGCATCGCCTCCGCCACGGTTTCGTCTCGGCGCGGCTCGTACACGAGGGTCGAGACGACGCCGGCGAGCTCGGCCGGTTCCAACCCGTCCCACACACCGCTGCGCAGGCACTCGGTGACGAGCAGATCCGACTCCGACCAGATGCGCGCCAGCTCACGGCCGGCCGGCGTCGTCTCGTCCCCGTGCAGATACCCGCGCAGCTCGAGCAGCCGGCAGATCCTGTCGAAGGTGCGGCCGAGCGAGCCGGTGCGTCCCTCGATGCGACGCCGCAGCCCGTCGTTCTCGCGGGTCAGCCTGGCGTGCCGCTCGCCCCAGCGGGCGTGCTGCTCGCGGTCCGGGCACTGATGACACGGGTGGGCGCGCAGCGCCCGGCGCAGCCGGAGCACCTCGGCGTCCTCGCCCATATCGGCCTTGCGCGGCGCCGGCGTCGGCGGGGGTATCTCGAGTGCGCGGATGCGGGACACGAGGTCGCGGCGCTCCTGCGCCGAGCGGTGGTTCACGTGCTTCGGCACGGTCACGGTGCCGAGCACATCCACTGCGTCGGTGAAGTCGACCAGCGAGAGCCGGCCCGACCACCGCGACTCGGTGACGACGAGCGGACGGGGGTCGTCCCGTGGATCGAGACCCGCATCGAGCACGACTGCCAGACCCGCGCGTCGCCCGCGCGGCACGCGGATGACGTCTCCGCGACGCAGCGACTCCAGCGACGCCGCCACTGCGCCGCGCCGGTTCCGCGCCCGATCCCGCGCTAGGTTGGCCTCCCGCTCGCTCAACTGCCGGCGCAGCTGCAGGTACTCGTCGAAGTCGCCGAGGTCGCAGCGCAATTGCGCGGCGTATTCGTCGAGCGTCTGCTCGTTGCGTCGGATCTGCTTGACCAGTCCGGCGACCGCCCGGTCGGCCTGGAACTGCGCGAAGGAGGATTCGAGCAGCTCCCGGGCCGCGGGTCGCCCCATCTGATCGACGAGATTGACGGCCATGTTGTACGAGGGCCGAAACGACGAGCGCAGCGGATACGTCCGGGTGGACGCGAGCCCGGCGACGCGCTGCGGATCGGCGTCCGGCGTCCAGATGACGACGGCATGCCCCTCGACGTCGATGCCGCGCCGGCCGGCCCGGCCGGTGAGCTGCGTGTACTCCCCCGGCGTGATGTCGACGTGCGCCTCGCCGTTGTACTTCGTCAGCCGTTCGAGCACGACGGTGCGCGCCGGCATGTTGATCCCGAGTGCCAGCGTCTCGGTGGCGAACACGGCACGAACGAGACCACGGACGAACAGTTCCTCGACGGTCTGCTTGAACGCCGGAATGAGCCCGGCGTGATGCGCCGCGACGCCCCGCCGCAGCGCATCGCGCCAGTCCCAGTAGCCGAGCACGTCGAGGTCTTCGGGCGCGATGTTCGCGGTCAGCTCGTCGACCAGCGCGTCGATCTCGTCGCGCTCGTCCTCGGTGGTGAGCCACATGCCCGCGTACACACACTGCCGGACCGCCGCGTCGCACCCGGCCCGGCTGAAGATGAAGGTGATCGCGGGCAGCAGGCCCTCACTGTCCAGGCGCGCGATCACGTCCGGGCGGTGCGGTGGACGCCACCCGCGGCCCGGGCGCGGGCCGCGGCGCCGCACCGGTGCCGGCTCGATCCGGTTGGCTCGTTCGGCGACGTAGCGGAGCAACCCGGCGTCCAGCGTCACGCCGTCCGCGACGAACAGGTCGAACATCCGGGCGCCGACCAGCACGTGCTGCCACAGCGGCACCGGCCGCTCCTCGTGCACGATCACCTTCGTCTCGCCGCGCACCGTGACCAGCCACTCGCCAAACTCCTCGGCGTTCGACACGGTGGCCGACAGCGCGACCAGCCGGATCGCCGCAGGCAGGTGGATGATCACCTCCTCCCAGACGGCGCCCCGGAAGCGGTCGCCGAGATAGTGGACCTCGTCCATCACGACGTAGCCGAGTCCGGTCAGCGATGTGCTGCCGACGTAGAGCATGTTGCGCAGCACTTCGGTGGTCATCACGATGACCGGCGCGTCCGCGTTGATCGCGGTGTCCCCGGTCAGCAGGCCGACCCGGTGCGCGCCGTAGCGGGCGGCCAGGTCGTTGTACTTCTGGTTGGACAGTGCCTTGATCGGCGTCGTGTAGAAGCATTTCTGGCCGGCCGCCAGCGCCAGGTGTACGGCGAACTCGCCGACCACCGTCTTGCCGGCGCCGGTGGGCGCGCACACGAGCACCGAGTAACCGTCCTCGAGCGCGGTACACGCCTCGTCCTGGAACGGATCGAGCTCGAAGGAGTAGCCGCCCCGGAAGTCGGTGAGGACGGGACTGGCCACCCGCCGCCGCGCAGCGGCAAACCGCTCACTCGGCGAGGACATACCTACAGCGTAGGTACCCGCCGTGGAGGGAGACGCGGTTAGGTGGAGTCGCTCCAGTCCAGGCTGGTCGGGACGGCGTCCACGTCGGACGGCACGTTGTCCTCGAGGTGCGGCCGCGCCCGCTCCTCGGCCTCGCGACGCGCCTTGCGCTTGTCGTGCACGATCGCGATCTGGACGGCGACCTCGAACAGCAGCACCATCGGCACCGCCATCGCGCACATCGTGAACGGGTCGGTGGTCGGCGTGGCGATCGCGCAGAACAGGAAGATCAGGAAGATCGCGATGCGGCGTGAGCGGCGCAGCAGCCGTGACGGGAGGACGCCGGCGAAGTTCGCCAGCACGATCAGCAGCGGAAGTTCGAAGGCGGCGCCGAACACAACGAGCATCAGCGTGACGAACGATATGTAGTCGTTGAGCGTCAGCAGCGCCGCCGTGCCGTACCCGGCCTGCTGGAGGACGAAGCGCAGCCCCTTGGAAAGCACGACGTAGGCGAGCGACATGCCGCAGGCGAACAACACCGTCGAGGTGAAGATGAAGACCAGCGTGTACTTGCGCTCGTTCTTACGCAGCCCGGGCGTGACGAACGCCCAGATCTGATACAGCCACAGCGGGCCGGTCAGCACCGCGCCGGCAATCATCGAGACCTTCAGCCGCGTGGTGAAACCGTCGAGCACGCCGTGGTAGATCAACTGACACTGCGTGTCGCCCGCCGCCTGGAACCGGTACTTCGCCGGCACCGAGCAATACGGGTGGCGCAGGATGTCGAGGACGTGGCCGTAGAGCAACCAGCCGGCCACCGCGCCGACGGCCACGATGATCAGCATGATGATGACGCGCCTGCGCAGCTCGCGCAGGTGGTCGAGGACCGGCATCCGGCCCTCGGGGTTCCTCGATCTCCGACGGAGCTTCACGGCTCACCGCGTGCCGGTGGCGGCAATGCGTCGTTGGGTCGCGGCGAGCTGAGCGCGCAGCTCGTCCAGCTCGTCGGCGAGGGTCTGCATCTCGCGGAGGTCACGCCGCAGCCGGTTCGCCTTCCAGGCGATCTCGTACGCGCAGAAGCCGAGCACGACGAGGGCGATCAGCACGGCAGCCCCCCACGCAGCGATCGGCACCCACATCACTGCTGCAGCCTACTTCGCCGCGTACGCGGCGAGGGCCCGCGCGGCCTCGTTGCGGATGTCGTCGGCCAGCCACTCCGGCGCCAGCACCTCGGCCTGGCCGGCCGAGCCGAGCACGAGCGCCCGCACCCAACCCGGATCGGCCACCCGCAGGCTGAGCCGGAGCTGGTCGCCGTCCTCGGCGATCTCCTCGGCGGCGTAGTAGTCGGCCACCCAGGCATACGCCCGACCCAGGCGCAGCTCGACCAGCAGGTGCTCGGCCGCCGGTTGGTAGACGCCCTCGGAGAGGTCGCGCAACTGCACGTCCTCGGGCACCGCCGCCTGCTCGTCGAGCAGCGCGAGATCCTCCATTCGATCCAGCCGGAAGACCCGCATGCCCTCGGCCTGCCGGCACCATGCCTCGAGATAGGTCCGCCCGTCGGCTTCGAACAGGCGCACCGGATCGATGGTCCGCTCGCCGGTCTCGTCGCGGGACGCGCTGTAGTACCGCAGCCGCAGCGCGCGTCGCTCGTCCAGCGCCCGGCGCAGCACGGGCAGCAGCCGCTGTGTGTAGTCGAGCGCGACAGTAACCGTGGAGTCGTCCACCGCGCCGCCCGCGGCGGCCTCCACCTTGGCGAGGGCACGCTGCACCGCGTCCGAGTCGACGAGTCCCGGCGTCTCGGCCAACGTGCGCAACGCGACTACTAGGGCGAGCGCTTCCTCAGCGGTCAATCGCAACGGCCGGGACATGCCGGCATCGAAGATCACCGACACCGTGTCGCCCTCGAAGGAGAGATCGATCAGGTCGCCGGGGCCGTGCCCGGGCAGCCCGCACATCCAGAGCAGCGTGAGGTCCTTGCGCAGTTGCGCCTCGGTGACCCCGAAATCCGCCGCGGCACGCTCCACCTCGATGCCGGGACGGGCCTGCAGGTACGGGACGAGCGCGAGCAGCCGCGGCAGCCGCTCCTCGTTCGACGTGACGGCCATCAGCTCTGCCCTGCCGAAGCCCGCAACCGATCCACCACGGCGCCGACGAGATCCGGCGGCTCGACGGCCTGCGCATGCGAGCCGGCGCTCGCGATGATCCGGGCCAGCCACTGCGTGTCGGCGAAGCTGATGGTCAGCACGCCGTCGACCTCGGACTGCGCGATGCGGCGCAGCTGGCCGGCCCCCGAACCCTGCACCCGCACCAGCGCGAGCCGTTCGTCGCCCGGCCCCCGGCCGGCGACCATGTCGACGAGATCGACCTTCTCCGGCCGCTCGAACGCGCCCGGCCTGCCGACGGTCTCGACCGGGCCGACGAGCCGCGAGAGCCGGAAGCTGCGCGGCTCGCCGCGGTCGCGGTCGAACCCGGCGACGTACCAGCGACGCCGCCAGGAGAGCACGCCCCACGGCTCGAGGGTGCGCGTCTCGGGCGCGTCGGCGCCGGACTTCAGGTAGTCGAAGCGCACCACGGTGGCCGTGCGCGCGGCGTCGAGCAGCACCGGGAGGCTCGGGTCGCTGGCATCGAGCACCGCGATCGCGCCGGGGGCGTCGGTGGAGATGACCTCGGTGCCCGCGGCGCGCAGCTTGATCAGCGCGGAGCGCGCGGCCTGGCCCAGCGTCGCGGACTGCCACAGCCGCGCCGCGAGCCCCACCGCTGCCGCCTCGGCGGCGTCGAACTCGATGGGCGGCAGTTCGTACGCGCCGCGCCGAATGCGATAGCCGTCCTCCGCGTCGAAGCTGCTGTTGCGACCGGTCTCGAGCGGGATGCCCAGCTCGCGAAGCTCTGCCTTGTCCCGCTCGAACATGCGCTTGAACGCTTCGTCGGTCGCCTTGGAGCCGTCCGCGCCCTCGTAGCCGGGTACCGCGTCGCGGATGCGTTCGGCGGTCAGGAACTGGCGCGTCGACAGCAGGCAGATCACCAGATTGACGAGTCGCTCTGCGCGCCGGGCGGCCATGTCCTCGAAACTAATGCCCCCGCGCCCCCCGCGCGTGGCGCCGCGCGAAGCGGTGCCACGGCTGCTCATGTGTTCGATCCTTGCAGATCGTGCGACCCGCTTACATCGACGCGATCAGCTTCTCCACGCGCTCGTCCACGCTGCGGTATGGGTCCTTGCAGAGCACGGTGCGCTGGGCCTGGTCGTTGAGTTTCAGATGCACCCAGTCGACGGTGAAATCGCGTCGCCGCTCCTGTGCACGACGGATGAAATCGCCGCGCAACTTCGCGCGCGTGGTCTGCGGCGGGACGCTCTTCGCCTCGAAGATGGCCAGGTCGGAGACCACCCGTTCGACCGCGCCGCGCGACTGGAGCAGGTAGTAGAGCCCGCGGCCGCGGGAGATGTCGTGGTAGGCCAGGTCGAGTTGCGCGACGCGCGGCGAGGAGAGCGGCAGGCCGTGCTTGGCGCGGTAGCGCTCGATCAGCTGGAACTTCGTCGCCCAGTCGATCTCCCGGTCGACAAGGGACAGATCCTGCTGCTCGATGGCGTCCAGCGTGCGCCCCCACAGCTCGACCACTCGCTTCACGGCGGCGTCCTCGCCGGTCTTGGCGAGGAAATCGACGGCCCGGCCGTAGTACTCGCGCTGGATCTCGAGCGCGGACGCGCTGCGGCCCGCGGCGAGCCGGACCGGCCGGGTGCCGGTGAGGTCGTGGCTGATCTCGCGAATGGCCCGGATCGGGTTCTCGAGACTGAGGTCGCGGAACGTCACGCCGTGCTCGATCATCCGCAGCACGAGGTCCGCCGAGCCGACCTTGAGCAACGTCGTCGCCTCGCTCATGTTCGAGTCGCCGACGATGACGTGCAGCCGGCGGTAGCGCTCGGCGTCCGCGTGGGGCTCGTCGCGGGTGTTGATGATCGGACGGCTGCGCGTGGTCGCCGACGAGACGCCTTCCCAGATGTGCTCGGCACGCTGGCTGACGCAGTACACGGCGCCGCGCGGGGTCTGCAGCACCTTGCCGGCGCCGCAGATCAGTTGCCGCGTCACGAGGAACGGGATCAGGACGTCGGCGAGCCGGCTGAACTCGCCGTGCCTGCCGACGAGGTAGTTCTCGTGGCAGCCGTACGAGTTGCCCGCCGAGTCGGTGTTGTTCTTGAACAAGTAGATGTCGCCTGCGATGCCCTCGTCGTGCAGTCGCTTCTCGGCGTCGACGACGAGCCCTTCGAGGACTCGCTCGCCCGCCTTGTCGTGCGCGACCAGGCTCTCAAGCGAGTCGCACTCGGGCGTCGCGTATTCGGGATGGCTGCCGACGTCCAGATACAGACGCGCCCCGTTCTTGAGGAACACGTTCGACGAACGGCCCCACGACACCACCCGGCGGAACAGATAGCGCGCGACCTCGTCCGGCGAGAGCCGCCGCTGGCCGTGAAAAGTGCACGTGACGCCGTACTCGTTCTCGATGCCGACGATGCGCTTGTGCACGCGCCAAGCCTAGACGGGCGCGGCCGAACTTTCCGCTGGCAAATCTCTTGCGAATCTGATTTACAAATGGCATGATTTTGTAAATCAACAGGACGGTGCCTACAGCAGTGTCAAATCGAGGTGTTCGGCATGCGGAACGGTTCCCTGTCCGGACGGGCGGTAGCAGTCGGTGACGAACGCCCCGCCTGGCGTGATCGCAAGCGCTATCTGTGGCTGCTCGGCACGGTCGTCCCCCTCTTCATGTTCGGAGGTTGGGGCCTGGTCAACGTCTCCGGTTCGGGCGTGTTCTGGTGGATCGGCCCGATGGTCGTGTACGGCATGATCCCGCTGCTCGACCTGGTGATCGGCGACGACGCGAGCAACCCTCCGGAGGAGGTCGTCGCTTGGCTCGAGCATGATCGCTACTACCGGTGGATCACCTATCTGTTCCTGCCGCTGCAGTTCCTGACTCTGTTCGTCGGCCTCTGGTTGATGACCCGGCACGGCGGGCTGCCGATCGTGGATCGGCTCGGCGTCGCCACCACGCTCGGCATGCTGAACGGCGTCGCGATCAACACCGCGCACGAACTCGGCCACAAGAAGGAGCATCTCGAACGCTGGTTCGCCCGCATCGCGCTCGCCCCGTGCGGGTACGGACACTTCTTCATCGAGCACAACCGCGGCCACCATGTCCGGGTTGCGACGCCTGACGACCCGGCCACCAGCCGGCTGGGCGAGTCGTTCTGGCGGTTCTGGCCGCGCACCGTGGTCGGCAGCGTGCGGAACGGCTGGCGGCTCGAGAAGAAGCGCCTGCGCCGGATGGGCAAGGGTAGTTGGGGAGGCCTGTCGCTGCGTAACGACGTGCTCAACGCCTGGGCGATGACGGTCGTGCTGTGGGCGGTGCTCGTTGTCTTGTTCGGTGTCGTGGTGCTGCCCTACCTACTGCTCCAGGCAGTGCTCGCGTTCAGTCTGCTCGAGGCCGTCAACTACCTGGAGCACTACGGCCTGCTGCGGGCAACGCTGCCGAACGGGCGCTACGAGCGGGTGACGCCGCGGCACAGCTGGAACAACAATCACCTGACGACAAACCTGTTCCTCTACCACCTGCAGCGGCACAGCGACCACCACGCGAACCCGACGCGTCGCTACCAGGCGCTGCGCCACTTCGACAACTCGCCGCAACTGCCCGCCGGATACGCGGCGATGGTGCTGCTCGCCTACTTCCCGCCGCTGTGGCGTCGGGTCATGGACAAGCGGGTGCTCGCGCACTACGGCGGTGACGTGACGCTCGCGAACATCCAGCCGAGCAAGCGTGCGAAGATCCTGGCGCGCTACGGCGTGCCGCCGGACACCGACGCGGCGTCCGCCGCTTGAGAGGATTCCCGACTTGGCGCGGTATCGGTGCGAGGTCTGCGACTACGTGTACGACGAGGCGACCGGCGAGCCGCGCGAGGGCTTTGCGGCCGGGACGCACTGGGCCGCGGTGCCGGACGACTGGTGCTGCCCCGACTGCGGCGTTCGTGAGAAGGTCGACTTCGTGCCGATGGACACAGCATGAATGCCGAGCCAGCCCCGACGGTGCGCGTGCCGTTCCAGACGGCGGCGCGCAATCTGTTGCGGGAGACGGTCGTCACTGCGGTCGAAGATCTCGTCCGGGCCCGCGGGTGGGCCGCCACCACGATGTCCGATGTGGCCGCGGCGGCGGGCGTGAGCCGGCAGACGCTGTACAACGAGTTCGGCTCGCGGCAGGCGCTGGTCGAGGCGTACGTCACCAAGGAGATCGAGGGCCTTACGGCTCGGGTGACTGAGGCGGTGCGCGCGAACGCCGACGACGCGCACCGCGCGCTGCGCATCGCGTTCGACCTGTTCCTGAAGCTGGCGTCCAACGAGCCGGTGGTCCAGCTCATCGTGAAGGACGCCGAGGGTGGCGAGCTGCACCGCTTGCTCACCGGACTCGGCCAAGCGCTGGCGAGCGAGCAGGTCGCGACGTTGATCCCCGAGGTGTGGCCCCAGGTGCGGCCCGACGATGCGCGACTGCTCGCCGAGACGCTGGTCCGGCTCGCGATCAGCCACGCGTTGCTGCCCGCTCGCGATCCCGCCGCGACAGCCCACGACATGGAGCGGGTCTTCGCACCGTTCGTCGACGAACTGCTCGGCCGGCCGGGCGCCTAGACAGGAGATGACGTGTCATATCCCGAACCGAGGTACTTCGGCAACAACGGCGAGGTCAACGCGCGACTGCGGCGCAGTGCCGAGCAGCCCGAGCTCGTCAATTCGCGCGGCGGCACCGTGGAATACCTCGCCCTCGGCGCAGACACGAATCGCGAATTCGGGTTCTACCGCTGGACGTTCGGCACCGGGCAGGGCGGCCCCGACCCGCACTTCCACCGGACGATCGGCGAGTCGTTCTACATCCTCTCCGGAGTAGTGCACCTCTACAACGGAACCGACTGGGTGGCGGCCGAGGCCGGCGATTTCCTCTATGTGCCGCAGGGCGGAGTGCACGGCTTCCGGAACGAGACCGAGGGTGCGTCGATGCTGCTGATGTTCACCCCCGGCGCGCCGCGCGAGGAATACTTCGAATGGCTCGTCGAGATCGGGAAGGGCGAGCGGACGCTCACCGACGAGGAGCGCGCCGACTTCTACCTCCGGCACGACACCTACTGGGTGTGATCGCTCAGGCTCTCAACTGCAGGATCGGCGTGCCGTCGGTGAGGGTGATCTGCACCCGGTCGATCTGCGACAACTGGACCGACGTCCCACCGGTGAAGGTCATCTCCGACCCTTCCGGCAGCGCCCAGTTGCCGGCCGGATGCTTGTCGCCGAACTTGTCGATCACGACCAGGTCATAGGGCACGTAGCGGTCGGCGTCGACCCGGTAGCGGCACATCACGTCGATCTCGGTGCCCCAACGCTTCGCTATGAGCTTTCCGGTGGCCGCTACCGGACTGGGCCGCACCGCGGCGAACGGCTCGCCCGGCGAGGTGCTGGATCCCGACGGCCAGACGACGACCGCGAGCGCGATCAGGCAAGCGGCGGCCACTGCGCCGAGCGACGTGGTGAGCCAGCGGCGTCGGTTGCGTTCGCGGCGCGCGGAGCGCAGCAGACCGGGCAGCAGCGTGTCGGGCACCGGCGGCTGCTCGTCCAGGTCGCTCCACTGGACACCGGCGAGCAGGTCGCGACCGGCACGTGCCTCGGCCACTCGCGCCTGGCAGTCCGGGCAAGTGGCGAAATGAGCCTCGAAGGCTGCGCGCTCCCCCGCATCCAGCGCACCGAGAACGTACGCTGCGTCGTCATAGCGGAATGGATCGTCGAAGGAACTCACAGCACACCTCCCAACTCCTCGACGGCGAGGCGGAGCGCACGCAGGGCGTAATGGGTTCGGGACTTGACGGTGCCCGGCGGGATGCCGAGCGCGGCGGCGGCCTCTGCGACCGAAGAGCCGCGGAAGTAGCACTCGAGCAGGACGGCGCGGTGCTCTGCGGACAGGGTGCGCAGCGCGGCGACGACGAGGTGCCGGTCCACGACGTGCTCGGTGTCGTCAGGCACCCCCTGTTCTGGCAGCTTCTCGGTAACCCGCTCGCGGCGCGTTCTCGCGGTACGCCAGTCATCGATCACGATGCGCTTGGCGACGGTGAACAGCCAGCCGCGCGCGGAGCCGGACGTTTGCGCGAGCACCTGTGGGTTTCGCCACGCCCGCAGCATCGTTTCCTGCACGACGTCCTGCGCCTGCGCGCGGTCGCCGTTGGTCAATCCCACGACGTACGACCACAGCGCAACGCCGTGCTGCTCGTGCAAGGCACGTAACAGCTCGCCGTCGTCGGTCTTCACGTCACCCCCGCGGCGCGTCAACGGCGGCTCCGCCAACAGCGTCCTGGTCACATAGGACGCAACGGCAGCCGGGGTCCGCCGGTTCAATCGTGCACGTCTCTGAACCGAACCACATCGGACGTGCGTAGCTTATTTCGTGACCGAAACGCAACGCCTGGCCAACCTGACACCTACCCGACGCACCGTGCTGCTCGCCGGCGCGGGCACCGCAGGCGCCCTCGCGCTGGCCGCCTGTTCCTCGTCCGGCAGCGGCGGGAGCCAACCGGCGGGCGCGCCGGCGAACGGCGGGGGCGGCGACGATTCGCTCGCAAAGCTGGCCAGCATCCCGGTCGGGCAGGCCGTCGCGGTCACGCTGCCGGACGGCTCTGCCGGCGTCGTGGCACGTCCCACGGCCGACAAGGCGGTTGCGTTCAGCGCCACGTGCACGCACCTGGGCTGCACCGTTCAGGCGCATGGCGACAAGCTGGACTGCCCGTGTCACGGATCGCAGTTCGACGCGCTGACCGGCAAGGTGCTGCAGGGCCCCGCCGCGCGACCATTGCCCAAGATCGCGGTACAGGTCACCGACGGCAAGGTCGTCGCCGACCCGGCCTAGCGCGGGGCTAAGCGTCTGCTTCCGGTGTCGACGTCGAGGCATCGTCGCCCTCGTCGGGGGCCGGTTCACCGCTCGAGGCGCTGGGCAGCAGATCGGTCAGCGCGAGCCCGGAAAGGCGCCGGAACTTGCGCTTGCCCCGCGTGCGGTCGAGGACGGCCACTTCGAGTTGGCTGGCGGGCAGCGCGCGCGGCGCACCGTCCGGCCCGCCCGCCGAACCCAGGGCACGTACGGCGACGCCCAGCGCGTCGCGCAATCCGAGGCTGGGCGCGAACGCGTCGCGCATCGCGTTGGTGAGCAGGTCGGCCTGCCCGCCCATCGCGAGGAACTCCGGCTCGTCGACGATGGTGCCGTCGTAGGTGAGCCGGTACATCTGATCGTCCTCGGCGCGCTCCCCCACCTCGGCGACGCAGATCTCCACCTCGTACGGCTTCTGCTGCTCGGTGAAGATCGTGCCGAGCGTCTGGGCATAGGCGTTGGCCAGCGCGCGGGCTGTCACGTCGCGGCGGTCGTAGGAGTAGCCGCGCAGATCGGCGAGCCGGATCCCGGCCACCCGCAGGTTCTCGTACTCGTTGTACTTGCCGACACCGGCGAATCCGATGCGGTCGTAGATCTCGCTGACCTTGTGCAATGTCGGGCTGGCGTTCTCGGCGACGAACAGCACGCCGTCGACGTAGGTGACGACAATGACGCCCCGGCCGCGCGCGATGCCCTTGCGCGCGTACTCGGAGCGGTCGCGCATGAGCTGCTCGGCCGAGACGTAGAACGGCATTGTCATTTGTGATCAGCTCCCTGGGTGCGCTTCGCGGTCGGCCAGGATCGCGCGCACGACCTCTTCGAGCTCCTCGTCATCGACCCGCGCCGTGCCGGACGCGGTGGCGGTCATGACGATCGGGAAGATACCGCGCGTGATGTCGGGTCCGCCGGTGGCGGAATCCTCATCCGCGGCGTCATATAGCGATTCCAACATCACCCGAATCGCCGTCGCGCGGTCGAGGCCGGGACGCCATAGCTTCTTGAGCGCACCGCGCGCGAACAGCGAACCGGACCCCACCCCGTGGTAGTACTGCTCGGCGTACCGGCCGCCGACGACGTCGAAGCTGTAGATGCGCCCTGCCGTGGCTGCGTCGGCAGCGTCGAGATCGAAGCCGGCAAAGAGCGGAACGACGGCGAGACCCTGCAGCGCCTCGCCCAGGTTGCCGCGGATCATGGTCGCGAGCCGGTTGGCCTTGCCGTCGAGGGTGAGATCGGTGCCCTCGATCTTCTCGTAGTGCTCGAGCTCCACCTGGTAGAGACGCACGACTTCGACACCGAGCCCGGCGACGCCGGCGATGCCGACGAGCGAGTAGTCGTCCGTGGCGAAGACCTTCTCGATGTCATGCTGCGCGATGAGGCTGCCGGCAGTCGCGCGCCGGTCGCCGGCCATGATCACGCCTTCGGCGAAGATGGCGGCCACGATCGTGGTGCCGTGCCGCGCCGTGCCGACGTCACCCACTCGGCCCGGCAGCAGGCCAGGTGCCGCCACAGCCAGGAACTCGGTGAACGACGACGATCCCGGCATGGTGGCATAGCGCAGGATTCCGTTCGGATGGTCGCTCATCAAGGGCGCTCCTCGCTTGGACAGGCGGATCAAAGCGACCCTACCGACGCGAGTACCGCGCTCGCATGCTGGTCAGGCCGACTCCGGCCAGGTCTCGCCTTCCGGCCGTACGTCGGTGTCACCGCCATGGCAGACGCCGAACTTGAAGACCGGCAGATCGGCGGTCGACTGCCCCGGTTCGCGGCCTAGATATGCGAAGGCGCGCAACGTCAGGTCGGCGCGCTCGCGGAACTGACCGAGCGCGCCGTTGCAGTTGAAACACAGCAGACCGCGCACCCGACCGGTGCGGTGATCGTGGTCGACGTGCTCGGCCGGCGCCTCCTGGCAGATCGCGCACAGACCACCCTGCTCGGCAAACAGCTGATCGAAGTGCTGCGCGGTAATCCCGTATCGGCGCCGCAGATGGTAATTCCGCGCGCCGCCATACTTTCCTTGTCACGTCGACCGATCGCGTCGTGACATGGCTTGCAGTAGGTCATATAGCCGGACCGCTGACTTCTATTTCAAGGAAACTCGCTCAGCGGCTTTATCAGACTGCACTCTGGACACCACTTGTGGTCCGGGGCACCAGGAGATCACGCCGCCTAATTCTGTTCCGCCGCGGACCAAGCCGCCGTCGCCGGCTCTCAGCTTGCCTCGCATTGGCGCAGTCAACGCAGTAGACGCCGAGGCCGTCCTGCTTCGCGAATTGCACTGGAACTTGCTGACGCGCAGATCCTGCCGGCAATCCGGACAATACTTGTACATTGCCTTGAATTCCTGCCGGAAATGCTCTACTGACCGCCTTTTTGCACAAATGCCCTTACAAAGTCTTCGGCATTTGTCTCCAGGACGTCGTCGATTTCGTCGAGGATGGCGTCGACGTCCTCGGTCAGCTTCTCGTGCCGCTCGGCGACGTCACTACTTGCCTCGACCGTCTCTTCGGTCTCGTCGCTGGTCTGGCGCTGCGGCCGGTTCTGGCCGCTGTCGTGGGTAGGCATCGCGGCCCCCTCTCGCTAGTTCAGAACGTCACCCTAGCTCGCCGAGGTGACGTTTACCCGGCAGCGCACGCCGTCGGCCGACATCGCTACGGTCACGACATGAGCGTCCCCGCCGTAATCAGCCTCGTCACGCTCGGCGTCGCGGACGTCGAGCGCGCAACCCGCTTCTATCAAGCGCTCGGTTTCGAGCGCTCCGGCGCGTCGGTCGACGGCGAGGTGAGCTTCTTCCGGGCATCAGGTGGCAGCCTGCTCGCCGTGTGGGACGTGGAGGAACTGCGCAAGGACGCCGCTGCGCAGCCGATGCCCGATCCCGACGCGTTCCGCGGCACGGCGCTTGCCATGAACGTCGAGTCCGCCACGGCGGTCGAGGACGTCTTGGCGCGCGCCGTCGCTGCCGGTGCCCGGATCGCGCGGCCGGCCGAGACCACCGAATGGGGCGGTTACAACGGCTACTTCGCCGACCCTGAAGGCCATCTGTGGGAGGTCGCGCACAACCCGTTCTGGCCGATCGGCCCGGACGGCATGCCTCAGCTGCCCGAGTAGAACGCGTGCGTGGCGGAGGCCCCGCCGTCGGCGGCGAGCTCGGCACCGGTCACGTACGCGCTCCGGTCGCTCGCGAGGAAGAGCACGACCTGCGCGATGTCCTCGGGCGCCCCCATCCGGCGCAGCGCGATCCGCTTGGTCGCGGGTGACAGATCGACGTCGTGTCCACCTGCGGCGTCTTTCACCATGTCGGTCTCGATCATGCCCGGATGCACCGAGTTGACCCGGATGCCATGCGGCCCGAGCTCCAGCGCGGCCACCTTGGTCATGCCGCGGATCGCGAACTTCGTCGACGTGTACGCAGTGAGGTACGGCATGCCGGCCAGGCCCTCGACGGAGGAGATGTTCACGATCGAGCCGCGACGCGCGGCCATCATCGGCTTCGCGACGGCACGCATGCCGAGGAACGTCCCGACCTGATTCACGTTCACGACGCGCAGGTAGTCGGCGAGCGGCATGTCGGACAGCGCCGCGAAGCGCAGGATGCCGGCGTTGTTCACGAGCACGTCCACGCCGCCGAGCGTCTCGACTGCCTCGTCGACGACGCTCGTCCAGTCGTCCTCGTTGGAAACGTCGAGGTGCCGGTAGATCGCTCCGGCGCCGAGCGAATCGGCGAGCTCCTTCCCGACGTCGTCCAGCACGTCGCCGATCACGACCCGGGCGCCCTCGGCCACGAACAGCTGAGCCGCGGCCGCGCCCTGGCCGCGCGCGGCGCCGGTGACGATCGCGACCCTGCCGGTCAGCGCGTCGGTTCCGATCATGCGAAGTCCGGCTTGCAGACGCGGCAGGTGCCGAGCGCGGCGTCGTTGCCGGTCAGCGGATGCAGGTCGTCGCGATGTGCGATGAGCGGGCAGTCGCGGCGATGCACCGTCGAGCCGGTGCCGGCCAGCACGAGCTGCGCCCCGTCCTGCATGGCGGTGCGACCGGAACCGCCCTGCTGGCCCATCAGGTCGACGAGGGTCAGCACCGCGTCGGTGAGCTGCCGCGAGCTCTCCCGCTGCTCGTTGCCGATGCGCGCCAGCCACGCGCCGAAGTAGACGAAGCCGCCGAGGAAGACCAGCGCCAAGCCGAGCAGGCCGCCCGACACGACGTAGGGCAACTGGTCGTACTGGTACTTCGTGTGCGCTACGCCGTACCAGCCCAGGAAGATCGCGAAGAGGCCGAGCGGCATGAGCAGCGCGCCGACGGTGAACAGCGCGATCTGCAGGTTGCGGAAGCGCTGGTCGCGGCTCGACACGGGCGCCGCGGCCGGTGCCGGAGCGGCCGGCTGGGCGGGCTGGGCCGGCGCCTGCTGGATGGCCATCGTCTCCGCCATCGTCTATCCCTTTCGTAGATCGGGCACGCCGGTGGACAACCCGAATGCGCAGCTCTTGCCGGCACCCAGGATGAACCTTCCGGCCCCCCAGAACAGCCAGCCGCCCGCCAGCGCGAATGCGAGCGTGCCCAGGATCACGAGCTTCGGAATCGTGCCGAGCGGCGGCAGCGCGAACGCAGTCGGCTGGGTTGCCGGTGGGCTGCTCCCGCCCGGCACCGTCTGGTTGGAGCCGGGCAGCTGCCCGGTTCCGGGATTGAGCGGGGCACCGCCACCGCCCACATTGCCAGGCACGCCGCCGCCCGCGCCGGGCTGGTGTCCGGTGTGGTTGCCACCCGGGTTGCCGCCGCCGGGCGGTGGTGGCAGGCCGCCGGTGTAGGCAGGCGCGGCGGTCGCCGAACTGGCGACGTCCGCGATCCTGATGACGATCTTCGGGCCGAGCCCGAGCAGCGGCGCGATCTGGCTACCGAGCTTCGGGATCTGCTGGATGAGATCCTGCAGCGGCTTGACGAGGCCGCCGACGTTCAGCGCCGTCTTCAGCGGCACGGTGTCTATCGAGAACTCGAGCGCGGTCGAGGCGAGCGAGCCGGTTGCGCCGTCGACCGTCCGCGTCGACGGTGCGAACTTGATGCTGATCCCGATCTTGTCGAGCAGCTTCGTCACGTCGCTCGGCAGCTGCGGCAGCGTCGTCCCGCTGCCCGAACCGAGCGTCACGCCGTCGTCGCCAATACCGAGGTCGAGTCCGGCGAGCTGCACGTCGCCCGCCTTGATCGAGCCGGTCGTGGTGGCCTTGTTGCCGTCGCTGGTGGTGACGGAGGTGACCTTCATGGAGTCGATCGTGATCAGGCCGGCGAGCAGCTTGACCTGCGAAACGTAGGTCTGCGCCGTCGAGGTGACCGACTTCGAGCCGACCACGACCGAACTGGTGCTCTTCACGTTCTCGACGGTGGCCAGCCCGGCGAGCAACTGGCCGACCGGAACGGGTGCCGCGGGCAGCGGCTTCGACGACTTCTTGCCGCCCAGGATCTTCGACAGGCCGTCGCCGATGCCGCTGAGCAGGTCGGTGTCCGGACCGGCGACGCCCAGCCCCGTCGTCGTCGCGTCGGTGGTGAACCCGTTGCTGGACGTCGTCATCCCGTTGCCCTTGGTGAGCTGACCGGTGTTGTGCGCCGGCGCGCTCTCGGTGGCGGGGTACTTGGAGTTCACCTGCACGGGGTAGGTCGCGGCGTCGTTGCCGACGAGCTGGCCGAAGCCGTCGCCGATGACGTCGCCGGGCCACAGGTAGCTGGCCGTCGCGCGGGTGACCGGGCCGGTGTCGGTCGTGCACTTCGTGTACGCGATGCCCGCGTCGACCTGTGGCGTGGCCGGGATCGGAATGACCGGCTCGTAGATCTGGATGCGGATGGCTTCGGCTTGCGCGCTGCCGCTGTAGCCGCCCAGCGTGGTGTCCGCGGAGGACGGGCCGGGCCAGGCGAGCGTCGCGAGCACGACGGTTCCGGCCAGCGCCGTCAGCTGCTTGCCGCGCCTGTTCATGCCGCACCCCCGAAGTACAGCTCGTTCAGCCTGCCTTCGATCTCGTCCGGCTCGCCGCTGTCGACGATGCGCCCGCCGTGCATCACGGCTGCGTAGTCGGCAACGCGCAGCGCGCTCTTGGCGAACTGCTCGACGACCAGGATCGAAACGCCCTGCTCGGCGATCTCGGCCACGCTGTCGTAGAGGCTCTCGACGATCAGCGGCGCGAGCCCCATCGACAGCTCGTCGAGCAACAGCAGCGCCGGCTCCGACGCGAGTGCCCGCCCGAGCGAGAGCATCTGCTGCTCACCCCCGGATAGGCTGCCGGCCAACTGCCGCCGGCGCTCCTTCAGCCGCGGGAAGCGGGCATAGGCGTCGGCGAGGATCTTCTCCACCTGACGGCCGCTGTACGACGAGATCCAGAGGTTCTCCTCGACCGTGAGGTTGGGGAAGATGCCGCGTCCCTCGGGCACCATCGTGAGGCCGGCGCGGGTCAGCTGGTCGGGCGTCGCGTCGGCGACGTGCACGCCGCCGAGATGGATGTCGCCGGACGTCAATGGCATCAGGCCGCTGATGACGCGCAGCAGCGTGGTCTTGCCGGCGCCGTTCGCGCCGAGCAGCGCCATGACCGCGCCGCGTGGCACCGCCAGGTCGACGCCGCGCAACACCTCGATGCGCCCGTAAGCGGCGTGCACGTCGATCAGTTCGAGGATCGGCGCGGGTCGCCGCAGCCTGCGCTCTGCGATCGTCATCTGTGCTCCGTCCGGACGGCGGGCATCGGTCGCGTCTCGCCGAGGGCGACGCGGGCGCCGACGAGCTGCGTCGCCTGCGCCGCGACCTCGTCGGGCATCCGGACCGCTTCTGCGTCGGAGAAGCCGAGGTACGCCGCCTGGACGGTGCGATCGCTGCGGATCTCCGCCGCGGTGCCGGTGGCGATCACCTTGCCGAACTCGAGGACGTGGATCAGATCGCACACGCCCATCACGAGATCCATGTCGTGTTCGACCATCAAGATCGCCCGGCCGTCGTTCGCCAGCCTGCGCAGCAACTCGCCCAGCGCCTTCGTCTCCGCCTCGTCCAGCCCGGAGGACGGCTCGTCGAGCAGCAGTAGCTCCGGCTCGATCGCGAGCGCGCGCGCCACCTCGACCAAGCGCGCCACTCCGGTGGGCACCGAATCCGCACGCTGGTCGGCGTAGCGCGCGAGTCCGACGAGGTCGATCAGGTCGTCGACCTTCGGATCCTTGGTGAACCGCAGCCACTGCCGGACCCCGCCGTGGATGTCGCGCGCGACCTGGATGTTCTCGCGCACGCTCAGCGAGCCGAACGCCTCGAGCCGCTGGAACGTGCGGCCCATGCCCCGCTTCGCGCGGTGGCTCACGGACGAGCGGGTGATGTCGGAGTTCTTGAACCGAACCCGGCCGTGCGTCGGCGGCTGCAGACCGCTGATGACGTTGAACAACGTCGTCTTGCCGGCGCCGTTCGGCCCGATCAGCCCGGTGACGGTGCCGCCCTCCGCATCGATCGACGCGTCGTCGACCGCGGTGATGCCGCCGAATCTGACGGTGACAGCGACGACCTCAAGCAATGCCATGGCCGGCCACCTGCACTTCCTGCCCAGCGTCCTCGAGTCCGTCGGGTTCATGGATCACATACACCGGCGGCGCCGCGGAGAACCGACGCAGTTGTCGCGGGAGCGGTACCCGCGGCACCAGCCAGCGGGCGCCGCGGAATGCGTAGTTGACGAGCCCGTTCGGGTCGCGCCCCAACAGGATCGCGCCGACGCCGAGGACGAGGAACACCACGCCTGCGTACGACTGGTTCACGGTGGGCAACACCTGCACGAGCATCAGCAGGAACCCGCCGACGAGGGCGCCCGAGATCGAGGTGACCCCCGCGACGACGGCGGCGAGCAGCAGCGGCAGGTTCTGCAGCGTGGTGAACGGCGCCGCCGACACGAACCCCTGGAAGCCGGCCAGCAGCGCACCGGCCAGCCCGGCGATGCCCGCCGACACGCTGAACACCGCGACCCGGAACCAGCGCTGGTTGAGGCCGAGCGTGCCGCATGCCGCCGGGCTGTCGCGCAGCGCGATGAGCAGCCGGCCGATCGCGCCGCGGCGGACGATCAGCAGCGCGATGCCCAACACGACGAAGACGGCCAGCGTCAGGAACGCATACGTACCGTCGCCGAAGTCGTAGCCGAACAGCGTGACCCGCTTCGCCCGCAGCGAGGTGTTGACGCCGAACATCCAGTCGGCCTGGAAGACGAGCTTCTCCATGAGGTAGCCGAACGCCAGCGTCGCGAGCGCCAGGTACAGGCCGGTGAGGCGCAGCACCGGCAGCGCGACGAGTGCGCCGATTCCGGCGGCGATGAGTATGGCGAGCACGATGGCCAACGGCGACGTGGTGTTCATCTTCGCGACGACCGCGGCTCCGACACCGACGAATGTGTACTGCGCCAGCGAGACGTAACCGCCGTATCCGGTCAGCAGCACCAGCGACAGCATCACGAGCGCCAGCGCCGACGCCTGCTCGAAACGCAGCAGGTTCGTCGCGCTCAGCGCGGGGATCACCGCCAGCGCGAGGGCGAGCATTCCGACGCCGCTCGTCACCGAACGCCGCTTGGAAGGCACGGTGGCCGCGACGATGCCCCTCACCTGTCCGACGCGCAGCCGCACTTGCGGCACGAACAGCAGCGTCGCGAACAACAGGAACGTCGGCAGCGAGCTCTGCAGTCCGGTCTGCACGTAGCTGCTCGTCGTGTGCACGTAGCCGTAGATGTATTGACTGCCCAGGCCCAGCGCGATCGCCCCGACGAAGGTCAGTGGCAGGCTGCGCAGCCGGCCGAGCATCGCGGCCGCGAACGCGGTGATGACCAGGAACGTGAGTTGGTAGTAGTCGTTCACGCCGACGTAGGCGACCAGCAGCACACCGGCCAGCGCCGCGAGCGACGAGCCGATGGCCCAGCTGAGCATCTGCACACGGCTCGCGCGCGCCCCGAACAGCTCGAGCAACTCGGGGTTGTCGACGGCGGCGCGCATCGCGGTGCCGATCCGGGTGCGGTTCAGCAGTACGTACAGCCCGCCCGCGACGAGCACGGAGACGGCCATCGTGATCAGGTAGTGATCCTGGACCGGGACGCCGAGGATCTCGGTCGTCCGATAGCCGAAGAAGTAGTCGACGGTACGGAATTTGTCGAGCGGCCAGAACTTCTGCGCGAAGCCGACGAGGAACACGAACACCCCGACGGTGACCACCAGCATCACGCTGACCGGCGCATCGCCCAGCCCGCGCATGACCACGCGTTCGAGGACGATCCCGTACGCCGGGGCTATCACGAACAGGATCAACACGACCGTCAGCCAGGTCGACAGGCCGGCGTCGACGTGCAGCTGCCAGAACAGGAAACCGGCCACCATGCTGGTCGCGCCGTGCGCGAGGTTGAACACCCGCGTCGTGGTGTAGGTCAGCACCAGCCCGGAGGCAGCGATCGCGTACGCCGCGCCGAAGAACAATCCCTGGAAGGTGTAGGCGAGGAACTCATGCACGGCGCGTCACCGCACCCCGCTGTTGACGACGCTGCCGCACGTGTACGGATACGGCGTCTTGCGCACCCACTGGCCGTTCTGGAGCTTGAGGATCGAGTAGCACCTCGGAGTGTGCTTGCCGCCTACGTCCTGCGGCGGCACCATGCCGCGATCGGTGTAGCCGTGCACCTGGCGCAGCTTGCTCACCATCGCCGATCGGCTGAGGTTTCCGCCGAGCTCTGCCGCCGTCTGCACGAACAGCGCGGCCGCGGCCCACGCGTAGATGCCGAAGAAGTTGGGCGTCCCGCCCGAGGTGCGCTGTAGCCAGGTCAGGTACGTGCTCAGCTGCGAGTTGCGGTTCGCCTCCGAGAACAGCGGTGCGGAGGCGAACAGGTTGGTGCCGTCGACCGGCGTCCCCGCCGCGACGTAATTCTGGTCGTACGCGACGGTGTCCATCACGTAGGTGGGGTTGTAGTGCGCTTGGTACATCGCGCTCTTCAGCTTGATCGCGTATTGGTACGCACCGATGTACTGGACGTACTTGATGCCGTCGTCCTGCAGCTGCGTCACGATGCCGTCGTAGTTCGGCACGGACGTCACGTCGATGGCGATCTGGTCCTTGAAGTCGTAGCCCAGCTTCTCCTCGCCCGCGATGAAGCTCTTGGCGTTCAGGCTGGACGCGCCGGCGTTCAGGTAGACGAAGGCGGCGTTCTTGTACGCGTCCCCGTAGTGCGACTTGAAGTACGTGAAGGGATCGGTCGGGATCTCCGACGTGTTGAGCGAGTAGGCACTGAACGTCACCGGCGACTGCTGACGGGCCGTCTCGGTCGTCGCGGCGCGGATGTCCGGGATGCCGCAGTGCGAGACCGTGCTCGCGCCGCCCGCGTCGAACGCGCCCATCGAGCCCACCATCGCGAACGCCTCGCCGCATGCCGTCTGCGATGCCTGCTGGTCGCCGCTCTCCTGGGTCCCGCTGTCCAGACCGACGAGCTTGAGCTTGCGGCCGCAGATGCTCGACGTGGAGTTGAAGTAGGCGACGTATGCGGTCACGGCGGCTTGTGCCGATCGGAAGAGGTTGGGGACCGGCCCGCTGAGGTCGGCGACGTTGGCGAGCGTGATCGTGGAGTCGCTGACGCCGGTGGTGTTCTTGAAACCATTGCAACTGCCCAGGTGCACCCCGGCCAGCGGGCCCGTCGCGACGCCGCCGCCGGTGCCGCCGCCCCCTCCGGTGCCGTCGCCGCCGGTGCCGCCGCTCCCTCCGGTGCCGCCGCCGCCAGTGCCGCCGC
>DASQSE010000131.1:0-29941 GCA_035642535.1 Jatrophihabitans sp. | reverse complement strand
CGTTCATCCTGGGACTGCTTTTCCTCTTCGCCTACTCCCGCCGCGGCGGGTCCGGTCAGCACAGCGCGTCGACGACGTCACCGCAGACCGACACCGCATCGTGGCGGGCCACGCAGGCCGAGGCCGCCGCGCTGCGTCAGGCCGCGCAGGCCGAGGCCGAGGGGCTGCGCCGCGCCGCCGAGGCGGAAGCCGACGCCACCCGGCGCGCGGCGCGCGCCGACGCCGACTCCGCCCGCGCCGAGGTAGAGGCCACCCTCGCCCAGGCCCGCGAGCAGGCCGCGGTGCTGACGGCGGAGGCGCGCCGCACCGGCGCTGCCGAGGCCGCCAAACTCAGTGAGGAACTGCACCGGCAGCAGAGCGCGCTCACCGCCCGCGCCGCGCGGGTCGACGAGACCGAGGATCGCCTCGACTCGCGCGAGACGCGACTCGACCAGCGCGCCGGCGAGCTGCAGGCCCAAGCCGACGAACTGGCCGGTCTCAAGGCAGAGCTCGAGCAGCGCGCCCGGCAGCTGGAGGCCGACGAGGCCGATCTGCTGGACAAGGCCGACGCGCAACTGCACGAGCTGGAGCGGATCGCCGGCCTGACCGCCGAACAGGCGAAGGCCGAGATGCTGGCCAACGTCGAGACGACCGCCCGCCGCGAAGCGGCCATGCTGGTCCGCACCATCGAGAACGAGGCCCGTACCGAGGGCACCGAACGCGCCAAGAACATCGTCGTCGAGGCGGTCCAACGAGTCGCCAGCGCACAGACTACCGAGACGGTCGTGAGCGTGCTGCACCTGCCTGCCGAGGAGATGAAGGGCCGCATCATCGGCCGCGAGGGCCGCAACATCCGCTCCTTCGAGGCGGTCACCGGCGTCAACGTGCTCATCGACGACACGCCCGAGGCCGTCCTGCTCTCCTGCTTCGACCCGGTGCGCCGCGAGGTCGGCCGGCTGACGCTGGAAAAGCTCATCCTCGACGGGCGCATCCACCCGCACCGCATCGAGGAGGCCTACGAGCAGAGCGTGGCCGAGGTGGACGAACTGTGCCTGCGCGCCGCCCGCGACGCGCTCGCCGACGTCGGCGTCGGCCCGGTCGACGAGCGGCTGATGCCGACCATCGGACGGCTGAAGTACCGCACCAGCTACGGCCAGAACGTCCTCGGCCATCTGGTCGAGACCGCGCACATCGCCGGGGTGATGGCCGCCGAGCTCGGCATCGAACCCACGCTCGTGAAGCGGTGCGCGTTCCTCCACGACATCGGCAAGGCGCTCACCCACGAGGTCGAAGGCAGCCACGCCATCATCGGTGCCGAACTGCTCCGCAAGCACGGCGAGGACGAAGCCGTCGCGCACGCGGTCGAGGCGCACCACAACGAGGTCCAGCCGCGCACCATCGAGGCCGTCCTGACCCAGGCGTCCGACACCTGCTCGGCTGCCCGCCCCGGCGCGCGGCGCGAGTCGCTCGAGACCTATGTCAAGCGGCTGGCCCGCATCGAGGAGATCGCCAGCTCGCGCGAGGGCGTCGAGAAGGTCTTCGCGATGCAGTCCGGACGCGAGGTGCGCGTCATGGTGCAACCTTCGGAGGTCGACGATCTCGCCTCCTCGGTGATGGCGCGCGAGATCGCCAAGCAGATCGAGGACGAGCTCACCTATCCGGGTCAGATCCGGGTCACCGTCGTGCGCGAATCACGCGCTACCGAGATCGCGCACTGACGGCTACTCGATCACCTCGCGCAGCCGCGCCACGATCGGGAAGATCGGCGTCTCTACGTTGGCGATCACCGTGCAGCACGTGCCGGACGAGCGGTCGCGAACGCTCCGGAATCGGACGCCGTAATCGCCGCCGTGGAGTTCGACCGCAGGGCCGTCCAGCCAGAAACCGTACCCGTAATGCATGGGGTCCCATGGTGGTCCGCCGGAGTGCGGCGACGTCATCCGATCGACCCATTCCGCAGCAACGAGACGGCCGGCGAACAACGCCGCCCAGAACCGGCGGATGTCCTCGAGCGTGGTGTAGATGCCCCCGTCACCGTTGCCACGGACCGGCAGCACGAACACGTTGGTTCGTCCGTCCTCGAGGTAGCCGAGCGCCGCATCACCTGGTAGCTCGTCAGAGCGCAGAAACTCGGTGCGCGTCATGGCGGCGGGCCCGAGCACCCGCTCGTGGATCAACTCGTGGTAGCTGCGGCCGGACACCCGCTCGGCAATCAGGGCGAGGACGACGTATGCACCGTTGCAGTAGCAGAATCGGGCACCGGCCGGAAACTTGCTCGGAAAACCGTCGAGCGCCGGCAGGTAGTTCTCCGTATCGACGAGCTCGTACACCGGCACCTTGGGCGGCGGCAGTTCGTCGAGGTCCTCGTCGGCGTAATCGCCGATTCCGGAGGTGTGATTCAGCAGGTGCTCGACGGTGACGTCGTCGGCGATCAACGGCAGATCGGTGCCGAGCACCGATCGCGCGGGCGTGCTCAGCGAGAGCGCGCCGTCGGCGACCAGGCTGACGATCGTCAGCGCGGTGAAGGTCTTCGAGCCACTCGCGATGGCGAAACGAGTCTGCGGCGTGCACGGGATCTGATGGGCGCGGTCGGCGAGGCCGTAACCCCGCTCGAACACGACGTCCGGCCCACGGCTGACAGACATGACGCCGGAGAAGCCGCCCATGAGATCGGACAGCGCCGCGTCGAAATCGGTCACGACTGCGCTTCCTGCCGGATCCGGTAGCTGATCTCGTCCACCACCCAATCCGGCGACGCATCGGCCGGAATCCACACGTGCACGCCTTGCCCGGCATCGATCGTCACGGTCCAGCCGGAGCTGCCCCAGCGATACGGATCGTCGTTGGCCGCCGGCGCCACATGGACCTCGAGATCCGGCTGCACCCGATCTGCGGCTTCGCGGGCGAGTTGGGCAACCTGAGGGTCGGTGAGGGTCACCAGGCCATTGGACCATCGGCAGGTCCGTATCCTCGAATCCGTCATGTCGCGCAGCTACGAGATCCGCACCTACGGGTGCCAGATGAACGTGCACGATTCCGAGCGCCTCGCCGGACTGCTCGAGCACGCCGGATACGAGCAGCACACCGGCGACGAGCCGGCCGACTTGGTCGTGTTCAACACCTGCGCGGTGCGCGAGAACGCCGACAACCGGCTGTACGGCAACCTCGGCCACCTCTATCCGGCCAAGGCCGCGAATCCGGACATGCAGATCGCCGTCGGCGGCTGCCTTGCGCAGAAGGATCGCGGCCGGATCGTCGAGAAGGCGCCGTGGGTCGACGTCGTCTTCGGCACGCACAACCTCGCGGCGCTGCCCGTCCTGCTCGAGCGGGCAAGGCACAACCGCGCGGCGCAGGTCGAGATCGTCGAGGCGCTGCAAACCTTCCCGTCCGACCTGCCGACGCGTCGCGAACACGCGTACAGCGCGTGGGTCTCCGTCTCGGTCGGCTGCGACAACACCTGCACTTTCTGCATCGTCCCGTCGCTGCGCGGCACCGAGACCGACCGGCAGCCGGAGCAGATCCTGGCCGAGATCCGCGCGCTCGTCGAGGCGGGCGTCGTCGAGGTAACGCTGCTCGGGCAGAACGTCAACTCCTACGGCCGCTCTTTCGGCGATCGGTACGCCTTCGGCAAGCTGTTGCGCGAGTGCGGCGGCATCGACGGTTTGCAGCGGGTTCGGTTCACCAGCCCGCACCCGCGCGACTTCACCGACGACGTCATCGCCGCGATGGCCGAGACACCGAATGTCATGCCACAGCTGCACATGCCGATGCAGTCGGGCTCGGACGCGGTCCTCAAGGCGATGCGCCGCTCGTACCGGCAGCAGCGCTACCTCGCGATCATCGACAAGGTGCGTGCGGCGATGCCGGACGCGGCGATCACGACGGACGTCATCGTCGGCTTCCCCGGCGAGACGGACGCCGACTTCGAGCAGACGCTCGACGCGGTGCGTGCGGCGCGGTTCGCGAGTGCGTTCACGTTCCAGTACTCGAAGCGGCCCGGCACGCCCGCGGCCGAGATGCCCGACCAGGTTCCCAAGGATGTCGTCCGGGAGCGTTACGACCGGCTCATCGCGATCCAGGACGACATCTCGTGGGCCGAGGCGCGACGGCTGGTCGGGCATGAGGTCGAGGTGCTGGTCAGCGCCGGCGACGGCCGCAAGGACGGCGCCACCGGTCGGTTGTCCGGAAGGGCTCGCGACGGCCGACTCGTGCACGTGCGCGGCATCGCCGCGCCGGGCGACATCGTCACCGCCGACATCAGCTACGCCGCGCCGCACCACCTCGTCGCCGATGACGGGATCCGGACGCACCGGCGCTGGCGTGGCGCACCGGATGCGACGCACACCGCGCCGAAGCAGCTGTTGACCATCGGCCGCCGCTGACGGTCAGTCAGTGCCGGCCTGGCGCGGCGCCGGGTGCGGGCAGAGCCGGGCGCAGCGCGGGAATCGCGACGCCTGCGAGCCCGCGCAACGCGGCCCGCAGTACGTCGACGTAGTCGAATGCATCGCGCCACAGAGTGATCTGGCCGGCGTGCACGTCGAAGCGGCCGGCGACCCAGAACTGGCTGCACCAGCGGCCCCAGGTCAGGACGTCCGTGCGCTCGGTGAGCACCACCGGCCCGGTCGCCGAGATGGCGTGCACGCACACCTCGAAGCCGACGCTGGGGCGCTTGAACACGGCAAACGCGCGCGCCATCCGGGCCCGGCCGCGCAGCGTCGGCATGCCGACGTTGACGTACACGACGTCGGCGGCGACAAGCTCCATCGCGCCGGCGAGATCGCGCGCGGCCAGTCGGGTGAGGAACGCCTCGACGACGGCCTCTGGTTCGGTCGGCGTCAATGCGGCAGCAGCGACCGGCGCTGCTCGACCTCATCCTCGGCGCGCTTTATCCGGTCCGCGTCGCCGGACTTGCGGGCCCGCTCCAGCTTCTGCTCGGCTTCGGCCAGCCGCTCCCGCATCGCCGCGAGGAACGGGTTGGAGTCCGCGTTAGCCTGCCGCCACTCGGCATCGACGGCGTCTCGTACTCGCTGCTCGGCCGCGCGCATCTGGTCGTCGAGGCGGCGCATCGCATCGCGCGGCACGTGCCCGATCGCGTCGTACTGCGCCTGCAGGTCGCGCAGTGCATTTTGCGCGGCTTTCGGGTCGGCGAGGTCGAGCGCCTCAGCGCGCGCGATGACCTGCTCCTTGTGCCGCTGATTCGCCAACTGCTCGGCGTCGCGCTCGGCGAAGGTCTCGGAGCGCCGGTTGAAGAAGGCGTCCTGCGCGGCTCGGAAGCGCGTCCACAACGCGTCCTCGGCGTCCCGGCCGGCGCGGCCGGCCGCCTTCCACTCGGCCATGAGGTCGCGCATCGCCGCCGTCGTCTCCTTCCAGTCGGAGGACGAGGACAGCTCTTCGGCGCGGGCGATAAGCCGCTCCTTCGCTTCCTTGACGGTGCTGCGCTCGGCGTCGAGCTGTGCGAAGTGCTGGCCACGCCGCCGACCGAACGCGTCGCGCGCCGCGGCGAACCGCTTCCACAAGGCATCGTCGGTCTTGCGGTCGATGCCCTTGATCTGGCGCCATTCGTCGACGATGGCGCGCAGCCGGTCGCCGGATGCCTTCCACGACGTGCTGGCCTCGGCGATCTGCTCGGCTTCGGTGACCAGCGACTCCTTCGCTGCGATCGCGTCGGCGCGCGCCTGCTCGCGGGCGGCCGCGGCCGCATCGGCCTTCTCGTCCGCGGCGGTAAGGATCGCGTCGAGGCGGGTGTCGAGGGCGGCGACGTCACCGATGACGGCCGCTGTCGGAAGCTGCTCCTTCAGCGTCACGGCGTGCGATCGGGTGTGCGCCGGGTCGCCGGCGCCCGACTCGAGACGCTTCTCCAGCAGCGCCACTTCAGCGGCGAGGTCTTCGTAGCGGATCTGATAGAACGCGATGCCGGCTTCCCGGTCACCCGCTTGCCAGGAACCGATCGCACGCTCGCCGTCGGCGGTGCGGACATACACCGTCCCGTCGTCGTCGATCCGTCCCCACTCCGAGCCCATGACACGCCATTAGACACGATCACGCCGCGCGCGGCACGGACGCTAGCCTGCGACGGGTGATTAGCGCAGTGGCGTTCTGCCCACAACCGCCGCTGCTCGTGCCGGAAGTCGCGCAGGGCGCCGCGGCTGAAGTAGACGAGCTGCGGATCGCTTGCCGCACGGCGATCCGCAAGACTGCCACGCCCGGCACCGCGCTGGTGGTCGTCGGCGGCGGCGACGAATGGCGGCGACACGACCCGACTGCGCGCGGATCGCTCGCCGGCTACGGCGTGCCGATGCAGGTGCCACTCGGTTCGGACGAGCCGGGGCCGGTCGAGCTGCCGCTCGCGCTCACCATCGGTGCGTGGCTGCTGCGCGAGGCAGTCGGGCCGAACTGCGGCGCAGCGGGCGTATCGGTCGGGCCCGAGCCGGGGCGGCTCGATCCGTTCGGCGACGCAGCCGCGATCGCGCTGCTCGTGATGGGGGACGGCAGCGCCCGGCGCAGCACGTCGGCACCGGGGTATTTCGACGAGCGGGCGGCTGGGTTCGACGTACAACTGGCCGCAGCGCTCAGAAGCGGGAAACCGGCAGCGCTGCGCGTCGACACGCGGCTCGGCGACGAGTTGCTCGCCACCGCGCCCCGGGTTTGGGCCGGCCTCGCGCCGGCGCTCGACGACGCGTCCTATCGAGGCGAGCTGCTTTACGACGCCGCGCCGTACGGGGTCGGCTACTTCGTCGCGGTGTGGACGTGACTGCGGGCCGGGTCGTCGCCGTCGTCGGGCCTACTGCGACCGGCAAGTCCGAGCTGGCCGTCGAGCTCGCGCAGCGGCTGGCCGGCGAGGTGATCAACGCCGACTCGATGCAGCTCTACACCGGCATGGACATCGGCACCGCGAAACTGTCCGTCGACGAACGGCACGGCGTGGTGCACCATCTCCTCGACGTCTTGCCGATCAGCAAGTCGGCGGCGGTGGCCGAATACCAGTCGCTCGCGCGGCAGGCGATCGCAGCGGTGCAGGCGCGCGGGCACGTCCCGATCCTGGTAGGCGGATCCGGTCTGTACCTGCGCGGCGCGCTGGATCGGCTGGAGTTCCCCGGCGAGTCGCCGCCGATTCGCGCGCGCCTGTACGCCGAGCTCGCCCGGCACGGCCCGCAGGCGCTGCACCGACGCCTGGCCGCGCACGATCCCGAGGCGGCGGCGGCGATCCTGCCGAGCAACGGCCGGCGCATCGTCCGGGCGCTCGAGGTCATCGAGCTCACCGGCGGGCCGTTCACCGCGCGGATGCCGGCCTTCGAGTCCCTCTACGACTGCGTCCAGATCGGCCTCGACCGGACCGATCTCGACGCGCGGGTCGAGCAGCGCGTGCACCGGATGATGCAGCGCGGCTTCCTCGACGAGGTGCGCGGACTGCTGCCGTTGGGCCTTCGGGACAGCCCGACGGCCGGCAAGGCGCTCGGCTATGCGCAGTTGCTCGGCTGCCTCGACGACGCCGGGAATGTGGTGGGCGACCTGGAGGAGGCGGCGGCGCAGACGGTTCGAGCGACGTCCCGGTTCGTGCGCCGGCAGCGGTCGTGGTTCCGGCGCGATCCCCGGATCCACTGGCTGGACGGCGCGGATCCCCGGGTCCTTGACGCGGCGCTCACTACGCTGGAGCCGTGAGGTTCCTCAAGGGGCACGGGACGGAGAACGACTTCCTGCTGCTCCCGGATCTGGACGGCGCGATCGACCTCACCCCGTCGATGGTGCGCGCCCTCTGCGATCGGCACGCCGGGATCGGCGCGGACGGCGTGCTGCGCGTGGTGCGGTCCGAGAACGACGCGGACGCGAAGGAGCTGGCGGGCGAGGCTCCGTTCTTCATGGACTACCGCAACGCAGACGGCAGCGTTGCGGAAATGTGTGGCAACGGAATTCGAGTATTTCTGCAATATCTAATCGTCACCGGCCTCGTTGAACGGGATGCGGCGGTGGCGACACGCGGCGGGATTCGACGCGCGCGGGCCCGCGGGGACGGAAACGTCACTGTGGATATGGGCCTGCCCCGGGTCCTTGCCGACCGGCCGGTCGCCACCGCCGCCCCGCTCGCCGCCGTGCCGGCCACCGCCGTTGAACTGCCGAATCCACACGTTGTCGTGCCGATCGCCACGGCCGACGAACTCGCGGCGCTCGACCTCACCCGTCCGCCGATCATCGAGCCACCGCTGCCGAACGGGCAGAACGTGGAGTTCGTGCTGCGCCGGGGCGCGCGGCATCTGCAGCTGCGCGTCCACGAGCGCGGAGTGGGGGAGACCCGCTCGTGCGGGACGGGCGTGTGCGCGGCGGTGGTCGCGGCGGCCACGGGCGACGGCGTCGGCGTCGACGGCACGACGTGGCGCGTCGACGTCCCTGGCGGCAGCTGCGAGGTCGTCTGGCGCAGCGACGGTGTGGAGCTCACCGGGCCCGCCGTGCTCGTCGCCGAGCTCGACGTGGACGAGACCCGGCTCGCAGCCCGCTAACGGATTCGCAGCTGCGTGTCACGATGGACTTGAGATGAATGAATTCGATACGCCGTTGGACGGTCGCCCGGACGACGATGGCACCGGCGACTACGACCTCGAGGAACGCCAGGCGCTGCGTCGCGTACCCGGGCTGTCGACCGAACTCCAGGACATCACCGAGGTCGAGTACCGGCAGCTGCGGCTCGAGCGGGTCGTGCTTGTCGGCGTCTGGACGTCCGGCACGCTCGTCGAGGCCGAGAACTCCCTCGTCGAGCTCGCCCGGCTGGCGGAGACGGCCGGCTCCCTCGTCCTCGAAGGGCTGATCCAGCGCCGCGATCGTCCCGATCCCGCCACCTACATCGGCTCGGGCAAGGCGAAGGAGGTGCGCGATCTTGTCGAGCTGCACGGCGCGGACACCGTCATCTGCGACGGCGAGCTGACGCCCGGACAGCTGCGCCAACTCGAGGCCGTCACCAAGGTGAAGGTCGTCGACCGGACGGCACTCATCCTCGACATCTTCGCCCAGCACGCGCGGTCCAAGGAGGGCAAGGCCCAGGTCGAGCTCGCACAGATGCAGTACCTGTTGCCCCGGCTGCGCGGTTGGGGCGAGTCGCTGTCGCGTCAGGTGGGTGGCCGTGCCGCGGGCGGGCTTGGCATCGGCGGCCGCGGCCCAGGCGAGACGAAGATCGAGATCGACCGGCGGCGGATCAATGCACGGATGGCGAAGCTGCGCCGCGAGCTCGCCGCGATGAAGACGGCCCGCGAGGTGAAGCGGGCGCAGCGCACTGCCAACGAGGTGCCGAGCGTGGTCCTGGCCGGCTACACCAACGCCGGGAAGTCGTCGCTGCTGAACCGGCTCACCGACGCCGGCGTGCTCGTCGAGAACGCGCTGTTCGCGACCCTCGACCCGACCGTGCGGCGGAGCGAGACCCCCGACGGGCGCGGCTTCACGCTCGCCGACACGGTCGGCTTCGTGCGGCACCTGCCGACCCAGCTCGTCGAGGCGTTCCGCTCCACGCTGGAGGAGGTCGCCGACGCCGACCTCGTCCTGCACGTGGTGGACGCCTCGGACGCCGATCCGGAGGCGCAGATCCGCGCGGTACGGGAGGTGCTCGCCGACATCGACGCGCAGGACGTGCCCGAGCAACTGGTCTTCAACAAGCTCGACATGGCGCCGGCGGAAGTGGTGCTGCGCCTGCGCGCGCTGGCGCCGGACGCGGTCTACGTGTCCGCCCGCAACGGGGCCGGCCTGGACGAGTTGCGGGCTGCGATCGAGCAGCGGCTGCCGCGGCCCGACGTCGAGGTCACTGTGCTCATTCCGTACACCCGCGGCGATCTCGTCACCCGGGTACACGACGAGGCCGAGGTGCTCGACACCGAGCACACCGCGGCCGGCACGCTGGTCCGGGCGCGAGTCGGGCCGGCGCTGGCCAGGCAACTGCGGCCCTTCGCCTCGGCCGCGGTCGGCTGAGCACGGCTCCGGGGCGGCCGGCTGGCGTACGCTCGTAGGCGTCCGGTCATCCAGGGACAGGAGATCCGCCCATGTTCGAGTCGCCGTGGCACTGGGCCGTGGTCGCCATCGTGGCGTTCCTTCTCTTCTTCGGCTGGAAGCAGTTGCCCGACATGGCGCGCTCGCTGGGCCGATCGCTGCGGATCTTCAAGACCGAGATCAAGGGCATGGGCGACGACGACAAGGCACGTGCGAAGGCCCGCGAGGAGGAGGAGCAGAAGGCGCTGCCCGCCGCCGAGGTCGTCAAGCGCGATGCACCGGCCGATGATGCACAGGCAACGCCCGCGCCGCCGCCCTCCCGGCCGCGCCCCGCGCCGGCCCCGAACGGCCGGTCTCAGACGACCTCCCGGACGGACTGAGCTTCCGGCTCACACGCGACGCAGAACGGACACCACCCGGCCGAGGATCGTCGCGTCGTCGCCGTCGATCGGCGAGTAGGCCGGGTTGTGCGGCAGCAGCCAAACGTGCCCGTCCTTGCGCTGCAGCGTCTTCACCGTCGCCTCGCCGTCGATCATCGCAGCGACGATCTCGCCGTTTTCGGCAGTCGGCTGCTGCCGGACGACCACCCAGTCGCCGTCGGCGATCGCGGCATCGATCATCGAGTCGCCGGCGACCCGGACCATGAACAAGGCGCCGTCGCCGACGAGTGACCTCGGCAGCGGGAAGACGTCTTCGATCGCCTGCTCGGCGAGGATCGGCCCACCGGCGGCGATCCGCCCGACGACGGGGACGAACACCGGCGCCTCGCCGCGCGGCGCATCGTCGCTGATCGCGATCGCGCGACGCGCCGCCTTGGGCACCGGCGCGGCAGGATCGTGCGGCCTGCTGGAGCCGGTGCGGACGTCGACCGCGCGCGGCCGGTTCGGGTCGCGGCGTAGGAACCCCTTGCGTTCCAACATGGACAGCTGGTGCGCGACGCTGGAGGTGGAGGCGAGCCCGGCGGACTCGCAGATCTCCCGAATACTCGGCGGGTAGCCGCGCCGCTCGACCGAATCGCGAATCACGTCGAGGATCGCCTGCTGACGCCGGGTGAGCCCGGTGACCGGATCGGGGAGTTCGGTGACCTTCGGACGACCCGGGCGACGCCGCTCGCGCGTGAGCTCGCCGGCGCTGCCGCGCTTCGAGCCGGCGGGCTTGGGTCCGCTGCTGTCCTTGGGCACGTTGCGCCTCCGCTCCGCTGGACGACCAGTTCTGAGATGTGGCGGACGAGGTCGATTCCATGATCGTCCGACCTCCTGCACGGTAGCCCGATCGGGGTGATATCTCAAACATTTGTTCGAACGACACGCCGTGGCTCGCAAGTTCTGTCAGACCCGCCTGGTAAACATTCGATCAGACGTTCTATCGAATGTTCGTTCGAGGAGGAACCGCCATGTCGGCCGCACCGCAACTCGTTCCGACCGTGCCGATCCCGGCCCGGGCTCGCCCCGGTGCGCCGCGCGAATCAGGCTCGCAACTGGCCAGCGTCACGGTCCTGCACGCACCCAGCGAGATTCGGCCGGCGTCGCCCACGGTGCGGCTGACCCGTCGCGGTGTTGTGGTGCTCACGATCGCCGTGCTGGCACTGGGCGCCGCACTGATCTGGCTGGCGAAGCTCTCCGCGCCCGATGCCGGGGCGGCCCGGCCGGCGCCGCATTCGGTCACCGTCGCGCCGGGAGACACGCTGTGGTCGATCGCCACGCGGGTCGCGCCCGACGTCGATCCGGTTGCGGAAGTGGCAGCGCTGCAGCGCCGGAACCACTTGACGGATGTCGGCCTGGTGCCCGGGCAGGTGCTGCGCGTGCCTTGACGCGGTCCGGATCGGGATCTTCCGGACACTGTTGGCTGATCTTTGCGATGCACCCGCGTTTCGGCTTGCGGAACATCCTCGCCCGTTCTACGTTGAACCCTATATCTAGTAGTTACACGCGTGTACTTCATCTATAAATTGGGTTAGGGGGACTGGCCGCATGCGATGCCCCTATTGCCGCCACCCTGATTCGCGCGTGGTCGATTCGCGTGAGCACGACGAGGGGCAGGTCATTCGACGCCGGCGCGCGTGCCAGGAATGCGGGCGCCGGTTCACCACCGTCGAGGAGGCCACGCTCGCCGTCATCAAGCGCAGCGGGGTCACCGAACCGTTCAGCCGCCTCAAGGTCGTCAACGGCGTCCGCAAGGCGTGCCAGGGGCGTCCGGTCGACGAGGACGCACTGGCCCAACTCGCGCAGACCGTCGAAGAGACGATTCGCGCCACCGGTGCGGCCGAGGTGCCCAGCGAGGAGGTCGGGCTGGCGATCCTCGGCCCGCTACGCGCGCTCGACGAGGTCGCCTACCTCCGCTTCGCGTCCGTCTACAAGTCATTCAGCTCGGTCGAGGACTTCGAGAAGGCGATTCTCGAACTGCGCGCCGAGCACAAACCATCGATGCAGCAGGACAGGGAGGACGTCCGATGACCGAAGCCGATGTGACCCGCTCCGCCGACGCCGCGACGCGTCAGAGGGCTGCGACGCGTCAGAAGGCGGAGCCCGGCAAGCCGGTGCATCCGGCCAACGGGCTGCGCGTCGGGCGGGTCTACACCAGTGCCGGCGTCCACCCGTACGACGAGGTCGCGTGGGAGCGGCGCGACGTCGTGATGACCAACTGGCGCGACGGCTCCATCAACTTCGAGCAGCGCGGCGTCGAGTTCCCCGACTTCTGGTCGGTCAACGCGGCGAACATCGTGACGACCAAATACTTCCGCGGCGCGGTCGGCACCGACGCTCGCGAGTGGTCGCTTCGGCAGCTGATCGACCGCGTCGTCAAGACGTACCGCGCGGCCGGCGAGCAGTACGGCTACTTCGGATCGGCCGAGGTTGCCGAGGTGTTCGAGCACGAGCTGACGTGGATGCTGCTGCACCAGGTGTTCAGCTTCAACTCGCCCGTGTGGTTCAACGTCGGGACGACCTCGCCGCAACAAGTCTCGGCGTGCTTCATCCTGTCCGTCGACGACACGATGGACTCGATCCTGAACTGGTACCGCGAAGAGGGCTTGATCTTCAAGGGCGGCTCGGGCGCGGGGCTGAACCTGTCGCGGATCCGCTCGTCCAAGGAACTGCTCACCTCGGGCGGCACGGCGTCCGGCCCGGTGTCGTTCATGCGCGGCGCGGACGCGTCGGCGGGCACGATCAAGTCCGGCGGCGCGACTCGGCGCGCGGCGAAGATGGTCGTCCTCGATGTCGACCACCCGGACATCGAGGAGTTCGTCGAGACGAAGGCGCGCGAGGAAGACAAGATCCGGGTGCTGCGCGACGCCGGCTTCGACATGGATCTCGGCGGCGCGGACATCACCTCGGTGCAGTACCAGAACGCGAACAACTCGGTGCGGGTGAGCGACGAGTTCATGCGTTCCGTCGAGGAGGGTGGCGAGTTCGGGCTGCGCGCCCGCATGACGCACGAGATCATCGAGACCGTCGACGCGAAGCAGCTGTTCCGCAAGGTCGCGCAGGCGGCGTGGGAGTGCGCCGACCCCGGCATCCAGTACGACGACACGATCAACGACTGGCACACCAACCCGGAGACCGGGCGCATCACCGCGTCCAATCCCTGCTCCGAATACATGTCGCTCGACAACACGTCGTGCAACCTCGCTTCGCTGAACCTGATGAAGTTCCTGCGCGATGACAACAGCTTCGACACCCAGAAGTTCGTCAAGGCCGTCGAGCTGATCATCACTGCGATGGACATCTCGATCTGCTTCGCCGACTTCCCGACCGAGGCCATCGGCATCAACACCCGTGCCTATCGGCAGCTGGGCATCGGCTACGCGAACCTCGGCGCGTTGCTGATGGCGTCCGGTCACGCGTACGACTCGGACGGCGGGCGCGCGCTCGCCGGAGCGATCACGTCGTTGATGACGGGCACGGCCTACCGTCGATCGGCAGAGCTGGCCGGCATCGTCGGGCCGTACGAAGGCTTCGCGCGCAACGCGAAGGCGCACGCGCGGGTGATGCGCAAGCACGCCGCCGCCAACGACGCCGCCCGCTCCGTCGACGAGTTCGACCGGTCGGTCTTCGCCGCCGCCACCGACGAGTGGACGAAGGGCAACAAGATCGGCGAGCAGCACGGCTGGCGCAACGCGCAGGCCAGTGTATTGGCTCCGACCGGCACGATCGGGCTGATGATGGACTGCGATACGACCGGTGTCGAGCCCGACCTTGCGTTGGTGAAGTTCAAGAAGCTGGTCGGTGGCGGGTCGATGCAGATCGTCAACCAGACGGTGCCGCGCGCGCTGCGCATCCTCGGTTACCAGGAGGAGCAGGTCGAGGCGATCGTCGAGTACATCGCCGAGCACGGGCACGTCGTCGACGCGCCCGGCATGCGGCCCGAGCACTACGAGGTGTTCGACTGCGCGATGGGCGCCAGGGCGATCAAGCCGATGGGGCACGTGCGGATGATGGCCGCGGCGCAGCCGTTCCTGTCCGGTGCGATCTCGAAGACCGTGAACCTGCCCGAGTCGGCGACGGTCGAGGACATCGAGGATGTCTACCTGCAGGGCTGGAAGCTCGGCCTGAAGGCGCTCGCCGTGTACCGCGACAACTGCAAGGTCGGGCAGCCGCTCTCGGCGGGCAAGGCAGCGCGGAAAGACCAGCAGAGCGAGGCGGCGCCGGCGCAGCCGATCGTCGAGTACCGGCCGACGCGCACCCGGCTACCGCGCTCGCGTCCGTCGAAGACCACGTCGTTCACGGTCGGCGGCGCCGAGGGTTACATGACCGCCGGCTCCTACCCGGACGACGGCCTCGGCGAGGTGTTCCTCAAGCTCGGCAAGCAGGGCTCCACGCTGGCCGGCGTGATGGACGCGTTCTCGATCGCGATCTCGATCGCGCTGCAGTACGGCGTGCCGCTCGAAACCTACGTGCAGAAGTTCGCGAACATGCGCTTCGAGCCGGCTGGGCTGACCGACGATCCGGACATCCGGATGGCGCAGTCGGTGATGGACTACATCTTCCGCCGCCTCGCGCTCGATTACCTCGACTTCGACACCAGGTCGGCATTGGGCATCTACACCGCCGCGGAGCGCACCCGCCAACTCGAGACGGGCAGCTACGCACCGGTCGAGGACGACGCGGAATTCGAGACGCTGGCCCAGTCGGCGCCGATCGAGATGCACGCCGCGCCGCCCGAGGTGGAGGACGAGGTGGTCGCGGAGAAGGCGGCCGAGGCACCGGCCGGGGTGCGCAGTTCGACCGAACTGCTCGAGTCGCTCACCGGCTCATCGGCCGACGCGCCGCTGTGCATGAATTGCGGTACGAAGATGCGGCCGGCCGGCTCCTGCTTCGTCTGCGAAGGCTGCGGCAGCACCAGCGGCTGCAGCTGAGGCAACTCGGCACAGATGCTTCCGATGTGGTGAGGTTCGCAACCCGCCGCCGCCCCGGCTCCCGCGAAGGGGGTCGGGGCGGCGGCGCTGTGCATCCCGCGCAGGCCAGCCCTCTGTCGCAGTAGGCCGAGCCGGGCGGACCAACTCGTAGCCATCGTCGCTCCGCAACCAGCCGCTGAGATGGGTGCCGAGCCCCTGTCGAATTGTCGGCGTCTGCGGTTATGGTCGAGCGCCCGGACGGAGGTGATCGACGTGTTGAGCGTGCTCGCGCGATTGACGCTGTTCGTCTCCTCCTACGCCCCGCTGCTCGCCCTGTTCGCGATCTTGAACTCATTCGGGCGCGGCTGGCCCAGTATCGCGTGCGCCGTCGTCAGCGTGACTAGCGTGCTGGCATTGATCCTCGTGTGGAACATCACCGGCCACGGCCAGGGCGACTGGCTCGATGCCCGGGAGAGCCGCAATCGCGACGGCGAAGTGATGGGCTACTTCGTTTCCTACGTGATCCCGTTCGCCGCGGTCGACTCGTCCAGTGACCGAACGCGGATCGCTCTCGCGGCATTCGCGGTGATCGTCGCCGGCCTCTACCTCCGTGCATCGGTGTTCTACATCCACCCACTTCTGCTGCTCAGCGGATTGCACGTCTTCGACGTCGTCACCGACGACGGGAACCCGGTGATCGTGATGACCCGCCGCAGATTTCTGCCGCAGCAGCAACGGCTGTGGGTCGTGGGCATCGGCCAATCGGTGTACCGGGAGGTTCGGCCGACATGAGCGCGTCCGTCACCAGGCGCGCAGAGCGCGCACTCGCCACGCTGGAAGGCCTCGGCCCGCTGGAGCAATTCGGGCTGACGTTCAGCGTGCTCGCTGAGCGGGACGGCACTGTGCGCGCGCACCGGGTCAACCTCAGCAGCGACGCCGGCGACGACATCGCAGCGATTGCAGAGCGCACCCGCGAGCGAGTCCTCGATGCCACGCAACTCGGCTACGGCCCGACAGTTCTGATCCCGGCCGGGCGCTGCATGCACGTCGCGCAAACCGACGCGGCCAACCTCGGGCTCATCCAGCAGGAGGTCGACCGCAGCGACAGCGAAGTGTTCGACGCCGACGCCGACTACACGGCACGGGCCACCATGCTCACCGCCAGGTTCGCCGCGCGTTCAGGCACCGCCGCTACCTTCTACCGCGTTGCCGAAACCCTCCTGCAGTTCCACAGGCGCAAGATCCTCGGACTCGTCTTCCGCGACGGCCGCTACGACCGGCTCGAGCCGGGCGACGTGCTCATGATGCGCAGTGAGTTCGATGTCCTCGTCATCGACGGGATCGCGTTCTTCTTCGCCAAGCACCGGTTCGAGCAGGCGTTCGGCTTCCTCGAAGAACTCCAACGTGCCAGCGGCGAGACGTTCGACGCGGTCACCGCCAACCTACGGATCAAGGGCCTGGACGAACTCCGCGCCGCCTGCACCAGACAGGCGCCGATGATGGCGAAGATGGCCTCCATCCGGCGCAACATGAACGACGACCCCGCGTACGCGCGCGCCATGACCATGCCCAGGCTGACCCGCTTCGTCCGCGAGCACCCGCACCTCGGAATCGAAATCGAGGGCACCGGCAGCAGCACGACCCTCGTCTACAACCCCGCGCGCACCACGCGCTGGAAGATCCTCAACCTGCTCGACGACGACTACCTGCGCTCGGTCCTGACCGACCGCGACTACGAAGCCGGCTCGAAGATCCGCACCTGACCCGGCCACCGGCTTGTCCGATATCGGACAGATTGTCTGGAACTCCTTGATGGCGCGTTCGGCGTCGACCTAGCGTCCGAAGGCGAAGCTGCTGTGCCTGCGAAGGAGTCGCTTGCCCTCTCCATCTCGATCCGCGCTCGCCGTGGCGACGCTCGCGACAGGTCTGCTCGTCGCGCCCGCGGCCGGCAGCGCGGCGACCGCTGGCCAGCTGCAGTGGCAGGTGGCGAGCTCGCCGTTCCGGCTCACCTTCGTGCAGGACGGCGAGGTCGTCGCGCAGGAGGCGCCGGGCGCGATCGACGGGCCGGGCGGCCGGCTCAGCTACCAGGCCGGTGGCACGGCGACATCCCAGGACGGCGCGAGCTCCCACCGGCTCACCGACCTGCTTGCGCAGCACGACGTGCCCGATGGGACGGCGTACACGGTCGGCACGGACGAGCCGGGCCGGTCGGCGACCGTCACGGTGGCGCACACGGGCAGCGGCGCCCGGGTGAGCGTGCGCTTCGAGTCGGCCGACCCCGCCGCGCCGCCCGTGTCGGTCGTCGAGGATGCACTGGCCGCGGCGCCGGACGAGCACTACCTCGGCGGCAGCTCTGCCGCGTATGTCGACCTGCGCGGCCACATCCGCGGCTGGAGCCCCGGCAAGGAGGGACACGAGGCAGGCGCCTACTGCCAGAACCAGGAGCAGACGGCGAGCACGTTCTATCTCAGCTCCGGCGGGTATGGGCTCAACGTCGACACCACGCACATCGGCCGGTTCGCCTTTCCGGGCGCGACGCAGATCGCCGACGACCCGAGCTGCGACACACCAGGCGTCCCGTCGGGTGCGCCGGTGCCGTATCCGTGCCCGGTGTCCGCGACGCCGCAGCAGGACCGCGTCCAGGTCTGCCTGAAGGACGACACACTTTCCTACGACGTGTACGCGGGCTCGCCCGGGCAGGTGACGAGCGACTACTACCGCAGCGTCGGGCTACCGGCGCTGCCGCCACCGAGCCAGTTCGGCGTGATCAAGTGGCGTGACGTCAGCGCCGACCAGCAGCAGGTGCTCTCCGACGTGGACCAGTTCCGGCAACTTGGCATCCCGCTCGGGACGATCTTCGTCGACAACCCGTGGGAGCAGCAGCCGCCGGGCAACACGGTGCGCGCCAACGGCAGCGCATGCAACGGCAGTCTGCGTTTCGACCCGACGTTCTTCCCCGACCCGCAGGCGATGATCGACCAGATCCACGCGCAGGGCGTGAAGTTCGGCCTGTGGGTGTCGCCGATCAGCGCGACGCCGAGCGCGTCCAGGGGCGGCGGTTCGTGCGCGGGCCTCAACGACGTGTGGGCCAACAACGGCTGGCTGATCCCCGGCACCAACTACATCGACTTCACGATCCCGGCCGCCCGCGCGTACTACGTCGCGCAGCTGACCAGGCTGTTCGCAATGGGCGTCGACATGACGAAGGAGGATCGCGGCGAGGAGTACCGACTGGAGACCGCCACGCTGCACGGCGGGTCGGGCAGTTCGCTCTACCTGCAGTACCCGGCCCTGTACGAGTCCGCGGTCTCGGAAGCGCTGCGCAACGTCAACGGCGACGACTTCGAGACGCTGGTGCGCGCCGGCGCGCCCGGCACCGCCCAGCACACGCACGGCATGTGGGGCAGCGACGCGCTGGAGACCTTCGCCGGGCTACGCACCGAACTGCGCTACGGCATCGGCGAGTCGCTGAACGGGCACTTCGCCTGGGGCTCGGACACCGGTGGGATCGACCCGCAGAAGCCGGCCGACGCGACGAACAGCCCGACGCCGGCGCTGTTCACGCGGTGGGCGCAGTTCAGCTCGATCTCGCCGGTCTTCGAGGTCGGCGGCGCGGGCAAGAACGCGACGCCGTGGGCGTACCCCGCCGACACCGTCGACCGGTTCCGGGCCGCCGCCGTCCTGCACACCGAGTTGTTCCCGTACCTGTACGCCCTGGCCCGGCAGGCTGCTGCGACCGGCGTCCCGATCCTGCGCGCGGTCGGCTACCAGTACCCGCACGACCAGCAGGCGTGGGCGCAGGACCAGGAGGTCATGGTCGGGCCGGATCTGCTCGCGGCGCCGGTCACCGCCGACCGCGCGGACGTCGACGGAGCGGCCGGGCAGCCGACGCCGGTGCAGGTCTATCTCCCGGCCGGCCGCTGGCGCGACGTCTTCACCGGTGACGAGGTCCAGGGCGGCCGGACGATCACCCGGATGAGCTCGCTCGACGACTTCCCGCTCTATCTCCGGGCAGGCAGCGCGATCGGGTTCAACAGCCGCGACGCCGCGGTGTGGCCGGCCGGCTGGTCGACCAACGACCTCAGCAAGCCGGGGTACTCGGGCTGGACGTACGCGCCGGGTGCCGGCACCGCGCATGGCATCGGGGACGGCGCCGAGCAATTCACCGCGGTGACGCAGGGCCGGACCGTTCAGCTGCACCTCGACGCGGCAGCCGCGCACGACCAGGTGCTGCTGCTCACCCGGGCCGTGCCGAGCCGCGTCCTTGTCGACGATCGCGTCCTGCCAGAGGCCGACACGACGAGCGACCTCCGCGCGGCCGCCGAGGGCTGGACAACCGCTGCGACACCGTTCGGCGGTGTCGTCTTGAAGCTCGCGCCTCAGGACGGCTCCGTCGACATCCGGGTCGACTTCGACACGGTGCCGTGACCCGAACGCGGCTCAGTCGCTGTCGACCGCGGGTCCTCGCCGCTCGCTGCGCGGCGGGTATCGCGTGCTGCGGTCCAGATCTTCGAGGACGGGTTCGCCGCACATCTCGCACTGCACCTGATCCGCGGTGTCGGCATCGTGCGCCACGCCGCGGTAACCGCAGCTGTCGCACACGTACTTGATCGACATGTCGCCCACGCTACTGGTTACGTCCCGCCACTAGACTCGCCGCGAACGCGACTGGCGCGGGTGGTTCACCACCGGGAAGCGAAGCTCGGAAGCATCGACCGCCTGGGTGCTCCTCACCGTCGAGGAGCTGCCATGGGCGCGACCGTCATCGACGGCACCGCCGTGGCAAGCGAGATCCTGCAGGACACCGCCGCCCGAGCCGCGCGCTTCGAGCGGACGACCGGCCGCAAACCGTGTCTGGCCACCGTGCTGGTCGGCGACGACCCGGCTTCGCACACCTAGGTGCGGATGAAGACCAATCGGTGCCGATCCCACGGCCTCGACTCGAAGCGGCACGACCTCGCCCATGACGCAAGCACCGAGGAGACGGTTCGGCTCGTCGGCGAGCTCTCTGCGGACGACGCGGTGGACGGCATCCTGGTGCAGCATCCGATGCCGGCGCAGGTCGACGAGCGGCAGGTGTTCAATGCGATCGCCGCGGACAAGGACGTCGACGGCGTCACAGCGGCATCCTTCGCCGCGATGGCTCTCGGCGGTGCGGGTTTCGCTGCCTGCACGCCGGCCGGGATCATGCGCCTGCTCGACGCGTACGACGTCGACCCGGCCGGGCAGCGGGCCGTCGTGATCGGCCGGAGCGCGATCCTCGGCAAGCCGCTCGGGATGCTGTTGCTCGCGCGCGATGCCACGCTGACCTACTGCCACTCCAAGACCACGAACCTGCCTGCCGTCGTGGCCGAGGCCGACATCCTCGTCGCGGCGGTCGGCCGATCCGAGCTCGTCAAAGGCGACTGGATCAAACCGGGCGCAGTCGTGATCGACGCCGGCTACAACCCGGGCAACGTCGGCGACGTCGAATACGAGGCAGCGGCAGCGCGCGCCCGTCTGATCACGCCGGTGCCGGGCGGCGTCGGCCCGACCACAATCGCCGTGCTGCTCGCGCAGACCGTCGATGGCGCAGAGGCACGCGCCGCGAGGCAGGAGGCGTCCCAGCAGGGCACGCGCCCCGTCGGCACGATTTACTAAGCGCCAGTCGCGTCCAGATCGGCCGCGCGGACCTTTGTGGGGGAAAGCACATGGGCATCATGAGCGGCGTCACCGGCAACGCGGGGCCGATGGATCCGGGCGCGGCAACTGCGGAGTTCCAGCGGCTGCTGAGCCAGGGCGAGCACATCTATGCGGCGTTCGACTTCGTCCGGGACGCGATGTTGTTCACCAACGGACGTCTGATTCTCGTCGACAAGCAAGGCATCACCGGACGCAAGATCGAGTACCTGTCGATCCCGTACCGCAACATCCGCTACTTCTCGGTCCAGACCCAGGGACATATGTTCGCCGAGGCGCGCATGCACCTTTACGTCGAGGGGATGAAGGATCCGATCGAGAAGGAGTTCAACGCGCAGGTCGACATCTACCAGGTGCAGGGGATCCTTTCGTCGTTCGTCGTACCGCGCTGACCGAGGCGCTGCCGCCCCGGGCATGATCGGGGTATGTCGCGATTGGATGCACCGCGCGTTGCAGTAGTCGACGCCGCGCTCGCCGACGGAACGTCCGCCGACCTGCGTCACGGAGTGACGTTGCTCGTGGATGGCGCCTCGGTGGCCGAGATGTGGTTCGACGGCGACGGGCCCGATGCCGCGAGCGGTGAGATCCGAGACGCCGTGGTCGTCGACGGCAGCGGCGCGACGATCGTGCCGGGCATGGTCGACTGTCACGCGCATCTGTCGATGCCGGGCGGCGCGCGGTGGATCGAGCGCGGTCTCGACCCGGCCGCCGACCTGCTGGCAGTGGGGGAGGACAACGGCGAGTTGCTGGTCCGCGCGGGTGTGCGCTGGGCCCGCGACGTCGGTGCGCCGCGCCGCAGCGGTCCGGACGGGCGGGAGCGGGCGCTGAGCCTGGTGCTGCGCGATCGCTGGGCCGGTGCGCACGACCGTCCGTACGTGCGCGCGGCCGGCACCTGGCTCAGCCGGGCCGGCGCGCTGCCGCCCGGCCTGACCGTCGAGGTGCAGCACGGCGCGGACCTCGCCGACGCGGTGCGTCAGCAGCTCGACGACGGCGCCGACCTCGTGAAGCTCTACCTGGACGGCCCGGACGCCGACACCGCGCCGTTCACCGTCGCGGAGGTGCGCGCCGCGGTCACGCTGGCGCACGAGCGCGGCGCCACCGTCGCTGCGCACTCGAGCATGCTGCCTGGCGCGCGGGTCGGTGCCGAGGCACAGGTGGACAGCATCGAGCACGGCTTTGCGCTGGACGAGGACGCCGCGCGGGCGCTGGCCGGCAACGGTGTCACGCTGGTCTCGACGCTGGCCGTCCTGCACTCCTGGGAGTCGTTCCGCACCACGTCCGAGCTGGAGCGGTTCACCACCCCGGACGGTATTACGCGGATCGAGCAGCGCCGCGAGCAGGCAGAGGAGAGCGTCCGGCTGGCGCATCACGCCGGCGTGCCGATCGCGGCCGGCTCCGACTTCGGCGGCGGATCGCTGCGCGCGAACCAGCTGGCGTGGGAGGTGCAGGCCTTGGTGGCGGCGGGAATCGAGCCGCACGTCGCGCTCGGCGCCGCGACCTGGCGCGGTGGCGAGCTCTACGGCGACCCGGACGCCGGGCGACTCCGGGTCGGCGGACCGGCCCACTTCAGCCTCGTGCACGGCGACCCGCTCAGCGACCCGTCCGCGCTGTGGCGGATCTGGCTCACCCGCTAATCACTCGAACAGCGCGTCCAGCTCGGGCGCGGCGACCAGCGGCAGGTCGGAAGTGGCGGCCGCGAGGGCCGACACCGGCCGGGCGAACTCGACGACGTCGGCAGTGGCGAGCACATTGTCGGTGAGGAAGCGCGACGCCGGGGCGTAGCTGTGCCGATCGTCGCGGCCGCGCCGATGGTGTGGCATCCGCAGCGGTGTGTAGACGGCCAGCACGTCGCGCGCGCGAGTGACGGCCACATAGAACAGCCGCTGCTCCTCGTCCAGGCCGTCATCGCTGGCCAGCGCCATGTCCGAGGGGAACGCGCCGTCGACGGCGTGCATGACATGCACGTGCGACCACTCCAGCCCCTTCGCCGAGTGCACCGTGCTCAGCGTGAGGAAGTCCTCGTCGAGGTGCGGCGGCTTGGCGTAGTCGGTCGAGCTGGCCGCCGGGTCGAGGGTCACCTCGGCGATGAACGCGGCGAGATCGACGCTTGCCGCGGCCGCGCCGGCGAGCCGGTCGATGTCGGCGAGCCGCACGCCGCTGTCCGGGTAGCGGCGCTGCACGAGCGGACGCACCGCGTCGAGGCAGTGCTCGACGATGTGCGCAGCCGAGCTGTCGGCGCGGGCCTCGTCGAGCCCGCGCAGCGTGGCGGCGAGGCGGGTGCGCGCGCCGGCCGGCGCCGCGGCCACGATCGCGTTCGGGTCGGCGGGATCCGAAAGCACCAGCCGCAGTAGCCCGCGTGCGCGAGCCGGCCCGATCGCTTCGTGCAGGCGCAGCAGCCGGAACCACGAGATCTCGTCCTGCGGGTTGGCGACCAGCCGCAGGCAGGCGAGCAGATCCTTCACGTGCGCGGCCTCCAGGAAGCGCAGCCCGCCGTACTTCAGATAGGGCACCCGGCGCGCGGTCAGCTCGACCTCCAGCAGGTCGCTGTGGTGTGCGGCGCGCATCAGCACGGCCTGCTCACGCAGCGCAGTGCCGTTGTCGACCGCGGCCAGGACGGCGTCGCTGATGACCCGCGCCTCCTCGCCGGCGTCATGGCAGCGCACGACCTGCGGCCGGCGACCACCGCCCGGCCGATCGGCGCGCAGCGCCACCCGATGCGCGCCCGTGCCGGGCCGCACCACGTTCGCGAGATCGAGCAGCGGCTGCCGGGCGCGGAAGTTGCGCTCCAGCTTGACGATCGTGGCGGTGGGCAGCGCCGCGTGCAGTGCGAGCAGGTGATCACTCGACGCGCCCCGGAACCCGTACACCGCCTGCGCGTCGTCGCCGACCACCGTCAGGCCGCGGCCGTCGGGGCGCAGCGCGGTGACAATGTCCACCTGCACCTGGTTGACGTCCTGGTATTCGTCGACGAGGACGTGCGCCCAGCGCTGCCGCAGCCGCTCGGCGATCGCCGGCTGGCCCAGCAGACCGCGCCAGTACAAGAGCAGGTCGTCGAAGTCGAGCAGGCCGCGCGCCCGCTTGCGCGCCACGTACGACTTGAGGACGTCGAGGACGGCGTCGGTATGCGGCTCGGTCCACGGGAAGTCGGTGGCGATCACCTCGCGCGCAGCACGGCTGGTGTTGACCGAGCGGGTGTAGACGTCGGCGATCGTGGCGGCGCGCGGAACGCGGGCGGCGCCGGCGCTCGCGGTCAGCCCGTGCTCGTCGCGCAGCAGCTCGATGAGGTCGGTGACGTCGCCCGGATCGAGCACGGTCACCTCGCTCAGCCCGAGCGAGGCAGCGTGTTCGGTGATGAGCCGATGGGCAACCGCGTGGAACGTCCCGCCCCACATCCGGCGCGCCGTGTCCTGGGCACCGCACAGCGTGGCGGCGCGGGCGAGCATCTCCTCGGCGGCACGCCTGGTGAAGGTGAGCAGTAGCAGTCGTTCCGGAGCAACGCCGCGCTCGAGCAGCGCAGCCACCCGGCTGGTGAGCGTGCGGGTCTTGCCGGTGCCCGCCCCGGCCACGACGATCAGCGGGCCGTCGTCATGCGTGGCCGCCTCGAGTTGGACGTCGTCGAGGTCGTCGGCCCAGCGCATGTCGAACACGTGTGCGAGCCTAACCGGTGCCGGGTGCGAATCGCGGGCAGACGCGCGGGCGGCTCCGGTCATTTGACTTGGTGCAGGCGTGACGTTCGGCCCTGAATCGGGATCCGTCGTTCCCTCTAGCGTTTTCGTCAAGTTGTCAAGGTGGTGGTGGCCGTGGCCAAGTCTCCCGACCGGATGCTGCACAGCGACGCCTTTGCCTGGTACATGGAGAAGGATCCGGTGCTGCGGTCGACGATCGTCGCCGTCAACCGGCTGGAGACCAGCCCGGATTGGCCGCTGCTCCGGCTCCGCATAGACCGGCTCACCCGCCTCGTACCGCGGCTGCGGATGCGCGTTCAGGCGCCCCCGCTGCGCCTCGGACCGCCGCGTTGGAGCGTGGACGAGGACTTCGACCTCGACTTCCACCTGCGGCGGGTCCGGCTCGGCTCCGGGGATTGGTCGGAGGTGCTCGACTTCGCGCGGAACGCGGCGATGGCCGACTTCGACCGAGCTCGTCCGCTGTGGGAGTTCACCGTGCTCGACGGCCTGGCCGACGGTGGCGCGGCGTTCGTCACCAAGTTGCACCACTCGCTCACCGACGGCATCGGCGGCATTCAGCTCGCGGCCCTGGTCGTCGACGTCGGCCCCGAGCCGGATCGGTCGGTCGAGTTGCCGCCACCGCCCGCCGGTCACGGTTTGTCATCAGCTCGGCTGGCCGTGCTGGCGCTGGCCGACGACACGGCGGACGTCGCGGCGGCCGCCGGAGAGGCCGTCGGCGCCATCGAGCACGACGCAATCACGGCGGCGCGGCACCCCGCGTCCACCCTGCGCGCAATGCTGGGCACCGCACAGTCGGTCGCCCGGTTCGTCGCCCCGGTGAATCGGCCGCACTCGAGGCTGCTGGGGCAGCGCAGCATCAGCCGGTCGGTGGCGACGCTGGATGTGCCGTTCGCGACCCTGCACGACGCCGCGGCGGCTTCCGGGGGGCATCTGAACGACGCGTTCCTCGCCGCCATGACCGACGCGATGCAGCGCTATCACGACAAGCGCGGCGCGCGCCTCGACCGGGTCCGGGTGACTGTTCCGCTCAGCATCCGCACGGAGCAGGACGGCGTGGGCGGCAACCGCATCACCCTGGCGCGGATGACGCTGCCGGCCGGCATCGCGTCGCCCGCGGTCCGGATCAAGCGGATCCAGGAGGTCGTCGGAGCGTGGCGGCGCGAGCCGGCGCTCGCCCACACCCAGCGCATCGCCGCGGGCCTGAACTTCATGCCGCGCAGCTACCTCCAGAACATGCTCAAGCGCGTCGAGATGCTCGCCAGTGACGTGCCGGGCGTGCCGCAGCCGGTGTGGCTCGCCGGCGCACGCATCATCGGGTATTACGCATTCGGCCCGACGATCGGGGCGGCCGTGAACGCCACCCTGATGTCGTACGCGGGCATGTGCAACATCGGCATCAACATCGATACGCAGGCCATCGACGACCCGGCATTGTGGATGGACTGCCTGGACGCGGCGTTCGAGGACGTGCTTGCCGCCGCTCCGGCGACGTCCTAGCTGCTGCGGGCGAACGGACTCAGCTGACCGGCACTATCCCGCCGTCAGCCCCGACGAGCTCGGTCAGCGTCGCAGCGTCGGCGAAGGTCCGCGCGATCACTGCCGTCCGCTTCAGGTAATGCCCGACCGGGTACTCCATCGTCATCCCGATCCCGCCGTGCAGTTGGACGGCCTCGTGCGCCACATGTCGTGCGGCGAGGTCGACCTGCAGCTTCGCCGCGCGCACGAACTTGCGGCGCTGCTTCACGTCATCACTCTCGACGGCCAGTCTCGCCACGAGTGCCATCGACCGGGCCTGCTCGAGCGAGACGTACATGTCCGCGGCGCGGTGCTGCAGTGCCTGGAACACCGCGATCGGGTGGCCGAACTGCACGCGCGTCTTCAAGTAGTCGACGGTGAGCCACAGCATCCGGTCCATCGCCCCGACCGCCTCGGCGCACAGCGCCGCGATGGCGACATCGAGGACCGCTTCGATCGTCGCCAGCGCATCGCCACCCGATGCGAGCGGCACCGCAGGGGCGTCGGTGAACAGGACGTCGGCGCCGCGCAGCCCGTCCTGCATGGCGTACGCGTTGCGTGTGACGCCGGCCGAATTCGCGTCGACCAGGAACAGGCCGAGCGGCCCGTCGGGCATGCGGGCGGTCACGACGAGATGGTCGGCCCCGTTCCCGCCGAGCACGGCGATCTTCTCGCCGGTGAGCGTCCACGCGTCGCCGGACGGCACGGCGGCGGATGCGATGTCCGTCAACGACCACCGCGAGCCGGCCTCGGTGTGTGCGAATGCGAGCAGGGTCTCGCCGGCCGCGACGCCGGGTAGCAGCGCCGCCTGCTGCGCCGCGGAGCCGGCCGCCGCAACGAGCCCCGCGCCGAGGACCACCGTGGCGAGGAACGGTTCGAGAACGAGCGCGGCGCCAATGCCCTCCATGACGATGTTGAGCTCCGTGATGCCCATGCCGGCGCCGCCGAATTGCTCCTCGATGGTCAGCCCGAGCAGCCCCAGCTCGGCGTACTGCCGCCACATCTCGCGGCTCCACCCGTCCTCGGACTCGAGCAGCCTGAGTCGCGCGTTCGGGTCGTACCGCTTCTCGAGCAGGTCGTTGACGGTGTCGGCAAGCAGCTTCTGCTCGTCGCTGAGTTCGAGATCCATCGGTCGTCCTAGAACTTGAGGATCGCCTTGGCGATGATCTGCCGCTGCACCTCGTTGGAGCCTGCGTAGATCGAGGCCTTGCGCCAGTTGAAATAGGTCGGCATCGCGTCGACGGCACCTTCCGGCGGCGCGGAGAATCCGTCAGCCGCGGTGTGCGACTCGCGGTAGGGGAGCGCGGCCGGACCCAGCACGTCGACGAGCAACTCGCTCGCGTCCTGCTGGAGTTCGGAGCCGCGCAGCTTCAGCACCGACGACACCGGATCGGGCACGCCCGCCGGCAGCGACGCCTCGCGGGCGAGTACTCGCAGCACGCTCATCTCGAGCGCCGTCGCCTCGACCTCGAGCCGGGTGAGTCTGGCGCGCAGCAGCGCATCGCGCTCGAGCACATCGGCGCCCAGCCGCTTGATCCGGGCGATGCGGTTCTTGATCATCCCGACGCCGGCGTTGCCGGTGCGCTCGTTGCCGAGCAGGAACTTCGCGTACGTCCAACCCTTGTTCTCCTCGCCGACGAGTTGATCGGCCGGCACCCGGACGTTGTCGAAGAACACCTCGTTGACCTCGTAGCCACCGTCGATGAGATGGATCGGGCGGACGCTCACTCCTGCCGCGCGCAGGTCGATCAGCAGGAACGAGATGCCGCGTTGCTGTTGTGCGGTCGAGTCCGTACGGACGAGGCAGAAGATCCAGTCGCCGTATTGGGCGTAGGTCGTCCACGTCTTCTGCCCGTTGACGACGTAGTCGTCGCCATCGCGCACCGCCGCGGTCTTCAAGGAGGCAAGGTCGGAGCCGGCGTTCGGCTCGGAGAAGCCCTGCGCCCACCAGATCTCGGCGCTGGCGGTCTTCTGCAGGAAACGTTGCTTCAACTCCTGGCTGCCGAACGTCGCGATCACCGGACCGACCATCGCGGTGTTGAAGGCGATCGGGTGCGGCACGTGGGCCCGCGTCATCTCTTCCGACCAGAGATGGCGCTGCAGCGGCGTCCAGTCCCGACCGCCCCATTCGACCGGCCAGTGCGGCACCGCGAGCCCGTGGTCGTCGAGGATGCGCTGCGAGGTGACGACGTCCTCCGGAGTCGGATGCCGGCCGCGAGCGAGCCGATCCCGGATGTCGGCCGGCACCTCGGTCGTGAAGAAGGTGCGCATCTCCTCGGCGAAGGCCCGATCCTCCTTGCTGAGGGCGAGGTCCATGTGGTCAGGTTACCGGTCGGTAGCCGCAGGGATGCCTGTCGGGGACATTGCGGTGCCGCTCCGATAACCTCGCGCGCAGCAGCGGCGGCAGGAGTGATCGATGGACCACAAGACACTGGTCGATCTGATCAGCATCCCGCTGTTCACCGGAGTGATCGGCTACATCACCAACTGGACGGGCGTCCTTATGCTTTTCAAGCCCGTCGGGTTCCACGGCATCAAGGTCCCCGGCCTGCGGCTGTTGTTTCCCTATCTGCCACGCCGGGTGCGGATCCTCCCGCTGATCCGCTACGACGGCCGGCTGGGCTGGCAGGGCATCGTGCCGTCGCGTGCCGACAAGATGGCCAGCATCAGCGTCGACAAAGGGCTGGCCAAGCTCGGCAGCATCGGCGACTTCTATCGCGAGCTCGAGCCGGACAGCATCGCCGAGCACTTGACGATGATCGCCCAGTCGGAGATCCGCGACGTCGTCGAGCAGATCATGCAGCAGGAGAATCCGCAGCTGTGGCACGACCTTCCGCCGGTGATCAAGGAGGCGGTGTTCGCGCGGGTGCGGGCGCAGCTGCCCGGCATCATCCGGCGCATCACCGACGACATCGGCGAGAACATCGACCAGCTCATCGACGCCAAGCTGATGGTCATCGACTATTTCGTCGCGAATCCCGAGCTGTTGAACGAACTGTTCCTGATCATGGGACGCAAGGAGCTGAAGTTCATGCAGAACTTCGGCTTCTACTTCGGCCTGCCGATGGGTTTCGTGCTGTTCGGCATCCTCCAGGTGTACTCCGCGTGGTGGGTGCTCCCGCTCGGCGGCGTGATCATCGGCTGGGTCGTCAACTGGCTCGGCGTGACGATGATCTTCGAGCCGATCTTCCCGAGCAGATGGGTCCCGTGGCGCCAGGGCTTGCTGATCAGGCGGCAGCCCGAGGTCACCGAGATGTACTCGCAGATGGTCGCCGACAAGGTCATCACCCTGCAGAACATCGGCAACGAACTGATCAGCGGGCCGCGCAGCGATCGCACGATGCAGTTGCTCGAGGATTCGCTGCGACCCGCCGTCGACCAGGCGGTAGGCCCGGCGCGCGCCGCCGTCCGGGTGGCGATCGGCTCCAAGGAGTACGACCAGATCCGCTCGTCGCTGGCGACCGAGGCGACCGGCTTCGCGCCGATCGCGTTCAATGACGCGGAATTCAGCAGGCGGCAATCGGTCAAGATCTACAAGTACATCGCCGGGCAGATGCGCCAGATGGGCCCGGACGATTTTGTGGAGATGCTGCGATCGGCCATCAAGCAGGACGAGTGGCTACTGTTCTTTCATGGGGGAGCGCTCGGTCTGTTCGCGGGCTTTCTCCATCTGGCGATCTTCGGAGTCTGATCGAATGACCGATGACGGCGTGTCCGGTGCGAGCGAGCCGGGCACTTCTGTCACACGCCGGCCGCAGCCGGGTGCGCCGCGGCGGCCATCGCCCGG
>DASQSE010000130.1:0-19383 GCA_035642535.1 Jatrophihabitans sp. | reverse complement strand
GTGGGTCAGGTACCGATCACCTGGCGTCCGGATCGCAACTGTGCCGTGATCGGTGCCTTCTTGGCCGGCCAGACATCGCCGGGCGACCTTGGCGTGCTTCCCGAAGCCGTGATCTCCGGCTATGACGACGAGCTTTCCGGGCTGGACGATCTCGATCCGCGGGAGCTGTCCGAGGCGGCCGACGCGGTGTCCGAGCTCGGCGCCGCGCACCGTGTTGACCTGCTGTGCGGCGCGCTGGCTCTTGAGGACGGCACATGGCGCAACACGGCCATCTACTTCTCCCCGGAGGGCCCGGCGCTGGACCTACCGGAAGGTGAATCTGGCCAGTTCCGAACGCGGCCGGCTCGTCGCCGGTTCGACGCTGCCCGTCCTCTCCGCTGCCATCGGCGGCGCAACCGTCGGCATCGGCGTGCAGCTGTGCCGGGAGATCCGCTTTCCCGAGCAATGGCATGTCCTCGCGCGAAGCGGGGCTCAGTTGCTGGCCTACCTGACCTACGCGGCCAATCCGCGCGAGCCCGCCGGTGTATGGCGCAGCCACCTGATCAGTCGCGCCGCAGAGACCCAGCGCTACGTGGTGGCGGCCAACGTCGCGCACGCCGACCAGCACTGCCCGAGCATGATCGTCTCGCCGCGCGGCGACGTGCTTGCCGAGGCCGGCACGACCGAACCCTCGGCGCTGCGGCACGAACTGGAGCTCGGCGACGTCAGCGACTGGTACGTGTCCCAGCAGCGATCCGACGTGGTTGGGATTCGCTATCTCGGCGAGTCCGACCGTGGGTGAAGAGCTTGCTGAGGTGCGACGGGCCAGGTCATCGTCAGCGAGAATAGAGTCGCGCGATGGCCGGTGAGCTGAAACAGCGCGCGCAACGCGTGCTTCCGACCAACCTCGTGCAGCGGCTGGACCGGCTCGTGTTCGTGCTGCGCCGCGCGCGCATCCGCGCCGTCCATCGAGTCTTCGCCGCACTCGGCGTCAACATCGTCAAGCGGCGCGACTACTACTCGCCGTTGCCGGTCATCTCCGACCTCGACGGCAACCGCGCACGCTGGGACCGGCCGAGCGAACTACCCGGGATCGACGTCGCGATCGAGCCGATGCAGGAGCGTCTCGCCGCACTGGCCGACCGGTGGGAGATGGATTACCTCGAGCGGGCCGGCGACTATCTGCGCAACCAGCGCATCGGCTTCGGCCCCGGTTATCCGCAGTTCGACGCCCGCACCCTGTACTACATGCTGCGCGAGCACCGTCCGGCGCACTACGTCGAGATCGGTTCGGGCCTGTCGACCTACTACGCAACGCTCGCCGCGGAGGCCAACGCGGTGGCCGGGGCGCCGATGAAGATCACCTGCGTGGAGCCGCATCCGTTCCCCGCGCTCGCCGAGCTGCCCGGCTTCGAGCTGGTCGAGGGCTTCGTGCAGGACGTCCCCGCACAGTTCTTCACCGATCTCGAGGCGGACGACGTGTTGTTCATCGATTCGTCGCACGCGCTGAAGATCGACAGCGACGTTGCGTACCTGTTCCTCGAGGTGCTGCCCCGGCTGCGCCCTGGCGTGCTCGTGCACATCCACGACGTCCCGTTCCCGTACAACGTCCCGTACCCAGCCGACACCTGGTTGTTCGGCGAGCGGTGGCCGGTGTACTGGAACGAGGCGATGCTCGTGCAGGCGTTCCTCGCCTTCAACGACGCCTTCGACATCTTCCTGTCGGCGCCCCTGCTCCGGCATGCGGACGAGCGATTCCTGATCGATCGCTTCCCCGACTACATCCCGATGCGCGACGACCCCAATCCGCCGTCATCACTGTGGCTTCGGCGCGGCTAGGACCGCACCCAACCAGTAGGCTCCGGGCGATGAATCGTCAGCCGTCGCTCGCGCAGCGGGCGGTGCACGGGGCCAAGATGCTGGTCCATCGTGCCGGCTTCGACGTCAGCCGGGACACGTTCAAACACCGCTTCGTCTACCAGCTGCACCGGCACGGCATCGACACCGTGCTCGACATCGGCGCGAACACGGGGCAGTTCGCCCGGCTGCTTCGGCAGTCCGGTTTCAGCGGCCGTATCCACTCCGTCGAGCCGCTGCAGCGGGCGTTCCTGCGGCTGGAAAACGCTGCGCGCGCCGACACGCATTGGACGGTGCAGCGCGCGGCCGTCGGCGCCGCGACGGGGACGCTCACGATGAACGTCTCCGGCAACTCGGTCTCGTCGTCAGTGCTACCGATGCTCGATCGGCACGAGGCCGCCGCGCCGAGCGCGCGCTACGTAGCGCAGGAGAAGGTGCCCGCGGTCACCGTCGACGACATCGTCAGTGCCCACGACCTCGCGCCGGAGCGGACGCTGCTCAAGGTCGACGTCCAGGGCTACGAAAAGGCGGTGTTGGACGGCGCGGCGCAGACGCTGCCGAAGTTCCGCGGCGTGCGCACCGAGATGTCGCTCGTTCCGCTCTACGACGGTCAGGCGCTGATGCCCGAGATCGTCGGCGAGCTCGGCGAACTCGGCTTCGAGTTGTGGTTCGTCGAGCCGGGTTTCGTCGAGCCGGAAACGCGCCGACTACTGCAACTGGATGGCGTGTTTTTCAGCCGCTAGACGCATGTGCGCGGCGGCGCCGCGGATCGAGCCGCACGCCGGCCCCGTACGCGAGCTTGACGGCGCGCCGCAGTGTCAGCGGATCCGCCGGCTGCGCGAGCATCACCGTGTAGCGCTCGATCGAACGGTGCAGCGCGTCCTCGAGCAACGCCGTTGGATCCGCATCCGGCAGCACCCGGCGCGCGATGTGTTCCCAAACGCGGACGTCGATGCGGGCGCGGTGATCGAGCAGGCTGCGAGTCGGGGCGTCGAGCTCAACCTCGAGGTCCGGACGGCGTCGCTGCGGCACGGTGCTGCGCTCGTTCGCGCGAATCTGCGGTAGGTCTCGTCCGAGCCAGGCGCCGAGCTCGGAGATGGCGCCGGGGTTCTCCGCGATGTTGACGTGCCCGAACGTGTCGAGGCGGGCGAGCGCAGCCGCGAACAGCTCGTCGTCGCCGCGCGGGTCGATGAACTCCGTTCGGGAGAGCAACGGATGGGGCCAGACGAGGAACCGGGTGATCGTGTTGTCGACGTTGGGCGCCAACATCGCGTGGTCGAGGAACTCGCGCAGTGGGCGACGCGCGACCCGGAACGCCTCCGCCGCAGGGCCCCAATGCCGCAGGTCGAACTCGATGAGCGAACGGCCGTGCAGCCACTGCGAGATGATCCGCACCTGCGGCACGCGCAGGAACGTGATGTGGTCGGCACCCGGATAGCGCGCCATCGTGGTCGCCGGGCCGATGTGGCCCGCCACCAGCGTCGCGTCTGCGGGCAGCTCGTCCGGCGATACGAAGAACGTGGCGCGCGCAGCCGGGCTGATCGCGTCGAGATTGTCGTAGCCTGCGAGCAGCGAGCAGTCGACGCCCTGGACGAACACTGCGGGTTGCAGGCTCTGCTCGAGCGCGAGCCGCAGCGACGTGCCGGCGGTCTTCGGGACGTGGCTGAACACCAACGGGTTGCCGGGCCCGTACTCCCGCATCTGCAGATTCGCCTCCGTCATCGCCGCGCGTGCGACCCCGCGTAGCGGTACCGCGAACCGGGCGCGGACCGCGCGACGTTGATGCCGAGCAGCAGACAGCCGACAACGCCGACGACGGCCATCGTGACGCTGACCCCCACCAGGCTGTCGCGCGTGGACGCGACGACGATACCGAGCAGCACGATGGGGGTGAGCGCCATCTCGATGACCGAAGCCTGGCCGCCCCGGTCGCGGCCCTGCAGCACGGCGATGAGCACCCGCCGGAAGTCGAGGATCCCGCCCGCGGCGATCAGCCAGTGGGTGCACGCGGTGGCCGGGACGAATTTGGCGCCGAACGAGACGCGAATCGCCCAGCCGGTGACGAGCTCGAGCAGCAGCACGACCACCGCGATCAGCGCGGCCGAGCCGAGGAGCCAGCGCCGCACCAGGTGGCGTTCGCTCGCCGGATCGCGCTGCGCCGTCGTCACCCGCGGCAGAATGACCATCGCCAGGCAGCCGCCAAGGATCGTCGTCACGCTGGCGAGCGCGAACGCGACCGAGTACAGGCCGAGCGCCACGCTGCCCATCAGCGAGCCGACCAGCGTGCGGTCGAGGGACAGCCCGTCGATCGGCCCGACGCTGCCAATGTGCGTCCGCCGGGCGAGCAGGAACAGCTCGTGCCCGTCCAGCCCGTCCGCCGCGCGATGACTGGGCTTCTTGAGCAGTCGCAGCCGGCCGAACAGCACGACGAAGATGCAGGTCATCGTGACGAGGGACAGCTCGACCGCGTTCCAGTGCACGCCCGCCGCGAACGCCGTGGCGAGCACCAGGGTCACCAGTCCCTGCGGCAGCACCGACGTCATGGCGATGTGGACGAGATCGGCGCCTTCGCCGAGCATCGCGCCGACGAGGATCCTCGACATCATCGTCTGCATCGCCATGATCAGGATGATGATCGCGAGCGCGTACTTGGCGTGCCCCGAGGTGTTCCGCTCGACGAACAGGAAGTAGGCGCCGGCGATCGCTGCCGGCAGCAGCGCCCACAACACCCAGCGCGGGACGAGATGGTGCAGTCCGTCCCGGGCGGTCACGCCGCGCTCGGCGAGCTGCTTGGTGATCGCGTTCGGGAGGCTGCCGCCCAGCGTCAGCTGCGACGTCATCATCGCGAGTGAGGCGACCAGCACGATCTGCCCGCGGCCCGCGACGCCCAGCATGCGGGCGCTGAGGATGCCGGTGACCGTCGTCAGCAGCTGCGTGGCGATGCCGCCGCCGACGATCATCAGCATCGCGAGGCCGGCGCTGGGATGTGTCCGCGTCGACCGCACCGGGATCTCCGGCGGCAGGGCGGCAATCTGGGTCACGGGTCCCCATCCCGGACCGGGAGCCGGACGGCCGTTGGCGCGCGCAACGATCGGCACCGGCTCAGTCGGTTGGCGGGGCAAGCGCCCCGGACCCGGCAGCGGCCTGCGCGGCCGGGACTCAGCAGGTAAGCCCACCATCGACAACGAGAATCTGGCCTGTTAGGTACGTGTTGGCCGGGTCGGTCAGGAAGTGTATGGCCCGCGCCACGTCGGCCGGCTCGCCCAGTCGGCCAACCGGGGTGCGACGCACGATCTGCCCGAGCTGGTCCTCGTCCAGGCCGTGGCTCAGCTCGGTTCGCAGGTAGCCGGGCGCGATGCCGTTGACGACGATGCCGCGCGAGCCCAGCTCGCGGGCCAGCGCACGCGTGAAGCCGTCCAGGGCCGCCTTCGTCGCGCTGTAGACGGCGAGCCCGCGATACCCGGACCGGCCGACGATCGACGAGATGTTGACGATGTGCCCGCCGCCACGGGCCAGCATCCGCCTGCTGACCAGCCGCGTCACATAGATCGTCCCTTTGATGTTGAGGTCGACGACGGTGTCGACGTCGTCATCAGAGACCATCGCGAGAATGCCGTCGCGGGCTACGCCGGCGTTGTTGACGAGCACGTCGATGCGTCCCCACCGCTCGATCACGGCCGCGACGAACGCCTGCGCGTCGGCGGCGGACGACAGGTCGGCCGGTGCGAACAGAAACCGGTCGGCGTGCACGGCCGCCCACTTCTCGATCTGCTCGGTGGCCGAGCGGGCGCACGTCGCAACCAGGTTCACGGAGTCGCCGGCGTCGAGGAACGACTGGACGATGCCCGCGCCCAGCCCTCGGCTGCCGCCCGTGACCACGACGACCCGCGGCTCGCTCACGGCGATCTCCTGACGATCTTGTCACCCGCCAGACTGACCGACTCGACGAACCTGATGCTGCGCGGCCGGGCCGCGGGCGGCAGGTCGGCACAGGCGGCGCGGATCGCATCGCGCAACGCGTCGTGATCGGCGCCGGGCGCGGGCACGATCTCGACCGCGACGATCGCGCCCGTCATCGGGTTGGGGCGGCCGTACACGCGTGCCATGTCGACGCCGGCCACTGCACCGACCCGTTCCTCGATAGGCAGCGGGTGCACCTTCACGCCGCCGACGTTGACGACCTCCGAGGAGCGGCCGCGGAACTGGATGCGATCGCCGACGACGTCGACGAGGTCACCGGTCGGGCGCCACCCGTCCGGGTCGATCGGCGGCTCGCCGTAGTAGCCCAGCATGCCGATCCGGGAGCGCACCCACAGCTCGCCGTCGACGATCTTCATCGCGACGTCGGCGTCGTCGCCCCGCTCGAGCACGTCGAGCGACAGACCGCTGCGGCCGTCGCGTACCGACCCGCTCGAGCCGAACTCGCTCGCCGCGTACACCTGCGAAAGGCGCGCGGCCGGGAAGACGTTCGCAAGCTCGCTCAGCACCGGTGCGGGGATCGCCTCGCCGCCCAGCGTGATCTGCTCGAGCCGCGGCACCGGGCCGCCATCGGCGCGCAGCTCGGCCAGCAGGAACCGCCAATACGTCGGCGTTGCGCTGGCGTGCGTGACCCCATGCGCGCGCATCGCGGCCAGCCCCTCGCGCGGTCGGCGCAGCGCGGGCGCGACGAGCGTGGCGCCCGCGGCGAAGACGTGCAGCAGCAGCTGCAGGCCGGCGAACTGGTGCAGCCCGTAGGCGAGCAGCCACCGCTGACCGGGCGCCGGTGCGATGCGCCGGGTGCCGCGCAGTAACCGCCCCCAGTCGTGCCGGACACCGCGCGGGATGCCGGTCGTCCCGGTGGTGAGGACGAGCAGCGGACGCCTCTCGGGTGGGTCAAGAACCGGCGCCGCGGCGTCCCGGGCCGGGAGCGCTGCAAATGGCGTGACCACGGTCTCGTGGTCGAAGCGCGCGGCGAGCTCGGCGATCTCGACGACGTCGTCGAGCGGCGGATATTGGCACGCTTCCACGCCGGCCAGCGACGCGCCGGCGAGCAGTGTCGCCACGGTGGTCGCGTTCGGATCGACGACCGCAAAGCGGCGCATCTCGCGGTCGAGCAGGACGGTCGCGACCGCCTCGGCACGCGCGACGAGCTCCCCGTACGTCGTGACGCCGTCGTCCGTGACGACGGCGGAGCACGCGGGGTCCGCGCGACGCAGTAGCTCGATCAAGCTTCGACTGGCGTTGCGTCGTAGAAGTCGACGATGTCGCCGACTGTCTGGGGCATGGTCTCGGTGTTGAACGGGTCGCGCCCGAACTCGTCCTCGAGGATCGCGGAAAGCTCGGCGGTCTCCAGCGAATCCAGCCCGATGCCGTCGGCGAACAGGGCGAGCTCGCGCGGCAGGCTGTCGACCGGCTTGTCGACGTTCGCGAGGAAGGAACGGATCGTGCGCTCGACGTCCGGCTGCGGGGCGCTCATGGTGATTACAACGACCCAACACGGCATCGGTCACCGCGTAGGCTGCCGCGCGTGGCAACGGTGAACCGACGCCCGGGCTGGCGCACCCGGTTGCGCGAGGCGGCCAAGCGGCGGGTGCGGGCCTGGGTCTTCGGGACGGAGGCGATTTTCCCCGGCGACCCGCGGCGCCGGATGATCGCCGATGAGACGGTCACCGCGGATGTGCGACTCGTGCAGTACGCGCCGGACGACGGCGATCCGGTGCGGATCGGCAAATACAGCGGCGTCACGCACACCGCCGTCATCTTCCATGGCGGCCTGCACCGCGCGGACTGGGTCAGCGCCGTGCACGCGCACTACGAGGACGGCGAGTGGAAGTGGCCGGCCGGCGCGATGCACAGCAAGGGACCTGTGGTCATCGGCAGCGACGTGCTCGTCACGTTCGAGGTACTGATCATGTCCGGCGTGACGATCGGCGACGGCGCGATCATCATGCCGCGCGCCGTCGTCACCAAGGACGTCGCCCCGTACGAGATCGTCGGCGGCAACCCCGCGCGGCACGTCAGATGGCGCTTCGACGAGCAGACCCGCGCCGCGCTGCTCCGGATCCGGTGGTGGGACTGGCCGGAGGAGAAGGTGCGCAAGCTGCGGCACGAGATCGACTCGCCCGACGTCGCCGACTTCGTCCGCCGCCACGACCCGGCGCTGCACGGCGGCGACGGAGCCGCTTAGCCGGCTGCGGCCTCGCCCCCGGCCGCACGGGTACCCACGCGCCGCGCCGGCGACCCGAACACCACCGCACCGTCCGGCACGTCCGACAGCACGACCGAGTTCGCTCCGACGACCGCATTGACGCCGATGCGCACGCCGCCGACGAGCACGGCATGCGCCCCGATCGTCGCGCCGTCGCAGATCGTGGCGAACTCCTGCTGCTGCTCCTCGGTCGCGTCGTAGTACCGCGCGGCCGCCGTGACCCCGGCTGCGAACGTCACGTTGTTGCCGATCTTGAGGCCGTAGCCGATGTTCACGCCTACCGGATGGGCGACCATCAGGCCGGTGCCGATCTCCATTCCAGGACCGAAATCCGCGCCGAGCAGCGTTATGCCGACCGTGCGGAGCATGGCCGCGGGCCGGACCTTCCCGGCGCGGAACAGGCACTGCTGGGCGCGCAGGATGATCGACGCGATCATGCCGGGGACAGTGAAGCAACGCGCGACTACCTTGACCCAGCTCGGCTTGTCGTCCGCGCGATAGCGAGCCATGTCGGAGAACACCAGCTCCGCGAAGGACGGCTGTGCACCGGGCATGGCGAGACCCTAGTACGGGCCCGCTTCGTAACGCGCACAGGCGCATCTCGTTTGTCCGGGTAGACATTCGCGTCCCGATCCGGAGCCAGTGCTGCCATGGCGAAGCCGCTGCCCAACCCGATCCGCATCCTGGTCAAGGGTGCGTCGACGGTCGGGTGGCTGGGCGAAATGGGCGGGCCGCGCACCGACTTCGGCTTCCCGCGGGCGCTGGAGGAGGCGCTGTTGCGCGACGGGCGGCCCGTCGAGACGCGCACGTTCTCCCTCCCGTCCGAACGCACCAAGACCGCGGTGCGCCGCTGGGAACGCGAGATGATCGGCTTCTCGCCGGACGTCGTGGTGCTCGTGTACGGGCACTACGAGACGATCCACCTGTTCCTGCCGTGGTGGCTCGAGCGGCATGTGAACAGCCGCACCGTCCCGGTCCGCCGCTGGTCGACCCTCTACCGCACCCGGCTGCTGCGGCCGTGCTGGATGTTCCTCGCGCGGCTGCAGGCGCGGGCCGACAAGAAGCTCGATCCGACGATCCGGCGCAACCGCCCTGCGCTCGTGGTGGCCGACCTCGAGAAGATCATCACGCACACCCAGGAACTGGGCAGCCCGCTCGTGTTCCTGTTCGAACTGATCCCGCCGGCGACGCGCTATCGCAGCTGGTTCCCCGGCATGGCCGCCCGGATCGAGGTCATGAACGACGCGATCGAGGGCCTGGTGAAGCGCCTGGATCTCCCGAACGTGCGGTACTTCCGGATCGCGGAACTGGTGGACGAGCACGCCGGCGGCGAGCTCGACATCGCGACGCCCGACGGTTTCCACTACTCGCCGACGCTGCATCGGATCATCGGCGAGCAGCTGGCTCGCGAGGTCGCGGCGTGGGCCGACACCCAGCCGCACCTGCAGCTGACCGATCTCGAGCTGACTCGGTCGCGCCGCCGGCCGCCGTCCGAACGGGCCGGCTGAGCGGCTCGTGTCCACGGCGCTGCAGCTGCCGATCCGCGTCCTTGTCAAAGGCGCGTCGACCGTGGTGTTCGTCGCGGAAATGGGCGGGCCGCGGTCGGATTTCAACTTCGGCCGGGTGATCGAGTCGGACATCCTCACCGCGGGCCGCCCGGTGGAGGTCCGCGTCGACGGGCTCCCGTCGCAGGTGGCGAAGTTCAGCTTGCGCACCTGGGAGCGCGACGTGCTCGGTTGGTCGCCGGACGTCGTGATCCTGCATCACGGGCACTACGAGAGCATTCACTTCTTCCTGCCGCGCTGGCTCGAGAAGCATGCGAACAGCACGCGCTGGCGTCCAGGCGGCCGGCTCGTGACCCTTTATCGGAAGCGCGTCCTGCGCGGCGTGTGGCTCTCGTCCGCCAAACTGCAGTGTCGCGCTGATCGGCGACTCAACTCGACGCTGTTCCGGCGCAAGCTGCTGCGCGTAGCGGCGGACGTCGAGCGCCTGATCGGGCAGCTGCAGACGGTCGGCAGCCCGCTGGTGCTGGTGCTCGAGATCGTGCCGCCGGGCCGGCGGTGGCAGTCCTGGATGCCCGGGCTGGCCGAGCGGACAGCTGTCATGAACGCGGCGCTGGCGGCCGCGGTGCGCCGCGTCGACCTGCCGAACGTGCGCTTCGTCCGGACCGTCGACGTGTGGAGCGCCGAACTCGACGCGGGCGAGGAGCCGACCCCGGACGGCGGCCACTACTCCGCGCGCGCCCACCGAGTCCTCGGCGGGCTGCTCACTCGCGAGATCCTGGCCTGGGCCGACACCCAGCCACACCTGCGCGTGCCCGCCGGCGAGCGCCGACCGGTTCGATCAGGTTTTCCTGCCTGAGGGACGCGCGTTTCGTCTCAGAGCGTCCATAGGCGGGGAAAACCTGATCGATCTCGGAGCCGACCGCGCTCGAAACCGCCTTCAATGCGTGCTCTGAGGACGTGCTGTAGCGCCCGCGCGTGGTCCCATCCCCAACGGACTACCACCAGGGCGAGATTCTCGAAGTCCTCCTGTCGGTCCTTCTCATCGGTGAGTACCCGACGTTCGTCGTACTTCGACCTGCCGTCGGCCTCGCCCACGACGCCGAATTCGTCCCAATAGAAATCGGCACGTCCGAGGAGGCGCCCGTACCGGTCGAAGATATGGGTTTGGATCTGCGGAGCCGGCAATCCCAGCCGCGGCAGGATGAGCCTGCTGACCGATTCGAGCGGTGACTCGGCGCGTCCGTCTGCGAGGCGTCGCGCGAGCTGCGCTCGGCGGATGCGCGGCCAGTTCCAGCAGAAGCGCAGCACGTCATCGAGCTGGTCGGCGGTCATCAGCTCGTGGTGAAGGGCGGCGTCGGTCGCGGCGACGGCGGTGCTCAACGGTCGGTGGCGTGCCAGGTCGGCGACCGTTCGGGCCGGCGACGTCGTCGGCGTATCGCCGATGAGCACGACGTCGTCGGCCCGCAGCTGGGCACGATGCAGGTGGACGTCGGGGACATCGCCTCGCGTCCGAGGCGGCACCGTGATCTCGGGAAGCGGCGGTCGCGCGCCGATCAGCGGCAGGCCGTGGAGCAGGGCGGCCGACCGGTGGCTGACAACTGCGTGCGGCACCGTGCGGGCTGCCGCGATCGCCGAGATCTCGGGCGTGATGTGCTGCCGAATCGTGTAGGCGCCGCGGCGGACGCGCTCGATTCGACCGCGCTGCACGGCGTTCTTCAGTGCAGACGGCGTCCAGCCGGCCGCGTACGCCTCAGCGACTGTGAACACCGGCGGTGAAGGAAGGTCTCGCATCCATCGAGGACAGCCGAGCGCGCCGTCCCTCGCTGGCGTCGAAGGCAATCTGTGGAGGGCCGCGAACGCTGTGGATGGCGCGCACTCGATCACGTTTTCCTGTTCTAGGGTCGTTGGCGGTCGCCGCGAGCGACCCTCAGGCAGGAAAACGTGATCAGGCGGCGGCTAATTCGTCCAGGGTGGCGCGTAGCGCGGCCACGTCGACCTCGATGTCGCGGACGATTGTGCTCGCCCGCGTCGGCCGGCGTGGCCCGCCGCAGGCCGAGACGTACCGGTAGCGCAGCCCGGGCACGCTCGACGCCAGCCGCCAATAGTCGGGCAGCAGGCAGCCGGCCGGGAACAGCTCGACGACCGCCGCGCCCGGGCTGGCGAACATCAGGTTCGCCAGCGCCGCGCCGTGCGGCGCAACGATGACCTCGGCGGTGGCGAAGGCGCGAATCTGTTCGACCACCGGCATCGCGCCAGGATCGATCGCAGCGAAGCCGCGCGCCGCGAGCAGCTCGGCCACCTCGGGCTCGTTCACGATCGAGCGATTGTTCGCGGACGGGCCACGGGTCACGTAGACGCCGCGCCGCGGGCCCGACGTGTCGACGTGCGGCAGCAGCCGGCCGCGCAGGAACTCCACCGCCCACGGCGGATTCTTCTCGGTCATCGCCGGCGGGCCGGGCACGACCAGGCACTGCGCCCGCACGTGCGGATGCGCGCCGGCGTCCACCCGCTGCTCGGGCCCGATGCCGAACAGGTCGAGCAGCTCGCGCTGGAACCGGGTCTGCGCCGGGACGTACCAGCGCTCGGGCGGCGCGACCTCGCGCGCGTGCTCCAGCACGCCGATGCGGGTCAGCACGTCCATCAGGAAGTGGTAGTAGTTGCCGTCGCCGCGCGAGGCGAGCACGCCCAGCCGGCCGGAGACATCGAGCGGCGGCGGCGGAAACGGGTTGAGGAACACCGGGTGCTCGCGCGGGCGACGGGTGCCGAAGTACCAGCTGATCTCGTGCACCAGATCGCCGTTGCCCGTGATGACGGCGCGGTGCGGGCCGAGCACCCGGCCGTTGGGCAGCTCGACGACCGCCACCCGGCCGACCGTCTCACCGTCGCCCGGGTCGGTCAGCGCCAGCCCCGGCGGCCGGCCCTCCATCGCGCCGCGCTCGATAACCTCGGGCTGGCGCGCGACGACGCACCGGCCGCCGGAGGTCGCGGCCGCCTGTTCGAGCGTCTGCACGGTGCCACTCGGTAACAGCGCGCCGCGCGCCCGGCTCACCCGCTGCATCGCCGGCGCCAGCGCGCCGGTCGTGCGAACGTAGGCGGGCTTGAGGTAGGGAAACAGCGGCCGCAGGCGCGGCGGCAGACGGACCATCAGCGGCGCAACGCCGGCAGCGGCTCACGCGACAGCCAGGTGCAGCCGTAACCCTCGAACACTTCCTGGTCCTGCTGGGCCAGCCCGGCAGCTTCGAAGAACTCGCGCAGCTCGGCCCAGTCGTGCCCGGGCACCGGGTGGTGCTCGATGACCACGCGCTGCACGCTCGCCCAGCTGCTCGGCGCGGAGTTGAGGACGAGGTCGTACTCGCCGCCCTCGCAGTCGATCTTGACGACGTCGACGGGCACCCCCACCTTCGCGACGGCGTCGTCGAAGGACAGCGTCTCGACCTCGGCGCCGACGCCGATGCCGCCCCCACTCCGGGTCGCCAGCAGCCCGTTCAGCCCGCTGCCGCCGCCGTTGTCGTCGAAGATCGCGAAGCCGGTAGTCCCCGCGATCGCGCATTGCAGGACGGTGACCCGATCGGCCACCCCGTTCTGCTCGACGTTGCGGCGCAGGAATTCGGCCGTCGTGGCGGACGGTTCGAAGGCCGTCACCGTGGCGCCCTGATGCAGCTGGGTGAGCCGCACCGAGAAGGTGCCGACGTGGCCGCCGATGTCGATCACCTGGATACGCCGGAAACGCAGTGCTCCGAGCAGCCAGCGCAGCCGGTAGCTGTCCTCGGCGAAGATCTCGTACAGCGGCACCCGAGCGCCGGGGCGGTTCGGGGTGTCGATGCGGACGCCCGTGCGAGTGCGGAAGGTCAGCGTTTCCGGGCCGCGGCCGATCCTGCCCAGCGCCATGTCGCGCATGATCGGCGCCCAATTGCGGAACGTGCGCGGCGTCTGGGCGAAGCGGCGCGCCCAGTAGATCCGCGAGCGCAGCGCCTGATTCATGCTGCCGTCCTTCGGGTGAGCCAGGCAGTCCCGAGGCCGGGCCGATGCGCCTCGTGCCGCACGACCTCGAGGCCGACGTCGCCCAGCCAGGCCCGCAGCTCGTCCCACGTTTCGCCGGCGACCGGGTGGTACTCCATGACGACCGCTTCGACGCTCGCCCAGCTCTGCGGTGACGACGCGTAGACGAGCGCGTACTCGCCGCCCTCGCAGTCCATCTTGACCAGCTGCGGGGACGCCGGCGCCGCCGTGACCGCGTTGTCGAACGTGGTGGTCGGCACCTCGACGGCGTGCCGCTCGGCCAGCGCGTCGGTGCCGTCGACGAGGCGGTGTTCGGAGCGGATCAACCCGTTGTGCACGCTGCCGCTGTCGTTGTCGTCGAACAGCGCGGTGCCCTCCTTGTCCGCGAGCGCGACCTCGTGCACGGTGACCCGCTCGGCGAGCCCGTTCTGCGCGATGTTGCGGCGCAGATAGGCAGCGCTCTGCGGGGAGGGCTCGAAGCACGCGACGTGCGCCTGCGGATGCAGGGTGGCGAGATTGGTGGCGAACGAGCCGATGTGCGCGCCGACGTCGAAGACGTGCAGCGGCCGGCCCTGGAACGGCGCGAGCAGCTCGCGTAGCCGGTAGCAGTCGTCGGCGTACTGCTCGTACAGCGGCAGCCGCGCGCCCGGCACGTTCGGGCAGCTGATCCGCACGCCGCGGCGCGTGACGAACTCCAGCTCTTCCGAACCGCGGCCCATTCGCTCGCCCACCATGCCGCGCAGCAGGCCGGGCCAGTTGGCGAACGTCCGGCGGGTCTGTGCGACCCGGCGCAGCTCGTACCGGACGAGCGCCAGGCCGGTCGTTTCGCTCACGATGAGCCTCCCGGTGCGCCGGCCGGAACCCGGTGTCGGTGCGGCAGGCCGTCGGCGCGCAGGAACCCGGGGTCGCGCGGCGTCTTGCGGGCGCCATCTGCGTCGTCCGTGTCGTCGATGACGTGCATCATCGCGACCAGGATGGCGACCGGCACGTAGTAGAAGCGGTCCGTGAGATCGGCCTCGAAGTAGTTCAACGCGAGGGTCGCGATCAGCGAGCCGAGCAGCGCGACCGAGAGGTCGCTGCGCTTGAGGTAGCGCCACGCGGTGAAGATGCCGCCGGCCATGTAGACCTGCATCGCGATGAACAGGATCAGCCCGCCCGACGCCAGCTCCTGGAGATAAACCTGCGACGCGTCGAAAGACGCCTGGAGCCCGATGCCGTGGAACCACGAATGGTGGAAGTCGCGCCAGCCCTGCGCGCCCACCAGTGAGCGCACCGTGTCGCTGCCCTGGGTGGCGGCGCCGCCCGCGAGCCGGGTGACCTTGAGGATCGCCTGCCCGATCGAGGGCACCAGGCCGGCAAAGATGCCCGTGGCGATGATCCCGGCCAGCCCGATCTGCGGCGTGTACGGGCGCGTGCGCGGGTGCAGCATGACGCACAGGCCCACGACCGCCACCGCGCAGACCGCGCCGCCGCGCGAGCCGCTCGCATAGACCCCGCCCAGCAGGCCCGGCAGGCACGCCAGCCCCACCAGCCGCTCGCTCCGTCTGACTGAGCAGAGCAACCAGAACGCGAACGGGATGCCGAGCACCGTCCCGGCCGCCAGGAAGTTGGGGTGGTTGGCGAAGCCGAACTGCCGATCACCGACGTTCGGTATGCCAGTGATGACCTTTCCGAGGTCTGAATGGGCGAAATGATCCAGCGTGGCCGCCCAGCCGGACAACGCGGCACCGGCCGCGAATGCCATCCCGAGCCGCCGCGGAGCCTTCTTGTCGATGCGGGCCGCGCCGATGAAGGCCATCGGGGTCGCGAACACGGCGACGACGAACTTGAACGCGACGCCCAGATTCGCGACCCACAGGGCGCTCTTGGTGTCGACGGTCGTCCGGCCCTGGGCGTCCAGGACGATCCGGTTGGCGAGGTAGACAGGGTCCGGCGGGAAGAAGATGGTGGCCAACCCGACCACGATGATCGCGATGGGCAGCTGCTTGACCCACCACGGAGGGGTGCGGAACCCGTCGTTCGGATCGGCGACGAGGATCAGCAGCACGGTCATCAGGATCAGCAGGTCGCCGGGCCGGACAGGGCCCAGGAACCAGCCGTTCCAGGTCAGCGTGGACGCGCACGCGTAGGCGGCGGCAACCGCGATGCTGCCGATGTTTCCGCGAAACAGCACGATGATCAGCGCGATCCCGGCCACCACGCCGATCAGCACCACGCCGAGGGTCCCCGCGCGCAGCGCAACCGCCTCGATGACGACCATCGCCAGCAGCACGAGGACGACCGACAGGTTGGCGCGTAGTCGTTCGAGCATCGGGCTCCGTGTTGATAGATGCAGCAGCTGGACTCAGTCCGGCACGTCCGCCCGGTTCAACGACGCCGAGGTGGGGGGAGGATACGCAACCGTCACCAATTGCCCGGCCGCCTCGTTTCGTACAACAGGTGCGATCCGCAGCTAGCGGCTAACACCTACAACACGACATCCGGGTCGTGTGCGGCCAAATCGGCCGATTGATCCACAGAGGGGCGGGCACGTGGCGTTACGCGCTTACCTTCGCGTGCTACGTGAGCGATGGCTGCTGCTGGTTTCGTTCGTGCTGATCGCGACCGGCCTGGCCATCGTCCTCACCGAGCTGACGCCCAAGTCGTACGAAGCGACGGCTCAGGTGCTGGTCTCGTCCAGCGGGACCTCGGATCCGTCGATCCAGAACCAGGCCGATCTCTACGTCAGCACCCTGGTGACGACGTTCGCGAAGACCATCGGCTCGCCGGACGTGCTGAAGTGCATGCAGACGAACATGCACCTCGGGCTGCCGCCGACGACGCTCAAGGACAAGCTGAGCGCCTCCGCCCTCGCCGGCGTCTCGATCATCGAGGTGCATGCGAACGACGGCTCCGCGGCACGCGCTGCCAGCCTCGCCAACTACGCGGCGGACTGCTTCCGGACTGCGGTGCAGGGCTACAACTCGTCGGTGAAACTGTTCGTGACCGGGCCGGCCGACCAGCCCTCCAGCCCGGCCAGCCCCAAGCCCATCCTGAACATCACGCTCGGCGCGCTGCTCGGCCTGCTCGTAGGTGCTGCGCTCGCGATCGCCCGCGACATCCTCGACAACCGCATCAAGACCCCCGAGGTGCTGGGCAAGGTCGCCGACGCGCCGCTCATGGGCGTCATCGTCGAGGATCCGTGGACGGAGCGGCACCCGATCGCCACCCGCGCCGGCAACCGCAACATCCGGGCCGAGAACTTCCGGCAACTGCGCGCCAACCTGCAGTTCGCCAACGTCGACCTGCACCCGCGCGTGATCGCGGTGACGAGCTCGATCCCCGAAGAGGGCAAGACGACCGTTGCGATCAACCTCGCCTCGACGCTGGCCGAGGCCGGCTTCAGCGTCTGCCTGGTCGACGCCGACCTGCGCCGTCCGATGGTCGCCAAGGTGCTCGGGCTGGTCAGCCCGGTCGGCCTGACCAGCGTGCTGATCCAGCAGATCGCGCTCAACGACGCGCTCCAGCACGCCGGCTCGACGCTGTACGTGCTCGCGTCCGGCCCGACGCCGCCGAACCCGAGCGAGGTGCTCGCGTCGTCCTACGTCCGGGACGTCATCCGCTCGCTGCTCGAAAGCGTCGACTACGTCGTGCTCGACACCGCGCCGTTGCTGCCGGTCGCGGACGGCTCCGAGGTCGCTGCGCTGGCCGACGGCACGCTGCTCGTCGCCCGGCACGGCGTCACGACGGACACCAACGTGCAGCGCGCGACGCAGGCCCTGCAGCGCGTCGACGCCAAGCTGATCGGCGTCGTGCTGAACCGCACGCCGGTGCGGCGCAACAACCGCGAGTACGGCTACACGTACTACCGCGCCGCGGACAGCACCCGGTCGGCGCAGGACGAGAAGAGCAACAACGGCCGGCGCGCCCGGCGCGCGGCCGCAAATGCGGCACATGGCACCGGAAGGGAATCGACGTGAGTTCAGTTGACGCTGTCGTCACCGGCGCCGGTGGGTTCATCGGCGGGCACCTGGTCGCGGCACTGCTGGCTGAAGGCAAGTCGGTGCGCGGCGTGGACATCAAGCCGCTCAACGACTGGTGCCAGGTGCACCCGGACGTCCAGAACATGCAGGGCGACGTGTCGCTGCTCGAGACTGCGCGCCGAGCGGTGGACGGCGCGTCGGTCGTTTACAACCTCGCCGCCGACATGGGCGGGATGGGCTTCATCGAGAACAACAAGGCGGCGTGCATGCTGTCCGTGCTGACGAGCACGCACGTGCTGCTCGCCGCGCGCGACGTCGGCGCCGAGCGCTACTTCTACTCGTCGTCGGCCTGCGTGTATGCCGCCGAGCACCAGACCTCGCCGGACGTCATCGCGCTGCGCGAGGCGGACGCCTACCCGGCGATGCCGGAGGACGGCTACGGCTGGGAGAAGCTGTTCAGTGAGCGGATGGCGCACCACTTCCTCGAGGATTTCGAGATCGCCACCCGGGTGGCACGCTTCCACAACATCTACGGCGAGTTCGGCACCTACGACGGCGGTCGTGAGAAGGCGCCGGCCGCGATCTGCCGCAAGGTCGCGAAGGCCTCGATCACCGGCGACCACACGATCGAGATCTGGGGCGACGGGAAGCAGACCCGCACGTTCACCTACATCGCCGACTGCGTCACGGGCACTCGCCTGATCACCGACGGCGACCACCCGGACCCGGTGAACCTGGGCAGCGACGAGCTGGTGACGATCAACCAGATGGTCGACATCGTCGAGCAGATCGCCGGCGTGACGCTGGATCGCAACTACAACCTCAGCGCACCGCAGGGCGTGCGTGGCCGCAGCAGCGACAACACCGAGATGCTGCGCCGCTACGGCTGGGCACCGTCCACCTCGCTCGCCGACGGTCTCGAACACACCTACCGGTGGGTGTACGACGAGCTCAAGCGGAGCCTGCCCTAGCCCTCGCGGCCGGCTGCGCACCGACGATGTCTGAGGATCGGCCGTCGCTGCGGGCTCGGTTGCGGAGGAGATGGCGCCGCTCGGCGCTCGGGAGCCGGACCCGCCGCGCGCGGCGCTATCTGCATCGGCATCGCCGCCCGGTCCGCTTCACGTTGCTGGCGGGCGGCATCCTGGCCGGACTCGGGCTGGTCTGGATCCTCATCACCGCGCTGCTCGCGCGGCAGCAGGCGCTCGCTCTCGACCACCGGTTGCAGCAGGTGCGGTTCCTGCTCAGCGAAGGGCGGCTGGACGACGCGCAGCAGCTCGCCGCGGACATCCCGGCGATCGCCGACCGCGCGCACGCCCTGACCACCGGGCCGGCATGGTGGATGGCCGCGCACATCCCGTTCCTCGGCGATCCGCTGGAGGAGGCGCGCGGCACGATGACGGCCGGCGCGGCCGTCGGCGGCACACTGCCCGGCCTCATGCATGTGGTAGCCACCCTCGATCCGGCGCAGCTGCTGGTGTCCGGTGACACGATCCGGCTCGCGCCGTTGGTCGCGGCGGTGCCGACGCTGCAACATGCCGCGGCGGTCATCGACGCGAACGCGAACGCCGTCCAGGAACTGCCGAGCAGCACCTGGATCGGCGCCGTCGACAGCGGCCGCGCCAAGGTCGCCGTCGACATCGAGTTGATGCGTGGCTACGTCGACGCCGCCGCCCGGGTGGCGCAGGCGCTGCCCACGATGCTCGGCCGGGACGGTCCGCAGACGTACTTCATCGGGTTGCAGAACGAAGCCGAACTGCGCGGGACGGGCGGGCTGCCCGGCGCGTTCGCGATCGCGCGCGCCGACCACGGCGCGCTGCACTTCACCACGTTCGCGAGCGATGCCGCACTCGAGCCGCCGGGCGAGAACCACGTGATCAGCACCGGCCTCTCGTTC
>DASQSE010000129.1:0-4693 GCA_035642535.1 Jatrophihabitans sp. | reverse complement strand
CGCAGTGCCCACCCGTTGCGTCATACGCCAATGATCTCAATACGCCGCCGGCCGCGGCGCAACTTCCGCGCGCTGCGGCGAGGCCACACTTGAACACTGTAATAACCCTATCCGAACAGTGGTTCCACCCCTGTACAACAGGGGTGACACCGTTATATCCTACATCGATATTGACGATCGAGGTCGATGCCTTGGCGGAGAGAGGGTTGCGATGATCGAGGACGGCGCGTCGCTGCACTGGGTCCCGGTGTACGTTCCTGCCGCGCTGGCGCCCGAGGTGCTGCGGAGTGTGGCGTCGTTCCTGGAGGCAGGCGGCGCAACGGCGGCCGGTCCGAGCGCGTGGGCCGATGCGGCGGCGGACGACATCGCGGTGTTCTTCCGCGAGGTCTCACCCCTGGAATGGCGGTTGATCAGTGAGCTGGCCCGTCGTGAGGTGCCAACGGCGGTGGCCGAACTGGCCAAGGCCCTCGGGGTGGAGATGGGCGCGGTTGCCGGCGCGATAGGACCGGTCAACAAACGCGCCAAACGGGAGGGCTGGACGCCGCCGATTCAGCCGCGCCGATTCACTCCGTCCGGGACGTCGACATCGCGTCGCGGGCTGGTGTTGGCAGCGGGGTTGCGGACTTGGATCAACGCGCACGCGGACGATCCCCGGTCCGACCTGGGCTCCCGGTCGGCGGGAGGTGCCGAGTGAGCAGGACGGAGGTTTCGCCGGACGCCAAGCCGATGCTCAGGTCGGCGATGGCGTTCGTGCTCGTCATCAGCGCGGTGAGCTTCTTCTCCGACATGAACTACGAGGGAGCGCGCAGCATCACCGGCCAGTTCTTGGAACTGCTCGGCTCGAACGCCGCCACGGTCGGGATCGCGGTCGGCGCCGGCGAGTTCCTCGGCTACGCCCTGCGCTTCCTGTCCGGTTATTGGGCCGATCGCAGCGGGCGGTACTGGGCGGTCGCGCTGTGCGGCTACACCGTCCAGTTGTTCGCCATGCCGCTGCTGGCCTTCGTCGGCGCTTGGCAGGCCGCGGTCTGCATCCTTTTCCTGGAACGGATCGGCAAAGGCATCCGCAACCCCGCCCGTGACGCCATGCTCTCCTTCGCGACCAAGGAAACCGGCCGGGGCTGGGGCTACGGTCTGCATTCGGCCATGGACCAATTCGGCGCACTGGTCGGGCCGCTGCTGATTGCCCTGGTGCTGACGTTGGACGCTGCCGGGGGCGACGACATCGCCGGCTACCAGCGCGCGTTCGGCCTCCTGTTCGTCCCGGCAATCATCGCCCTCACCCTGCTCTTCGTAGCGCGGCACAACTTCCCGCATCCGCAGCATCTGGAGAGCAAGACCCCGGTCGCGAGTGTCGACCGGCTCGGCAAACGGTTCTGGCTGTACTGCATCGGCGGCGGACTTGTCGCTGCCGGCTTCGCCGACTTCGCGCTGATCGCGTTCCACTTCAAGCAGACCGACCTGGTCGCAGACAAATGGATTCCGGTCCTGGTCTCGCTCGCCTTCGGTGTCGACGCGATCGTCTCGCTCGTCGCAGGGCGGATCTACGACCGGCGGCCGACCGTCACCCTGCTCGTGGTGTTCGGTCTCGGCGGCATCTTCGCCCCGTTCGTGTTCCTCAGCAGCTCGCTCGGCGTCGTATTGATCGGGCTGGCCCTGTGGGGCGTGGGCATCGCCGGACAGGAAGCAATCCTGAAGGCCGCGCTGGCCGACCTCATTCCGCCCGAGCGGCGCGCCTACGGTTTCGGCACGTTCTCGCTCGGCTTCGGCATCGCGTGGTTCGCCGGCAGCGCGCTGATGGGACTGCTCTACGACCACGCCGTGCGCTGGCTCGTCGTCTTCTCCATGGTCGCCAGCCTGCTTGCGCTTCCGTTCTTGTGGCTGGCCAGAGCACGTTCGGACGCGACGCAGCACTGAGCGCGGGAGCTCACGTCCGCAGCTGGCGACGTATGTCGAGCAGATGGTGCTGCACCTCGTGATGCGCCTGCGCGACGGTCCAACCGAGCGGCCGCTCGACCGATCCGTGCAGCAGCGTCCGGTCCCAATCGGCCGGTCCCAATCGCTCGATGACGCGGACGTACATCGACGTCGCGTCGATAAGTTGGCGCGCGACATCGACCGGGTCTTGTTCGATGTAGCCGTCGAAATCTGCACGCTCGTCCCGGCCCATGTTCAACGCTGGTGCGCCGTCGACCCGCCGAGCGAGAATCACCCGCTCTCGCTGAATCAGCGTGACGTCCCGCAGGTGGCACGCGTACTCCAGTGGAGACCAGACCGTCGGCGCACGCCTCGAACGGACCTCCGCGCCGCCCAGCAGGATCTCGGCGACCTCGCGCATACCAGCCGTCACCGCCGGCCCGCTGTGCCGGGATCCGGACACGTCGAGGAGGAACCCACACTCGCCGCAGTCATCGCTCACGCGACAGTCGTCAATCTGCGAGCGCGGCGGAGTCGAGCCGAGTCTGGAAGCAGTTCCCCTCGCACGGGCACTTGTCCACGGCGGCTGCGTACTCCGGTACGAAGAACTTCTTGACCATCTCACGGGCCGCTGGTTCCGGGATGCTCCATGACTCCCAGTGCGGACGGGTCAGCTCGAGGATCTTGTCCGGGTCGCCGGTCCGCCACAGGATCTGGAACCGGTCGGGCACGTGGATGCCGAGCGCCTCGGCGACCAGCGACTGGTAGTACATGATGGCCAGTCGGTCGCTGCCGAACTTGCACCACTCGCGGTGACACGAATGGTGCGGTGTCACGATCACATCGGCGCGTACCGCTCGGGCCTGCGCCTCCAGTTCGGCCTGGACTTGGCGGTATTCCGCTGGGCCGATGTCCTCCAGCATCCACTTGACCGGGCCGTCCGCACTTGGGATGCGCCGGCACGGGGTACCGAGCGAGGGATCCTCGACCAGCCCGACGAACTCGACACCGGGTATCAGTTCGAGGGTGTCGACGATGGCCTGTCGGGCCGCGCTCTTGCCGCGCTTGAGTTCGTCGCCCTCGGCATGCACCAGAACCCGGCGCGGGATGGTATTGAGCCACGGCACCCGCTCCCCCATCTCGCGGAGCACCTGGAGCAGGAACTGCGAGATCTGGACGACCTCGAACGGTGCGCTGCCGGGTTCCGCGGACTCCATCGCGCGTACGTGATCGTCGAACTTGACGTAGCACGAGCCGCAGCACTGGACGTTCACCGCGGGCGCGAAGTCGGCGAAGCGGCGTACCGAGCTGGACGCCGTGCGGTAGCTCTGCTCCGGCTTGCCGGTGATGTCGAAGATGTTGCCGCAGCAATAGGCCTGGCCGGCGGTGGCGGCGAAGTCGATGCCGAGTGCTTTGAAGACCGCAACCTGAGTCAGCATCACGTACGGGGTGGTCTGCGCCCCGCAACTCAACGCGAGCACCACCTCAGCGGTGCGGCCCGCGGGCGTGTGGCGCTTGATCCATTCGAGTTCGTGGCGCGAGACCTGCAGGCGCTCCGAATCCGACATGTCATTGAAGAACTGCCTGTAGTCGTACGGCTGGGTCGACGTCGCTCCGGCCATCTCGCCCGCTCCTCGCTCACGTCGAGTTGGATGACGTATCGAAGATTACATTCTTGTTTGAAATCGGTAGTAGACGTTACCAACCATGACCAGTGCCAACAAGACCTCATGCGGCCGCGCCGGTCGGCGGTTTGGATACGCTGCGGCAGTGGCGCGACTGCTGCACATCTCGGACACCCATCTGGTGGCGCCGGGGTCTGCGTCGGAGTATCCGGACATCGATCCGGAGACGCGGTTGGTCGCCGTGCTGGCTGCGGCGGTTGATGCAGGCCCGTTCGACGCGGTCGCGGTGACGGGCGACATCGCCGACGACGGCTCGCACGAGGCCGTGGCGCGGGTGCGAGAGTTGGTCGCGCCGATCGCCCCGATCGTGGTGGCGGTGCCCGGCAACCACGACCGTACCGACGCCGTGACTGACGTGTTCGGCGGCGCCGCGGCGCAGGTCGGCGCGTGGCAGCTCGTCGGCGCCGCCACGAATGAGCCCGGCGAGGTCGCCGGCGAGGCGCGGCCGGTGGTGGACCTGCTGGACTCGTGCACGGGCCCGGCCGCCGTCCTGATGCACCATCCGCTGCGTTCGCGCAGCACCCATCCGTGGTTCACGCTCGGCGGCGCGGACAGACTCGAGCGGCGGCTGCTCGAGCACCGCTGGCCGCTGCTCCTGCTCAGCGGTCACACGCACGAGGCCTTCGAGGAGGTTGTCGGCAACGCCCGCCTGCTCGGCGCGCCGTCGACCTTCTACGGCATCGCGCACGATCGCGAGCAATGGGAGCCGCACGGCGCCCCGACCGGCGCGCGTGTTGTCGAGCTCTCAGACCAAGGCATCAGTTTGACGCACCTCGTCCTGGCCTAGCGAAGCGACCCACCCGCTCGACAGCGATCGCCTGACCGGAAGTCGATCGCCGCTGAGAGACCGTTCTCAAGCCCGCTGGTCGCGCGCGCGTCGCGGGTCGGTCACGGTTCGGTTCCAGCACAACGCGCGGATGAGCCGTCAGCTGGACCGATCTCCCGAGAAATAGGGCCTCGAGCCGCCAATTCGGATCTTGACGAATCGTTGCCCTGCCAATGGTCCGCAGCGCACGCTCCGAACGGTTGGCGCGGCTCGCGTCGGTGATGCACCGGCACGTGATGCACGGCGAGATTAGTGACCTCCTGGCGTA
>DASQSE010000128.1:0-25424 GCA_035642535.1 Jatrophihabitans sp. | reverse complement strand
GCGCGGAACGTCTCGTGCGCGCAGTGAACACGCGTAGCCGACGAGCACATCGTGACGCTGGCCGGGCGCGTCGCTGCGCGGGCCCCGGATGACCTCAGGCACTGCGGCGAGGCCGCGCGCGTCGCTGCTGCCCGTGCTCGTAGCAGGCCCACGCAGCGCACCGGTGAGCCACGCCGGGCACGGCGCAGGCGTGCGCTCGGGATGGTCGGCGACGTAGCTCGTCCCGTTCGCGTGCATCGAACCAGCAGCAACGACGTAGCCGCCGACGCCGCGCACGTTGAGTCCGCGATCTTTGAGCGCTCCTTCGGCGTTGCCCAGCTCGACGCTATGCGGCATGCCGAAGTAGAAGTGCCGCCCGCGCCCAGTGCGCACCGTGTATGTCTCGGGTAGCTCGACACCGATCGATGCCGCGAACTTTGCGAACGCATCGGCGCTGTCCTCATCGATCACGAGCAGCCGCGACGGGCCGCACGCTATACCGACGTTGCAGCTTCGTGCAGCAAACTCGGCAGCGATCTTCGCCGGGTCAGTCGTCGCCCACTCGCGCCACTTCACGATCGGCTGCTTGCCGCGCTCGCGGATCGGGAAGACGTGCCAGCCGCGCGCGGCGTGATCGAGCGCAGGATGCGTGTCCGTGCTCGTCATCGCTCACCCTCCGACAGCGGCGCGTACACGAACGAGCTGCGATAGTCCACCGAGACGATGTGCCGCTGGGCGCGCGCATGCGACGCCGCTGCACCGACGTTGCCGAGCAGCAGGCCGCACGTCTCGCAGCGCGCGTCCACGGCGACGCTCGTCGTGGCGCGCAGCAAGTTGCCTTGCCGTCGCGCGAACACTCGGCCAGACTGGGCAGCGAGAGATGCGCCGCTGCTGACCTCACCTGCCGCCCGGTTGCCCGCCGGGCGGCCTTCGTTTGGCGGACTCACGCCGCGTCGCCTCCGCGCTCGGTCGCAGCCTTCTGCTCAGCGATCCATGTGAAGACGTCAGCGCGCTCATACACGACAGCGCGGCCAAGTTTGAACGAGCGCGGCCCCTGGCCGATGAAGCGCCAGAACCGCAGGGTTTCTTGCGGGCGGCGCATCAGTTCCGCAACTTCTCGCGTGGTCATCAAGTCGGGCTCGGACGACATCATCCCAACCTCCGGTGAGTATGTGTGCACTCATACTCGCCGACGTTAGAACGCTTGACCTTGCGCGTATATGCGCTGACATACTCGTTATGTTGTGTAACATACTCACTGTGAGAGCGAACTTCGGACACGGCGGCTGGGTTGCGGTTGATGACATCGGAATCGACATTCCGCTGTATGTGCGCGTCCGCGAAGCCTCGGACGGTCGTCTGCGAATCAGCGAGTTCTATCTGGACGGCAGTCAGTCCGACATCGGGATCACGCAGCGGGCGATCCGCGATCTCCCATTGTCGAACATCGAGGCGCTGATCAACGCTCACCGCGATGACGTGCTGTGCAACATCGACGCCGCATCGCCGGATCTCTCGACGTACGCGACGTACTACGTCACGCGCTTCATGAACTGGCCCACGCACGATCTGCGCAGCGAGTGGGTCGCCGCGTCGTTCGCCAGTCAGGTGCCCGACGAATTGCGGGATCAAGGGCTCGACCCAGTGCCGAAAGCGCCGCGCAAGGCGCGCAGCTGGCGCACCGCCCAAGATCGCGAGTTTCGGCTCAGCCGAGCCGGACCCGAGCACGGGCTCACTGACGATTTTCTGCGCGACGTAGCGCGCGCCTACCACGCGTCTCTTGCGCGTGGTGAGCGGCCCAACGCGTCCATGGCGCAGCAAACCGGATACCCGCTGCGAACAGTGCAGCGCTGGGTCTACACGGCGAGGCAGCGCGGCATCATGCCGCGCGGACGACGAGGGAGGGCAGGCTGATGTCCAGCATCGAAAGACGACGCACCCCGAATGGACAGACGCGCTGGTACGCGCGCTACCGCGACCCAGAGGGCAAATCGCGGGTGAAAGCGTTCGAGCGCAAGATCGACGCCGAGAAGTATCTGACGACCGTCGAGGCATCGAAGCTCACGGACAGCTACGTCGATCCGCGCGCGGGCGCGATCACCGTGCTTGCGTACTTCGAGCACTGGTCGTCACGCCAAGTGTGGACGGACGGAACGCAGAAGGCGATGAGCCTCGCGGTCCGGTCCACCACGTTCGCGAACGTCCGCCTTCGCGACGTGCGTCCATCGCACGTCGAGCAATGGGTCAAGTCGATGACGGTGCGCGGCCTCGCGCCCGGCACGATCAAGACTCGCTTCAACAACGTGCACGCGATGTTCCGCGCCGCCGTCCGCGACCGCCTGATCTCGTCAGACCCGGCTGTGTTCGTGAAGCTCCCCCGCACGCGCGCTCGGGCCGCGACGATGGTTATCCCCAGCGTCGAACAGGTCGGCGCGCTGATGACTGCTGCGCCGGATGCGTTCCGCCCGTTCGTCGCGCTCTGCGCCTTCGTGGGGCTCCGGCTCGGAGAAGCCGCCGCCGCGCAGGTCGGCGATATCGACTTCCTTCGCCGAACGCTTGCCGTGCGTCGCCAGGTACAGCGCGCTGGTCGAGGGCGCGTCGAGATCAGACCGCCGAAGTACGGCAGCGAGCGGACGGTCTACCTACCCGACGAGCTGCTGTCCATCCTTGCCCGTCACATCGAGACGCGTGGCCTTGCCCACGATGCCTGGCTGTTCGACGGCGAGAGCGGCAACCCGCCCCATCAGAACACCGTCGGCTACTGGTGGCGCATGACACGCAACCGCGCTGGCGTTGCCGCGCTTCGCCTGCACGATCTTCGGCACTTCTATGCGTCCGGCCTCATTGCGAGCGGCTGTGATGTCGTGACCGTCCAGCGGGCGTTGGGACACAAGAGCGCGACGACGACCCTCAACACGTACGCGCACCTCTGGCCGACTGCCGAAGATCGGACCCGCTCGGCAGCCGCGCAGATGTTGAGCGCGGCGCTGGCTGGTGCGTACTTTTCGTGTACTCCCGACGCGGCCAGGACTCTGTAGCGCAGCAAATACGCGGCCTGCCGCGCCTCGCTACACGTTGAAGCGGAACTCCACGACGTCGCCGTCGGCCATGACGTAATCCTTGCCCTCGATGCGTACTTTGCCGCGCGCGCGGGCCTCGGCCATCGAGCCGGCGTCGACCAGCTCGTCGTAGGTCACCACCTCGGCCTTGATGAAGCCGCGCTCGAAGTCGGTATGAATGACGCCGGCGGCGTGCGGTGCGGTCGTCCCAACTGGGATCGTCCACGCCCGCGATTCCTTCGGGCCGGCGGTGAGGAACGTCTGCAAGCCGAGCGTCGCGAACCCGATGCGGGCGAGTTGGTCGATACCGGACTCCTCCTGCCCCATCGACTGCAGCAATTCGAGCGCCTCGTCGTCGGGCAACTCGATCAGCTCTGCCTCGGTCTTCGCGTCCATGAACACCGCATCGGCGGGCGCGACCAGCGCGCGCAATTCGTCGGTGCACTCCTTGTTCGCGATCTCGTCCGGGTCGACATTGAAGACGTAGATGAACGGCTTGGCCGTCATCAGGTGCAGCTCGTGCAGCGGGCCGCGATCGAGGTTCGTACTGGAGATCGTCTTGCCCGCCTCGAGCACCGGCTGTGCCTGCTCGGCCGCGGCGAGCAACGGCGCGCGATCCTTGTGCAGCCGCGCCTCCTTCTGCAATCGCGGCAGCGCGTTTTCGATCGTCTGCAGATCGGCGAGGATCAGCTCGGTGTTGATCGTCTCAATGTCACCGGCTGGGCTGACCTTGCCCTCGACGTGCACCACATTGGGGTCGCTGAACGCGCGGATGACCTGGCAGATCGCGTCCGCCTCGCGGATGTGCGCGAGGAACTTGTTGCCCAGCCCCTCGCCCTGACTCGCACCGCGCACGATGCCCGCGATGTCGACGAAGCTCACCGTTGCGGGGACGATCTTGGCCGACGAGAACATCTCGGCCAGGACGGGCAGCCGCCGATCCGGAACGCCCACCACGCCGACGTTCGGGTCGATCGTCGCGAACGGGTAGTTGGCCGCGAGCACTTCGTTCTTCGTCAACGCGTTGAACAGCGTCGACTTGCCGACGTTCGGCAGCCCGACGATGCCGATGGTGAGCGCCACGACGCGCCAGTCTACGGACGCCCCGGCGCGTCGGTTCCCGAAACTGTCGGACGGGGGTGTGAGCATCGACGCATGAACGTTGCAGCAGTTCTCATCGCGGTGCTGATGCTCGCCGCGGGAGTCGTGATCGGTCTGCTCGTCGGCCGCTCACGGGCCCGTGAGGAGCTCGCGCGGCTGTCCGCGACGCTCGAGGCCGAGCGGTCGGCGGCCCTCGCGCGCGAAGAGTCGCAGGCGCGCGGCGAGGCGCGGTTGCGCGAGGCGTTCGACTCGCTGGCCTGCGACGCGCTCAAGCGCAACAACGAGGCGTTCGCCGAACTCGCGGCCGCGAAGCTTGCCACGGTCAAGGCCACCGCCGATGGTGATCTCGCGCACCGCCAGCAGGCGATCGAGGGCATGGTCGCGCCGATGCGCGAATCGCTCGACCGCGTGCAGCACCAGCTCAACAGCGTCGAGCGCGAGCGCGCCGGCTCGTATTCGAAGCTGCTCGAGCAGGTGGCGATGATGCGCACGACGTCCGAGCAACTGCAGCAGGAGACGACGCAGCTCGTCACGGCGCTGCGCGCGCCGCAGGTGCGCGGCCGGTGGGGCGAGATGCAGCTCGAGCGCGCGGTCGAGGCGGCGGGCATGACCGAGCACATCGATTACGTCACGCAGGCCACGGTCGCGGGTCCGGACGGCCGGGTGCGTCCAGATCTCGTGGTGCAGCTGGTCGGCGGCAAGAGCGTCGTCGTCGACTCGAAGGTTGCATTCGCCGGCTACCTGGAGGCGATGGAGGCCAAGGACGAGGCCACCCGCAACGCACGGCTGCGGGCGCACGCCCGCCACCTGCGCGACCACATCGACGCGCTGGGCGCGAAGTCGTACTGGGCGCACTTCACGCCGTCGCCGGAGTTCGTGGTGTGCTTCGTGCCCGCCGACGCGTTCCTCGACGCCGCGCTGCGCGAGGAGCCGGCACTGCTGGAGCGGGCGTTCGACCAGAACGTCGTGGTGGCCACGCCGTCCACGCTGGTCGCGCTGCTGCGCACCGTCGCGTACACCTGGCGACAGGAGGCGCTGGCCGCCAACGCCGCCGAGGTGCACCGGCTGGGCCGCGAGCTGTACCAACGCCTGTCGACGATGGGCGGGCACATCGACAAGCTCGGCCGGTCGCTGAACAACGCCGTCGGCTCCTACAACCAGACGGTGTCGTCGCTCGAGAGCCGGGTGCTCGTCACCGCGCGCAAGATGATCGATCTGAAGGTCGTCGAGCCGTCCGATGCGATCGAGGCACCCAAGCAGGTCACCGAGACGCCACGCTCGGCCCAGGCTCCGGAGATCGCCGAACAACGCGTCGTTGCGCTGCCGAAGGCACGCGTGCCGGCCGGGCAGGGTGAGCTGCCGACGGACCTAACCGACCCAGGTGCCCGGGCGACGTCCTGAATCATCGCGCAGCGGTCCGCCGAATCCGACTTGATGATCAAGCACGAACATGGGCCATAGCCCGGATTTCTGCTTGATCATCGCCGGGAAGGGTCACGTCACCTCGAATGGAGCGGTGGTCGCGGTGAACGGGCGCAGCGCGCCGGCCCGGTCCAGTACGTCGCCGCGATAGGCAAGGCGGTAGCGGCCGGGTGCTGCATCGGTCGGCACATCCCATGTCACGGTCACGCGCGACCCGGCGCGCCGCACCCGTCGCCAGTGGAACTTCGTCGCCCAGTCGCCGTCGTCCGCCACCCGCCGCCACGCATCGGCGGTCGACTGCTGCACCTCGACGTAGGTCGACCCGCGACGCAGGTCGTTGTTCGGATACGCGCCGGCGAACTCGGCGCGCACCGTGTCACCGCGTCGGTAGGACGCCCGCGGCGCGACGAGCACCTCCCCGAACGCCGCGCCGGCAGCTGTGTCGGGTCGAAATCGGCGCCGCGCGCGCATCCGTTCGGAAAGGTCCGGTGGTGGCGTGCCGCGCTCGACCGGCGCATCGTCGCGCAGCGCCTCGGCGAGCGTGGACACGGTCTGCAGCAGCGCGGGCAGCTCCCATCTTCCGTACATCGTGCTGCCCGCCTCGTAGCGCTGCGCGAGGTACTCCTCCGGCGTCGTCACGTAGTGGATGTAGCCGTTGCTGTAGCCGGCGACGAGCACGTGCGTCAACGGCGCATCGACGATCGCGGCCACCGCGCGCCGCAGCCGCAGGCCGGAAACGATGGTCACCTCGGCGGGTAGCCCGATCAGATACAGCAGGCCGAGCCGGATCAACTGGACGGGGATCCGCTCCTGGATCAGCGGGGTGATCCGGTTCGCGAATCGTGGCAGCAGCAACGCCTTCGGCGCCTGCGAGTCGCGCAGCGCCGGCGAGCGCCGATAGACCTGCCCGGACACCGCGTCGAACAGCGGGTTGCGGCCCTGCCGGAAGCCGAAGAAGCCGGGTCCCTCGTCCGTCCCGGCCGCCTGGCCCGCCGCCCCGTAAGGACCCGAGGTGCGGTGCGCGCGGCCGTCCGGGCAGCACGCCGCGTCAACCTCGAAGTCGGACAGGTCGATGTGCGTCAGTCGGGTGTCGAGCCCGCCTGCAACCTCCGCGCCGCCGCCCGCCAGCCCGGCCGCGGCCTCGTACTGCCGCAGCCCGATGATGCGGGTGTTCTCGAACTGATCCTCGGTCGGGCCGCTGCCGGGCCGTCGATTCAGGTTCGGCGACATGTCGCCGGCGTTGGTCTGTGCGAACGCAGCGACGAACTCCGGCGGCGTGCCGGCGAGATAGTCGACGCCGTGCGCCAGCCGTTCCCACGCATACGCGGCATACCCCTTGTTGTCGCTCGAGATGAGCCGGTTCTTGTTCGTCATGGACGTGCCGTGGGTGGCGAACCAGTTCACCGCGCCGACCAGCCGCCCGTCCCGCTCGATGGTGAGCAGCGTCGTCTGCGGGTCGATCGCCCGCGGAAAGAATGCGCGGTCGGCTTCGGGGTTCAACTCGAACGACGTGGGCGATCTGTTCGTGCTCGCGTCGTGCAGTTCGCCGAACGCGAGCGCAAGCCGGGCCGGGGCGAGATCGGCGTGCGCGGCCGACACCGCCTCGACGATGCCGTCGACGATCGCGCCGAACGTCTTCGGGTGGAAGCCGCCCGTAGTGATGTTGTACAGCGTGTGGTGCGAGTAGCCGCCCGGCCCGCAATGCGTGTGCGTACACGTGATCATCGTGTTGGCGTCGGCATACCGCCCGCCATACGACTCGGCCAGCCGGGCGAGCACCGCCTGCCGGACGCTGTCGAAGACGAGCGGCAACTCGGCGACGACGAGCAGAAACGCGGCCTCGCCCGTCTCGAACACGAACGCCCGGGCGCGCAGCCGCAGATGAATGCCCGCGCTCTTCTGATCGGCTTTGCCGTAGCCCATCATCCCGCAGTCGGCGGCCTCGCCCGTGATGTCCGCGATGCCGCGCCCGACGAGAAACTCCGCGCCGTCAGCCACGCCGCAGAGCCTGCCATCCACCCGAGTTGTCCGCCCTTCCGCACGCGTGCGCGCAACCACGGGCGGACAACATCGCGTTTACACGGAGTTGTCCGCCCTTGGATACGCCGCAGCGTCGCGAAGGGCGGACAACTTCGCGTTAACTGAGTCGATTACGGGTAGGTCACAGAGTTGCCGGGTACGGTTGCTGAGAAATCAGTCGTCGGACAGGAGTAGGTCGTGTCACGTCCGCCCTCGGGTAACGGCCGTGCCGGCACGCCGTCCGATGGCCGCGGATGGCCGACTCGCGACGATGACGGATGGGGCCCCGCGACCGCGGTCTACTCGTCAGCCGCGACCCGCGCGGCAGGCACTCGTCCCGGCAGCGGCGCCGCAAGTGCCGCGTATCCCGACGTCCCGCCGCACCCGCAGCACACCGCCGATCACTGGACTCCTGCCGGACCGCGTCCGGCCGGCGACCAGCGGGCGGTGCGCCGCGCCGAACGGCACTCCGAGCGGGCCATGGCGGAGGTGGAAGGAGAGGCGCCGGAGCGCGGGCTGCCCTGGTGGGGCGCGATGATCATTCTGATCGGCATCGCCGGCTTCGGTGAGCTGATCGACTCGCTCGCTTCGATCCAGGTCAAGAGCGGCTTCAACATCGGCATCGTGGTTGCGTCGATCATCGCGATCATCGCCGTCCGGCGCTCGCACATGTTCCCGGTGGTCGTCGCGCCGCCCATCGTCTACTCCACCGCCGCGCTGGCCCAGGTGTACTTCCGGTCCAACGTCCTGGGCCAGAGCCACGTCTTCCTCGACGCGGCCGCGAACTATCTCGTCTACGGCTTCCCGGCGATCGCCGCGTCCTCCGCGGCAGTGCTCATCATCGCCGGAATCCGGCTCATCGCTCGGAAGTAGCGCGAAGCTCCCTGCGCAGTTCCTGCGGGAGCGCGAAGGTGAGCCGCTCCTCCGTGTGGCTGACGTCCTCGACATCGTTGTAGCCGCGCGCGGCCAGCCAGTCGAGCGTCTCGCGCACCAGGACCTCCGGCACCGAGGCGCCCGACGACAGCCCGATGGTCGTCACGCCGGCCAGCCAGGACTCGTCGACGGCGTCCGAGTTCTCCACGAGATGGGCAGCGGGCGCGCCGGAGGCGAGCGCCACCTCGACCATCCGCACCGAGTTGGACGAGTTCGACGAGCCCACGACCAGCAGCAGGTCGACCTGCGGTGCGATGACCTTCACCGCCGCCTGCCGGTTCTGCGTCGCGTAGCAGATGTCGTCAGAAGGCGGCGACTGCAGCAGCGGGAAGCGCTCGCGCAGCGCGTCGACCGTCTGCATCGTCTCGTCCACCGAGAGCGTGGTCTGCGAGAGCCAGACGACCTTCTCCGGGTCGCGCACCTCGACGTCGCCGACCGCCTCCGGCCCGTCGACGAGTGTGATGTGCTCGGGCGCCTCGCCGCTCGTCCCGACGACCTCTTCGTGCCCCTCGTGGCCGATCAGCAGGATGTCGTAGTCGTCCTTGGCGAAGCGCCGGACCTCATGGTGCACCTTCGTCACGAGCGGGCAGGTGGCGTCGATGGCCTTCAGGTTGCGGGCGGCGGCCTGCTCGTGAACCTCAGGGGCGACGCCGTGGGCGGAGAAGACGACGATCGAGCCTGCGGGCACCTCGTCGTTCTCCTCGACGAAGATCGCGCCCCGCTCTTCGAGCGCCTGCACGACGTGCAGGTTGTGCACGATCTGCTTCCGGACGTATACCGGCGCGCCGTAGTGCTCCAGCGCATGCTCGACGGTCTGCACCGCGCGATCGACGCCGGCGCAGTAACCGCGGGGTTTGGCGAGCAGAACCCGCTTTCGTGCGTCCGTCACATCCTCGATGGTACGGACGCGCGGTTTGGGGCAAGGTGGACGCATGCAGCTACCGGGTCCTGTGCGCGCGTTCGTCGGCCTGATCGCGGTCACTGCGGAGGAGGCGCGGCATCTGCCCGATCGGGCGATCGAGCTGCCGATGCTGGCGGTGAGCAGCGCGCTGCAACTGTCGCTGCGCGCCCAGCAGCGCTATGCCCGGCTCACCGCGCGCGGCGACGACGTTCTCAGCCGTCGGCCAGCCGGCGACGAGCCGCCGGACTGGGCGACCTTCGACGACCCCGTCAGCGGGGACGAAGCACCCAAGACCGACGGCGCGCGGGCGGCGAGCCAGCTCCTCGAAGAACTGCTGGCAGCGAGCGAGGATGGCGCAGCGCCCGAAACCGAGGAAACAGCGCAGGAGACGCCGCCCCGGGAGGCGCCCACGAAGAAGGCGCCGGCGAAACGATCGGCCGGCAAGCGGCCCGCCAAGAAGGCGACAGCGGCGAAGAAGTCGTCCGACGCCAAGGCCGGGAAGACGATCAACGCGCCGCGGCACACGTCGCCGTCGCGGTTCGACACCGTCGACGACTCCTAGATGGCGCGCCTGGAGACCTCCGCCGAGTCGCCGGTGCCGGTCCGCGTCGTCGCGATCCGGATCGGTGAATGGATCTCGCGGCTGGGTGAGATCTGGGTGGACGGGCAGATCGCGCAGCTCACCCGGCGGCCAGGGGTGGCGACCCAGTTCCTCACGCTGCGCGATCCGGACGCGAATATCTCGCTGCTGGTGACTTGTGGCCGCGGTGTGTTGCCGGACTCGGTCGGCGAGGGTTCGCGGGTCGTGCTGCGCGCTCGCCCGGACTTCTACCTCGAACGCGGCACGCTCAGCCTGCGCGCCACCGAGGTGCGACAGGTTGGGCTGGGCGAGTTGCTGGCGCGCATCGAAGCGCTGCGCCGGCTGCTGGCCGCCGAGGGACTGTTCGCGGCCGAGCGCAAGCGCGCGCTGCCGTTCCTGCCGCACACGATCGGGCTCATCACCGGACGGGCGAGCGCCGCCGAGCGCGACGTCGTCGAGAACGCGCGCCGGCGACTGCCTGGTGCCCGGTTCCGGCTCGAGAACGTCGCGATGCAGGGCGCCGGCGCGGTCACCGAGGTGGTCGAGGCACTGCGCCGCCTGGACGCCGACGCAGAGGTCGACGTCGTCGTCATCGCGCGCGGCGGCGGCGGCGTCGAGGATTTGCTGCCGTTCAGCAACGAGACGCTGGTGCGCGCGGTCGCCGCGGCGCACACGCCGGTGGTGAGCGCGATCGGCCACGACACCGACCGCCCGCTGCTCGACCTGGTGGCCGACGTTGCTGCGTCCACGCCCACCGACGCCGCCAAGCGGATCGTCCCGGATCTTGCCGAGGAGCTGCGCTCGGTCGCGGAGCTGCGCGCGCGGGCGCGGTCGTGCATCCGGGCTCGCGTGGAGCGCGAGCGGGAACTCATGGCCGGGCTGCCGGAGCGGCTACGCCGGACCGTCCGCGCTCGGATCGGGCGCGAGAGCGACGAGACCTCGGCGCTACGGGCGCGCGGCCGGCAGCGGTTCAGCGCGCTGCTCCATGCCGCCCGTGACGATCTCGAGCACGTGCGCGCCCGGGTCCGGGCGCTGTCGCCGCAAGCCACCCTCGACCGCGGCTACGCCGTCGTGCGGCGTGCGGACGCGACGGTGGTGCGCGCCCCGGCGGATGCGGTCGGGCCACTGCGGGTGCGCGTGGCGGGCGGCGAGTTCGGCGCCGCGGCCACGTAGGGTGCAAAGCGACCAGTGTCGACGGAGTCGACGCCGCTCTTGGGTGGCGGGTGGGGCGGTGGACGTGAGTGAGGAGCCGTCCTACGAAGCTGCCCGCGCCGAACTGCGCGAGATCGTCGCAAAGCTCGAATCGGGCGGGCAGTCGCTGGAGGAGTCGCTGGCGCTGTGGGAGCGCGGCGAGCGGCTCGCCGACATCTGCCAGCGCTGGCTGGATAGCGCCGGCGAGCGCCTCGACAAGCGGATCGCGGAGCACGACGCCGGGCAGCGTTAGCCGTCCGGGTCGAGGTTGTCCTTTGCCCAGAGCGCGGCCGAGGTGCGGTCGTTCACGCCGATCCGGCGGAACACGTTGCCCAGGTGGATCTTCACGGTGTGCTCGCTGATGCCCAGCGAGCGGGCGATCTGCTTGTTGGCCAGGCCCTTGGCCGCAAGTCGCAACACCTCGACCTCGCGGGCGCTGAGCCCGGCGGCGGCGACGGGCGACGGCTTCGCGTTGCTCGGCAGCAGCGCCTTCGTGACGCGCGGGTCGAGTGGGGCGTGCCCCGCATGCGCGGCCCGGATCGCCTCGAACAGCACGTCCGGCGCGGTGTCCTTGAGCAGGTACCCGACCGCCCCCGCGGCAAGCGCGTCGGCCACCTGGCGCTGCTCGGAGAAGGACGTCAACGCAACGACGCGCACCTCCGGCCGCTCGGCGAGCAACAGCTTGGTGGCCTGCACGCCGTCCACCTCGGGCATCGAGAGGTCCATGAGCACGACATCCGGCTCGCAGGCTGTCGCGGCAGCGACGACCTCAGCGCCGTCCGCGGCGGTCCCGACGACCTCCATGTCCCCGGCGGCGGCGAGCAGCGTGGCCAGCCCATCACGGACCAGCCGGTGATCGTCGACCAGCAGTACCCGGATCATCCGACCGGCACCTCCATACGGATGGCCGTACCAGCGCCCGGCGCGGTGCGCAGCACGAGGGTGGCGCCGACCCGTTCCGCCTGATCGGCCATCAACCGCCGGCCGAAGCTGTCCGCACGTTCGGCCGTCGCTTCGTCGTCGATGCCGACGCCGTCGTCCTCGACCTCGAGCCGGGCTACGTCATCGTCCAACGCCACCACGAGCCGGACGGACGCCGCGCGGGCATGACGTTCCGCGTTGCGCAACGCCTCCTGCCCGACGCGGAACACCGCCTCCTGCTGGTCCTCGGTCAATCGCTCGACCGCGGCGTCGTCGATCTCGAGGGTCACGTGCATGCCGCGCGCGACCAGCCCCGCCGACACGTCGCGGAGCGCCGCCGCGAGTCCGGCGGACCGCAGGTTGGGCGGGTAGAGGTCGACGAGCAGCGCACGCAGGCCGCCGATGCCCGACCGCACCGACGAGGCGGTGTCGCGCAGCGCCTGCGCCGCTTGCGCGTCGCCTGCCCGCTCCGCGTGCTCGGCCTGCGCGGCGACCGCGAACGAGGCGGCCGCGAGTTCCTGCACGAGGCCGTCGTGCAACGCGCCGGCGATCCGGCGGCGTTCGATGAGCGAGACGTCTGCGGCCCGCTGGAGCAGCGCCTCGCGCTGGGCCTGGGCCCGGCGCGCGCGATTGACGAGTCCCCAGACGATCGGCGCGAGCAGGAACAGCATCGCGAGCAGGCTGCTCAACAGGATGCCGGAGAAGCCGTGCCACAGCTGCGTGCTGCGCTCGGACACCACGTCGTAGCGGAAGTACGCCTCGAACAGCAGCGGCTCTCCGCTCGGCGTCCAAACCGGCCGATACACCTCGAGCAACTTGCCGGCGTTACGCTCGTCGACGTTCTCCGGACGGCTGACGTCGCTGACGCCCGCCACGACTTTCCCGTCCAGCAGCGCCTGCTTCGCGTCCTCATCGAGGGTGAACCTGCGCCCGATCAGGCTCGCGTCGTCGGACCACAACACCCGCCCGTCGGCGCGCCACATCTTCATCCGCACGATCGGGTCGACGACCACGTCCGCGGAGATCTTCTCGAACGACCGGGCCGCGGCGTGCGGGTCGGCCAGCATCGCGTCGGTCATCCGGGGCTGGACGGCGCTCGCCGCGACCAGATCCGTCATCACGGCGGCGTCGTGGACGCTCTGCCGTTCGGCGATCTGACGGGCGAGGATCGAGCTGACGAAGGCCACCAGGCCGAGCACCACGATGGCGGCCGCGACCACCGCGATGACGACGCGGCGCATGGACACCGGCCGATCGCCCGGCGCCGCTTCGCGTGCGCCGGGCCCGACCACTACGGTCCACTGGAGATCGGCGTCGCCCGCAGGCGATCGGCCGAGTTCGTCCAGCAGCCCTCCCTCGTGTTGTGTGCTCACCTCGTCAGCCGTCTCCGCCGCCGGAGCGTCCGGAGTGGTCGTCCCCTCCCTTGTGATCGCCGCGTCCGGACGGGCCGCCGCCTGGGCCGGAGTTGCCACCTGTCCGTAACCCTCCATGGTCGTCGGCCGTGCTGCTCGGCGCCACACCGGAGCCGCTGTGATCCTCGGCGCCGCCGCCGTGCCGGCCGTCGCCCCGCCGGTCCTCCCTCGGCGACGACGTGAGATCGCTCGGCTGCACGTGGTGCGCGCCGGAGGGCACCGGGACGCGCAGATCGCGGCTGAACGATGTGTTGCCGCTCAGCCCGACGACCGTCGGGGTGGCGATCAGCGCGGCCGCCGCAGCGGCCCCGCCGATCAGCAACAACCTGTTCATGACACGCTCCAGTCTGGTACTAGAGCCGCACCGAGCCGCCGCAGGTCACGCTGCCGCGGGTCGCGTGCGCCCGGATGACGTCGGTACCGGCGCGGTTCCGGGTGCGCGGGCTCACGGTGAACGAACCGCTCGGCGCCTTGGTGGTCGCGTCCCGGCTGACGACGACGTGCTTGTTGTCGGTGATCCGGACGTGCCACGTCTGCCCGACTCGGTTCACGTCCACCTCGAATTCGATCTGGATGCGGCCGTTGTCCGGCTTGGCCTTGAGCTTCCAGGTGCCGTGGCTCGTGCACGCCCCGGAGTTCTGCACGCCGCCGCCGCCACCCTGCGCCTCTGCCGGCGCGGCTGCCAGTATCGCCGACGCGCCGAGCGAGGCCACGACAACGGCGGTGGTCCCGATGAGCTGCTTCTTCGACATGATGTCCTCCCAATCGCTGGTTCGGTTGTGTGTTCACAGCCTCTGCGGCGGCGGGTTCAAGTCGCCATTACCCGATCGGGCTAGTACTCGTCACGGCCGGGTGCGGCATTTTCGGTAACTGACGACATAACGCCGCTCTGCCAAGATTGGGTGATCAGTACTACAGGTGCCTTAGGAGGGACGCCATGACCGACGGACCCCCCGATACCAACGAAACAGTGGGCGTGCCGCCGGAGCTGGCCGTCAAGCGGCAGGCTCCCGACCGCAACCTCGCCCTCGAGCTGGTGCGCGTGACGGAGGCCGGCGCGATGGCCGCGGGGCGCTGGGTCGGGCGCGGCGACAAGATCGGCGGCGACGGCGCGGCGGTCGATGCGATGCGGGCGCTGATCGGCACCGTCTCGATGCGCGGCACGGTCGTCATCGGCGAGGGCGAGAAGGACGAAGCCCCGATGCTCTACAACGGCGAGGAGGTCGGCGACGGCACCGGCCCGTTGTGCGACGTCGCGGTCGACCCGATCGACGGCACGACGCTCATGAGCAAGGGGATGCCTGGCGCTATCGCGGTGATCGCGGTGTCCGAGCGCGGCACGATGTTCGACCCGTCCGCAGTCTTCTACATGGAGAAGATCGCAGCCGGGCCGGAGTCCGCGGACGTCCTCGACATCACCGCCTCGACCGCGGAGAACATCGCCCGGGTCGCCAAGGCGAAGCGCGGGCACAACGAGGACGTCACCGTATGCATCCTCGACCGGCCGCGGCACAAACAACTGATCAGCGAGGTCCGAGAGGCCGGAGCGCGGATCAAGTTCATCAGCGACGGCGATGTCGCAGGCGCGATCTCGGCGGCTCGACCGAGCACCGGCGTCGATCTGCTGATGGGCATCGGCGGCACGCCCGAGGGCATCATCGCGGCCGCGGCGCTGCGCTGCATGGGCGGCGTCATGCAGGCCCGGCTCTGGCCGCGCGACGAGGACGAACGGCACAAGGCGGTCGATGCGGGGCACGACCTGGATCGCGTGCTGATGACCGAGGATCTCGTCAGGGGCGACGACATCTTCTTCTGCGCAACCGGCGTGACCGACGGTGAGCTGCTGCGCGGCGTGCGGTACTACGCTGACTCGGTCCAGACGGAGTCGATCGTGATGCGCTCGAAGTCCGGCACGATCCGGTTGCTCGATTCACTGCACCAGCTAGGTAAATTGCGCGCATACTCCGCGGTGGACTTCGACCGCAACTGATCGCCCGGGAGGCGCACCCACATGCTGGTAGTCACGACGAACGAGATCCCGGGCTGGGAAATCCAGCGGGTCTGCGGAGAGGTGTTCGGGCTGACCGTCCGATCCCGCAACGCGTTCTCGCAGATGGGCGCGGGCTTCAAGTCGATGTTCGGCGGCGAACTGCAGGGCATGACGCGCAATCTCGCCGAGAGCCGCAACGAGGTCATGGGACGGATGCTCGAGCACGCCCGGCAGAAGGGCGCCAACGCGGTCGTCGGGATGCGCTTCGACACGTCCGAGATGGGCGAGACGTGGACTGAGCTGTGCGCGTACGGCACCGCGGTGGTGGCGGTGCCGGTGACGGAAGGGGCACGGCAGACGGCGCAGTCGCTCGGCTACGCCGGCCCGGGCGGGCCACCACCTGGCCAGGGCCCGGCGCCGCACCAGCAGCCGCAGCAGCCCCAGCAGGGTTATCAGCAGCCGATCTACGCGCAGCAGCCGCAGGGCTATCCGCAACAGCAGCAGGGCTACCCGCCGCACCAGCCGTCCTAAGCGAACTCCAGGCGGACGTCGCCCTCGTCATTCGGATCCGGGTTGAGCGTCGGCTCTGAGATCGCGATCAGGCAGGACTGAGTGGCGCAGTTGATCTCTTTGAACGTCTTGTCGACCGTGATGCGCATCGGGCCGACGTGCCCGTCGGCGTCCGACTTGACCTTCGCACCGGGGCTGTACGTCACGACGCTGTCGATGTTGCAGTCGGACAGGTTGGTGCTTTGACCCGCGTCGCGGCACTCGGCGATCGCGAGTGCCGTGTTCGGCGTGAAGTTCCAGCCCTGCACGGTAACGGTCTGACCGTCATGCAGCCCGTCGTGCGGGCAGACCTCGACGCTCGGCGTGGTGGACGTCCGCGTGCAGGTCGGCGTCGGCGGCCGACTCGCACCGGCGCTCGGGCCGGCGCTGCCCGGCGGCGTCGGCTGCGCGTGCGTGCTCGTGGCGCTGCCCGGAGCAACCGTGCTGCCGGGCGCTGCATGGCCGTCGGCGCCGCTGCCCGCAGTGTTGTGGGTGCCGACCGGGCCGCCGCCAGTGCTGCCGGCGCGGTGCGTCGAGGCGCCACTCGGCGCCACCGTGCTGGGCGCCGCGGCCGACGCGGTGGTCGAGATCGTACTGCCGTTGACCGCCATCAGCCCGCCCTGGGCGCGGAAGAACTCGTCCGGAGGGACCTCGGATCCGCACGCCGCGAGCAGTGCTGCGGCCGCGATCCAGGCCACTCCGGCACGCACGTTCATGTGATCGGTCCTATCACGGACACTAGGCTCGGTCGCGCCGAGATCCGCATACTCCGCCCCACTCCGCACATAAGGAGCGCGCAGGTGTCCGAACAACAGCAGTTCCGTATCGAGCACGACTCGATGGGCGAGATCCGCGTTCCTGCGGCGGCGAAATGGCGGGCGCAGACACAGCGCGCCGTGGAGAACTTCCCGATCTCCGGACGGTCGATCGAGCGTGAGCTGATCGGCGCGCTCGCCTCGATCAAGGGCTCGTCCGCCGCAATTCGCGGCGAGCAGGGCATGCTCGCCGCCGAGCGGGCGCAGGCGATCCACGACGCGGCGGTGGAGGTGTCCCGCGGCGACTGGGACGCCGAGTTTCCGATAGACGTCTTCCAGACCGGCTCAGGCACGTCGTCCAACATGAACGCGAACGAGGTGCTGGCAACGCTGGCGGCCGAGCGGCTGGGCTCACCCGTCCACCCGAACGACGACGTCAACGACCCGTTCTCGTCCAACGACCAGTTCCCGGCTGCGATCCACATTGCCGCGACGCGGGCGATCAGCCTCGACCTGATCCCGGCGCTCGCGCACCTGGCCGCAGCGCTCGAGGAGCGGGCCGCCGCGTTCGCGACGGTCGTCAAATCCGGCCGCACGCACCTGATGGATGCGACCCCGGTGACGCTCGGGCAGGAGTTCGGCGGCTACGCCGCTGCAGTGCGCTACGGCGTCGAGCGGCTGCGTGACGTGCTGCCGCGCGTCGGCGAACTGCCGCTCGGCGGCACCGCCGTCGGCACCGGGATCAACGCGCCCGCCGGGTTGGCCGCCGCGGTCATCGCCAAGCTCGCCACCGACATGGATCTACCGCTCACCGAGGCACGCGATCACTTCGAGGCGCAGGGCTCGCGGGACGCGCTCGTCGAGGCGAGCGGGGCGCTGCGCACGATCGCCGTCGGGCTGAACAAGATCAGCAATGACATCCGGTGGATGGGCTCCGGGCCGCGCACCGGCATCACCGAGATCTTCCTGCCCGACCTGCAGCCCGGCTCGTCGATCATGCCGGGCAAGGTGAATCCCGTCCTCTGCGAGGCGGTCTGCCAGGTGGTCGCGCAGGTCGTCGGCAACGACGCCGCGGTGGCGTGGGGCGGCGCGGCCGGCAACTTTGAGCTCAACGTGATGCTGCCGGTGATCGCCCGCAACCTGCTCGAGTCGATCCGGCTGTTGGCCAACGTTTCGCGGGTGTTCGCCGACCGGTGCGTGGCCGGCATCGAGGCGAACGAGGAGCGCTGCCGCGAGTTCGCCGAGTCGTCCCCGTCGATCGTCACGCCGCTCAACCATTATGTCGGCTACGACGAGGCCGCGAAGATCGCCAAGCAGGCGCTCGCCGAACGCAAGACGATCCGGCAGGTCGTCATCGAGCGCGGCCACGTCCCCGGCGCGATCTCCGAGGAGAAGCTGGACGAGGTGCTGGACGTGCTGTCGATGACGCGCCCGACCGGGTAAGGATTGAGGCATGGCTGTTCAGCTGAACCACACGATCGTTTCGGTACGCGACAAGTTCGAGGCTGCGAAGTTCCTCACGGACATCCTCGGGTTGCCCGAGGCCACCACGTTCGGACCGTTCGCCGTCGTCGAACTGTCGAACGGCGTATCGCTCGATTTCGCCGACGATCACGGGCCGGTGGTGCCGCGGCACTATGCCTTCCTCGTCGACGACGCGGAGTTCGACGCGATCTTCGGGCGGATCCAGGAACGCGGCCTCGACTTCTGGGCCGACCCGTCCCAGAAGCGCCCGGGCGAGATCAATCACAACGACGGCGGCCGCGGGGTCTACTGGCTCGACCCGAACGGGCACTTCCTCGAGATCATCACCGTGCCGTACGGCGGCGGCTAGCCCCCTACTTCGCCGTGCTCGCTGCAGCGGGCCGTCCAGCCCGTCGGCGTCACCTGCACGACCATCCGACGCCGGCACTGCGGGCAGTAGCGCGGCGGCTCGTAGGCGAGGGCGGCGCGGCAGCCGTCGTGCGCGCCGTCGGCGAGCCCGCCGCCGCAGCGCGCACAGAAGTGATGCGGGCTCACAGTTCGCGCGCGAGCGCCTTGATCGGCATCCTGAGGTCGGCGAGCATCGCGATGTCCTCGCCGGCCGGGCGGCCGAGCGTCGTCAGATAGTTGCCGACGATCACTGCGTTGACGCCACCTCGCACGCCGCGTTCGGCGAGGTCGCCGAGCGTGATCTCCCGGCCGCCGGCGAAGCGCAGCATCGTCCGCGGCATCACGAGCCGGAAGGTCCCCACCGTGCGCAGCGCGTCGACGGCGGACATCGGATGCAGCGACCCGAACGGCGTCCCCGGGCGCGGGTTGAGGAAGTTGAGCGGCACCTCGTCCGGATCCAGCGCCGCAAGCTGGGTGGCGAACTCGGCGCGCTGCTCGACCGACTCGCCCATCCCGACGATGCCGCCGCAGCACAGCTCCATGCCGGCCTTGCGCACCAGCTGGCAGGTGTCCCAGCGCTCGTCGTACGTGTGCGTGGTGACCACCTCTGCGAAGTGCGAGCGGGCGGTCTCCAGGTTGTGGTTGTAGCGGTGCACGCCGATCTCGGCCAGCTCGTCCACCTGCTCCTGGGTGAGCATGCCGAGCGAGCAGGCAACGTTGATCTCGACGGCGTCCTGAATCGCGCGAACGCCGTCGCGAACCTGTCGCATCAGACGTTCGTCCGGGCCGCGCACCGCAGCGACGATGCAGAACTCGGTGGCGCCGGTGGCGGCCGTCTCTTGCGCCGCTTTGACCAGGGCGGGGATGTCCAGCCACGCGGCGCGCACCGGCGAGTCGAACACGCCGGACTGCGAGCAGAAGTGGCAGTCCTCCGGGCAGCCGCCGGTCTTGAGCGAAACGATGCCCTCCACCTCGACGGCGTCCCCGCACCACTTCATGCGTACGTCGTGCGCGAGGTCGAGCAAGTCGTCGACGCGCTCGTCAGATACCTGAAGCGCCCGCGCTGCTTGTTCCTGATTCAGCCCGATGCCTTCGTCGAGGACTTGGGCGCGGGCGACCTCGAGGATGTCCATCGATCTCCCTACTGACTCGCGGCGACGAACGCAGCGACGTCGAATGTCCCCCCGAATTGCGGCGCCAATGCCGCGCGGGCGCGTTCGCGAAAGTCTCTCATCGCCGCCAGGCGGGCGGGCAGCACGCCGGCCAGGGCGCCCATCGCGGCCAGATCGGCGACATTGCAGCGCATCGCGAGATCGGGCTCGTCGGGCCAGCTGCCGATGACGATGCCGGCCGACTCGATGCCGTCCTCGACGAGCCGCCCAACGGTCAGCGCGGTGTGGTTGAGCGTGCCGAGGCCGGCCAAAGTGACGACCAGGACGGGTGCGTGCAGGCTGCTGGCCAGGTCGGCGAGCGTCCAGCCGTCGGAGTTCGCGTACGGGACGAGCAGCCCGCCGGCGCCCTCGACGAGGACGAGGTCGTGCAGCGCGTCGAGGTCGGTGATCCGCCGGACGGTCTCGGCGAACGCGAGCTCCGGCAGGCCGGCGAGCCGCGCCGCGTGGTGCGGAGACAGCGCGTCCGGGTAGCGGGCGAACTCGTGGACGTCGGTGACGCCGGACAGCCGCGTCACCTCTACCAGATCGCCCGGCTCGTCCGGCTGCACCCCGGTCTGTGCCGGCTTGACGACGGCGACCCGGCCGGTGGCGCATGCCGCGAGCGCGGCCGTGGCAACGGTCTTGCCGATGCCCGTCCCGGTGCCGCTGACGATGAGGACGCTCACGACCGTCCGCCCAGCGTGCTGGGGTGGCGTGCCGCGCTGTTTGCTCTGCTCAGTGGGGTTGTGCATCTGCACAGCCCCACTGAGCAGAGCAAAGGTTCCGCAGGGTGCCTAGTCACCCGAGCTCCGCAGCGCCTCGGCGAGCACCCCCGCAGCGCGCGTCAGGTCGTCGGAGGTCAACGTCGCGCGGGCGGTCAGCCGGACACACGAACGGCCGGGCGGCACCGCGGGCGGCCGAAAGCAGCCGACGCGCACGCCGCCGTCCAGGCACTGCGCCGCAGCCGCAACGGCGCGCCGCGGGTCACCCAGCACGGCGGGCACGACGGCCGCGTCCGGCACCACGGTCTCGACGCCCAGCCCGCACACGATGTCGGCCAGAGCCGCCGCGTTCGCGCGGGCGGCCAACGCCCGCCACGGTTCGGCGCGCAGCACCCGCAACGCAGTGAGCGCCGCACCGGCCGCCGTCGGCGCGAGTCCGGTGTCGAAGATGAACGGACGCGCCGAGTTCAGGAGCAGCTCGACCACGTCGGGCGCCGCGACCACCGCACCACCCTGCGCGCCGAGCGACTTCGAGAGCACGACGGTGCGGATCACGTCCGGCTCATCCGCCAATCCGGCCGCCTCCACCGCGCCGCGCCCTTCAGCTCCGATCACGCCCACCGCGTGCGCCTCGTCGACGACCAACAGCGCGCCGTACGCCCGCGCGACATCGTGCAGCTCGGCCAGCGGCGCGAGGTCGCCGTCCACGGAGAACACGCCGTCGGTCACGACGAGCCGGTCCGGGGTCTCCGCTGTTGCCAAGGCAGCCTCGGCCGACTCGACGTCGCGATGCGGCACCACCCGCACCGGCGATCGCGAGAGCCGGCAGCCGTCGATCAGCGACGCGTGATTGGCCGCGTCGGACACGATCGTCACGCTCCGGCCGCCGAGCATGCTCAGCACGCCGACGTTCGCGAGGTACCCGGACGAGAACACGAGCGCGGCCGGCGCCCGGCAGAACTCGGCGAGCTCCGCCTCCAGCTCGGCGTGCAGGGCGGTCGTGCCGGTGACCAGCCGCGAGCCGGTCGAGCCGGCGCCCCACTCGCACGCCGCGTCGGCTGCCGCAGCGGTCACCCGCGGATCGTGCGACAGCCCGAGATAGTCATTACTCGCGAGATCGAGCATCCCGTCGTCGGCCGCACGTGGCTGCAGCACGCGGCGCAGCCCGGCGGCATCGCGCGCCGTCAACGCCGCGCGCACCCGATCCAAGCCATCGCTCACTGGACGATCTCGCGCACAGACTCGTCCACGGCCGTGACGAGTTCGTCCAGTTCGCCGTCGCTGATGCCGAGCGGCGGCATCAGCACCACGACGTCACCGAGTGGCCGGACCAGCACCCCGCGCCGCCGCGCCGCGCGGCACACCTCGAAGCCGGTTCGCTGGCGCACCGAGCGCACCTCGACGCCGGTCATCGTCCCGATGCGCCGGATCTCGACGACCCCGTCGTACGACGCCAACGCCGAAAGCCCGGCACCGAGCCGGTCCCCGATCTCGGCAGCGCGCGCCACGGTTCCCCGCTCGTGCATGAGCGCGAGGTTGGCCAGCGCGGCGGCGCAGCACAGCGGGTTCGCGGTGTACGTGTGACCGTGGAAGAACGTCCGGCCGCTCGCCGCGTCGCCGAGAAATGCGGCGTAGATCGAGTCGCGCGCCAAAACGGCCGACAGCGGCAGCACCCCGCCCGTCACCCTCTTGCCGACCACCATCAAATCGGGGACGACGGCTGCGTGTTCGACGGCGAACCAGCGGCCGGTGGCGCCGATGCCGGTCGCCACCTCGTCCACGAGCAGCGCAGCCCCAGACGAGTCGCACATGGCGCGTACGCCGCGCAGGAATGCCGCGTCATGCGTGAGCATCCCGCCTGCGGCCTGGACGAGCGGCTCGACCACCACCGCGCATACCCGGTCGCCTTCGCGCGACAGCACGGAGCGCAGCTCGTCGAGCACCTCTATGGCCCGCTCCGCGCGCGTCTGGCCAGGCTTGAGCACCCCCGGCGAGGAGACCATTCGGGTCTCGATCAGCAGCGGACGGTACGTGGCGTGGAACAGCTCGACGCCGCCGAGCGACACCGCGCCGAGCGTGTCACCGTGGTAGCCCTCGGCGAAGTGGACGTAGAGCGGGCGCTCCTCGCCGCGCTGCCTCGCCGCCTGGTAGGCCATCTTGATCGCGGCCTCCGCGGCGGACGAGCCGTCGCCGGCGAAGAACACCTTCGACAGCCCTTCCGGTGCCACCCGCAGCAGTTCCTCCGCCAGCCGGATGCCCGGTTCGTGCGTCAGGCCCAGGAACGTCGAATGGTCGAGCCGCGCCAGCTGCGCGGCAACCGCCGCGTTGATCTCCGGCACCGCGTGCCCGTGCACCGTCACCCATAGCGACGACACGCCGTCGAGGTAGCGCCGCCCGTCTGCGTCGTAGAGATGGACGCCGGCCGCGCGATCGATCACCAGCGGTTCGTCGGCCGGCCACAGCGCGTGTTGGGTGAAGGGATGCCACACGGCAGAAACGTCGCGAGCGACGAGGTCGGCGGTGGACACCCGCTCAGCGTCTCAGAGCACGCTCCGGAGCCGTGCGGCGGGCGAGCGCCTCGATTGCGCACACCACGAACACCGCCTCTGGTGCGAGGCACCACAACCCGAGCGCGCTGTCGCTCGTCCACGCCTCGTGGTAGTCGGGCAGCCCGAGCGTCCGGCTGACGACGAACAGCGCCGCCATCCCTGCGGACAGGACGGCGCCGGCCAGCCACGTCGACCGGTCCGCGGGCCAGAGCAGCAGCCCGACGAGCACGCCGCCGAGCAGCATCGAGGCCGCCACGAAGCCCGCCCCGATGTACGGGATCTCCGCTATGTGATCGGGCGCGAGATACACATGGATTGCAATGTTCGCGGCAAGCGCGAGCGCAGCCAGACAGCGCAGCGCCGTGCCCGGCGCGGCCGAAGCCGCGCCGGGTCGACGCACTGCATCGAAACCGCTCATGGGCAGTGGACCGTCGGATTCCACATCGCGAATGTTCCCGCCGGGTTGTGCTTCCAGATCCAGACGTGCAGCGAATAGTACGCCGGCAGCCCGAATCGGTTGCCCGCTTTTGTGAAGTTGAACTTGTGCCCGAACAGCGACGGCCGCTCCGTGTGCGTCGCGAGCCAGTCCTTCCGGATTACGACGTACTCCACCGCGGCGAGTTCCAGCGTGCCGTCCGACGCCGGCGCGTACACCAGCGCCTCGGGATGCTTCTTCTCGATGGCCGGATCGCCGACGAGCGCGGGTTTGGCCCAGTGGACGCCCATCCCGCCCATTCCGGGCATGTCGATGCAGGCGATCTTGTCGAGGTCGAGCAACATCCCGTAGTGATGCTTCTCGGCCTTGGCGATGCTGTGGTACTTGTTCATCGCGCTGCGCACCGCGTCGAAGCGGCTCGACGCCGCCCCGGCCGACGGAAGCATGACCACGGTCAGCGCCGCCGCAGCGGCCAGCGACGCGACGATAGCGATTACCTTCCGCATGCCGATCACGCCCCTTCCTTGACCTGGTAGACCTCGCCGGCGACGAGCCCGTGCGCTTCGCGATGGACGGTCGAGGCCGCCTCCGCGGACGGCGACTCGACGAGGCAGAACACCTTGCCCCGCTTCTCGTCCACCCAGTACCGGAGGTAGCGGACGTCGAACTTGCCCTGCGTCTGCAGGTCGGCGACGTGCGCCTTGGCGACGTCCTCCATGCCGACACCCCCGTCGATCGTGTGGACGTCCATGTAGAGCGGCATCGCCACTCCCTTCGTTCGTGGATTCGGACGTGCCGAACGTAGGGAGCAGGAGGGGTTCGACGGATCGGGAGAGCTGCCCAGATTGGGACGGCCCGGTGCCTAACTTTCGGCGCCGACGAGACCCAGCCGCGCTGCCTCGGCCGCCGCCGCAGTCCGCGACGGCACGCCGAGCTTCGCCAGGACGGCCGACACGTGGTGATCGACGGTGCGCTCGGAGATGAACAGCCGCTCGGAGATCTCGCCGTTCGTCCGCCCTGAGCAGATCAGGTCGAGGACCTCGGACTCGCGCCGCGTCAGCCCGAGCGGGTGCGCACGTGTCGTGGCGCGCGCGCCGGACGGGATCGAGCGGAAGCCGAGCCGGCGCATCTTGCGCCGGGTCGCCGCGACTGCCGCGGACGCGCCGAGTGCCTCGAAGCGGCGCAGCGCATCGCGCATTCCGTCCTCGGTCTGCGAGTCGAAGAGCGCGAGCGCCGCCTCGTAGCGGCAGCCGAGCCGGTCCCATTCCGCCGCTGCCGCGTCGCACCGGCCGGCGAGGGCGAGCGCGTACGGCTCGGCGATGCGATCCGCCGGCGGCTCGAGTGCCGAACCGGTGCGGCGTAGCCAGCTCGCCAGCGCGCCACGCCGCCACGCGTCGCCGGTCGCTACTGCCGCGTATCCCGCCTCGACCTCGGCGCGCGCAGCGGCCTGGTCGCCCGCGAGCCAATGCGCCTCCGCCCGCGCAAGCCGCGCGGGCGCGACCCACTCGGCCTCAGCCAGCCCGACCGCGTCCGCGATCGCCTCGTCGAGGTGTTGCCAAGCCGCCGCGTCGCCGCGCCGGGCCTGAATGCGGCCGAGCGCGAACAGCGAGGTGAGCCGGTTGACGGGCGAGGCCACCTTGCGCAGCTGCGACTCGGCGACGTCGACCGATTCGTCCCAGCAGCCGAGCAGCTCGAGCGCGATCGCGTGCCATCCGCGCAGGCAGGTGAGGTACGTGGCGATGTCCTGCTCGTCGCAGTACTCCGCGCCCTCGGCGTACCAACGCTCCGCCTCAGCCAGTCGCAGGTCGCCGACGAGCAGCGTGTGCAGATTCGCGTAGCCGCGGCCGACCTGCTCGGCGATATCTGCGTTGCGGGCGACCTG
>DASQSE010000127.1:0-30217 GCA_035642535.1 Jatrophihabitans sp. | reverse complement strand
GTGCTCGGCCCGCTCGAACCACGCGGCGGGAATCCCGATCGGCTTCGCGTCGCCGAAGTCGGCGCAGTGCGCGTCGGAGACCTGTTGGCGCACGAACCCGGTGGCGCCGAGCGCACCCGGCGGCACGTGCGCGCGATCGAGCAGGATCTGTGCAAGATCGACGTCCTGGTCCACGGCACCGCCGTGATCGAGCAGGACGGCCGGCGCGCAGCACTCGCCCCGGGCGACCTGACCTTCATCGATCTGACCCGTCCGACCCGCTGGGTGATGTCGCCGATGAGGGTGGTGGCCGTCGTCTTCCCGCGTGCGCTGCTGCCGCTGCGCAGGGACGACGCGGCGCGTCTGACGGCGGTGCCGATCCGCGGTGACGCCGGAACCGGCGCCTTGGTGTCCTCCGTCGCCCGGCAGTTGGCAGGCAACCTCGACGAGCCCAATCCCGCGCACGGTGTGCGGCTCGGCACGGGCGTCCTCGACATGCTCGCCGTCGCGATGGCAGGCCGGCTCGGACGTACGCGTGAGCTGCCGCCGGACACCGCGCAACGCGCGCTGCTGCGACGCATCCGGACCTTCATCGAGGTTCAACTGGGCGACCCGACGCTGTCCCCCGGCGTGATCGCGGCGGCGCATCACATCTCCGTCCGCCAGCTGTACAACCTGTTCGCACTGGAGGAGACGACCGTCTCGCGGTGGATCCAGCAGCGTCGCTTGGAGCGCTGCCGGCGTGACCTGGCGAGCGCGCCGTCGGCCGAGCAGACCGTCAGCGCGATCGCGGCGCGGTGGGGGTTGACCAACGCGGCGCACTTCAGCCGGCTGTTCCGCGCTGCCTACGGCGTCCCGCCGTCCGAGTATCGGCAGCTCAACCGCTAGGCGCACGGAGCAGATCCGCGGCCCGCTCGGCGATCGCGATCGTCGGCGCATTCGTGTTCCCGCGCGGGATCGCCGGCATCACGGAGGCGTCGACGACCCGCAGCCCGGCCACGCCACGCACCCGCAACGCGGGATCGCAGACCGACTCGGCGCCGCCACCCATCGCGCAGGTGCTCGTCGGGTGAAAGATCGTGGTCACCGTGCCGCGGATCCAGTCGCGCAGCCGCTCGTCGTCGTCGATCCAATTCCCCGGCGCGTACTCGCCGTCGACGACGCCGGACAGCGGCTCACACGCAGCAATCTCCCGCTGCCGTTGCACCCCGGCGTGCAGGACGTCGAGATCCGACTCGACGGACAGGTAGGCCGGATCGATCAGCGGCTGCTCCTGCGGATCGGGCGAGCGCAGCCCGACCCGCCCCCGACTTCGGACATCCACGGCGACGACGAGCAGCGAAACGCCGCGGCGCTCCGGATCGGCCATCAGCTCGTCCGGACCCGGTGCCGGCGCCACCCCGAATTGCAGGTCGGGAGCGGCCAGGTCGGGGCGCGACCGCGTGAACCCGCCGGCCTCCGGGCCGTTGGAGGTCAGCGGCCCGCTCCGCTCGACCTCCCACTGCGCCATGTTCGCCGGCGTCACCTCCTCGAACAGATTCGGCAGTTGCGGCGCCGACCATTGCGGTGCGCAGAGCGGGTGATCCTGGAGTCCCGCACCGACCGCGGGTGCGTCGACGACGACGCCTACGCCGTGGCGGCGCAGTTCGTCGGCGGGTCCGACGCCGGAAAGCATGAGCAGGTGCGGGCTGTTGACGGCGCCACCGCACAGCAGGACCTCGCGTCGGGCGCATACCGACTGCTCGGCGCCGTCGCGCCGTAACAGCACGCCGACCGCTCGATCGTCATCGATCAGCACCTTCGTCACGAATGCACCGGTCAGCACGCTCAGGTTGGCGCGCGTCATCGCCGGACGCAGGTAACCGTCGGCCACCGACCAGCGCGCGCCGTTTCGCTGGGTGAAGAGATCTGCGGTGGCGAATGCGGTGATGTTCAGCCCGGCGTGGTCGGCCGTGTACTTGAAATCGGGCGCGGAGATCGACTTACCGCCGTCGTCCGCAGTGTCGCGGCCGATCACCATGTTCACGGTCTTCGGCACGTTGGTCAGATCGGCCGACGCCGAGAAGGTCGCATCGCCGACGTGCTTGTAGGACGCGGTGATCTGGCCGATGTCGTGGCTCATCGCGATGTTGATCGTCTTCTGCGCGGCGCCGAACGCGGCGTTCACCGAGATCGACGGCGTGATACCGCCCGGGATCTCGCTGATGAACAGGTTGGCGTCGTCCGAGTTGCCGTAGGTCGCTTCCGCGGTCAGCGAGCCGAGATCGCGGGACGCCGTGTAGTTGAGGCTCAGATTGTGCGTGTCGTCCCCGGAGGTCGATGAGAGGAACGGCCCGAACGTGAAGTCGACCGGACTTGCCGTACCGACGTTCTGCTCCACCTCGAGAGTCAGCGGCTCGCCCGCCAGCGTGGTGAGCTTCGCGTCCACGACGAGCGGGTCGATGCTCGGGTGGAAGTTGTCGACCGTGTAGGTGCCGGCCGGACTGTTCAGGTCCAGGTGGTCTGGCAGGCCGGTGATGAACAGGTTCGCGCGCACCGCCTTGCCGGTGCCGCTCGAGCCGTCGCGCACCGATACGCCGTGCACGGACGGCGGCAGCGGGGTCGCCGACAGCGCGGTGTTGTCTCCGGCGGCTACGGTGAGCGTGAGCGTCGGGTTGTCGTTGCCGTTGTACTGGATGCGCCCGCCGTCGCTTCTGAGGTGGATGGTCGACGGCAGATGGCTGAAGTTGCCGCTTGCCACCAACCGGTTCGTCCCGAGGTTCACCTGTGCGCCCAGGTTGAACGATCCGTGGTTGCCCATGTTCAGGTCGGCGACGAAACCGCCGCCGCTGCTGTCGGTGAGCTTGCTGAACGCGGCCTTCGTCAGATTGCTGATGTGCAGGCTGGCGTCGAGGTCACCGGACGGCTCGTCGAAGAACGCGTTCAGATGGTCGCCCGGCAACGTGTGGTAGCTGCCGTGGTTCGTGACGCGCGCGTCGATCGCGCCGATGCCCGAGCCGCCGGCCTCGAAGTCGACGTTGCCGCCCGGGTAGGTCACTGACCAGTGCGCAGGGATGCCGGTGATCGTCAACTCGGCATCGGATGCGCGGTCCGTGCCGAGCGTGTCGGGTGTGAGGTGCGCGAGCACCGAGATGCCGTCGGTCGAGTCGTTCGCCGTCCAGTCGACCTTCGAGTTCGCCGCGTCCAGCACGAGGTCGATGAAGTTCGGGACGCCGGTGACGTCTGCCTGGATCGCGTCCCCGTTCGTCCGCTGCACGTCGGTGAAGATCTCGTTGATCGACGAGCTGGCGTGGTACTGAATGTCGTCGCCGACCTGGTCGATCTTCACCTTCGCGGGCACCTTGTCGATGAACGCGGTCGCGGTGAGGTTGTCGGTGGTCACGAAAGCGCGCATCAGTCGATCGCCCTCGTTGCGGACCGCGGCGTGCAGTTCCTGGTTGGCGGTGTCCACGCTCAGGTACTTCAGGCCGGTGTACACGACCTCGGCATGCGTCTGCCCGCCGGTCGTGTCGAGGAGCAGATGGTCGTCGGTCGTCGGCGCACTCTGAAAGACGCCGTCCGTCGCGTACTGGAACGCGACCTGGCCGAGGAAGGACGAACCGATCGGGTCGGTCGACGCGGTGCGCGCGTCGAAGACGATCGGGTCCTGCCCGTGAACACGCATGAACTGCGGCAGGTCGCTGATCAGGGCGTGGAACGAAAGGTCGTTCGGCGCCTTCTGGTACAGGCCGTCGATCGAGCCGAGCCGGGAGTCGGCCTCGTAGGTGATCTCCGGCGCCGCGCCCGTCGTGTTGAACGTGAGCGTGATGTGCTTCGGCAGATCGGTCAGCTTGAAGTTGCCCAGCAGCTGCGTGTCGCGCTGCAGGAAGCTGCCGTGCAGATCGGGGATCACCCGGTCGGCCGCGTAGGTCACCGCACCGCCGTCGGGGTCGATCGTCACGGTCATCGTCGAAGGCAACTGCGACACGTGCACCGACGCGAGGACATTCGGGTCGCCTGCGCCGGATAGGTCGGCCAGCGCGTCAAACGACTGGCCGCCGGGGTCGAGGCCGACGCTCACGGTCGTGTGCTGCGATCCGTCGAAGTGCGCCGACTCGAAGCCCGTCAGCTGTAGCTGCAGGCCGAGCGCGTCGCCGACCTTGTGCACGGTCGCGTGATCACCCGGGAGCGGCAGCACTGTCCCGTCGGCTCGGGTGAAATCGACATTGATGACGCCGATGCCCGCGTTCGCCAGGAAGTCGAACACGCCGGCGCTCTTGTTCTGCGTGAACTCCAGGTGCGTCGGAATCGCGGTGGCCGACGCGACGAGGTTCGTCTTGTCGTCGTTCAGGTCGTACATGGTGAGCGCGACGCTGCCGAGCACCGCGTCGGCGTCGTAGGTCACCTTGGTCTGGTCCGGACCCGTCATGTTGGTGACGTGGATCGTGGACGGGATCTGGTTCGCCTGCGCGGTGATCTGCTGCTGCAGCACGCCGTCCTGCAGCGTCTCGGTGCTGAAGCTGGCCTGCGGCACGGACGACGACGCGACGTACTTGATGTCCTGCGCGCCCTGGAGTTGCACCTGCACGCTAGCCGGCACGCCCTGCACGTCGTACACGCTGCGGGTGTACGTGCTGGGGTGGGAGACATCCGGTGTGGCGGTGTCGCTCGCCTGCACGTGCCCGATCGCCGCGTTGGCGGTATAGGTGATCGTCTGTTTCTCGCTCTGGTGCAGGAGATCGACGTTCACCGACGTGGGCATCTGGTCGATCAGCGCGGTGAACTCGCGATGGCTCTGCGGTGTGGTCGTCGTCGTGTCCTGATCCATGACGGCGTTGACGGTCGACGGCGTGTCCGAGTTGATCGTGAACGTGTCTTCGTCCTGCGCGGTGGTGTGGACGAGGTGCGCCCCAGCGCTGAGCGAGGTCGGGAACGGCGTGAATTGCACCGCGCCCGCCGTCGGGTTCGCTTCGCTCGGCGGGTTGCCGAGCGAGCCGCCGACCAGATCCTTGATCGCGAAGGTCAACGCCTCGCTGCTGCCCGGTTGGTGGCTCGTGATGTCCGCGGTGACGTCGACGTCACCGGTCAGCGCATGGACGAGGTTCTTGACCCACACCGTGGCGGTGGTCTGCTTCGCCAGCGTGGATGCGCGGCCGTCGAAGCCGAACTCGATGCGCTTCTTGACGATCGGCGTGTCGTACACGACGAAGACGTGCGCCGGCAGTGGCCCGGTCGTGGTCAGCAGCTTGGCGATGTAGAGCTTGACGCCGAGCCCGCCCATGCCGTTGATCAACGGTGTCAGATCGGCCGTCACGTCAGGGAAGTTGTCGCCCGTGACGTCGACGAGGTTCGGCACGCCGACTGGCAGCATTACGCTGCACGCGAGCGGCTGGGTCGCCGACTCGGCGCACACCCGATAGAACGCCGAGGCGAGCAGGTTCAGGCCGGGGATCGTGAAGAGCTTCTCCTGGATGTTCGCGATCAGCTGCAGGATGTCCTGGAGTGCCTGGAGCAGGAACGCGACGAACGGCGTGCTGAGGACGCCGTCCAATCCGGTCAGCCTGCTCAGCAGGACGTTCGGGTCGACCGCGGTCGGCCTCGGCGTGCTTCCGTTCGCGGTGTTCGACGTCGACAGGTTCGGCGGCTGCTCGGGCTGACCGACGAGGTTCTGCAATCGGTCGGATGCATGGCCCGCGAGGTCGGAGCTGCTCGACGCGGCGGGCGTGGTGACATCGGCCTTGGGCAGCGCGGCAGTGGTGAGACTGTCCTGGTTGGCCAGCTCGGCCTCGGCGCCCTTCAGCGCACCAGCCGTGAGGTTCGCCGGCGGTGGCTGTTGCTGCTCCGGCGTCGAGGTCTTGTTGAGGTCCTGGCGCATCTTGCGCAGCTGCGCCTTGCCGAAGATCACGAGATCCAACCCGATCTGCAGGTTCTGGACCTCGCTCGGCGAGGCGGCCTTGCCGGCGGTGGCGAGCATGTTGTCGACCAGGCAGCTGATCAGCCATGCTTGCGTGTCGCTCGTCATCGAGAAATACGGCTCGCTCGCGACGTCGGCCGGCAACGTGCCCATCTTGGCGAAGTCGGCGAACCACGCCTTGTCGGCGATGCGCGACATCCACAGCTGGATGAACTTGTCGCGGTTCTCGGTGGTGGCGTCCGGGTTGTCAGGTGGGGTGTTGCAGGTGCCCAGCGTGACCGTCGGATTCGCAGCGGCTGGATCGGTGGGCTCCGCCGCAGCCGTGCTCGTGGCAGTCGCCAACAACAATGTCAGCGTCGATGAAATGGCGAATGAAAGCACGCGCCTGAACCGCATGGCTCCCCCGTAGTAATGCACTGCCCCCGTTTGACGGGAGCAATATTGGGCATTACCGAAGCTTCCGCAATTCGAGAAGAAATTGCCTAACCTGCAATTAACATCGCCAAACTTGGAGTTCAGCCCGGTTGGCCGGTCACCGGGTCGAGCAGGAACGGCCGCGCGTTCGGCGGGCGGCCGTCATCGTCGCCGTGCCCTTGCCCCGCGCCGAAGTCGAACAGCCCGTTCAGGTTGCCGGCGACGGCGTCGAAGCTGCCGTCGATGCGCGGCAGACCCCAGTTGTCCTCGACGAACCTGGGGATGGACGACTGATCCGTCAGCGTGTGGTTGACCGCGTTGCGCTTCGCCCACGGCGAGATCACGAGCAGCGGCTGGCGGGCGCCGTACCCGCAACGACCCTGCTGACCGGCGAGCGGCGTGCCGCTCCCGCACATGCCTGCGCCGGTGAGCGCGTCCGCGACCGAGGTGGACGGGTTCGTCACGCCGGAGTACGCGTGGTCGTACCAACCGTCCGAGTCGTCGTACGCGACGACCACCGCGGTGCTCTTCCAGTCGGGCGTCCGCTGCAGCGCGTTGATCTCATCGACGATGAAGTGCTGCTCGTCCAGCGGGTCCGAGTATGCGGCGTGCCCGTCCTCGTATCCGGACGCCTTGAGGAAGCTGACGGCCGGCAGCGCCGACGGCGGCAGGTCGCCATGACCGATCGCCGACACCAGCTGGTCGAAGTCGCTCATGTCGTACTGGTGGTTCGGGGTATCGAACTGCGGCACGCCGCCGACGTAGTGCTGGGTGTCGGCGCCGATCGTGCGCAGCGCACGCACCGGCACCCGGCCGTTCGGCGCGGTCGGCAGCGTGAGGTGGTGCGGGTTCGCCGTCGACGCGTAGTACTCGAACGGCTGGTGATGCGGGATGTAGTCGTCCTTGTAGCCGTACTGCCCGGTGCCCGTGGCGAGCGGCGCGCGAAGGTCGGCACCGACCGGCGTCACGGCGTTGCAGATGCCCTGATCCGCTGCGTGCGGGACGGACTGGAAGAACTGGCCCCTGAACTCGTCAGGGATGAAGGCGGCCGTCGACTGACCGGCGTGTCCGGTGGCCGCGGCGGCGTCCGCGAATGACGTCGTGGGCCGGAAGCCGCCCTGGAACCAACCCCACGAAAGCCCGGCCGCGTTCAGCTCGTCGCCGATGTTCTGCCCGCTCATCGCGACCGCGTCGCGGGTCGAACAGTCGTCCCAGTACGGCTGCGCGTCGCTGGTGAGCGAGAAACCGCCCTGCCCGTCCGGCGTCAGATCGGCATTCGGTTTGGTCGCCGTGGCGATCGAGGGGTTGTTGGCGGTGTGCGCCATGTCGACCCCGCCGGTGTTTCCGGAGGCCACGTTGATCGCACCCGGCGAGGACGGGCCGAATGTGGTGCCGTAGGAGTTGTCGCTCATCGCGTAGCGCTGCGCGTAGTTCCAGAGCGCGGTGAGGGTGTTGCCGTCGTAGTAGTTCATGACGTCGCCGGCCACACAGCTGTTGCCCTCGGGCGACTTGCCGCCGCCGTTGCCGACGGTCTGCGGGAACTGGTCCATCGCACCGTTGTCGAAGGCCCGCTGCTCGTCGTTGTAGTTGTGGTCCTGGTCGCAGGTGAGGACGTCGTTGACGCTCGTCGGGTCATAGCGGCGCGGATTCGTGCCGTTCGGGTTGTTCGTCAGCAGCGCACCGGTGAGGCCGTCGACGGACGGCGTGCCGGGCCGTGCGGTGAACGGCTGCCCGTCGGTGTTGGCCGCATTCGGATATGTGCCGAAGTAGTGATCGAAGGAGACGTTCTCCTGGAAGATCACGACGAGGTGCTGGATCGGGGTCGCCGTTCCGCCAAGCGGGTGGGCGAGTGCCGGATCGGCACCTGACCCCACTGCCGCTGTCGCGGCCAGGGCCGCCGCGGCGGCGATCGTCAACGTGGCACGTGCCTTCATTGAGTGGCCTTCCTCGAGTCGGGACGGTTGCAGTCGACGGGACGAAAGCAACAAATAAGGGCAGAACGGGGAAACAATGGCTTTCCGTCGGTCAACAGCGCGTAGCTTTCCGGCATGAATACGCTGCGCACCCCGGACGAGCGGTTCAAGAGCCTGCCCGATTTCGGCTACGAGCCGCAGTACGCGCTCGTCCCGGACCAGGACGGCGGCTCGCTGCGGGTGGCGTGGGTGGCGGACGGTCCGGCTGCGGGCGAGCCGGTGTTGCTCCTGCACGGCGAGCCTTCATGGTCCTATCTCTACCGGACGATGCTGCCGGCACTGGCCGCGGCCGGGCTGCGCGCGATCGCGCCCGACCTCGTCGGCTTCGGCAGGTCGGACAAGCCGAGCCGGCAGGACGACCACAGCTATGCGCGGCACGTCGAGTGGGTGCGGTTTCTCGTCGAGGACGTCCTCGATCTGCACGGCGTGACACTCGTCGGGCAGGACTGGGGCGGGCTCATCGGGCTGCGGCTCGCGGCTGAGCGGCCGGACCGGTTCGTGCGCATCGTCGCCGCCAACACCGGGCTGCCCACTGGCGATCACCCGATGCCCGACATCTGGCATCGGTTCCGTGAGGCGATCCAGACCGCGCCGGAGATCGACATCGGGCGGTTCGTGCAGGCCGGCTGCCGACGTCCGATGAGCGACGCGGTGCGCGCCGGCTACGACGCGCCGTTCCCGGACGAGAGCTACAAGATGGCCGCGCGCGCCATGCCCGGCCTGGTGCCGATCACCCCGGACGGGCCAGGCAGCCAGGCGAACCGCGACGCCTGGGCGAAGCTCACGGCGTCCACGACTCCCACACTGATCGCGTTCTCTGACGGCGACCCCATCACTGGTTCGCTCGCCCCGATCCTGCAGCGGGTGCTGCCCGGCGCGGCCGGGCGTGCACATCCGACGATCACGAATGCCGGTCATTTCCTGCAGGAGGACGCCGGCCCGGAACTCGCCGCCGCGATCATTGATTTCGTGCGGGCCACGCCGCGCTGAATCGCGTTCAGCTGAAGGAGAGCTGGTCCGCGGAGAACAGCGAGTCGTCGGGCACCGTGCTCTTGACCCTGGGCAGCTTGAAGTGCTTGCCGAGCGTGTTCGACTGGCCCTGATAATTCGACTTGATGCCCTGTCCGTACACCCGCGTCGGGGCCTCGAGCATCCGCTCGAAGGTAAGTTTGCAGATCCGCTGACCGTGTTCGATCATGAACGCAACGTCGTGCGCGCGGACCTCGAGCGCCGCGGTCGAGCCGCGGAGCGAGTCGTCGGCGCTGTAGCCGAAGCCCGGATCGAAGAACCCCGCGTAGTGTGTGCGCAGCTCGCCGCTGGTGGGGTCGTAGGCCGTCATCTCGGCGGCGAGGCCGGGCGGGATCCGCACCGCCTCCTTCGACATGAGCAGGTAGAACATGTCCGGGTCGAGGACGATGTTCATCTGCTTCTTGTCGCGCCAGACCGGATCCCAATAGAGCGCCGGATCCGACCCACGCGGCCGGCTCATGTCGAGGGCGTAGGCGTTCTTCCGGGCGCGATAACCGACCTGCCGCCCGCGATCGCCGCGCAGATCGAGGCCCAGCAGCAGCCCGCCGGCAATTGCGAGGTCGTCCGGTTCGACCGGCACGCCGTCGTCGAACAGCATCGGGTAGCGCGTGTGCTCCGCGCGAATGTCGTCGTCGCTCAGCTCGACCCGTCCGGACGACAGCCGCAGCTGGTTCAGCGCGAGTCCGGCCTGCACCCGGACCGGGAACGACAGCGGCACGACCTCGAGGTAGAGCGGCCCGCGATATCCGGCGCGCACCTCGTCGAAGAAGTGGCTGCCGTCGGAAAGCACCCGGGTGAAGACGTCGGCCCGACCCGTCGAGCTCTTCGGATTGGCCTTGCCGCGCACCGCTTCCGGCAGGTCGAGCGATTCCTGCAGCGGGATGATGTACGGCTGCGCGAGCGGGAGGACCGCGCCGCCGGTGATGTCGATCTCGCTGTGCGCGAGGCGTCGCAACCGTTCCTCGACCGTTGCATCGCCGGGCAGGAAGCTGCAGCCGACTCCGTATGCGACGTCGCCGAGGCGCAGGTCGAGGCTCGCCGGCTGGACGTTGGCCGCCGGGACGGGCTCGTCCGCGGTGATGACCTTGGCCTCGATCGCCGCCTCGAGGAGCTGGTTCGGCAGCACGCCGGACTTACCCGGCGGCAGGTTGAACATCAGCTCTCCTCGCATCGGAGCCACGTCCTGCCCCATCCTATGGTCCGCATCTTCCCCTCCGGTGTGGGCAAGTTTCGCGTGCCGATTCGCCCCACACCGGAGGGGAAGACGAGCAGGTCAGGCCCACACCGGACGCGAAGACGAGCCCGTCACGTCCAGCGGACCCGCACCGTGCCCGCCCAGAGCTGAGCGATCTCGTCGTCCCCGTCGACGACGGCCTCGGTCGGCCGGTTCCACAGCCACAGATAGAGATCGGACGAGACGCCGCGGATGGTGACGTCCGTCCCGACCAGCTCCTCCGACTCGACGCACTCGATGCGTTCGCCACCGACGGTGATCAGCCAGGACGCGCCGTCGCCGGCGTCGAGACCGATCGTGCCCCGAGTCGCGATCGCATTGGACTTGCGGTGGGCGAAGCCGTTGAGCAATTCGGCGATGCCGTCCTGCGCGAAGTCGGAGTCAAATCCGGTGAACTCGCGGGCGGCACCCTCGGCATCGACCCGGTGAATCGCCGTCTCATGCGCTTGCCGCCGTGCCCAGAAGTGCAGCGACGACGGCGCGGGCAGGAAGGTGAAGCAATCGAGGTCCGCCGACGCGGCTTGCAGTGCCTCGACGAGTGTGGCGTGCCCGGCCTTGAACCATTCGATGAGCCCGTCGTCGTCGGGACCGGTGCCCACCGCGCGACCCGCCGCAGTGTCGCCGGTTCGGCTGCCGGTCGTCACGATGTCCGCGGCCCACCGGTGTACGCCGCCGATATGCAGCACAAGATCGCGGACGGCCCAGTTCGTCGCCGGCACCGGCGCGTCCCAACCGGCACGCTGCGCCGCCGCGATGAGCAGCGGACCGTCGGCCGATAGCTGGGCGATGAGGGCCGGCACCTCCATGCCGGGAATCCAACCACGCGTCAGTGGTGATGCGCGCCGTGGTCGTGATCGTGCGCGGCCATGTCGTCCGGACCGCCGCCCATCATGGCCAGCATCGGGCCGCCGCCGGAGGTGAAGAACCGGATCAGCAGGGCCACCGCCAGTGCGAGGAACGCGATGTTGAGGAAAGTCGTGTAGTTCCAGGACGGTGCGTCGTCGCCCACCGATGCGTTACGCGTTCCGGGGACGAGGCCGAGCGGCTCGAAGACCAGCTCTATCACGTAGCCGGCCGCGGCCATCGTGGCGTAGAAGGTACCGAACAGGAACCACGCCATGCGCCGTCCGTAGTACTTCCCGTAGATGATGATCAACGGGATGATGATCAGGTCGGCGAAGATGAACGACACCACACCGCCGAAGCTGATGCCGCCGTTCCAGAGCACCGCGGCGAGCGGCGCGTTCCCGATCGAGCAGACGAACGTGACGACTGCGACCGCCGGGCCGATCAGCGGCCCCCAGATCTTGGCAAGCAGCGGATGGTCGGTGAAGAACAGGTGCTGCCAGAAGCTCTCCGGGATCCACGCGGCGGCGGCGCCGGCGATGAGCAGCCCGATGACGAGGTCGCGCAGGATCGCCGCCCACTCCATGACGAAGTTGTGGCTGATCGAGGTGAAGCCGTTCCGCGAGGCGAGCCGGCGCCAGAAGCTGCCTTCCCCGCCGACGCTCATGTCCATCGCAGCGTGCCCCTCCATCGATCCGGCCACCGCCTTGTCGGCCTGCTCGCGGGCAGCGGCTTCGAGGCGGCGGGTGAGGAAGCGGCGGAACAGCAGCGCAAGAAGGATGATCATGATCGGCCCGCCGACGAACTCCGCGAGCGTGAACTGCCAGCCCATCAGCAGCGCGAGGATGACGCCCAGCTCGATCACCAGGTTCGTCGACGCGAACTGGAAGGCCATCGCCGAGGTGAAGTTCGCACCCTTGCGCACCAGCGAGCGCGCCATCGCGGCCGCCGCGTAGGAGCAGGACGAGGACGCGGCGCCCAGACCGGACGCGGTGGCCAAACTGCGCGGTCGATCGTTCGGCAGCAGCCCCGCGATCGTGGATTTGCGCACCAACGCTTCTATGATCGCCGCGAGCGTGAAGCCCAGGATCAGCGACCAGGTGATCTGCCACGTCATCGACCCGGCGGTGCGCAGCGCGTGCAGTAATGCGTCCCATGCATCTCCCACGCTGTGCGACTGTACCCCATGGGGGTATAGTCAGCCTCGTGCACGGCTACACGGCGAACAAGGACGACTACCTGCGACGGCTACGCCGTATCGAGGGGCAGGTGCGCGGCATCGCGCGGATGGTCGAAGACGACAAGTACTGCATCGACATCCTGACGCAGGTCAGTGCCGCCACCCGCGCGCTGCAGTCCGTGGCGCTGGGGCTGCTCGAGGAGCACATGGGCAGCTGTGTCGTCGATGCCGCGCGCGCCGGCGGTGCGGAGGCGGACGAGAAGGTGCGAGAGGCGGCGGACGCGATCGCCCGCCTGGTCCGCTCCTGAGCAGGCCGGCGCTCAGACCAGTTGGTGCATCCAGTTGTGCTTGTCGGCCTCCCGGCCGGTCTGGATCGCGATCAGGTGTTCCCGCAATTGCATGCTGATCGGCCCCGGCTGCCCGTCGCGAATCCTCCACGATCCCTGTTCGCTCGCAACCGCGCCGACCGGCGTGATGACGGCCGCCGTGCCGCATGCGAAAACCTCGGTGATCGCGCCCGACTCGTTGCCCGTACGCCACTCGTCGGTGGAGATCTTGCCCTCCTCGGCCGCGTAGCCAAGGTCGGACGCGAGCGTCAGCAACGAATCCCGAGTGACGCCCGGCAGCAGCGTGCCGGTCAGCGCCGGCGTCACGATGCGGGCTGACGGCCCGGACCCGTAGACGAAGTACAGGTTCATGCCGCCCATCTCCTCGACCCACCGATGCTCGCCGGCGTCGAGCCAGACGACCTGGTCGCAGCCCTTCGCCACAGCATCGGCCTGCGCGACGAACGCGGCCGCGTAGTTGCCGGCACACTTCGCGAACCCGGTGCCGCCCGGTGCGGCGCGCGTGTACTCGGTGGACAGCCACACCTTCACCGGCTTGATGCCACTTGCGAAGTACGCGCCGGCCGGCGAGGCGATGAGCAGGTACGTGTAGCTGCTCGACGGGCTGTTCACGCCGAGTCCGACGTCGGTGGCGATCATCAGCGGCCGCAGATAGAGCGACTCCTCCGGATCGTCGGGCACCCACGCCTGGTCGACCTCGACGAGCGCACGCAGCGACTCGATGAACAGCTCGGCCGGCAACGGGGCCATCGCGAGCCGCTTCGCCGAGCGCGCGAACCGCGCCGCGTTCATGTCCGGACGGAACGTGGCCACCGACCCGTTCGGATGCCGGTATGCCTTCAGCCCTTCGAAGATTTCCTGGCCGTAGTGCAGGGCCGAGGTGGCCGGGTCGAGGGTGAGCGGCCCGTACGGCAGAACGTGCCCCTCACTCCACGCGCCATCGGCGAAATCGGCGCGCACCATGTGGTCGGTGAAGTGCAGGCCGAAGCCCGGCGCGGCCAGGATCGCCGCCCGTTCTTCGTCACTGAGCGGACTCGGATTGCGGACGACATCGAGGGCCATGGACCGATCCTAGGACGACCAAGCATGGGGTGGCTTTGCCTATTTCGGGCCGATCGCATCGCCGACGGTGAGGATCGAGACGAGCGTGCCGACCTCGTCGTCGGTCGCGGCGAGCGCGACGCCGGGTAGCGACTTGGTCAGCATCTCCAGCAACTCGTCGCGCGGAACGGTCCGCGTGTCGATCCAACGCACGACGCATTCCTCCACGTAGGCCACCCAGCCGTGCACCGCGAGGGCGACCCGCGGACCGACGTCGAGGCCCTGCGCGGTCAGCACGGCGAGGATGCGCTGCGCCATCGTGCTCCGCGTCTCGTCGAAGATCGCGCGCATGCTCGCGTCGCCGCTGGCCGCGCCGCGCACCAACGACTTGTAGTTGTCGGGGTTCTCCTCGACGTAGTCGATGAACGACGCGAGCGCAGCGCGCAGTGCCTCGACCGGCGCGCGTGTGGTGTCCGGTTCGGTGCGGCGCAGCATCTCGGCGGCGGCGGCGCGCGCGACCTCGAGGTGGAAGTCCTGCTTGGACGGGAAGTAGTGGAACAACAGCCCGCGCGAGATCCCCGCGCTCCTGGCGATCAGCTCGACGGACAGCTCGTCCAGCCGGCGCGTCGCCAGCATCTCGACGCCCAGCTCGATCAACTGGGCGCGCCGCGCGTCCGGGCTGAGGCGGGTCCGCTTGGCCATAACGCCGACAGTATCGCTATTGACTGCCGTTCAATGGGTGATTTACGTTAGACGGCATGACACAGGTAACTGCTCGACGACACGTGCACGTGCTGATCGTCGGCAGCGGGTTCTCCGGGCTCGGCGCCGCCGTGCGGCTGCGCAAGGACGGCCGCGACGACTTCCTCGTCATCGAGCGGGGCGGCGAGGTCGGCGGCACCTGGCGGGACAACACGTATCCGGGCGCGGCCTGCGACGTGCCGTCCCACCTGTACTCGTACTCGTTCGAGCTGAATCCCGAGTGGTCGCGGTCGTTCTCGCCGCAGGACGAGATCCAGGAGTACCTGCGCGCGGTCGCGGCGAAGTACGACGTCGACGACTATCACCTCTTCGACACCGAGGTCATGCTCGCGAAGTGGGACGGGACGCGGTGGCTCGTCGACACGACGAACGGGGCGTTCACCGCCGACGTGCTGGTCAGCGCGGTGGGTGCGCTGTGCGAGCCGGCGCTGCCGGACATCAAGGGCATCGAGACATTCGCCGGCGAGATCTTCCACTCCGCGCGCTGGAACCACGACACCTCGCTCGAAGGCAAGCGCGTCGCGTTGATCGGCACCGGCGCGTCGGCGATCCAGATCGGCCCGGCGATCGTCGACGACGTCGCACACCTCGACGTGTACCAGCGCACCGCGCCGTGGGTCATGCCGCGCCATGACCGCGCGTATCCCAAGCTGGAGAGCCTCGCCTACAAGCACATCCCCGGGCTGCAGCGCGCGGCGCGCGAGGCGATCTACTGGGGCCGCGAGGCGTACGTGCTCGGCTTCGCGATCGAGCCGCGCATCCTGCAGGCCGTCCAGCGCATCGCGCAGCGCAACATCGCCAAGGCGATCGGCGACCGGCGGTTGCGCTCCCGGGTGACCCCCGACTGGCAGCTGGGCTGCAAGCGGATCCTGATCTCGAACGACTGGTATCCGATGCTCGCGCGCGAGGACGTCGACCTCGTCACGGACGGCATCGCGGAGGTCCGTCCGAACGCGATCGTCAGTACGGACGGCACGGTGCGCGAGGTGGACGCGATCGTGCTGGCCACCGGCTTCCACGTCACCGACTCGCCCACCTATGCGTCCATCGTCGGGAGCGACGGGCGAACCCTTGCCGAGGTTTGGGACGAGCAGGGGCAGCAGGCGTACAAGGGCGCCGCCGTTGCCGGCTTCCCGAATCTGCTGTTCGTCGTCGGCCCCAACTGCGGCCTCGGGCACAGCTCGATGGTCTACATGATCGAGTCGCACCTGAACTATCTGTCGAGCGCGCTGACGACGATGGACCGGCTGGGCATCGCGACCTTCGAGGTACGGCCCGACGTGCAGCGCCGCTACAACCAGCGGCTGCAACGGCAAATGCGCCGCACGATCTGGCAGACGGGCGGCTGCTCGAGCTGGTACCTCGACAGACACGGCAACAACACCACGCTGTGGCCGAGCTTCACGTTCGTCTTCCGGCACCTGACCCGCCGCTTCGACGTCGCCGCCTACGAGACCACGGTTCGTGAGAAAGTGGCGGCATGACCGATATCCGGGGCAAGGTCGCAGTCGTCACCGGTGCAGGCTCCGGAATCGGGCGCGCGCTGGCGCACCAGTTGGCCCATCGTGGGGCAGCCCTCGCGATCAGCGACATCGACGAGATCGGACTCGCCGAGACCGCGGAGCAGGTCAAGGTCATCGGCGCGCGCGTCCATCAGACCCGCCTCGACGTCACCGATCGACCCGCGGTGCTGCGCTACGCCGAAGAGGTGGTCGCCGAGTTCGGCACCGTCAACATCGTCATCAACAACGCGGGCATCGCGTTCACCGGCGACATCGAGAAAATGACGTTCGAGCAGATCGAGCGGGTGTTCGACGTCGACTTCTGGGGCGTGGTGAACGGGACCAAGGCGTTCCTGCCGCACCTGATCGCCTCCGGCGACGGGCACGTCGTGAACATCTCCAGCGTCTTCGGGCTGATGTCCGTGCCGAGCCAGGGCGCCTACAACGCCGCGAAGTTCGCGGTGCGCGGTTTCACCGAAGCACTGCGCTCGGAGATGCTGGTGAACGGCCACCCGGTGCGTGTCACGTGCGTGCACCCGGGCGGGATCAAGACGCCGATCGCGCGCAACGCCGACGCGGTCGAGGGCGAGGATCCGGTCGCGCTGGCGGAGGTGTTCGACAAGCTCGCCCGCATGTCGGCCGAATCGGCGGCGAAGTCGATCGTCCGCGCGGTGATCGGGAACCGGCCGCGTGCGGTGGTGGGGATGGACGCGAAGCTGCTCGATCTGCTCGTCCGGATCACCGGGCCCGGCTACCAGCGCCTGGTTTCGCTGAGCGTCGGCCGGATGATCCCGACCTCTCGTAACGCTCCTCACTCTCCTCGTGATCAACGGGACCGAACCGTCACAAACGGCCGGTCCAGCGCTGTTGATCATGGCAGGGATGGGTAGCGGCAAGGCACCATAGCTGCATGACCGAAGCGCAGCAGCCGCCCGAGCCGACTCTCGACCAGGACGGGCGGGTGATCCTCACCGGGATCAGCTCGCGGGCGTTCGAGCACCCGGCCGACCGCACCGCGCTGACCGCGATGCGTGCCGTGCCCGGTTTCGACCAATTGCTGCGCGTGGCGTCCGGCATGCTGCGCGAGCGGCAGTACCGGCTCGTCTACCTGTCGTCCGCGGTGCGCGTGGACGAGCGGCAGTTCGCGGATCTGCATGCGCTCCTGAACGAGGTGTGCGTGATCCTCGACGCCCCGGACCGCCCCGAGCTGTACGTCTTCAACGACCCGAAGCCGAACGCGATCACGCTCGGCGTGGACAAGCCGTTCATCGCCATGAGCAGCGGGCTCTACGAGCTGACCGACGAGGACGAGCGGCGCTACGTCCTCGGCCATGAACTCGGGCACGCGATGTCCGGTCACGCGCTCTACCAGTCGATGCTGCTGCACCTCGTCAATCTCATCGGTGCGATCGGCTGGATCCCGGTGGGCGGGTTCGGCCTGCGGGCGTTCTACTCCGCGCTGCGCGAGTGGCAGCGCAAGGCGGAGTTCACCGGCGACCGCGCCGGGCTGCTCGCCACCCAGGACCTCGACGTCGCGCTGCGCGTGACGATGAAGCTGGCCGGCGGTGCGCACCTCGACCGCATCGACGTGACCGCGTTCCTCAAGCAGGCCGACGACTACCAGGGCGCCGGCGATCTGCGCGACGGCGTCCTCAAACTGCTGAACACGGAGCGCACCTCGCACCCGTTCGCCGTCGTGCGCGCCGGGGAGATCAACCGCTGGGCCGCCGGCGACGAGTACCGCGACATCCTGGCCGGCCATTACCCGCGGCGCAGCGACGACCAGACCGCGAGCTTCTCCGACAGCGCCCGCGACGCGGCACGCTCGTACAAGAAGCGCATCGACGAATCCAGCGACCCGCTCGTCGGCGCGCTGCGCGGCTTCGGTTCCTCGGTCGGCACCGCCGCGGACAGCGTGTTCGACTGGCTCAGCCGGCGCGCCCGCGGCGGCGTCCAGGAGACAACGGAGCCGACGGAGCCGACGGCCGAGACGCCGGCGCCCGAGCAGCCGGACGAACAGAGCGGCGGCGGCGGCACACCCCCCGACCCCTCCCCGTGATGATCAAGCGAAATTCGCGCCTATAGCCCACATCAGTGCTTGATCATCGCCGAATGGTGCCCGTGAGGTGCGGCTTGCCGCTGCGCTGGTTGCGGACGTCGAGCGCCCAACCGTCGCCCTCCGCCGCGGTGGCGATCGCGACCGTGGCGGGCAGCAGGAGCGGCGTCTTGAAGGCGACGTCGACGTCGTAGGCGTCAGGCAGCCGACCCTCGAGAGCGGCGAGCGTGCGCGCCTTCAGCCACATTCCGTGCGCGATCGCGGACGGGAACCCGAACGCCTTCGCGGTCATCTTGTGCAGGTGGATCGGGTTGCGATCGCCGGACACCGCGCCGTAGCGGCGTCCGATGTCGCCCGGCACGCGAACGACGGACACCGCGCCGGCCTGCGGCGCCAACTCCGGCCGCTGCTCCGACTTCGCGTCGCCGGACGGCTTGCCGCGGCGCAGGTAGGTCGAGCGAGCCGACCACACCACGTCGCCGTCGACCGTCGCGTCGGCGAGCAGGTCGAACTGCCGGCCCGCCGCGTGCGGGCGCAACTCGGCCGCGCGCACCCGGAACGACACGGTCTCGTCGGCGCCCACCGCGCGCGTCAGGGTGATCGCGTTGGCCACGTGCACCATGCCCACGAGCGGGAACGGGAACGCCGGCTCGGTCATCAGCGCCACCGACAGCGGGAACGCCAGCACGTGCAGGTAGGTCGGCGGCAGGACGTCTGCGACCCGATAGCCGCACACCTGCTGGAAGGCCGCGAGGCGCTCCCGGTCGATGGTCTGGTCGGTCAGCGTGTAGACCGAGTCGGGCAGCGTGTCGCCGCCGCGGTGCAGCGGCGTGGTCGCGGCCGCCTTCAGGTAGAGCGGCAGCAGACCCGGCGGCGCGGCGAGCTCAGGCATCAGGCGCCCACCAGGTTCTGGCCGCAGACCCGCAGCACCTGTCCGTTCACCCCGCCGGCGCCGGGCGAGGCGAGCCACGCGGCCGCTTCCGCCACGTCGATCGGCAGACCGGCCTGCTGCAGCGACGAGAGTCGGCGCGCCACCTCGCGCGTTGCGAACGGGATCTTCGCCGTCATCTCGGTGTCGATGAAGCCCGGCGCGATTGCATTGATCGTCGACGCGCCGTGCGCGGCGAACGCCGGCGCCGACGCCCGCACCATCCCGATGACGCCCGCCTTCGTCGCGCCGTAATTTGTCTGGCCGCGATTGCCGGAAAGCCCGGTCGTCGAGGACAGGCACACGACCCGCGCCTGCGCGTTGAGCTGGTCGCTGCCGAGCAGCGCTTCGTTGATGCGCAGCTGCGATTCGAGGTTGACGGCGAGCACCGCGTCCCAATGTTCCGGCTTCATGTTCGCCAGCAGCTTGTCGCGCGTGATGCCGGCGTTGTGGATCAGGATGTCCAGCCCGTCCGTGTGCGCAGCCAGGTGATCGAGCAACCGCTCCGGGGCCTCGGCGGCAGCGACGTCGAGGTGCAGCGTCGTCCCGTGCAGTTTGTTGGCGATCTTGGCGAGCGAGTCGCCCGCGATCGTCAGGTCGGCAGCGATCACCCGCGCGCCGTCGCGGGCGAGGACGGCGGCGATCGCGGCGCCGATGCCCCGCGCCGCGCCGGTCACCAGCGCGGTCTTGCCGGCCAGCGGCTGCTCCCAGTCCTTGGGTGCGGGAGCCTTGCCCGCGCCCAGGCGCAGCGGCTGCCCGTCCACGTACGCGGACTTGCCCGACAGGAAGAAGCGCAGCGCGGACGGCAGCGACGCCTCGTCCTCGACCCAGAGCAGGTTCGCCGTCGAGCCACGGCGCAACTCCTTGGCCAGCGAGCGGACGATGCCTTCGAGCGCCTGCCGGGTGGTGGCCGCAGTGATCGACGCGCCGTCCGGCGCGCGGCCGAGCACCAGCACCCGTCCGGACGAACTCAGCGCGCGCACGCCCGACCCGAGGAACTCGCGCACCGCGCCCAGGTCCGCCGGCGTCTTCACCGAGCGGGCGTCGAGCACGAGCGCACCGACCCGCACGCCCTCGGCGATCTCGTCGAGCACCTCCGCACCGGCGCCGCTCAGCAGCTTGCGCAGTGCGGCCGTCGGCTTGCCGGTCGTCGAGCCGAGCAGCGCCGGGGCGAGAAGCAACCTGTCGCCTGTTGTGTAGCGGCGCAGCTGCGCCGGCTGCGGCAGCCCGACCCGCGACGCGACCCGCGCGCCCACCGGCGAGTTGACGAGATTCAGGTAGCGATCAGACACCGCTCATGCCTCCAGGATCGCGGTGACGCCCTGCCCGCCGGCGGCGCAGATCGAGATGAGGCCGCGCCCGCCCCCCTTCTCGTGCAGCATCTTGGCGAGCGTTGCGACGATGCGGCCGCCGGTGGCCGCGAACGGGTGTCCGGCTGCGAGCGACGAGCCGTTGACGTTCAGCTTCGAGCGGTCGACGCTGCCGAGCGCGCCGTCGAGCTCGAGCCTGCGTCGGCAGAAATCGTCGTCCTCCCATGCCGCCAGCGTTGCGAGGACGGTGCCGGCGAACGCCTCGTGGATCTCGACGAAGTCGAAGTCGTCGAAGCTCAGCTTGTGCCGGGCGAGCAGTCGGGGCACCGCGTATACCGGCGCCATCAACAGCCCGTCCTCCTTGCGATTGCCGTGCACGTAGTCGACGGCCGCTGTCTCCGCGTCGACGAAGTGCGCCAGCACGGGCAGCTTGTGGGCGGCCGCCCATTCGTCACTGGCGAGCAGCACCGCCGATGCTCCGTCGGTGAGCGGGGTGGAGTTGCCAGCCGTCATCGTCGCGTTCTCGCCGAACGCCTTGCCGTAGACGGGCGACAGCTTCGCCAGCTTCTCGACGTCGGAATCCGGGCGCAGGTTCTGATCGCGCGACAGCCCGAGGAACGGCGTGAGCAGATCGTCGAGGAAACCACGGTCGTAGGCGGCGGCGAGGTTGCGGTGCGACGCGGCGGCCAGCTCGTCCTGCGCCGCGCGCGTGATGTCCCATTCGAGCGTGGTGATCGCCTGGTGCTCGCCCATCGACATGCCGGTGCGTGGCTCGGAGTTGACCGGGATCGCCGGGACGAGTTGCTGCGGCCGCAATCCCGACAGCGCACGCAGCCGCCCGCCGAGCGTCTTCGCGCGATTGGCGGCGAGCAGCACGGCGCGCAGATCCTCGTGCACCGCGATCGGTGCGTCCGACGTCGTGTCCACGCCCGCCGCGATGGCCGAATCGACCTGCCCGAGCGCGATCTTGTTCGCGGTCAGGATGACGGTCTCGAGGCCGGTGCCACAGGCTTGCTGCACGTCGTAGGCCGGTGTCTCCGCGGCGAGCCGGGAACCGAGCACCGATTCGCGGGTGAGATTGAAGTCCCGGCTGTGCTTGAGCACCGCGCCGGCCGCCACCTCGCCGAGCCGCTCGCGCTGCAGCCCGAAGCGGGCGACGAGCCCGTCCAGCGTCGCGGTCAGCATGTCCTGGTTGGACGCGTGCGCGTACGGGCCGTTCGAGCGAGCGAAGGGAATGCGGTTGCCGCCGACGATCGCGGCACGACGAGTGTTCATCGGAACCACGGTATCGGCTACTTTGTGTCTCGTGAAGAAGCCTGTGTCGCGGGTTACGGGGGCGGCGCTGGAGGCGATCGCGCAACGCGTTGACGGGCGCGCCGCGCGCTGGACCGAACACCGCAAGGCGCGTCGCGAAGAGCTCATCGACGCTGCGCTGGACGCCGTCAAGGAATTCGGCAGCGATGTCGGCATGGATCAGATCGCGGCTGCCGCGCACACCAGCAAGCCGGTGATCTACCGCTACTTCGCCCACAAGGGCGATCTCTATCGAGCGGTCGGCGAGCGAGTCATCGCACAGGTCGTCACCGCGCTGCGCGGCGTGCCGGTCGACTCCGATCCGCAGGCGCTGCTGCGCGCCAGCATCGACGCTTACCTGCAGTTGGTCGAGCAGAACCCGAAGCTGTTCCGGTTCGTGACCGAGTTGCACGCCGGCAACGGCGACTTCAGCCGCCCGGTCGTCGACGTGCTGAGCGCGGCGCTCGGCGAGCAACTGCGCTCGATCGGTCTCGATCCGACCGGTGCGGAGCCGTGGGGCGAGGCTGCGGTCGGGTTCATCCGGTCGGCTAGCCTGTGGTGGCTCGACCATCCCGGGACGATGACGCGCGTGCAATTGCGCGAGTACCTCGCGGCGCTGCTCTGGGGCGGCGGTGCGGGCGTGTTCCAATTCGCCGGCCGCGAGGTGGAAGCGCGTCCGCACCCGGACGTGTTCGCCAAGCTCGAGCGTTGACCCCTCCGCACCGATTCGCTGATCAGCCTGGATAGGGCGGGGCGGACAGCGCGGTATACCCACGACATGATCACCGACCCGCTCAAACCTGCCGACGCCGACGTCATTCGCCGCCTGCTGGACGGGCGATGGGGCGAGATCAGGCAGCAGGCCCGCGAGCTCGCGAACGACGAGCGCTTCGCGGTCGGCGTCGGCGAGGACACCGAGACGCAGCGCGCCCGCGTCCTCGAGCGGATGATCGCGCTGGCCGAGCTCGGCTTCTCCCGATTCGGCTTCCCCACGCAGTACGGCGGCGGCAACGACGTCGGCGCGTCCGTCACCGGATTCGAGATGCTGGCGATGGGTGATCTGTCCCTGCTCGTCAAGGCCGGCGTGCAGTGGGGGCTGTTCGGTGGCGCGATCCTGCATCTCGGCACCGAGCGACACCACGCGGCCTACCTGTCCGACGTCATCAGCCTCGACCTGCTCGGCTGCTTCGCGATGACCGAAACGGGGCACGGCTCGGACGTCGCGTCGCTGCACACCACCGCCGAGTTCGATCCGGCGAGCGACGAGTTCGTGATCACCACGCCGAACGCCGACGCGCGCAAGGACTACATCGGCAACGCCGCACGCGACGGACGGTTGGCCGTCGTGTTCGCGCAACTGATCACGCGCGGCGAGGGGCAGGGCGTGCACGCGTTCGTCGTGCCGATCCGCGACGGCGCCGGGCGTCCTATGCCTGGTGTCGAGATCGAGGACTGTGACCTGAAAGCCGGTCTCAATGGCGTCGACAACGGCCGCCTGTCGTTCGACCGGGTGCGCGTTCCGCGGGACAACCTGCTGAACAGGTACGGCGACGTCGGCCCGGACGGCAGCTACACCACGCCGATCGAGAGCAAGACGCGGCGCTTCTTCACCATGCTGGGCACGCTCGTCCAGGGCCGGATCAGCGTGGCCGGCGGAGCGGGCAGCGCCACCAAGGTCGCGCTGGCAATCACGATCCGCTACGCGGAGGTGCGCCAGCAGTTCGCGGGACCGGACGGCACCGAGATACTGCTGCTCGACTACCTGGCACATCAGCGCAAACTGCTGCCCGCGCTGGCCAAGACCTACGCGCTGCACTTCGCCCAGCTAGAGCTCGTCGCGGGGCTGCACGAGACGACCGGCGATCTCGACGCGGCGACCACGCCTGCCGAACACCCGGACCGGCGCGAGCTCGAGGCGCGCGCGGCCGGCATCAAGGCCGTCACGACCTGGCACGCCACGTCGACCATCCAGACGTGTCGCGAGGCGTGCGGCGGCGCCGGTTACCTCGCGATCAATCGGCTACCTGCGCTGAAGGCCGACACCGACGTGTTCACCACGTTCGAGGGCGACAACACGGTGCTGCTCCAACTGCTGTCCAAGGAGCTGCTGACCGGGTATCGCGATCACATCGGCGAACTCGATGTGCTCGGCACCGCGCGGTTCGTCGCCGATCAGGCCATCGAGACGATGGTGGAGCGAGTCGGCGGACGGCGGCTGCTGCAACGGCTGCGCGACGCGGCACCGTCCAGCGGCGACGACGGGAGCATCTTCGACCGCGAATGGCAGCTGTCCATCTTCGAATGGCGCGAGCGGCACGTCCTCGAAACGCTGGCTCGTCGGCTGCGCAAGGCCACCTCCGCCGAGGATCCCTTCGCCGTGTTCAACGCTGCGCAAGATCACCTGCTCACCGCGGCCCGCGCCCACGTGGACAACGTGCTGCTGACGGCGTTCGTGCACGGCATCGAGCAGCTGGACCCCGGCCCCGAACAGGAACTGCTCGGCACGCTCTGCGACCTGTTCGCGTTGTCGACGATCGAGGCGGAGCGCGCGTGGATCGCCGAGCACGGTCGGCTCACCGCGACGCGGGCGAAGTCCGTGATCGCCGCCGTCAACGAGTTGTGCGGGCGGCTGCGCCCGCACGCACGCACGCTGGTCGATGCGTTCGGCGTCCCGGACGCCGCGCTCGCCGCACCGATCGCCTCGGCGTAGTGCCTCAAAAAGAAGAAACCGCGCATAGCGGACGCGCCGGCGCGACTGTGCGCTAGCCTGCGTTCACCTTCTGGACACCGGAGTTGCACCGGGGCGTTGCCGGTGATGTATCGTGCTGATACATCGCGCTGAAATAAGTGAGGCAACGGCCGTGCTGGAGATCGCCATTCTCGGGCTGCTCAACGAGAGCCCGATGCACGGCTACGAACTCCGCAAGCGGCTTGCCTCGCTGCTCGGCGCGTTCCGAGCGTTCTCCTACGGATCGCTCTATCCCACGCTGCGGCGGCTGTCGGAGGCCGGCTGGATCTCCGAGGAATCACCGCGCGAGCGCACGACGGCGGCGACGCGCTCGCGCCGCGGCAAGCGGGTGTACCAGCTCACCGCCGACGGTAAGGAACACCTCGCGGCACTGCTCGCCGAGGTGGGGCCGGACGCCTTCGACGACGAGGGCTTCGGCGCGCGGCTGGCGTTCTTCGCGCAGACACGCTCCGACATCCGGCTGCAGATCCTCGAAGGCCGGCGTCGGCGCGTCGAGGAACAGCGCGAGGGGATGCGCAGCGCGCTGGCCCGCACCGGCCAGCGGCTCGACCGCTACACCCGGACGCTGCACGAACACGGTCTCGAGTCGGTAGACCGCGAAGTCCGGTGGCTCACCGAGCTGATTGAGAACGAGCGAAATGGCGCCGACAAATGAGTCGGTCGAAGAACCAGATTGAAGGAGGAGCCCTCATGGGTTCGCATTCCGCGTCCGGCAACATCCGGGTCGCAATCGTCGGCGTGGGGAACTGCGCCGCGTCCCTTGTTCAGGGCGTCCACTTCTATCGTGACGCCGACCCGGCGCTGAAGGTGCCGGGCCTGATGCACGTCACGTTCGGCCCGTACCACGTCAGCGACATCGAGTTCGTCGCGGCATTCGACGTAGACGCGAAGAAGGTCGGCACCGATCTGTCGCAGGCGATTCTTGCCAGCGAGAACAACACCATCAAGATCTGCGACGTCCCGGAGCTGGGCGTGCCGGTGCTGCGCGGCCACACCCTGGACGGTCTCGGCAAGTACTACCGCGAGACCATCGAGGAATCGCGCGAGGAGCCGGTCGACGTCGTGCAGGTCCTCAAGGATCAGCGCGTCGATGTCCTGATCTGCTACCTGCCGGTGGGTTCGGAACAGGCCGCGAAGTTCTACGCGCAATGCGCGATCGACGCGCAGGTCGCCTTCGTCAACGCGCTGCCGGTCTTCATCGCCTCCACTCCGGAGTGGGCGAAGAAGTTCGAGGACGCAGGCGTGCCGATCGTCGGCGACGACATCAAGTCGCAGGTCGGCGCGACGATCACGCACCGGGTGCTCACCAAGCTGTTCGAGGACCGCGGCGTCGAGGTGCAGCGGACCTACCAGCTCAACGTCGGCGGCAACATGGACTTCAAGAACATGCTCGAGCGCGACAGGCTGGAGTCCAAGAAGATCTCGAAGACGCAGTCGGTCACGTCGCAGATCCCCGACCGCGACCTCGGCGAGCGCAATGTGCACATCGGCCCGTCCGACTACGTTGCGTGGCTCGACGACCGCAAGTGGGCGTTCGTCCGGCTCGAGGGCAAGACGTTCGGCGACGTGCCGCTGAACCTCGAGTACAAGCTCGAAGTGTGGGATTCGCCGAACTCGGCCGGCATCATCATCGACGCGCTGCGGGCGGCGAAGATCGCCAAGGACCGCGGCATCGGCGGCCCGGTGCTGTCCGCGTCGAGCTACTTCATGAAGTCGCCGCCGGTGCAGTACTTCGACGACGAAGCGCGGCAGGCCGTCGAGGACTTCATCGACGGCAAGGTCGAGCGCTAACGCTTCCCGTTGAGGAGGGCCTGGCCGCGCGGAGAGATGCGGTAGCCGATCTCGAGTGACTCGGTCAGGCCGAGTTCCTTCAGCTTGCGGACGTCCCGCTTGAAGACAACGGTCTCCAGCCCCAACTCCGCTGCGAGATCCGGGGCTCGGACGGCCGGGCGACGCGCGATGATCTCCAGCGCATGCCATGTCCACGCGCCGTGCCGGGAGGCGTCGTCGAGGCGGGTGAGCCGGGCGCGCAGCGCGTCGATCTCGTCCTCGGACAGCGCAGCCTCCGCGCGAAGTGCGGCGCGTGGGTCGGCGCCGGCGTAGCGGAGTTCGACGCGGTAGATCGGCTGCTCGGGACGTACCTTCGCCAACCAAGCGAGCAGCTCCGCGCGCGAGGCCGCACCCGCGCGCTTGGCCTCGGCCGCCGTGATCGCGGCGACGGGTACGCGCCGCACATCCACGACCTCGATCAGCCCGACCGCGGTGCGCATCTTCGTCCCCACACGCAGCCGAGGACGATCCCATCGACGGAATGCGAGATCGACCGCGCCACCGCGCATGCCCTCGAGCTCAGCGGGCCGAATGAGCACGTGCGTCAGTTCAGCGTCGGGTCGATGGGGAAGGTCGAGACGACGTTCATCGGGTAGGGCTGGCGGCGCAGCACCCGCCGCCACATCGAGCGCGGGTCGTCACTGAACAGATCGTCCGGGCTGCCGCGCAGCACCCACCACGCGCCTTCGAGGAGTTCGTCGTCGAGCTGGCCCGGCGCCCAGCCCGCGTGCCCGGCGAAGACACGCAGCCGACGTGCGTTCGGCGCGATGACCGCGACGTCGCCATCCAGGTCGACGGTCGAGACGCCGTCGACGACTTCCCGGATGCCCTCGCTGCCCGGCTGCAACTGGCCCAGGCAGAGCGCACCGTCGGGCTGGACCGGACCGCCGCCGAACACGACAGCCGGCCCGCTGACCGCGTCGTGCCAGTCGGGCAACACCTGGCCGACCGGAGTGTGACTCGGTCGGTTCATGATCACGCCGACGGTGCCACCGCCGTCGTGTTCGAGCAGATAAACGACGCTGCGGACGAAGTGCGGGTCACCGAGCAGCGGCGTCGCGACCAGCAACCGCCCCGCGGCTGGTTCGAGCCCTCCAAGGGAGCCCCAGTCCGCGGCCGTCATGTCCATATCTTGGCGTATCCGGCAAGGCCCCCGAGCGGCGCGTCATTAGGGTTGATTCGTGACGCGGCGCGGGCATTTGCTTGCCGCGCTCGCCGATCCCGGTTTCCGCCGGCTGTTCGCGGTGCGGCTCGCCAGTCAGTTCGGCGACGGCGTCTTTCAGGCCGGGCTCGCCGGTGCGGTGCTGTTCGACCCGGAGCGCCAGGCACATCCGGCTGACATCGCCGCCGGCTTCACCGTCCTGCTGCTGCCGTACTCGGTGATCGGCCCATTCGCCGGTGTGTTCCTCGACCGGTGGTGGCGGCAGCGCGTGCTCGTGGTCGCGAACGTGGCGCGCGGCTTCGGCGTGCTCGGCGTGGCCGCGGTGATCGCCGCCGGCGTTGCGGGTTTCCCTTTCTACGCCGCTGCGCTCGTGATCATCTCGATCAGTCGGTTCGTCCTGTCCGCGCTCAGTGCTGCCCAGCCGCACGTCGTCGCGGACGCGGAGCTCGTCACGGCCAATGCGCTGTCGGCGACCGGCGGCGCAGTGATTGCCGCAGCCGGCGGTGGCGCGGCGATCGCGGTGCGCGGCCTGCTGGGTGACAGCGACGGGGACTACGCCCTGATCGCCGCCGCGGCCATCCTGCCGTACCTGCTCGCCGCGTCGCTCGCGCGTCGATTCCGGTGCCCGGAACTCGGCCCGTCCGACGCGGAGCGCGCAGCCCGGGAGACTCCCGGAGAGGTGTTGCGCGGGCTGATCGCCGGTGCGCGGCACGTCCGCGGCATCCCCCCGGTGGCCAACGGGCTCGCCGCCATCGGCGCGCAGCGGTTGTGCTTCGGCGTCTGGACGGTGTGCACCGTCCTGCTCTACCGCAACTACTTCACCCGCGACGGCATCTTCCGGGCCGGGCTGGGCGGTCTCGGCCAGGTCGTCGCGGCGCTCGCCACAGGCGCCGCACTCGCCGCGTTGGTAACTCCCGTCGCGTTCCGCAACCTGGGCGGCGTGTGGTGGCCGGCCGCGATGCTCGCCGGCTCGGCCGCGCTGGTACCGGCGCTGGGGCTGTCCTACGAGCCGCGGTTGGTGGTCGCGCAGGGGCTGCTGCTCGGCTTCACGTCGCAGGCCATCAAGATCAGTGTCGACACGCTCATCCAGCACCATGTCGTCGACGCGTTTCGCGGCCGCGTCTTCGCCCTCTACGACATGCTGTTCAACATCGCGCTGGTGCTGGCGGCCGTGTTCACCGCCGTCGCGCTACCGGAGAACGGCCACAGCCCGGCGGCCTTCGTGATCGTGGCCGCCGGATGGGCCGCGACGGCCGCGCTCTACGTCATGAGTTCTCGGCGTACTCCGCATACCACGACTTCAGTTCGCTGACGGCGCGCTCGTGGCCGAGCGGGCCGTGCTCCATGCGCAGTGCGAGCAGGTGCCGATATGCGGCGCCGACCGCGGGCCCGGGCGGGATGCCCAGGATCGCCATGATCTCGTTGCCGTCCAGGTCAGGGCGGATGGCGTCCAGCTCCTCCTGCTTCTTCAGCTCCGTTATCCGGTCCTCCAGCGCGTCGTACGCAGCGGCCAGCCCGGCCGCCTTGCGCTGGTTTCGGGTCGTCACGTCAGAGCGGACGAGCTTGTGCAGCCGAGACAGCAGCGGGCCGGCGTCGACGACGTACCGGCGCACCGCCGAGTCGGTCCATTCACTCGTCCGGTAGCCGTAGAAGCGCAGGTGCAGGAACACCAGCTTCGCGACGTCCTCGATGAGTGCGGACGGGTAGCGCAGCTCCTTCAGCCGCTGGCGCACCATCCGCGCCCCGACCACCTCGTGGTGGTGGAACGTGACGCGCCCGCCGTCGACGAACTCGCGGGTCGCCGGCTTGCCGACGTCGTGCAGCAGCGCGGCCCAGCGCAGCACCAGATCAGGCCCGTCGTCCTCGCGACCGATGGCCTGCTCGAGCACCTGCAGCGTGTGCGCGTACACGTCCTTGTGCTGGCCGTGCTCGTCCGCGGCCATGCGCAGGGCCGGCAGTTCGGGCAGCACCACGTCGGCGAGGCCGGTGTCGACGAGCAGCTCGACCGCGCCGCGCGGGCGTGCGCCGAGCATCAGCTTGGACAGCTCGCCCTGCACCCGCTCCGGGGTGATCCGGGCCAGCTCGCCCGCCATCGCCGTCATCGCTGAGACGACCTCGGCCGCCACGGTCACCTCGAGTGTGGACATGAACCTGGCGGCGCGCAGCATCCGCAGCGGGTCGTCGGCGAAGGAGTCCTCCGGCCTGCCGGGTGTGCGCAGCAGCCCCCGGGCCAGGTCGCCCAGGCCGCCGAACGGGTCGGTGAACACCCTGGCGCCGGTGACCGACAGCGCCATCGCGTTCATGGTGAAGTCGCGCCGGCGCAGGTCGTCGATCAGCGACGTGCCGTACGCGACCTCCGGGTTGCGGCTGATCCGGTCGTACCGGTCGGCCCGGAACGTCGTGATCTCGCACTGCCGCGCGCCGACCAGCACGCCGACGGTGCCGAACTCGATCCCGGTCGTCCAGACGGCGCCCACGAGCGGTTCGACGACGGCGAGCACCTGCTCCGGATGGGCGTCCGTGGTGAAGTCCAGGTCGACGTCCGGGCGGCCCATCAGGGCGTCGCGCACCGTGCCGCCGACAAGGTGCAGTTCGTGCCCGGCCTGCTGGAACGCCGCGCCGAGCCGCGCCGCCTCCGGCGGCACCGGAACCAGCTCGGCCGGGTCGCGAACGGTCATCACCGCACGAC
>DASQSE010000126.1:0-12625 GCA_035642535.1 Jatrophihabitans sp. | reverse complement strand
ATCCGGACGAGACGATGCAGACCGGCTACAGCCCGCCGGACCGCGAGCCGCACAACCTGCGCCGCGTTCCGACGCCGGAGGAGGAGCGGGCGGGCGAGTCGCTGGACCAGAAGCTCGCCGAGGAGGAGCCGGAGGTTTCACCTGCGGACATCGACGCAGCCGACGAGCAGCCGCGCGCCGGCCGACTCGTCGCTCCCGACGAGGGCGCGCATCCCGCTGAGGAGAAGGACGAGGTGGCTTACGACGCCGGACCCGCCGGCTATGCCTCGAGCGCCGAAGAGGCGGCGGTGCACGTCCAGGAAGAGGAGTAGCCGACCCGCCCGCTCGTACCGCCGCACCACGGGGTTTGGGCCGTGCGGCGGCGGGGTACCGCATCGACGTAGCGGAAGCGGAAGGAGGCCGCGATGCCTCAGCAAGCGTGGAGTGGCAAGCGCGAGCGTCAGTACGGCCACGTCAAGGCAGGGCTGAAGAAGCGCGGCGCGAGTGAATCCAAGGCCGAGGAGATCGCGTCGCGGACCGTGAACAAGGAACGCGCGCGCAGCGGCGAGTCACGCCAGGCGAGCCGGACCTCGACCAAGGACATCTCATCGGGTCGCCGCGGCGGCCTGCGCTCCGGCTCCGGATCCAAGGGCCGCACGAAGGAGCAGCTGTACCAAGAGGCGCGCAAGAAGAACGTGCAGGGCCGCTCGACGATGACCAAGGCCCAGCTTGCGCGCGCGGTCGGCCGAAGCTGAGCCGTCGACGAAGTTGTTCGACCTCGAGCTACCCGAACGGAAGGAGTGAAAGACCGCTATGCCCGCCAATGCCAAGCTCGCACCGCGTTCGATCGAGTACACCGTGCCGCGGATCGCCAAGGAAGACGCGGCGAAGGTGATCGGCGTACTGCAGGATCGGCTGAACGCGCTCAACGACCTCGCTCTGACGCTCAAACACGTGCACTGGAACGTCGTCGGGCCGCACTTCATCGCGGTGCACACGATGCTCGACCCGCAGGTCGACGAAGTGCGCGAGATGGTGGACGAGACGGCCGAGCGCATCGCCACGCTGGGCGGCTCGCCGGTCGGCACGCCGGGTGCCCTGGTGTCGCAGCGCGAATGGTCCGACTACCAGATCGGCCGGGCCGACGCGATCGAGCACATGGCGGCGCTGGATGTCGTCTACGCCGGACTGATCGAGTCGCAGCGCGCCGCGCTGGACGAGATCGGCGAGCTGGACCGCATCACCGAGGACATGTTGATCAAGCAGACCGGTCAGCTCGAGTTGTTCCACTGGTTCGTGCGGGCGCACGTCGAGAAGCCGGGGGGTGAGCTCGCGACGGCCGGCGCCGCCGATGAGAAGAGCGCGGCGCGGCGCGTCTTCGGGCGGCGCTGAGTTGCCATGTTGCGCCGGGCGGTTGCGATCGCGGTCTGGGCGTTCGGCTGCTGGCTGCTGATCACCTGGACGGCGACGGCCGGGCAGTTGGCCTTCGGCGCCCTGCTCGCGATCGCCATCGGCGCGGCGCTGGCACCGCTCGGGGCGGTCGCAGCGCCGTGGCGGCTGCTCGACCCCCGGCGGCTCGTCGCGCTGGGGCGACTGCTCGGCGCCGCTGCCGTCCGGATCGTGCGCGCGAACCTGTCGCTCGCGGCGCGGATCTGGCGACCGAGCCGGCCGCTGCGCAGCGGCATGATCGTGCTGCCGACCCGGGCCCGTAGCGACGGCGTCGTCGCGGCGAGCGGCCTGATCACGTCGCTCATCGTCGACAACCAGGTCGTCGATCTCGACCGGCGACGGCATCGCGTGCAGTACCACGTCATGGCGGCGCCGGCCGGTTCGCAGCAGGAGCGTGCCGAGGCCGTCAACGCGCCGGTGGAGCGCTTGGTGCGTGCCGTGCGGCGGGAGTGGTGAGATGCACGGTCTGCTGATCGCCGTCTGCATCGCCGAGTTGGGCATCATCGCGATCCTGCTCATCCGCCTCGCGCGCGGCCCGTCGGTCTCCGACCGCATCGTCGCGCTCAACACGATCTCGACCCAGTCCGGCCTCGCAGTGCTGTTCTTCGCCGCGTACGCGGCCCGGCCGAGCTACTGCGACGTGGCGCTCTGGCTGTCGTCGTTCAGCTACCTCGGCGCGCTCGTCTGGGCGCGCTATCTCGAGCGGGGTCTCCTGTGACGGTCTGGATCGCCGGCGTGCTGTGCGGCATCGGCCTGTGCTTCTCTCTCACCGGTGCAGTCGGACTGCTGCGCATGCCAGACCTCTACACGCGGATACAGTGCTCGTCGAAGACGATCACGATGGGCGCGCTGCCCACACTCGCCGGGCTGGTCGTCGCGCAAGGGCCTGTCACGGCGTACGGGTCGCGTGCGCTGCTGGTGGCCTTCCTGCTGCTACTGGTCAACCCGGCGGCCTCGCACGCGATCGCCCGCGCTGCGTACAAGACTGGAATGCCGATGTGGCCTGGGGCCGCCTGCGACGAGCCCGCCGAGCACCAGGACGCGGAGTGACCGCCTACTGGGTCCTCGACTACCTCTGCCTCGCTGCGCTGCTCGCATGCGCGGGACTGGTCGTATTCCTCCGCAATCTCAGCGGGTCCGTGATGGCGTTGTCGGCGATGGGGACCGTCCTTGCGCTGCTGTTCGTCGTGCTCGCGGCGCCGGACGTCGCGCTCGCCGAGGTCGTAGTAGGCACCGTTGCCGTCCCCGTCCTCTACCTCGTCGCCATCGGCAAGCTGCGCACCGACGTGCCGGACCGCGGCGAATTGGGCGAGGACGAAGATGAGTGACCGCCCCGCGCAGCAGGCCGATGAGGGCTGGCACCGGCCGGGACTCGGGGTCGCGGTCGTGGCGGCGGTAGCCGCTGTCGTCGCAGTCGGGTTGATCGCACTGCCGCGCGACACCGCGGCACTCCCCGCGATCGCCCGGCACGCCATGCGCATCGCGCTGCCCCGCTGGGGCACGACCGAGGGCGTCAACGAGATCGTCTACGGCAGCCGGGGCTTCGACACGTTCGGCGAGACTTTCCTGCTGCTTGCGGCGGTCGTGGCGGTCGTACTGCTGGCCCGTGGCCCAGAGCCGCGTGCCGAATACGTCGGCGAGGCGAGTGCCGGGCGCGCCGAGCAGGCGGCGGCGGATCCGGAGGCGCCGCCTGACCAGCAGGAGCTGCAGGCGCGCCGCGCCGAGCAGGAGGAGAGCGAGGAGCAGGAACCCGCCCCCGACCACGCCGACGAGGAGCCACTCGGAACTCCGGCTCCGGAGCGGTCGGCGGCGATGACGGTGATCGTCCGCGCCGCGGCGCGCGTGGCTGCCGTGCCGCTCGCGGTTGCCGGCGTGTACCTCGCCGCGTGGGGATACGCGCCGGGCGGCGGCTTCCCGGCCGGAGCGGTGCTCACCGGCGTCGCGCTCCTGCTATACGCCGCGCTCGGGCATCGCGCTGTCGGCAGCGCGGTCCGGCCCGCGGTACTCGAGCCGCTCGAGCTCTTCGGGGCCGCCGCCATCGTCGCAATCGGGACGGTCGGCGCGTTCGTCAGGGGATCATTCCTGCAGAACTGGCTGCCGCTCGCGGAGCAGCAGACCATCCGCGCCGGGGGCACGCTGCAGGCCTTCTCCGGCGCGGAACTGGTGGAGGTCGGCACCGGCCTGACGATCGCGATCTTCGCGCTGCTCGGGATGCGGCACGAGTGGGCCGGCGACGAGGACGAATCATGATCGTGGCCAACTACCTCGCGGCCGGCGCCGTGTTCTGCCTGGGCCTGCTCGCCGTCCTCGGTCGGCGCAACCTCGTGAAGATCGTGATGGGGCTGTCGCTGATGGAGTCGGCGACCTACTTGTTGCTCGTCTCGCTCGCCTACCGCAAGGGGTCCACCGCGCCGGTACTCGCGGCACGTCCGCCAGGGGTGAGCCAACGCGAGCTCGTCAACGGGAACGTCGCCGATCCGGTGTTGCAGAACTTCTGCCTCACGGCAGTGGTCATCGGGGTCGCGGTCACCGCAGTGTTTCTGACCGTCGTCGTACGTGTGGCGCAGCATTACCGCAGCGTGAACGCCGACGATGTGCGGGAACTGCGCGGATGACACTTGGCGCCGCCCTGCCGCTGGCGGTGGCGTTCCCGATCGCAGGAGGCATCCTCGCCCCGCTCGTGGCGCGGATCCATCGGCGGCTGCCGCTCGTGCTCGGCATCACCGCCGTCGCCGGCGCGCTCGGCGTGCTCGGCGCAGTCGCGGCGCGGATCTACGCCGGCGACGGGCACGTCCTCACCCACTTCGTCAGCGGCGAGCGGCCGGTCGATGGCAAGGCTCTCGGGATCGCGCTGACGGCCGACCCGTTCGGCGTCACGTTTGCGCTGCTCACCGCGGCGATCGGCGTGCTGCTGCTGCTCTCGGCGCTGTCCGAGCTCGGCGAGCTCGGTCCGCGCGAGCTGGGCGGGCTGGCCTGCCTGACGCAACTACTGCTCGCGGCGCTGATCGGCGCCGCGCTCGCCGCCGACAGCGTCGACCTGTTCGTGTGGTTCGAGGTGGCGGCCCTGGCGAGCTACGGGCTGACCGGGTTCTTCCTCGAACGGCCGATCGCCCTCGAAGCTGCGTTGAAAAACATGGTGTTGACGAGCATGGCCGGCTTCGCGGTGTTCGCCGGCGTCGGCATGTTGTACAGCTCGACCGGCGCGGTGAACCTCGGCCAACTCCACGACGCCGCAGGCACGAGCCGCGCACAGCTCGTCGCGATCGCACTGCTCGTCGCGGGGTTCGCCACCAAGGCGGGGCTCGTGCCGTTCCACGGCTGGCTTGCCGACACCTATACCCCAGTGCCCGGTGCGGTCTCTGCGCTGTTCGCCGCGCTCATGGTCAACCTCGGCGTGGTGGCGCTCGCCCGGCTCGGCCTACAGGTGTTCGCTGGCACCCACGCCCTGCTCGGCCTGCTCATGGGATTGGGCATCGCGTCGGCACTCGTCGGTGCCGCGCTGGCTCTGGTCCAGGAGGATCTGAAGCGGCTGCTCGCCTGGGATGCCATCTCGCAGACCGGCATCCTGATCGCCGGCTTCGCCAGCGCGCGCCCAGACGGGGTCGCCGGCGCGTCATATCAACTCGTCAACCACGCGCTCTTCAAGGCGTTGCTGTTCCTGTGCGCCGGTGCGGTCGTGCACAGCACCGGCGTGACGAAGCTCGCCGATATGGGCGGCCTCGCCCGGCGCCGCCCGCTGCTGACAGGGGCGTTCACAGTCGGCTGCCTAGCGATCGCGGGCGTGCCGCCGCTCAACGGGTACGCATCGCTCGGGCTGATCCACGAGAGTTTGCGCGACGAGCCGGTGCTCTTCGCCGGCGCGCTGTTGGCGCAGGCGATCACCGTGGCCGCGCTCGGCCGGGCCGCCTACCTGGCGTTCTACCGCCGGCGCGCGAGTGAGTACGAGCATCTCGAGAGGTCGCGGCTCGGCATGCGCATCAGTCTCATCGCCCTCGCCGTCTGCTGCGTGGCGTTCGGGGTGCTGGCCGATCCGTTCGTCCGGCACATTGCCGGACCGGCGGCCTCCGGGTTGCTGCATCCGGCCGGCTACGCGAGCGCCGCGTTGGGCCGGCACTGGGTCGTGCCGGCAATGGACGTCACGTTCGAGTACGGGAAGATCGCCGACCTGCTTCTGGCCGCGGCCGAGGTCGGCGTCGGTGCGCTGTTGGCCGTGTGGGTCGTCCGGACGGGGCCACCGCGCGTGCTTCGCTGGCTGCGCAGTGTGCACACCGGTTCGGTGAACGACTACGCGACGATGTTTGCGGGTGGACTGGTCCTCACCGCGGTGGCACTACTGGTTTAGGCCACCTGCTCGACGGCGAGCAGATCATCGAGCCCGGTGATGTGCAGCAACCGCTTGATGCGCTTTCCGGAACCGGTCAACACGAGCCGCCCCGCCTGCTCGCGCAGGTGCTGATCGGCGCGCACCAGCACCCCGAGGATCGGCGCGTCGATGAACGTGACGCCCGTAAGATCGACCCGGATCTCGCCACCGTCGCTGTACTCGGCGGCCAGCGTCGCCGCCAGCTCGTCCGCTGCGCACAGATCCAATTCGCCGGACACCACGATGGTGCGCACTCCGTTCGCGTCGTCGGCGCGCACCACCCAATCGCACAGGCGTCGCGACAGGGGCCGGGAGGCGCTCATTAGAAATATCTCCCTCTCCGATCCGGAGCGGGCGGCTGCTGTCCGAGCCTTGTCGAGCATATCCCGTCGGCTTGCATGCATGCGACACTTCTTCGCATCGTCTGAGGTTTGACAACGTCGAGGTGCCAGTGGCCGGTGCGGAGCTCGCGACGCTGCTCGCGCAGTTGGACGCGTGCCAATGCCGCGTTGCGCTATTCGCCGCCGATCCCTCCGCAGTGAGCCAGGAGGAGTTGAGCCGGCTGAGCGACGAACTGGCCGACCTCGCCGCCGAGTTGCGCTCGTGGAGCGATACCGCGCAGCGCCGGTCGCCGACACCGAGCACGCTGCGCAGCCTGCTCTCATTGGCGCGCGCGGACCTGGCGTCGCAACTCGCCGACGACGCGACGCCCGCCGAGCATCTGGAGCGCATCGTTCAGCTTGCCCAGGGGCTGGTTCCCGGCACCGAGCATGCCGGGGTGTCGACGGTGAAGGGCGATGTCGTCGCCACGATCGCCGCGACGAGCAGCGTGGTCTCCGAGGTCGACCGCATCCAGGGCGAGCTCGGCATGGGGCCGGTGTTCCAGGTGTCCGCCGTCCACGAGGTCGTGCGCGTCGACGACCTGGGTAACGACGCGCGGTGGCCGAAGTACGCAGCCCAGGTCCAGGAGTTGCGCGTCCGCAGCGTGTTGGTGTGCGAGCTGCCGATGACCCACGGCACGCCGAGCGTCCTGTCGCTGTACGCCGGGCGGCGTCGGGCGTTCAGCACCTCGGCCGAACTCGTCGTGCCGGTGTTCGCGGCTCGTGCGGCCATCGCACTCGCACACGCCGACGAGGTGTCGAACCTGCATCGCGCGATCGACAGCCGGCAGGTGATCGGGGAGGCCGCCGGGATCCTCATGGAGCGGCACCGGCTCGGCTCGGAGCAGGCGTTCGCGCGGCTGATCGGCGCTTCGCAGCACCGGCACATCAAACTTCGCGATCTGGCCGTGCGGATTACCGAAACCGGCGAGGATCCGGAAAGCGTCACGATGTAGCACGTTTTCGGCGGCGCAGTGCCGGGTATCTACAGCCCAACGTTTCGACCCCGAAGGGCTGGTCATGACTCTCCTCATCGTGCTGCTGATCCTGTGTGTCGTCTTCATCGGCCTCGGATTCGTGGTCAAGTGGCTGTTCATCGCAGCCATCATCGCCGCGCTGCTTGCGCTGATCTCCTGGTTCGCGAGAGGTAGGAACACGGTCTGAGGTCGCGCTCACCGCGTTTGCCGCTGCGCCGAGCCGGGTAGTGCCGCGTTAAGAGGCGGAATCCGTACCAGCAGCGAGGAGAGGGGCATCGGCACGTGAGCGTGACCACCATCGCCCGTGATTCCGAAGTACAGACGCTGCGTGAACTCGCGGCACAGTTGCGCGTCGACTCGATCCGTGCCGTCAACGCCGTCGGCTCGGGTCACACGACCTCGAGCCTGTCGGCAGCGGACCTGATCGCGGTGCTGCTCGCGCGGCACCTGCACTACGACTGGTCCGACCCGAAGATGCTGGGCAACGACCACCTGATCTTCTCGAAGGGGCATGCGTCGCCACTGCTGTACGCGGCGTTCAAGGCGGCCGGCGCGATCGACGACGACGAGTTGATGTCGACCTACCGCCGCTTCGGTTCCCGGCTGCAAGGGCACCCGACGCCTGCGTTGCCGTGGGTCGACGTTGCCACCGGCTCGCTCGGCCAGGGGCTGCCCATCGGTGCCGGAATCGCGCTCGCCGGGCACGACCTCGAACACCTGCCCTACCACGTCTGGGTCCTCTGCGGCGACAGCGAGACCGCGGAGGGATCGATCTGGGAGGCGTTCGAGCTGGCCGGCCGGCGCGGGCTCGACAACCTCACGGTGATCGTCGACGTCAACCGGCTCGGCCAGCGCGGCCCGACGGCGTTGGAGTGGGATCTGGAGACCTACGTCCGGCGCGTCGAGGCGTTCGGCTGCGCGGCGATTCCGATCGACGGACACGATCTCGAGGCCATCGACGCCGCGTTCCGCGAGGCCCGCGACGACGGGCGGCCCACTGTCGTGCTGGCGCGCACGGTCAAGGCCAAGGGCGTCCCGGAGATCGAGAACGAGGACGGCTGGCACGGCAAGGCGCTGCCGGACGACATGGCAGAACGCGCCATCGAGGCGCTCGGCGGAGTGCGCGACATCCGGGTGACAGGTCCATCCCCCCTTGCGGCGCCGGCCCGGCGCGACACGACGGCGCAGGAGATTGACTTGCCGCGCTACGACCTGGGCGACGAGGTGGCGACCCGCAAGGCGTACGGCGCCGCGTTGGCCGCTCTCGGCGCGCGTCCCGACATCGTGGCGATGGACGGCGAGGTGTCGAACTCGACCGGCGCGGGCGATTTCGTCAAGGCGCATCCCGAGCGGTTCTTCGAGATGTACATCGCCGAGCAGCAGATGATCGCTACCGCGGTGGGGATGTCGGTACGCGGCTTCCGGCCGTTCGCCTCGACGTTCGCCGCGTTCTTCACCCGCGCCTACGACTTCATCCGGATGGCCGCCGTGTCGCAGGCGAACATCCGGCTCGCCGGTTCGCACGCCGGCGTCGAGATCGGTGAGGACGGGCCGTCGCAGATGGCGCTCGAAGACCTCGCGGCCTTCCGGGCGATCCAGGGCTCGACCGTGCTCTACCCGGCCGACGCGAACTCCTGTGTGCGGCTCGTCGAGCAGATGGCCGAGCAGCCTGGTGTCGTCTACCTGCGCACCACGCGTGGCGGGTATCCCGTCCTGTACGGGCCGGACGAGTCGTTCCCGATCGGCGGCGCCAAGGTGCTGCGCTCGGGCGAGGAGGACCAGGTAGCACTCGTCGGCGCCGGCGTCACCGTGCACACCTGTCTGGCGGCCGCCGAGCGGCTTGCCGAGTACGGCATCGCGGCGCGCGTCATCGACCTGTACAGCGTGCAGCCGGTCGACACCCAGGTGTTGACGGAAGCGTCGATCGCCACGGGCGGGCACTTCGTGACCGTCGAGGACCACCGGCCGCAGGGCGGTCTCGGCGGCGCCGTGGCCGAGGCGCTCGCCGACCATCCGGAGCCGGTGGCGATCAAGATTCTCGGCGTCGAGGGCATGCCCGGCTCCGGCACCGCGACCGAACTCATGGACGCCGCAGGCATCGGCGTCGCCGACGTCGTCGCGGCAGCGCAACGCCTTGTCGACGGCGGTACCTGAGGTGCCGCGTCCGCTTCCGAGCCGCCCGGTCGTGCTGGGCGGCTCGGCCGAAGCTGTCCAGCTCTTCTACGACGAGCAGCGGTTCCGGCGAGCCGGCGCCATGCCGCGGTTCGTGCGCGGGCCGCTGTTCGGCGCGGGCGCAGTGCACGGCCTCGACGACGAACAGCACGCGCTGCGCAAGTCGATGTTCCTCGAGTTGCTCTCGCCCGATGCGGCCGAGGTGATCGCCGCCGCCGCCGCGCGTGAGTGGGCGGAGCTGGTCGGTGCGCCGAAACGGCGTATCGAGCTGTTCAGCGCGGCGATCCGCGTGCACGCCGACGCCGTATGTGACTGGGCGGCGGTCCCGGCGGAGCACCGCTACCCGAACCTGGCCGACGATCTGGCCGCCATGGTCGACGGATTCGGCTCGATCGGGATGCGCCACCTGCGTGCGGTCAGCGCGCGCCGGCGCGTCGATCGCTGGTCGACTCGGTTGGTTCGCGCGGTGCGGTCGGGTGTCGTCAAAGCACCACCGCAATCCGCACTGGCTCGGGTCAGCACGCAGTGCGAGCTCGACGGCGGGCTGCTCGACGCGCAGGTGGCCGGCGTCGAGCTCGTGAACATGCTGCGACCCACGGTCGCGGTCGCCTGGTTCGTCGTGTTCGCCGCGCTCGCGATGCACGACCAGCCGGAGCTGCAGCCACGTCTGGCCGCCGGCGACGACGAGTTGCTGGAATCCTTCGGGCACGAGTTGCGGCGTGCCTACCCTTTTGTGCCGGTGCTCGCCGCGCGGGCACGTGCCGACTTCGACTGGCAGGGCCGCCGAGTCCACCGCGGCCAGCGCGCGATCCTCGACGTGTACGGCACCTTGCACAACCCCCAGGTGTGGCGCGAGCCGGATCGCTTCGACGTCGACCGGTTCCGCGACGAGCAGCCCGATCCGTACCTGTTCATCCCGCAGGGCGGCGGGCCGCCGGACGGGCACCGCTGCCCGGGTGAGCGGATCGCGGTGGAGCTCATCAAGGCGGCAACGCGTTGGCTGTGCTCGCTCGACTACCAGGTGCCGGCGCAGGATCTCCGGCTCCGGCTAGCGCGCATGCCTGCCCGGCCGCGGCACGGATTCGTCATGACCGACGTGCGGCGCCCGGTGCGCTCGCCCGAAGGTCGTTGACCACATCCGCCTGGCTGCTGAGCACGCTGGATGGGTAGGTTGTCACCACAATGACGAGCGTCGACGCGGCACTGGACGAGGCGGGACTGAAGAACGCTCAGGTGCGCGAGTTCGTGCGGCACTGGGCGCAGCACACCGGGGCCGCCCGCGTGGAGGTGATCAGCGCTTCCGACGACGAGCGGCTGATCCGCGAGGCGCTCGAGGCGGGCGAGATCCAACCCGCCGGCGACGGGCGCTACTACTCGCGCAGCTACGTCAAGGACACCGCGCGTTCCGAGGAACGCACGATCGTCGCCACGAACAAGCCGTCCGACGAGGGCGTCTACAACAACTGGCGGCCCGCGGCCGAGATGCGTCCGCTGCTCGAAAAGCTCATGCAGGGCGCGTCGGCCGGCAAGACGATGTACGTGGTGCCGTACCTGATGGCGCCGCCCGGCTCCCCGCTCGAGCCGTTCGCCGCCGGCGTCGAACTCACCGACCACCGCACCGTCGCGCTGCACATGATCCGGATGGCGCGCGTCGGCGTCGACCACATCGACAACCTGGCCGACCCGGACAGCTTCGTCCGGGCCGTGCACGTCACCGGCGAGCTGGAGAACCTCGGCCAGGGCACGCCGGACGACCAGCGCTACTTCGTCACCGTCGCGGATGAGCGGACGATCCTGCACTTCGGGTCCTCGTACGGAGGCAACGCGCTGCTCGGCAAGATCGCGCACGGGCTGCGGCAGGCCGCGTACGACGGCTGGGCATCGGGCGCGTTCCTCGCCGAGCAGTTCATGCTCATCGGCATCGCCGACCTGCAGACCGGCCGGACTTACCACGTCTGCGGCGGGTTCCCGAGCGCGTCGGGCAAGACAAACCTGGCAATGATGCTGCCGCCTGATGACCTCGGCGACCGCTACCGCGTGTGGTTCTACGGCGACGACATCGCGTGGCTGCGCGTCGATCCGGAGGACGGCCGGATCTACGCGATCAACCCCGAGTTCGGCGTGTTCGGCGTCGCGCGGGACACCAACGAGGAGACGAACCCGACCGCGCTCGACTCGATCGGCCCCGGCACCGGCGTGCTGTTCACCAACGTTGCCTACAACGAGAACACGTACGAGGTGTGGTGGGAGGGCCGCACGCCCGAGCCGCCGGCCGACGTCAGCGGCTGGCGCGACTGGACGGGCGGGTTGATCGCCGAGCGGCCTGCGGGCGGCGAGGACGAGCCGTGGGCGCACCCGAACAGCCGATTCACCACCACGCTCGCCAACGTGCCGAACATCGCTGCCGACTACGACACGCCGAAGGGCGTCCCGATCGACGCGATCATCTTCGGCGGCCGGGCCCGCGACCGCGAGCCGCTGATTCGCGCGATCACGGATCTCGCCGAAGGCGTGTACGACGGCCTGACGCTCGGTGCTGAGGCGACATTCGCCGCCGAGGGTGTGGACGGCCAGCTGCGCTACGACCCGATGTCGATGCGGCCGTTCATGTCCTATTCCGAGGGTGCCTACGCCGCCCACTGGCTCCGGATCGTCGGTGCGGCGCGCGACCAGCCGATCTTCGCGCACGTCAACTGGTTCCAGCGCGATCCGGAGGACGACCACTTCCTCTGGCCGGGCTACCGCGAGAACCTGCGTCCCCTGCTCTGGCTGCTGCATCTCCGAGAGGGGCAGGTGACCGGCCGGCAGACGCCGGTCGGGATCGTCCCGCTCGCCGACGAGCTGCTGCTCGAGGGCTGCACCGTCGACGAGCACGATCTCGCCATCCTGCTCAGCATCGACACCGCGCGCTGGCAGAAGGAGATCGCGCGGCGCGAGGAACACCTGGCCCAGTTCCCCGGGCTGCCCGAGGAGATCTGGACGGCGCACCGCCGCGTCGCTGCGGCGCTGAAGGCGGACTCCGACACCGCGTAACGCTCAACCCCGCCGAGTTGTCCGCCCGTCGATGTGTGCACGCGTCACGGAGGGCGGACAACTCACAAGCGGCACGCGAGTTGTCCGCCTTTTCAGTACGCGATGACGTGCTTTAGGGCGGACAACTACGGGTTGTCGGCTCAGTGGCTCTCCTGCTCGTGCTCCACCGCGCCGCCGGAGGTCCAGCCGTGCGCGGTGGGGTAGAGCGCGCTCGCGAGTCCGACTCCGGCAGCCAGCGAGAGCACGACGGCCGCAGTCCGCAACCCGCGCCC
>DASQSE010000125.1:0-12566 GCA_035642535.1 Jatrophihabitans sp. | reverse complement strand
CGTATACACGACTGGCGCCTGCACGTCGTCGCGGTGGACAACGACCTCGGGACGGCGGTGCTTACCGCAGAGTTCGACTTCCTGCTGCACTTCGCCAGGCACGAGACCGTAGAGGTCGAACACCGCTCTCGCGAACTGACGCCCGCGGCATGACCAGAACACGCCGTGCGTGGCTGGGCTGCGTATCTGCCGTGTTTGCGCTGCTCGCGGCTTGCAGACACTTGGTTTGCAACCGACCTCGCACCGGGCCTCGGCAGGCGACTGTGGCTATCGTCCCGTTCCGCTAGCCCTCCTATCCCCGAGGAGAGTGCGAATAATGGCCAGTGACGACATCTCGATTGTCGATAGCTTGAAGCGGTCACGAGCTGCGTTGACGATGATCCAGCCCGAGCCGTTCAACGCGGAGGCGCCGCCGGAGGCGCTGGCGGGCAACATCACGCCCACGAACCTGCATTACGTGCGCAGCAACTTAGCCCTCCCCGTACACGATGGCGTCCTGTCTGTCGACGGTGCGGTGGGCAATCCGATCACGCTGACCCTGGATGATCTCCGCGGCGTCGAGCAGGCGGTCACAATGGAGTGCGCGGGCAACGGGCGCCTGGCCCAGGCGCCGCTACCGACCGGCGAGCCGTGGGGGAAGTATGCCCTGTCGACGGCGCGATGGGCTGGCGCGCTGCTGCATCACGTCCTGGCGCGATCGCAGCCTGCGGACAGTGCGGTCGAGGTCGTCTTTCACGGTGCCGATCACGGCCGTTACCACCAATACACCGACATCGGCTTCGCCCGGTCGCTGACCTATGCGCACGCGGCCGACCCGGCGGCCGAGATCTTGATCGCGTATGAGATGAACGGTGAGCCGCTGAACCCCGACCACGGCGCGCCGTTCCGGCTAGTCGTGCCGCACTGGTACGGGGTCGCCTCGGTCAAGTGGCTGGAGCGGGTGCAAGTATCCACCGAGCCCTTCAGTGGTGAGTTGCAGACCGGCCACTACATGTACGAGTGGCCGGACCGGCCGCATGAGCAGCTGCCTGTGATGCGGCCGCGAGCATGCATTACCGCCCCCGCCCCGCGGTCAACCGTTCCGGCCGCCATGTACACCGTCCGCGGCAAGGCCTGGAGTGGCACCGGCCCGGTGAGCAAAGTCGAAGTTGCCTTCACCGGCGAAGGCGAGTGGCACCTGGCCAAACTCGCGGCCCCCGGCGGGCCCGTACATGTGGCAGGAATGGTCCTTCGACTGGGAGGCGAACGGTGTCGGACGTCACACCCCGCGCGCCCGCGCCACCGACGTTGCCGGGAACACCCAACCCGACGAGCCCGTCTGGAACCGGCTCGGCTACGGCAACAACGCCGTCGAAGTCATCTACGTCGACGTTCACGACTGACATGAAGCCCGGCCTGCACGTACCCCTACCACCGCTTCGCCACGCCCTCACGGAACGTCGACGCATGGCTCGGGGCCGCCGTGGGTCGCTACCCCTTCGACGTAGAGCTCTTCCATCTCCTCCTCCATGCCGGTTTATCCCGCCGCTTTCTCAGGTCGACGTGAGACGCCGCCCTCGCCAGCGATCACCAGGCGTATCCAGCCTAAGATCACGCGAGCCGTTATCTGAAGCCTGATTTCGGGTGTCCACGACGTCGCTGACGACGGCGTGTCGCGTCGTCCTAGACCCGACGTCGCCGACAGCGTTCCTCCCGTCGCTGCGCTCTTCCTGGTGAGCACAGCGTGCCCGCGGCCGGCGACGAAGACATGTCTACGACGGCGAAGCCCCGCAAACATCGACAGTCCGCGTGACCGACTTCAGATACCGTCGTTCAGCGCGCGAATCCTTGACAGCGAGACATGCGCGTTACGAGGACGGATCGATTGATCTCGAGCGGCCCGCGCCCTTCATCTTGCATGCACGTTCGACGCCGACCGATCACGACTATCGGGAGCGTCGGACCGGAATCGGGGCGTGGGCCTGACACTCCAACTCCGCCCGGCGCCTGTCGGAGTAGTACCTATCCGATCGTCGCCGCGCGCGGAGCGGTGATCGCGGCGCCGAACACGATCTCGAGTCCCGGCCGATGATCGGTGTCGGCCACGGCCAAGTACGCCTGTGGGTGGTCTCGTCCGCGGGGCCGCTATTCGGCGAGTCGAGTTGGCTATGTGCTGTCCCTAACGGCAATCAGTCGGGACGACGGCCGGCGTACGAGGCCAGCAGCCTTTCATGGGATCGCGGACGGTGCGGTATTCGCCGACGTCATCGCTGCGCACGCGGCAAGCACTGCGTGGATCGCAGCGCGTACCCCGATCGGCGACCGCCACGGGGCCTGGAGGCATCGAGTTTGCCGTCGAGGTGCAGGAATGCCATGCCGTGAACGAGCGCCCAGACGGCGGTCGACAGGCGTCAGGTCGACGCCGGGAAATGCTTGCCGGATAATGGCCGCGAGATTAGCCGGTGCTGTTCCGGTCACACGGCTCGCCGAACATCACGCGGAACAGCGTCGGCCGCTGCAGTACGAATCGCACGTGCGCGACGGCGACAGCGGCGAGGTCATCAATGCCGCAGCGGTTCGGGCGCGACAGTGTGGGCCAAGGTTCTCCGCCTGTTCCTGCTCCGATCGGAGGAATTCGCATACAAACTCGCCGTATCGGCTACACGCTCGTCGGCCCATCCCATCCGCCTCGGCGGCACGTCGATGTCGCAGGGACGCCCCGACGAGCGGCGTCCGGTCGCACCAATTCACGCCGCGTTCTAGGCCGGCGTAACGCTGATCGACACCGCCGACCCGGCGGGCCACGTTCTGGCTATCTGGAATGCGCCCGCAGGCTGCAACTGCCACGCTGATAGCGGCGATCCCGTGCTTCGCGCGCCAGCGCTGTCCACAGACCCGATGAGCCTACCGTGACCGATTTGACCGTTCCGTTCCAAGGGCGAACGGCCTGGATCCGCAGCCGCGCGGCGCCGGTGCGCGAGTTCTTGCGGACCGAGACCGGCGGGGCGGTTGTTCTCGTCGCCGCCACGGCCCTCGCGCTGGTATGGGTCAACGTCGATCCGTCGTCGTACGAGAGGATTTGGACGACCCGGGTCAGCATCCGCGTCGGGAACTCCGGCGTTACCCAGGACGTCCGGACGTGGATCAACGACGGGCTCATGGCGCTGTTCTTCCTGGTCGTAGGGCTCGAGGCGCGGCGCGAGTTCGACCTCGGCGAGTTGCGCGATCGGCGTCGTTTGGCGTTGCCGGTCGCCGCCGCGCTCGGCGGAATGCTGGTGCCGATCGGCATCTACCTGCTGTTCAACGGCGGCCGCTCGTCCGCGCATGGCTGGGGAGCGGCGATGTCGACGGATACGGCATTCGCCTTGGGCATGCTCGCTCTTGTCGGCCGGCGATTCCCGGCGGCGCTGCGCACGTTCATCCTCACCGTTGCGGTGGTCGACGACCTCGCCGCATTCGTGGTGATCGCCGTCTTCTATACCGACGACCTGAAGACGGTGGCACTGCTCATCGGCGTCGGCGTGCTAGCTCTTGTCGTGCTGGCTCGCTGGCGCGCCGTCCGCAACGGGCTCGTTTACGCCACGCTGTGTGGGGCCGCCTGGTTGGCGATCCTCAAGTCCGGTGTCGATCCGGTCGTGGTCGGCGTGGTGATGGGCCTGGCGTCGATGGCCTACCCGGCGGTACGCGCCGACCTGGAGCGGGCCAGCGACCTGTACCGGCTCTTCCGGGAGCAGCCGACCTCGGAGTACGCGTACACCGTGCGCGAGGGTGTGCGCACCGCGATCTCTCCGAACGAGCGGCTGCAGCAGCTCTATCACCCGGTGAGCAGTTACGTCATCGTCCCGCTCTTCGCGCTGGCCAACGCGGGCATCGGCATCGACGGCCGGTTTCTGTCGCAGGCATACGCGTCGCCGATCACGCTGGGCGTCATCATCGGCTACCTCGTCGGCAAACCGGCCGGGATCGCCGCAGGCACGTGGCTGGTGACCCGCGCCAGCCGCGGGCGGGTGCGCCCACCGGTCGGTTGGGCATCGATCCTCGGCGGCGGGGCGTCGGCCGGGATCGGGTTCACCGTCTCGCTGCTGATCACAACGCTCGCGTTCAGCGGCGCCGACCTCGCCGACGCCAAGCTCGGCGTGCTCACTGCCGGGCTGGCGGCGGCAGCGCTGACGTGGGTCGTGCTGCGGGTGACCAAGATGCTGCCCGAGCGGCTGCGGCTGCGCGCCGTGATAGGCACTGCGCCCACACTTGTCGACCTGGCGACCCCCGTCGCCGAGGAGCGCGATCACATCCGCGGTCCGGCCGACGCGCCCGTCACGCTGGTCGAATACGGTGATTTCGAGTGCCCCAGCTGCGGCCAGGCCGAACCCGTCGTCCGTGAACTGCTCGCCAATTTCGGCGACCTTCGCTACGTGTGGCGGCACCTACCGCTCAACGATGTGCACCCGCACGCGCAGCTGGCCGCCGAAGCGGCCGAATCGGCCGCCAAGCACGACAAGTTCTGGGAGATGTACGACCTGCTGTCCGCCCACCAGGACGCGCTCGAGGTGCGGCACCTGCTGCAGTATGCGGAGGCCGTCGGACTCGACGTCGAGCGCTTCCGCGAGGGGTTGCGGAAGCGGAAGTTCGCCCGCCGCGTCGCCGAGGACGTTGAATCCGCCGACTTGAGTGGGGTGTCGGGCACCCCGACCTTCTTCATCAACGGACGGCGGCACTACGGCGCCTACGACATCGGCACACTCACCGTCGAGGTCCGCGCCGCGCGCGCCCGGGCCGCCGTGAACCTGTCCGGTCGACTACCGAGTTCCAGGTAGCGCGAGGGAGGGACTCCCGCCAGCTGGTGGCAACACTTGGGCGCCCACCGCGACGCCGGACGCGGTCCCGTTGCGACACCGTGGTCTAAGCACGCAATGCCACCCACAGTCGCTAGGAGGAACGCGCATGCATATGCGGCGGATCGGCAACGTCCAGGTCAGCGCGATTGGTCTCGGCGGCATGCCGATGTCGATCGAGGGGCGACCCGACGAGCGGCGTTCCATCGCAACGATCCACGCCGGGCTCGACGCGGGCGTGACGCTGATCGATACGGCGGACGCGTACCACCTGACCGCGCACGACGTCGGTCACAACGAGACCCTGATCGCCCGCGCACTGGCGGCATATCCGGGTGATACGTCCGAGGTTCTGATCGCGACCAAGGGTGGCCACCTCCGCCCCGGCGACGGCTCGTGGACGCTGAACGGCGCTCCGGAGTACCTGAAGCGGGCCTGCGAAGCATCGCTCAAGCGACTCGGCGTCAACAGCATCGGCCTCTACCAGTTCCACCGGCCCGACCCGAAGGTGCCGTACGCGGAGTCGATCGGCGCGATCCGCGATCTGCTCGACGCGGGCAAGATCCGCCTCGCTGGCATCTCGAACGCGAATCCTGACCAGATCCAGGTGGCCAACCAGATCCTCGACGGACGATTGGCGAGTGTGCAGAACCAGTTCTCGCCGGCGTTTCGCTCGAGCGAACCCGAGCTCGACCTGTGCGCGGAACTCGGCATCGCGTTCCTGCCATGGAGCCCATTGGGCGGCATTTCGCGCGCGGCTGACCTCGGGTCGCGCTTCCGAGCATTCGCGGATGTGGCAAGGGGACACAGTGTCAGCCCACAGCGGGTCTCCCTAGCCTGGATGCTCGCCAAAGCGCCGGTCGTGATTCCGATTCCGGGTTCGACGCGTCCGGAGACGCTTCGTGATTCGGTTGCGGCCGTAAACCTTCAGCTGCCTGGGGCGGATCTGGCCCGCCTCGACGCGGCCTGAGCCGTGACCGCGACATGGTGGCGCAGATCCAAACGCTACTGAATGCGCAGGTCCCACCGTCGAGAATCGGACGCAGGAGCGGCTTCGCAGCGGCCGGGCTCGCGCTGGCCGTAGCGATGCTCGGCACTACGCTGCCGACGCCGCTGTACGTCCTGTATCGAGAGCGCTTCGCACTGTCCGAGCTGATGATCACGGTGATCTTTGCGACGTACGCCGCGGGCGTGATTGCCGCGTTGTTCGCCTTCGGCCGGCTCTGCGACCAGATCGGACGGCGGCCGGTGCTGTGCGCGGGGCTCACCCTGTCCGCGCTGAGCGCGGTGTCGTTCCTGGCCGCTGACGGTCTCGTTCTGCTGATCCTTGGCCGCGTACTGTCCGGCCTGTCGGCGGGCATCTTCACCGGCACCGCGACGGCAACGCTGATCGATCTCGCTGCGCCGCAGCGGCAGGCGCGGGCCACGCTGGTCGCGGCGACCGCGACCGTCGGTGGCTTGGGATGCGGACCGTTGTTGGCCGGCGCGCTCTCGGAGTGGGCCGGTTCCCCGCTGCGGCTCGGCTTCTTGGTCGATCTCGGCCTTGTCGTCCCCGGCAGCGATCGGCATCTGGGCCATGCCGGAGCCGGTCGCTGCGGCGGGCCGCCCGAACCTTCGGCCGCAACGGTTGGCGGTGCCCGCCGACATGCGCGCGAGCTTCGTGCCCGCGGCGTTGGCCAGCTTCGCCGGGTTCGCCGTGCTCGGCCTGTTCTCCGCACTTGCGCCTGCGTTCCTCGACGAAGAGATCGGGGTGACGAACCGCGCGGTTGTCGGCCTGGTGGTCTTTGCAGTCTTCGCCGCCTCAACCATCGGCCAGGCGATGCTCCCTCTGGTTCCCGCGCGACTCGCGATGCCGGCTGGTTGTCTGGCACTGATCGGCGGGATGGGATCACTTGCTCTGGGTCTGGCGTTCTCGGCGCTTGCATTGCTCGTGCCCGTTTCTCGTCCCGTTGCGGCGCATTGACGTGTCGGCATCGCCGGCGGATCGCCAAGGCTGGGTCGGTCGTCGATCCGGCGCTCGTGCAGCTGAGCACATCGAGCGGATCCTTGACCTGCCGAGCCGCAACCGGTTCGACGATGCGTCCTGCGCCGCGACCTGATGCAACGTGCGTGTGTGGCGACCGGCGACGGCATATGTGGTGCGGCTCCGGTGTTGAGACGGTATAGGTAGTTGCAGCTACAACTAACAGAATGGAGATCGTCACGTCATGACTACAACATCGAGCTCGCGTCATGTGGAGGGCACGGTTACACCGTTCGTTGCTTCGGATGAGTTGCGCGCCAACCTGCAGCGTGTCCTCGTGGACCTGATCGAGCTTCACCTGCAGGGCAAGCAGGCGCACTGGAACCTTGTCGGTCACAACTTCCGGGACTTGCACCTCCAACTCGACGAGATAGTCGATGCGGCTCGGGTCGCAGCCGACACCATCGCCGAACGGATGCGTGCGCTCGGCACCCTGCCCGACGGACGTTCCGACACAGTCGCGGCAACGACGACCCTGCCCGCATTTCCGTTTGGGGAGCGCTCGACGCGGGAGGTAGTCGACCTGCTCACGGGGCGGCTGCACGCGGTTGCCTCCACGCTGCGCAAGGTGCACGACGTCGTCGACGCCGAGGACCCGTCGACCTCCGACCTACTGCACACGATCATCGATACGGTCGAGAAGTACGCGTGGATGATCAGCGCGGAAAACCGGTCGAATCGCTGACCGCCGCTGATTTACAGCCCGGCATAGCCGTCGACCGATCGGCCAATATCTAGTCGAGTCAGGAGTTGGCGGCGGCCGTAGACCCAGGTTCTACTAGAGCGTTTCGCGGACCAATGCCCGCGCTGGATCTGACTCGGTTCGGCCCGGATGATGGCTGCATGGCGTCGCGGGTCACGCGCTGGCTGACCGCCTTGCTGGCGAGCGTTGCCCTCGTCGCGCTGGTGACGGTGCTGATCAAGCTGGCGCATCCGCACGGCCTACCCCGGGCCTCGCGGTGCTCTATGTCCTGGCCGTCATCGCGGCTGCCGTCAGGCACGGGCCGACATTCGCATTCGTCTCCGCGTTACTGAGTGCTCTCGCCTTCGACTTCTTCTTCCTATCCCCGCAGCAGCATCTCGAGTTGGGACACGCGACCGACGTAGAGGCATACGTGGCCTTCCTCGCGACGGCGCTCATGGCTGGGCTGCTGGCGAGCCGGCTGCGACGCCAGGCGGTGGATGCGGCCCGGCTGGCAGCGGAGCAAGAGTCGCTACGTCGGATGCGTCACTGGTGGCGCGCGGCGCATCCCCAGCCGCAGTTCTCACTGGCATGGGCGAGGAGCTGGACAAACTGGTGGGCGCGGAGATTGCCCTGCTCTTTCGTCGGGATCCGACCAACCGCGTGTCGCTCGTTGCCGGCGCCGGCGTTCCGATTGATCACTTCCCTCAGCCAGCGACCCCTGCCCGTCCGACCTCGCCGCCCTGACCAGGACGGTGCGGTTCGCCTCGGAAACCTCCGCAGCGGAGCACCTTCGGTGAGGAATCCGACACGCCCGACGTCCACGCCGAGCACGGCGGCATCGACGATTGCCGCGATGCGGGCACCGCGCAGGAACGTACCGTCCGCCGATCGTCACGATGAGGTCCGGGTAGCCAGCCTCGGCCGCCTCGTCGCGGGCGTTGCGCCGCTGGCCGCGATCGTGCCATACGTCGACGGCGACGGCCGGGATGTCGTGCCTAGCCGCCCACGTCCGAACCGTGTCGGCCGCATCACGCGCCGAGGATTTCCCCTCGTGCACGACGATGCCGATGCGCCGGAGGCTCACCCCCCGACGGTAAGCTGCGGTAAGGTGCCGGACCGCTGCAGGGGCGGAGTCGCAAATGGGCATGTGCGTGTAGCAGACGGCCGATGGTCCTCCTTCGGGTGCCGCAGGCACAGCGCGACCCCGAACGATGACGCCCATGCAGCCGTGACACTTACACCTACCCCGCGACATGACATCAGATCGGTCGTGCTGGCCGCTCAGCGGCCGCGAACGCGAGGTAGCCGAGCTGCTTATACGCTCGCGCCCCCCGCACCGAGAGATTGCCGCTCAACCGCACATCTCACATCACACGCTGCGTGATCACGCGAAAGCGATCTTCGCAACAGTGGTCGCCCGCCTTTGAGGAGATAGTGTTACGCGGCGATGAGCGCGTCGGTCAGTGGATTGATGCCGGCGAGGTGTTCGGCCAGTTCGTCGCTGAGGTGGTGCCGGGCGGCCAGCCAGCCGGGGTCGTTGTAGGAGATCTTGGTCTGCCCGGCGTCGTCCCAGACCAGCACCTTGAGTGGCAGGTCGATGGCGGCCAGCGGCGAGGCCACCATCACCGGTGTGCCGGCCGCCGGGCTCCCAAAGATCACCAGCGTGGTGTCGCGCAGCTCAAGACCGGCGTGGCCTGCCTCGGCGGCCTGGTCGATGACCGCGAACAGCCGCATTCCCTTGTTAGTGATCAAGGCGGTTAGCCGGGCCACAGTATCGGGCACAGACCGCGGGCTGAGCTTGGTGAGCAGACCTGACTCGCTGATGGGCCGGTCGTGGGTCATCGCTGCGGTCCTCCATTCCAACTGTCCCGCTGGCCGAGGTCATCGGGCACGACCCCGGTCCGCTCTTCAGCGGTGAGGCGAGTGATCCGAACCGTGCCCAGCTGATCGCCTTGATGACGGTCAGGTTGCTTGCACGCCTCGGAACGTCCGCGCGACAGCGTCAGCCCTGCAGGTCGCCGTGTTCGATCGGAAGCGTGACGAGCAGCGTCGTCCCCACTCCGCGAGGACTGTCCCATCTCGATCGTCCCGGCGAGGACGTCGACGCGGTCGCTGAGCCCGAAAATACCCGACCCACGGGTAGGACCCGCTCCGCCACGGCCGTCGTCGCGGATCGAGAGTTCTAGGACATCCGCACGCGCTTCGCCGGTGACACCCACCGCGGAGGCTCGTGCGTGCTTCGCGACATTCGTGAGCGCTCCCGATACGACGTGATAGGCGGCCACCTCAACTGGCTCGGGCGGGCGGGCTGCGATGCGCACGTCGAGCTCGACCGGCACGGCTGATCGCCGACAGAGCATCCTTAGGGCCGGTGCGAGACCTCCGCGGGCAAGGATGGCCGGGTGTATGCCGCGCGCGATCTCCTGCACTTCCTCCATCGCTCCTGCCAACTCCTCCCGCAGTTGCGCCAGCTGTATGGCCACGTCACGCAACTCAGGCCGGATTATCGCCTCGGTCGTCCGCTGTGCCAGGACGAGTGAGACGAGACGCTGCTGCACTCCGTCGTGCAGATCACGTTCGATCTTGCGCCGTGTCTCGTCAGCCGCGGGGACGATTCGCGCCCGTGAGGCCGCGAGGTCCAGCTGCGTACTGATCTGGTGCCCCGGCGCCGGTCGCGTCACGACGCTCACGCGCGCCGCGCGTGGCGAGCGCGAATTTCGGAATACATCCGAGCGGCGACGAGAACGAGGACGGCGATCCGCGCTCCCGGCGATGGCCGCCCAGGTCCGGGCGGCGCCGTCGGCGGCGCGCCGCCGGCCGGCCCAGCTTCGGGCAAGTGCAGAAGGCGGCGACCCTGAAGGCTGAACAGCAGCGCGAAGGACGGCCCGACGAGCGCAACGACGGCGACGAACAACACCACGAGCGCGACCAGCGTGGCGTGCGGGGCGCCGGCCTTGTCCAGCGTGATCGTGGTGCCAGGCAGCAGGACCGGGTACTGGGCGACTCCCCAGCCCCAGATGACGGCGGCGACCCCCACCGCTGCGATGACGCGCACGCCCACGCGGCGCCTGGTAAGGAGCTGGGCGAGGACAGCCAGCCCGCAGAGGCCGGCCAGGACGACCAGGGCTAGCGCACGCCCGGTGAGCCGGTCGTACAGAGCTCGATTGGAACTGTGCAGCTCGGCCAGCGTCGCCAGCGACACCGCGCCGGCGACGACGGCCGCCGCCTGGGCTCGCCGAGTGAAATAGCTCTCGAGCCGGCCATCGCCGCGACGGGCGGCTTCGCCGATGAGGTACACGGCGGCGAGGTAGCCGCAGGCGGCAACGGACAGGAAGCCGATCAAGATGGAGGTGGGACTGGTCCAGGCGCGCAGGCTCGCGTGCGCGGCGCTTGCGGCGATGCGGCCGGTTGCGACGGCGCCGATGACGCTGCCCATGAAGAACGGGGTGAGCAGCGAGGAGAAGGCGAACGTGGCGCCAGCGGCGCGTTGCAGGCTGAGTCGGGAGATCTCTTTGCGGAAGGCGAAGCCCGCACCGCGCAGCACGACCCCGCCGACGGCGAGCCAGAGCGGCAGCGCGGCCGTGGTCATCACCGCGGCGAACGCGTCCGGGAACGCCGTCCAAAAGATGACCAAGATGAAGACGAGCCAAACATGGTTCGCCTCCCACACCGGGGTGATCGACTCGTCGATCAGCGCCCGCGGGGCCGCTCCGCGGCGAGTCGTGCCGGCCAGCAGGTCCCACAGGCCGCCGCCGAAGTCGGCCCCGCCAAGCCCGGCATAAAGGGTGATGCCGGCCAGCAGGATGGCCCCCACCGCGTCGGCGGCCATTACAACCCGCCGCTGGCCGCGGCCGGCTGCTGGGGCGGGGACGGTGGGCCGTAGGGCACCGGCACCTCGACGGCTTCGCTACGCCGCCAGCGGCGGGACAGCATCCGCAGGATGAGGATCGTCGTGGCCCCAAGCAACGTGTACACGACGATCGTGAGGCTGAGGATGGTGGGGACGCTGCCGTTGGCGGTGGCTGCGGCTGCGGTGGTCTGCAGCCGGTACACGACCCAGGGCTGGCGGCCGACCTCGGTGACCACCCAGCCGGCCTCCATCGCGACGATTGCGGCCACGCCGCTGACCGCGCCCAGCAGCCAGAACAGCCGCTGCTGCGGCAGGCGGCGGTGCCGCCACCAGGTCCACCCGGCCCACAGCCCGGCCAGGAGCAGCAGGAACCCGAGCCCGACCATGGCGTCGAAGCACAGGTGAATCAGCCACGCAACCGGTGGGCGCTGCGCCGGCGGCACGGTGTCCCAGCCGATCACCCGGGTGTTGGGGCTGAACCCGACCAGCAGCGAGTCCATGTCGGGGATCTTGATCCCGCCGTAGATGTGCCCGTTGACGTGGACACCGCCAAGCCATTCCGGAACATGGTCGGAGGTGCGGGGCACGTACTCCATGGCGGCGAACTTGACCGGCTGGTCGTGCGCGATCGCCCGCGCTGCCGTGTCGCCGACGAAGATCTGGAACGGGGTGAGCACCGCGGCCGGGACGAACCCGAGCGCGAATCCGGTGTAGTGGTAGCGGTCCCTTCGGCCGCGCAGGATGCCGGCCGCGTACACGCCGGCCACGAGGAACCCGGTGACCATGTATGCGGCCAGGATCATGTGTGGCATCTCGTAGATCGCGGCGTGGTTGAAGAACACCTGCCACGGATCAACCGACACAATCCGCCCGCCCCGTTCGGTGGACCCGCCGGGCTGTTTCATCCACGAGTTGACCGCGATCACCGACATCGCCCCGAAGATGCCACTGGCCGCGATCGGCACCCCGGACCAGAAGTGCGCCCAGCCGGACAGCCGCCGCCACCCGTACAGGTAGATCCCAGCGAAAATAGCCTCCAGGAAGAAGAACAGGCCCTCCACGCCGAACGGAAACCCGAGTACCGCGCCGTACCGGCGCATCAGCCCGGGCCACAGCAAGCCCATCTCGAACGACAGCACCGTCCCGGTGACGGCGCCCACCGCGATGAGCACACCCATCGCCTGCGACCAGCGCCGG
>DASQSE010000124.1:0-149227 GCA_035642535.1 Jatrophihabitans sp. | reverse complement strand
ACCGCGCAGCACATGCCGGAGCCCGCGGCCACCGAGGACACGGTGCAGCAGGTGCCGGAGCCCGCGGCCACCGAGGACACGGTGCAGCACGTGCCGGAGCCCGCGGCCACCGAGGAGACGAGCCCGGCACTGTTCGAGGCCGACGAGTTGCAGACGGTGATCAATCGCTGGCGCGAGATCCGAGCCGGGTTCGTCGACCAACCGAAGCGCGCGATGCAAGACGCGGACGCCCTTGTCACCGAGTTGATGGAGCGGCTCACCCGCCGTTTCGCCGAGGAGCACGAGCGGCTCGAGGCCCGCTGGAGCGAGCAGGAGACGATCTCCACCGAGGATCTGCGGCAGGGTCTGCAGCGCTACCGCTCGTTCTTCGAGCGGTTGCTCGCCGCATAACGGCAGGCGCTCGCGCCCAGCGGTGTCGAACACGTCGACGATGATCTTCCGCGCCTTCACCCAAGCGTCGGTGACCGGCGACAGCCCGCAGCCGACGTCGAGCGCCTGATCGCCCGGTCCGACGCCCGCGAGCACGAAGAGGCTGCGGGTCGCCGGCGCCCACAGGTCGGCCTGCCGGCGTACTCGCTCGTACTCGTGCTCGTTGCGCGCCATCGTGTACTGATCGGGCACGGCAGCCCATCCCTGGCATCACGACTGATCAAAGTGATCTTGACATGATCCATGCGGGTTGCTGCCGGATCGGCTTCGGTCCAGGGTCGTCACATATGAAGCTCCTCGGGATCCGAACCAGACGGATCGGCATGGCATCCGTCGTGGCGATCGGGCTCATCGCGTCTGCCTGCTCGTCGGGGTCGCACGGCCCGTGCACCGCGATCGGCGCCGACGACGGTGTGGAGGTCGGCTTTGACGACGTTGGTATGCCGGCCTCCGGGGAGCTGTCGATCACGGCCTGCGTCGAGGGCCGATGCGGCACGCAGGCGTATCACGCGACCAGGCTGATCCGAGTGGCTGAGCATGGTCTGTTCGTCGCCGTGCCGAACGTGCCGGTCGATTCCGACGTGACAATCGCGGTAAGGATGGCTGCGAATTCGCGCAAGGTCTTTGCGGGATCCACCGTCGCTCACACGCGCAAGTTCCAACCAAACGGACCCGACTGTGAGCCCACGGTTTGGCACGCGCGAGTCGTTGCGCACGGCACGGCGCAGCTCACGGCTTGAGCGACCAACAGCCGGCTCACAGTCGGCGCTGCGTTCGGTCACAGTTCAGGTGCGGACCATTGCTCATGCAACGCCTGAACAAGGAGGCATCCATGACCGCATCAGCCGCGCGGTTCACCGCTTTTGCCACGCCGCCTCGCCTCGACCCGGCCTATACCGCCTGGAACACGGTCGCCAGCTACGACGACTACGCGGACGCCCAGCGTGCCGTCGATCGGCTGTCCGACGGCGGTTTCCCGGTCGAGCACCTCGACATCATCGGGTCGGATCTGCGCCTCGTCGAGCGCGTCACCGGCCGACTCACGAAGGGCCGGGCCGCGGCCGCGGGCGCCGCGAGCGGGGCCTGGTTCGGTCTGCTGATCGGCCTGCTCCTGGCCATGTTCGCGACTGGCCCGTGGCTCGGACTGCTCGTCGCGGGCGCGGCCTTGGGCGCCACCTGGGGAGCGTCGTTCGGCTTCCTCGGCCACGCCGCGACGCGCGGTGCCCGCGACTTCGCCTCGGCGCGCACACTCGTCGCGATGCGCTACGACCTGGTGGCGCGTAACGGCGTCGTCGATGCCGCGCGCAACAGCCTGCAGCAGGCCGGCCTGCTCACCCCGGCAGCCTGAGCGAGTCGCCGGCGGCAGTACCGCCGACACCCTGCCCCGCCGATCAACAGGTCCGAAACGTCGTCTGATGACGTTTCGGACCTGTTGATCACAGTGGAGAGGCGGCGTAGCTCGATGACCTACTCGCCGTGCGCCACGGGTTGTTTCCTGGGAACCAGCCGGTCCCGGAGACTGCGGCGCGGCGACGACGGCGCTGTCGAAACAGGTTGCTGACCACTGCGCCACCGGCGGCGCGGTGGTGTGCTCGCAGCGCCGGGCTCCGCCTCGGCCGCCCGGGTAAGCCGCTTGTTCTCGGACTTCAGCGCGCGGCGCTCGCGACGAAGGCGCGCGTAGCGCGCATCGCCGAGACGCATCATCCCCAGTCCGAGCAGTGCGATCGCGGTCAGCGCCAACCCGGCGACGAACAGCCATCGCATGTCGACATTCCACGACTGGTTGAACGCGTGGACGGTCACCGTGGCGGGATTCTGCACGATCAACGCCGCAGCAACCACCACGGCGGCCACGAAGAGCACGAATCCGACGATGATCATGACGTGCCTCCTGCACCCGAAAGCCCGTTAGGGCGTGTGACCAGGGCTTACCCGGATTCGGCGACGAGCACGCACCTGCGAGCGCCGCGCCGCTGCGACTTGAACTCTGCTCTCCGGCGGCGCGTACTTCTTGGTGTGGCAGCACCGCACCGTCGTCAGGGCCGCGTCGTCGGGCTGGACGGGTTACGGGGCGTCGCTGCCGTGTTCGTGGTGCTGAACCACATCTTCCTGCGCGCGTGGCCGGGTTTCCCGGCGGACAATGCACCGTTCTGGGCTGCGGAGTTCATCTACGGGCGCTTCGCCGTGGTGGTGTTCATCGTGCTGTCCGGGTTCTCGCTGGGCCTCGCCCCGGCGCGCTCGGGATGGCGGCTGGGCTCGGTTACGGAGTTCGCGCGCCGCCGCGCGTGGCGCATCCTGCCGCCGTATTGGGCTGCGCTCGCATTCAGCCTGGTGATGACGTGGTACGTGCTCGCGCAGCCGGGACAGCCGCTGCCCGATCGCAAGTCGGTCATCGTCTACGGACTGCTCGTGCAGAACGCAGTGCCGGCCGGCCCGCCGAACCGCGCGTTCTGGTCGATCGCGGTCGAGGCCCAGCTCTACGTGCTGCTTCCGCTGTTGCTGCTGCTCATCCGTCGCGTGAACACGGTCGTGGTGGTCACCGTCGTCGCCGCTGTCGAAGTGGCTGTCGGCGCCCTGGGGCCGCACGTCGGAATCACGAACGACACGCTCGTCAACTACACCCCGGACCTCGCGATGCTGTTCGCGATAGGTGTGCTGGCCGCCGGCGTCGTCACGGCCAGCGAGCGTCAGCGGGCCCGGCCCTGGGCCGGATATGCGCTGGCCGCAGCCGTTCCCGTGGTCGCGCTGATCAGCGTCAAGGGCGCAACGTGGACGAACGAAAATCTGTTCTGGGTCGATCTTGCCTGGGGGCCGGCGATCGGCTGCCTGCTCGCGGCTTTCGCGACGTCCCACGCCCGGCCACTCGCGCGTGTGCTCGAAACCCGACCGCTGCGCCGCCTCGGGTCGTTCTCCTACAGCCTGTACCTGACGCACGCGCCGATCGTGATCGCAGTGTCATACGGTCTCGTGCTCGGCCACGTCGCCGCCGGCACGGCGACCTTCCTCGTGCTGACGGCGATAGTCCTGCCCCTGACCATCTGCTTCGCCTGGCTGTTCGCGTCCGTGTTCGAGCTTCCGTTCCAGCGACATCGAGGATGGGCCGCATTGCGCGGCGCGATGAACGGCCGATTCGGTCGCCGAACCCTTGCCGGCAATTGGGCCAAGCCGCACTTCGTCTCAAGCGACACCACGCTCAGCCGATAAGTGCGTTGAGAAACAGTCCGGCCGGCCCTAGGCAACCGGCGCAAGTGGGAAGGCGTCTAAAGGTCGTGGAGCCAGTTCTCCCACACATGACGCGGCGACTAACTGCCGTGGTGGTCGTCCTCGCGACCGCTGCCCTGTTGGTCACCGGCTGCAGCGCATTCGAACGAGCCACGCAGCCCGCCACGCAGCACGCCGCCGATCGGACGAGAGCAGCTGCCGAACTCGACGCACCCAAGACCCGACATCACCCTGCACCCAACCGGCACGCCGCGCGCAACCATTGCGCGCACAACACCGCGGCGCAACGGGTACTGGTGAGCATCCGCGCCCAGCACGTCTGGCTGTGTGCCCGGCACCGCACCGCGCTCAGCACGGCCGTCACGACCGGTGCGACAGCGCGGAGGGGCGACGCGACCCCACGCGGTCGCTTCCGAATCCAGGGCCTGAACCGCAACACGGTGCTCTACCCAGCCAGCGGCGGCGCCTACCCGGTGAAGTTCTGGATCCCCTTCGATGCACCGCTGTACGGATTTCACGACGCGAGCTGGCAGAAGTTGCCCTATGGCAGCCGGCACTACGTCACCCGGGGTTCGCACGGCTGCATCCACATGCCGCACCGGGCGATCAAGTTCCTGTACCACTGGGCCCGGATCGGCACCCGCGTAGTGATCCGCTGAGCAAGCCGTCGGTTCGGTTCGAAAGTCCTCTTGTGCCGGCTGATTCCACGGCATTACACCAGTGGTGTGGCAGTTGGTCGCGGCTGCAGCAGTGCAAGATGCGCTTTCCGACCACAACGGCTACCTCCAGCGGGAGGCTCTGGAGGTAGCCGGCCAATGCTCGGCCGCGCTGCCTAGGCTGCAGTGATGCCCGGGATCGCGGAGGAGTTTCCGATCGACCCCGAGATCGTGCTGCTCAATCATGCGTCGTTCGGCGTGCCGACGACCCACATGTTGGACGTCGCGGCGCAGACCCGCAGACGCATCGAGCGCGACGCCGCAGGTCTGCTCGCCGGTTCGATGCGGGAGGAGCTGCTCGCCGAGCTGGCATCCGCGGCCGACTTCCTGGCCGCCCCGCCAGAGAGCTTCGCGTTGACCATGAATGCCACCGAAGCGTCATCGGCGGTGGCGTCGTCGATGGGTCGCCATCGCCGGTTGCGCGTCGCGATGTCCGACACCGAATACCCATCGGTGATTCGCGCGTGGCAGGTTGCGACCGCCGGTCACGGTGGATCCGTTCAGCTGGTGCACCTCGACAATCCGGTCGATTCGCCCGACGAGGTCCTGCACGAGTTCGAGCGACAGGTCAGCGGCGGACTCGACGTCGTCGTGGCCAGCCTCGTCACGTCGTCCACCGCGCTCGTCCTGCCGGTCCAGCGGATCGGGCAATGGGCGTCGGAGCGCGGCGCGATCATGGTTGTCGATGCCGCACATGGTCCCGGGCACGTCGATTTCGGCGTGACCGACTTCGGCGCCTCCGTCGTCTACGGCACGCTGCACAAGTGGCTGCCGGTTCCGCGACCGCTCGGCTTTCTCCATGCCGTCGACGAACTGCGCGACCTATTGCGTCCGGCGATGGTCGCCGTGCACTGGGACGAGGGGTTCGCCGATCGCTTCGCGTGGCGCGGCACGTGGGATCCGACACCGGCCCTGTGCTTCTCCGTCGCGCTCGGACAGTGGCGCACCTGGCAGGCGAGCGGGCTGCTCGTCGACGCCGAACGGATGGCAGACCTTCTCTCGCAGCGCCTCACTGCGTGCGACCTCGAGCCGACCGGAGCCCGGCCGTTGGTGGCACCTCGGTTCAGAGCGTTCCGCGTCCCCGGCGTCACACCGGAGAGCCTCCGCGCGACCCTCGACGCCGCCCGGATTCGCGCGTGGGTGGGCGCCGCACCCTCGGGACGTACGTTGCTCCGCGTCGCCACCCACGTCTACACGAGCGAGGAACACGTGCAGCGCACCGTCGACGCAGTCAGTCAGGCGGTTCGCCGTCGGCGCGGCGGGTCGTCGTGAGCGGCCCGGTCGTGGGCGCTTCGTAATCGCCGATCCACTCGGGCTTCCATTGGGGTGTGTAACGCTCGTCCGCGCAGCCGGGCCGGTAGATCGAGTTCAGCTCACGTGCAATCTGCTCGCGATGCGACCGCAGCCCACCTGGCACTTCGTACGTGCAGATGTAGACCTGCCACCGGTCCCCCGCCCGGCGGATCCAACACGCGGCCCGCGGATGGCGGAACGGGAAGCGCTCGGCAGCCAGGTCGTCGCTGTGGTCGACGTCGATCACGGCGTATTCGTCAGGTCGGGTATCGACCGACGGCCGGCACAGGATCGCGTACACCGCCGCGGTCGACGGAGGCGTCCAACCGGCGAGCAGCCGCGGCCCCTCGAACGGGTAGCCGGCCAGCGAGCCCAACCTGATCATCCGAGCTCGTCGTCCTCGTTGACCGCGTCGACCTCGACGATCGGTGCCGGCGGCAGCCCGGCCCGCGCGGACGCGTCGACGAACAATGATCGCGCTCGGGAAACCGCCTCGTCCTCGGTCGGCGCTTCGATCAGGAGAGTCGCGCCGAAGCGTCGCGTGCCGATGCCCGACGCGATCCCGCCGTGCGCGGCGACAGCGTCGGCAAGCTCGACAACCTCGGCCCGGCTCAACGGCCGGGTGCCTTCCGCCGCCACGCCGACGCTCCATCGCACGGGACAGTCCTACCCCAGGCGCGGGAGTTCGGCAGCCAGCTCCGCGAGGCTGGACAGGTCGTGCCCGGACAGCACGAGGTCGATGTACGGCTCGGCGGCGCGCATCCCCACTGCGCCGGCCGCGCCGTGCGGGTTCACCCACACGATCCGGTGGCTGAGCCGCGACAGCTGTTCCATCGCCTTGCTGAGCACCGCGGGTTCGCCGCGGTCCAGGCCGTCGGAACAGATGACGACCACCGCGCCGCGCGACAGCCCGCGCCGCGCGAAGTTTCGGACGAACGCGTCGAGCGACTTCCCGATATGCGTGCCGCCGTCCCAGTCGAACACCGCCGCCGCGGCGTCGGTCAGCGCCGCGTCGGGCTGCCGACGGGTGAGCTCGCGGGTGATGCGGGTCAGCCGGGTGCCGAAGCAGAACACCTCGACGCGCACGGCAGCGCGCCGCGCCGAGTACGCGAATTGCAGCAGGCTGCGCGAGTAGTCCGCCATCGACCCGGAGACGTCGAGGATCAGGACGAGCGGCCGGACCCGCAGTCGGCGCCTGCGCCAGAGCAACGCGACAGGCTCACCGTGCATGCGCATCGACGAGCGCACCGTCCGTCGCACGTCCGGCATCCGACCCGAGCGAGCGGCGACGGTCCGCCGGGTCCGCCGGCGCGGCGGCATCAGCCGGATGCGCCGCATGATCCGACGCAGCGCGGCCAGCTCCTCCGGCGTGCACGCGGCGAACGACTTGTGTTTGAGCGTGGCGGCGTCAGAGGCACGTAGCCCGACGCGGACCTCGTCCTCGCGACCCGGCTCCTGGGGCTCGGTTTCGGGAAGCGTCAGCACCGCCTCGACCGTCCGCACGGTGCGTGGTTTCAGCACCAGCCGCTCGGCTGCCGGCGCCGGCCCGCCGAGGAAGAACCGCCGAAACGCGGCGTCGTAGGTGGCGACGTCCTCGCGCCGGATGACCAGGCTCGTCCGGCCGGCCCAGTAGAGATCGAGCAGATCGGTCGGGTCGAGGACGGCGGCCGCCGACGTGTAGGCGATCACGTCGCCAGAGCCCACCGCGAGCCCGTCCGCGCGCAGGACGCGCGCGAAGTCGACGAGCACGTCGACGAGTTCGTCAGGCACCGGACGTGATCTCGTCGAGAGCGGCGCGGGCCACGTCGAGGTCGTCCCGTTCCTTGACGACGGCCCCGAGCGTGTCCGCGGCGGTGGCCACGTCCAGCTCATCGGCACCGAGCACATCGAGGGTGCGCACCCAGTCGATCGTCTCCGCAACGCCGGGCGGCTTGACCAGGTCCAGCTCCCGCAATCGGTGGACTGCGGCGACGACCTTGCGGGTCAGCGTCTCGGAGACGCCGGGGGCGCGCACCAAGACGATCTCGATCTCGCGCTCGGCATCCGGGTAGCCGACCCAGTGGTAGAGGCAGCGTCGCTTCAGCGCGTCGTGCAGCTCTCGCGTGCGGTTGGAGGTGAGGACGACGAGCGGCGGGTGCTCGGCGCGGATCGTGCCGACTTCGGGGATCGAGATCTGGAAGTCGGAGAGCACCTCGAGCAGGAACGCCTCGAACTCGTCGTCCGCGCGATCGACCTCGTCGATGAGCAGCACAGCGCGTTCGCCGGCGCGAACGGCGGCCAGCAGCGGCCGCTCGAGCAGGAACTTCGGGCCGAACAGCTTGTCGACCGCCTGCTCGTCGGCCAGTCGCTGCTCGGACAGCGCGCGGATGTGCAGCATCTGGCGCGCGTAGTCCCACTCGTACAGCGCTTGCGTGGTGTCGATGCCCTCATAGCACTGCAGCCTGATCAACTCGCGACCGAACACGGCGGCGAGGGCCTTGGCGATCTCGGTCTTGCCGACGCCGACCTCGCCCTCGACCAGCAAGGGGCGGTCCAGTGTGAGCGCGACGAACACCGCCGTTGCCAGTCCACGGTCGGCGAGATACCGGCCGCCGCGGAGCACCTCGATCAGCTCGGCCACCGACTGCGGTGCGGCCGACAGGGGGCTTTCGGTCATCGCGCGATTCAGCCTGAGGGGTCGTCGGCGCCGAACACCAGCGCGCGCACCGAGCCGGAGTCCGGCCGCAGCTTGCCCTCGCGCTCGAGCTTCGCGCGCCATGCCCTGTGCAGATCACCGTCCGCGCCGACCATGCCGTCGAAGCCCACGGCCGACGTGCTCTTGCAGGCACGCTGTGGACCACAGGCCGCTTCGACGTCTTCGGCGCGCTGGCCGGTTGCCTGCCAGATCTCGCGCAGCACGTCGAGCGTCTCTTCAGAGCGGGACCCTGCCACGTCCGGCTCCCTTCGGCGCAGAGTTGCTGGGCCCAGCGTATGTCGCCCGCCGCCGGCTGCGCGACCGCCGATCACTTAATCGCTTTAGCCGCCTTGCGTCGTGTTGTTCGAGGTTGTGGGTCTTGCGCGGCCCGCCGGACGGAGACGACGATGACGCGCAGACGGGCTGTGCCGGCAGTCGAGGCCCGTCCCGACGAAGGGTCACGATCACGATGCGGATCGAGTCCGACGGGCACAGCCGCGGCAATCCCCGGCTCTACGAATTGGTGGAGCACACGCCGAAGGAAGGCAAGAGCCCGACCGTCTGGGCCTGGCCCGAGCTCATGGAGTACCTCAAGGTGGCGGGCCAGCCCGTGCCCGGGCCCTGGCCGCCACACCAGCAGCCACGTCCGGATCCGACCGGCGATGGGCTGCCCGTCGCCATCCCCGACCCGGCCTCCGCCGCGCCCCGAGACACGGGTGAGTGATGTACCCGTCCCGGTTCGGCTACGAAGCACCCCGCACATTGGACGAGGCGATCGGCCTACTCCATGACGGCGCGGGCGAGGCGAAGGTGCTCGCGGGCGGACAGAGCCTCGTCCCGCTGCTCAAGCTGCGCTTCGCCGCGCCCGAACTGCTCGTCGACATCAACAACCTCCCCGACCTGGACTTCCACCGGAGGGAGGCGGACGGCACGCTGCGGATCGGCGCGCTGTGCCGGCATGCCGACCTCGAGCACTCGGCGCTGCTGCCCGACCAGCAGCCCACGATGGCCGCCGCGGCCCCGCTGATCGCGGACCCACTCGTCCGCAATCGCGGCACGCTGGTCGGCTCGCTCTGCCACGCCGACCCGCAGGGCGACTGGGCCTCCGTCGTCACGGCACTCGGCGGGCACGTCGTCGCCGTCGGGCCGAACGGCCGCCGCAGCATCCCGGTGGGCGACTTCGTCAGCGGACCGTTCCAGAACGTGCTCGACTTCGACGAGGTCGCGGTGGAGGCCGTCATCCCGCCCGCGCAGGGCGAACGGGCCGGCGGCTATCTCAAGCTGGAGCGGCGCGTCGGCGACTTCGCGACCGTCGGCGTCGCGGTGGCGCTGGAGCTGAGCGCCGACCGGCAGGTCCTGCGCGCCGGCATCGCGCTTACCGGCGTCGGCAGCTCGACCATCGACGCCGCGGACGCCGCCGGCGCGCTGGTCGGTGCAGCGCTGACCGAAACCTCGATCGAGCAAGCCGCCGCGGCGGCCGCCGAAGCAGCCCGCCCACGCAGCGACCACCGGGGCAGCGCGGAGTACAAGCGGCACATCGTGCACACCTTCGTGACCCGGATCCTGAATCGGGCCGACGCGGGAACGGAGAGGGCAGCCTGACGATGACACTGGTCTGGGACGCGGCGGAAGAGACCGGGGCAACACCGAAGCGGCGCATCAGGGTGACGGTCAACGGCGTCGCCAAATTCGCCGAAGTGGAGCCGCGGCTGCTGCTCGCGCACCTGTTGCGGCAGGGCATGGGACTGACCGGCACGCACACCGGCTGCGACACCACCAACTGCGGCGCGTGCACGGTGCTCGTCGACGGAAAGGCGATCAAGAGCTGCACCATGCTCGCCGTCCAGGCCGACGGGCGCGAGATCACGACGGTCGAAGGGCTGGCCGGCCAGAGCGAGCTGCACCCCTTGCAGGAGGGGTTCAAGGACCAGCACGGCCTGCAGTGCGGGTTCTGCACGCCGGGCATGATGATGGCCGCCAAGGAGCTGCTCGACAGCAACCCGGATCCCTCCGAGGAGGACGTCCGCTGGGCGCTGTCCGGCAACTTGTGCCGCTGCACCGGCTATCAGAACATCGTCAAGTCGGTGCTCTGGGCCGCCGCCAAGATGCGCGGTGAGACCCCGTGAGGAGTGTCCTGTCCCGCATTCCGCATCGCGTGGTTACCTACGGCGCGAGTGGTCACCTATACCTGACCACTCGGCGCGCAACTGACCACGCGAGGCGCGAGAGGGGTGATTCCGAATGACGAAGGCGCTCGACGAGGTCAAGATCGGCGGTCTGGGCGCGAGCCGCAAGCGCGTCGAGGACGACCGGTTCATCCGCGGCAGAGGCAACTACACGGACGACATCGTGCTGCCCGGGATGCTGCACATGGAGATCCTGCGCAGCCCGGTCGCGCATGCCCGGATCGTCTCGATCGACGCCACCAAGGCGTGGGAGATTCCGGGCGTCCACCTCGTCCTCACCGGCGAGATGATGGCCACCCGCAACCTCGCGTGGATGCCGACCCTGTCCTACGACACCCAGGCTGTCCTGGCCACCGACAAGGTGCGGTTCCAGGGTCAGGAAGTCGCCTGCGTGATCGCCGACGATCCCTACATCGCGAAGGACGCTTGCGAGGCGATCGTCGTCGAGTACGAGCAGTTGCCGGTCATCGTCAACCCGACGCAGTCGGTGGCCGACGGTGCGCCGGTCATTCGCGACGACAAGGAGAACCAGCGCGACAACGTCATCTATGACTGGGAGGTCGGCGACCGGACCGGCACCGAAGCCGCGTTCGCGCAGGCCGACGTCGTATCGAAGCTGGAGCTGCACTACCCGCGCTCGCACCCGTCGCCGATCGAGTGCTGCGGCTCGATCGCCGACTTCAACCGGGCGACGAACAAGCTGACCGTCTACATGACCACCCAGGCGCCGCACATCATCCGGGCCGCTGTCGCGATGGTCGCCGAACTGCCCGAACACATGATCCGGATCATCTCGCCCGACATCGGCGGTGGCTTCGGCAACAAGGTGCCGGTCTACCCGGGCTACGTCTGCTCGATCCTCGCGTCCATCCTGCTCGAACGCCCGGTGAAGTGGATCGAGGACAAGACCGGCAACCTGATCTCCACCGGCTTCGCTCGCGACATCTACCTCAAGGGCGAGATGGCGTTGCGCAAGGACGGCAGGATCCTCGCGATCCGCATGCACGCCGACGCCGACCACGGCGCGTTCTTCTCCGACGCGCAGCCGAGCAAGTTCAAGATCGGGCTGCTGCACTCGACGTTCGCCGCATACGACGTACCGGTCGCGCATCTCACCGCGCGTGGCGTGTACACGAACAAGGCGCCGGGCGGCGTGGCGTACCGGTGCTCGTTCCGCGTCACCGAGGCGATGTTCTTCCAGGAGCGGATGATGCACGCCGCTGCGCAAGACCTGGGCATGGACCAGGCCGAACTCCGGCGCGTGAACTTCGTGCGCGACGACGACTTTCCGCACCGCACCGCGTTCGGATTCCTCACCGACTCCGGGCAGTACGGCACGTGCCTCGACGCGGGCCTGGAAGCGGCGGGCTACCAGGACTTCCTGCGGCAGAAGGCCGAGGCGAAGGCGCAGGGGCGGCTGCTGGGCATCGGCATCTCGACGATGACCGAGCCGCTCGGCGCCGGCAACAGCCGCGAATACGACATTCTCGGCATCAAGATGTTCGATTCCGCCGAGCTGCGCGTCCACATGACGGGCAAGGCGATCCTGCGCACCGGCGCGAAGTCGCAGGGTCAGGGTCACGAGACGACGTGGGCGCAGATCGTCGCGCACGAACTCGGCCTCCCGGCAGAGGACGTCACCGTCGAAGAAGGCGACACGGACACCGCGCCGTTCGGCATGGGCACCTACGCCTCACGCTCGACCCCGGTGGCCGGCGCGGCGGTGTCGATGGCCGCACGCAAGGTGCGGGCCAAGGCGCGACGGCTCGCCGCGCACCTGCTCGAGGTGTCCGAGGAGGACGTCGAGTGGGAGCTCGGCCGCTTTTTCATCCGCAGCGTCCCGGATCGCGGCGTGACGATCCAGGAGTGCGCGATCGCGGCGTACAGCAACATGCCGGATGGTATGGAGCCGGGCCTCGAGTTCACCGCGTACTACGACCCGCCCAATCTCACCTGGCCGTTCGCCTGCTACATCGTCACCGTCGAGGTCGACCCGGCGACCGGTGTCTGGGACGTGCTCAACGTGGTGGCCGTGGACGACTGCGGCGTGCGCATCAACCCGATGATCGTCGAGGGGCAGATCATGGGCGGGCTCACCGAGGCCTACGCGATGTCCAACATGCAGTTCATCACCTTCGACGCGGACGGCAACTGCATCGGCTCGTCCTACATGGACTATCTGCTGCCGACCGCGTGGGAGGCGCCCGGCTACGAGCTGCACGAAGTCGTGACGCCCTGCCCGCACCACCCGATCGGCGCCAAGGGCATCGGCGAGTGCGCCGCCGTCGGCGGCCCGGCCGCATTCGTCAACGCGGTGCTGGATGCGATCGACGGCACCGGGGTGCGCAACGTCGACATGCCGCTGCTCCCGGATCGGGTGTGGGAGGCGATCACGACGCGGCACGACGTGTCCGGTGCGCCGCCGGTTCGGCAGGACGACTGATGGCCGACGTCGACGTGCTGCTCGAAGCCGCGCGGATGTCCGAACGCGGCGAGGAGTTCGCGCTGGCCACGGTGGTATGGCGGCAGGCCCCGTCGTCCGGGCAGACCGGGTCGCGGGCCATCATCACCGCCTCCGGCGTGATCCGCGGGTGGATCGGCGGCGCGTGTGCCGAGCCCGCCGTGTTGCGCGTGGCGCGCGAGGTCATCGCCGAGCGCAGGTCCAAGTTGCTGTTGCTCGGCAGCACCGACCAGTTCGGCGACGCGGTGCCCGAGGGCATGACCGTCGTCCCAATCTCGTGCCAGAGCGACGGTGCGCTGGAGGTCTTCGTGGAGCCGGTCGTGCCCAGCCCGCAGCTTGTGATCGTCGGTCGCTCGCCGATGGCGCAGACGCTCGCGGAGCTCGCCGGCGCGCTCGGATGGCGCGCGGAACTGCATGACGCCGCGCAGTTGTCGGCGGCCGCAATCGGCCCGATGTCGATGGTCGTCGTCGCCACCCAAGGACACGGCGACGAGGACGCGATCGAGTTCGCCCTTGCGGCAGCTCCGGCGTTCGTCGGATTGGTCGCCTCGCGCAAGCGCGGCGAAGCGGTGCTCGGCTATCTCGCCGACCGCGGCGTCCCGGCCGACCGACTCGAACGGGTCCGGGTACCGGTCGGCCTCGATCTCGGCGCGACGTCGCACCGCGAGATCGCCGTCGCGGTCCTGGCCGAACTCGTGCAACTGCGCGCGTCGGGTGCACTGGCGGTCGCAGCCGAGCCTGCGGCGGACGTTGCGACGGCCGTCGACCCGGTGTGCGGCATGACGGTCGACCTCCGGCCCGATGCCATCCGGTTCGACCACGAGGGGCACACGTATTACTTCTGCTGTGCGGGCTGCCGGTCGGCGTTCGAGAAGGCGCCCGACGAGTTCACGGCGCGGGAGGCGCGATGCTGATCAAGAGCTCCTTCGACGTCGCTCAACCGCTGGACAAGGTGTGGACGTTCTTCGACGACATCCCGCAGGTGGCGGCGTGCCTGCCGGGCGCCGAACTGACCGACGATCTCGGAGATGACACCTTTCGCGGCACGGTCGGGATCCGGATGGGCCCGGTGAAACTGTCGTTCGCCGGCACCGCGCGCATCAAGGAGCGCGACGACGCGGCGCACCGAATCGTCGTGGACGCGAACGGCGCGGACGCGAAGGGGCGCGGTCAGGCCAGCATGGGCGTCACGGCCGTCCTCGTGGCCGTCGCCGGAGGCACCCGGGTCGACGTGGCGCAGGATCTCCAGCTGTCCGGGGCCGCGGCGCAGTACGGCCGCGGCATGATCACCGACGTCAGCGCCGTGCTCATGAACGACTTCGCCGGCAACCTGCAGAGCCGCATCGCGGCGGTCGAGCGCGGCGAGTCCGGCCAGGCGGTCGCCGCGGCGCGGCCGGCGAGCGGATTCGCGATCGGGCTGCGCGCGCTGCGGATGGCGCTCGTTCGCGTCTTCCGGCGCTTCTTCCTGCCCTACCAGCCGAGCCCGCGTTAGGAGTTCGCGATGGTGCTGTGCTGGCCGGCCTCGGCCCTCCCCTCCGCTCCTCGCTGCGTTCCTCGCTCGCTGGCGCTCGCTGCGGTACTCGCTGCGATGCTCGGGAAGGGCCTAGTCTCATGATTCTGTGGTGGATCGGCAACGCGGCTCTGCTGTTCGTCGTGCTGCCTGTGGTGATCTTCCTGCTCAACCGGGTGCTCGCAGCTCTTGAACGGATCCGCGGCGCCGCCGACGAGATTCTCGCCGGTGGCGTCGAACTGGTCGGGCACGTCGACGCGGTGCCCGAGGCGCTGGCGGAGACCGACGACACCATCCGTGCGGTGTCCGTCGGAGCCGTTCGGTACGCCGGCTCGGTCGCGAAGCTACTCGGCTGAAGGGACGGACGATCATGCCAGCCGCTGCCTGGGCGACGATCATAATCGCCGCGCTGATCATCGCGATTGCCGCCGTCGGCCTGATCCGGGTGATCGGCCACCTCATCGCAATACGCCGGACGCTCGGCAGTGTGATCGGCGGCGTACAAGCCGTGGCCGCGCGCACCGCGACGGTGCCCAGCGTGTTGCCGTCGGTGAACGCCAACCTCAAGCCCGTGCGCGACTTCTGCGAATCGATCTGAGGAGGCGGGGGTGTCCGCTGAAGTTCTCGCCGACGGCTCGCTCACCGGTTGGGCGGTCGGCTACACGATCGGCATCGTGGTCGTGCTCGTCGTGGTCGCGCTGGTCGTGCCGATCCTGGTGCTGGCCCGCGCCATCGGCCGCCAGGCGCTCGAGATCGACGCCGCGCTGCAGCAGGCCGTCGACAACACCGCGCCGCTGGCCGAGCTGAGCACGACGATCGAATCCGCCGAGGTGATCGTTGCCGGGCTGGCGCGCGGCCGCGCGCGGTTGGGAGGCTGACGATGCTCGCGCTCACGTCCACCCAAAAGGGCCTCTGGTGGGGCGTCATCGTCGGTGGCTTCGTGGTGGTGCTCGCCGTCGCCGCGCTGCTCACCCTGCTGGTGCTCTACGTCCGGACGATCGACCAGCGTGTCGCGCAGGTGCGCGAGACGCTGCACGCGGCCGAGACCAACACCGCAGAGACGGCGCTGATCGGGCAGACCGCGGATCGTGTCGATGCGGTGCTCGCCGAGGGCCTGAAGCACCACCTGTTCCTCGGCCGGGTCCTCGGGAAAGTGAGGATGTGACGAGATGGTCGTGCTCTCCGTCATCGACATCGTCCTGCTGATCGCCGGCCTTGCGGTCTACCTGTACATCGTCGGCACGCAGCTCACGAACATTGCGACGAATCTCGAGGAGTGCGCCGACACGGTGCGGCAGATCAATCAGCACGCTGCCGCGATCGCTCCTGGGGTCGGTCATATCAACGAGACCGGTGGCGTGGTGGCCGGCGCCCTGCCGTTGCTGTACGGGATGGCCGAGGGCATCGTCGCGGGAGTCGAACCGGTACCGGAGCAGCGCCCCGCGCGACCGCCGGCCCGGCCCGCGTCCGGTCGGCGACGCTCACGCCTGCACGACGCGGTCGGGTATCTGCCGGGCGAGGCGGCAGCACCGCGCCGACCCCGTCCCGTCCCGGACTGACGCTCGCTACTCGGGCAGCGCGCCCGCAAGCGCGACATAGCCGGGCAGTGGATCCGCGTCGGGCTCGGTAAGCAGTTGCAGGACGACGTGATCGGCGCCGGCGGCGAAGTGTTCCCCCACCCGCAGCGCGATCTGCTCCGGCGTGCCGTGCAGGGCGAGGTCGTCGACCAGCCGGTCGCTGCCGCCGTCGTTCAGGTCGTCGTCGCCGTAACCCAACTCGCGCAGGCTGTTCAGGTAGTTCGTCAGCCCGAGGTACGGGTTCCGGACGCGGGCCCGGCCGATCGCGCGCGCCCGCTCGGGATCGGTTTCGACCACGACCTTGTGCTCCGGCGCGAGGATCGGTGTCGGGCCCAGGATCGCCCGCGCGCGCCGGGTGTGGTCGGGCGTCACGAGATACGGGATGGCACCTGCCGCCTGCTCGCGCGCGAGACGCAATGCCTTCGGTCCGAGCGCGGCCAGCACCCGGCGCTCCCGAGGGACGCCGCCGGCTTCGAGCGCGGCGAGGTACTCGACCATCGTCCGGAACGGCGATCGGTACGCGGCGGACTGCTCGGGGTGCCCGATGCCGACGCCGAGCATGAATCGGTCGGGGTACGCGCGAACGATCCGGTGGTACGCCGCGGCGACGTCGGACGGCTCGTCCGTCCACATGTTCACCACGCTGGTGGCGATCGTGATCCGGCTCGTCGCGTCGAGGTGCTCCTCGACGATTTCGAGATCGCCGGGCGGGGAGCTGCCGACCCAGACGGTGCCGAACCCGAGCTTCTCCAGTTCCACGACGAGCGTCGGCGGAAGCTGGTGCCACGGTCGCCAGATTCCGTACTTGCCGAGTTCGACCGTCACGCCGCGCTCCCCTCGCCCTCGTTGGGGCGAACCTCGCCTCCGTCGGTTGCATTCCGAATTCGGGCACCATGGGGCCATGCAGGTTGACGTCCGCGGCCGGCTCGGCGAGCTGGTGTTCGCGCGCGTTGCCGGGCCGGAAGGGCCGCAGCATCGCGAGCGCATTCACCGCACGGCAGGCGAGCGCTGGTTCGCGGAGGGGCGCCCGATCCGGCGGGTGCACGCCGACTCGTCGATGTTCGTGGGCGGATTGCGCGCGTTGCTGCTTCAGTCGCTGCACCCGCTGGCGATGGCCGGCGTGGCGGGCCATTCCGGCTACCGCGGCGACCCGTGGGGGCGGCTGCAGCGAACGAGTTACTTCCTCGCCGTGACGACGTTCGGGCTGGCCACCGACGCGCAGGCAGCCGTCGCGCGAGTGCAGCGCATCCATGAACGGGTCCGCGGCACCGCGCCGGACGGCCGCCTGTACGCGGCATCCGACCCGCACCTGCTGCGGTGGGTGCACATCGCCGAGGTCGACAGTTTCCTGCGCACGTACCAGACCTACGGACGCGCACCGCTCACGCTCGCCGAGCAGAACCAGTACCTGGCGGACACCGCGCGCGTCGCGCACGCACTGGGCGTGCCCGATCCGCCGCTGACCGTAGCGGACCTGCACGCCCAACTGAAGGCGTACCGACCGGAGCTGCACGGCACCCCCGAAGCGCGCGCGGCGGCGCGGTTCATGCTGCTCCGCCCGCCGCTGCCGATCGCGGCCCGTCCTGCCTACGCGGCACTCGCCGCGGCCGCTGTCGCGTCGCTGCCGCAGTGGGCCCGCCTGCCGCTGCGCTTGCCCTACCTGCCGATCACCGAGGCCACGCTCGTGCGCGCCGCCGGCGCCGGCGTCGTCCGAACCATCCGCTGGGCGACGACCGCCGGGCCGAGTGAAACCGGCTGATTGCGGCGTCTACTGTCGCCGTCATGGGCAACGGCGATAACGGGTCGGACGAGGCACCGGCGACGTGGGAGAACGCGGTCACCGGCGAGGCGAAAGAGTTCATCGGCCGCGTTGTCGGTAGCGAAGCACTCGAGGAAGAGGGCGAAGAGCAAGTCGAGATCGCCCGCGAGGTGCGCGAGGAATACGAAGAGGAGCACGGGGAATAGGCCGGAGTCGGGCCCATCGGCCTAGGGATCTTGATCGCGACCTTCCCTACGATCGCTGGTAGGAGCAGCCGAGCGACGGGGATGACATGTCATGACAAAACCGATCAGGAAGGGCGCTCGCCTCGTGGGTGCCGAGCGCGAGAAGTTCCAGAAGAAGATCGTGAGCATGTACAACAAGAAGACGCCCATCCGCGACATCGCGGACCAGACCGGGCGCTCCTACGGGGCGATCCATCGGATGCTCTCCGAAGCCGGCGTGACGTTCCGTCCACGCGGTGGCGCGACGCGCGGGAAGAAGCGCCGCGGCTGAGCTACACCGCCCCGCCGACCTCGGCGCGATCCCAATGAACACTGCGTAGCACCGTCGCGATCTCGCGCTGCCAGGTGGCGGCCGGCGCCCACGTTCGGGTGAGCATCGGACTGCCGTGCACCGCACCGGGATGCGGTACGTGATCATGGGCGTGCCGCTCGCCGCGGGCGTACTGCTCGAAGGCCGGCGGCACGGGGTCCGGGTTCCGGACGATGTCGCCGTCGTGGGCTTCGACGACGGCGAAGTCGCCGAGGCGCTGGAACTCACCACGGTGCGGCAACCGCTCGAAGAATCAGGCCGTCGCGGCTTCCGTCACTTGCGAGAGGCAATTGCCGGCTACACCGGCTCGCCGCGGCACGTCACACTTGCGGTAAAGCTGATTCCGCGCGCCACGACGTAGCAGGGCACTGCTAAGGCATCAGCTCATACGCAGGCAGCGTGAGGAAGTCGACGAAGTCTTCGCTCAGCGCGACCGACTCGAAGGTCTTCCGCGCGTCCGCGTAGGCGTCCGGCTCACCCAGCGCGGCGAGTTCCTCGTCGAGCACCGCGAGCACGAACTCGCGATCGAGAACGCGACCGTCTGCCAACTCGACGCCGTTGCGAACCCACTGCCAGATCTGGCTTCGGCAGATCTCCGCCGTAGCAGCGTCTTCCATCAGATTGAAGATCGCCACTGCGCCGTTGCCGGCCAGCCAGCTGCGTAGATACTGCAGCGCCACGCTCACGTTTGCCCGCAGCCCGGCCTCGGTCACGTCGCCCGGCGTGGATCCGACGTCGAGCAGTTGGGCCGCGGTCACGCCGACGTCCGCGCGCATCCGATGCCGTTGATCCGGCGCATCGCCGAGGACCGCAGTGAACGTGTCGCGACACAGCTCAACAAGGTCCGGATGGGCAACCCAGGAGCCGTCGAAGCCGTCGGCCGACTCCCGCTCCTTGTCCGCTCGCACCCGCGCCAGCGCAGCCTCGGTGACCTCCGGGTCGCGGCGGTTCGGAATGAACGCCGCCATCCCGCCGACCGCGTGCACTCCGCGGCGGTGGCAGGTTCGCACGAGCAGATCGGTGTAGGCCCGCATCATCGGGGCGGTCATGGTCACCTGGTTCCGGTCGGGCAGCACATACGCCCTGCCGCGACTGCGAAACGTCTTGATGGTGCTGAACAGGTAGTCCCACCGGCCGGCGTTGAGGCCTGCGGAGTGATCGCGCAACTCGTAAAGGATCTCGTCCATCTGGAACGCAGCCGGCAGCGTCTCGATGAGAACGGTGGCGCGAATGCTCCCGCCCGGAAGGCCGAGTGCGTCCTCGGCAGCGACGAACACGTCATTCCACAGCCGCGCCTCGAGATACGACTCCATCTTCGGCAGGTAGAAGTACGGGCCCGCGCCGGCATCGAGCTGCCGTTGGGCGCAGTGGAACACGTGCAGCGCGAAGTCGAACAAGCTGGCCGACACGCGTTCTCCGTCGACCAGCAGGTGCTTCTCCGGGAGATGCCACCCGCGCGGCCGAGCCACGATGGTCGGACGCTGGTCGGGCGCGACCATTTCGTACTGCCGTCCGTCCGGGCCGACGTAGCGCAGCGTTCCGTCGAATGCGTCGCGCAGGTTCAACTGGCCGTTGATCAGGTTCGGCCACAACGGCGTGTTGGCGTCCTCGAAGTCGGCCAGCCACACCTTCGCACCGGAGTTGAGCGCGTTGATCGTCATCTTCGCGTCGGTCGGTCCGGTGATCTCCACGCGACGATCCTCGAGGCGTGGCGGAGGCGGCGCGCATGTCCAGTCCCCGGCGCGAATCTCGGCGGTCTCCTCGGAGAAGTCCGGCAGTGCTCCGGCGTCGATGGCAGCCTGCCGTTGGGCGCGGGCCCGGAGCAGTTCGATCCGTCGCTGCCCGAACCGTCGGTGCAGGCCGGCGAGAAACTCCACGGCGGGGTGGGTCAACAACTCCGCGGCGTTCTCATCGAGTGGCACCGTCAGCGTCACACCGGGCGGAGTTGGCGGGTTCATCGTCCACTCTTTCTCATGACCTGTTGGTCTAGCAGATCACGAGACAGGTTCGAACCGGGAGGTGAAGTGCCGCAACTGCGGCGGCTCGTCGACGATGGTGAAGCCGGTCAGCTCGTCGGCGTGCTTCGCGACGTGCTCGCACACCTCGATGACGTAGTCGATGTGGCTCTGCGTGTAGGTGCGGCGTGGAATCGCGAGCCGGACCAGATCGAGCGGTGCCGGCCGCTCGCTGCCGTCGGGCTGGCGTCCGAACATCACGGTGCCGATCTCGCAGCTGCGGACACCGCCGGCCTGGTAGAGCGCGACGGCGAGCGCCTGACCCGGATACTGCAGTGGCGGAATGTGCGGCAGCAGACCGCGCGCGTCGAGGTAGACGGCATGCCCGCCGATCGGCGTGAGCACCGGCACGCCGGCGCGTTGCAGCGCTTCGCCCAGATAGCCGGTCGACCTGATGCGGTAGCGCAGATAGTGGTGGTCGACTGCCTCGCGCAGACCCTGCGCCAGCGCCTCGAGATCGCGGCCGGCGAGGCCGCCATAGGTCGGGAACCCCTCGGTGAGGATCAGCACGCCGCGGCACTTACTTGCCAGCTCCGCGTCGTTCATCGCGAGCCAGCCGCCGATGTTGCCCATCGGATCCTTCTTGGCGCTCATCGTCATGCCGTCGGCCAACGCGGCCATGTCGCGCACGATGTCGACGACGTCGCGATCACCCTGGCCGTCCTCGCGCTCGCGGATGAACCAGGCGTTCTCGGCGAACCGGCAGGCGTCCAGGAACAGCGGCTTGCGGTAGTCGTCGCACACCTCGCGGATCTCGCGGAGATTCGCGAGCGAGACCGGCTGCCCGCCGCCGCTGTTGTTCGTGACCGTGACGAACACGACGGGAACATCGTCCGCACGCTCAGCGAGCAACGCGTCGAGCCTGCCGACGTCCATGTTGCCCTTGAACGGGTGGTCGCAGTGCGGATCCCTGGCTTCGGCGATCGCGAGGTCGATCGCCTCGGCCCCGGTGTGCTCGACGTTCGCGCGGGTGGTGTCGAAGTGCGTGTTGTTCGGGATGATCTTCCCGGGTCCGCCCAGGACGCTGAAAATGATCTTCTCGGCCGCACGTCCTTGGTGCGTGGGGATCACGTGCTCGAACGGGAACAGCTCGCGCACCGCATCGCGGAACACGTAGTAGGACGGCGAGCCGGCGTACGACTCGTCCCCGCGCTGGATGGCCGCCCACTGGTCACGGCTCATCGCGCCGGTGCCCGAGTCGGTGAGCAGGTCGATCAGGACGTCCGCGGAGTGGATCTGAAACAGGTTGAAGCCGGCCTCGGCCAGCGCAACCTGCCGCTGTTCCCACGTCGTCATCCGCAGCGGTTCGACCGAGTGGATGCGAAACGGCTCGATGATCGTCTGGAAGGCCGGCGAAGTCATGTGGCGATGGTGCGCGTTCGCGTGCCGGTGCCGGTACGGCCGATGGTCCTGACTGCGCCGCCCACCACTCGGCGCGGCGGATTCCCAGTCCGTCCTGCAATTTGTTCGAGCAGTGGACATTGACGGGACGACCGCTGCGTTCCTACGCTCAGCTTCGTCGCCTTTGCAAGAGATGTCGTCAATGTGCAGATCGTCATGCGGGGCTCCGGAGCCGGTCGGTACTGCCCCGGCGCGAACGGTGCGCGGCCGCAACGCGATTTCGGCGACGAAGGACAGGGACTGCGGTAGAGCCAGACCAAGGAGGTCGAAGTCATGTCCGATTCGCGTTCGAAGGGCCGGCTGCGCGGGAGCAGAACGGCGGTGATCGCCGCCGCGGTCGGCGTGCTGGCGGCGGCGGCGCTGACGGCCCTCATCGGCCAGGGCGTCGCCAGTGCTGCGAAGTCCGCCCAGGCTCCGTGGCTCGATGCGCATCAGCCGATCCAAGCTCGGGTGAACGCGCTGCTCGGTGCCATGACCTTGCCCGAGAAGGTCGGCCAGATGGATCAGCAACTCGTCGACGACCTGAGTGGGCCTTCCGACGGATGCGGCAGCCAGGGCTGGGCCCAGCTCAACCAGAGCTGCATGAAAACGTGGCTGGTCGACAACCACACCGGCTCGGTGCTCGCGGGCGGCACGGACAACCCGCCGGACACGACCGGCCAGGGCGGCACCGGCAACACCGGCTACGACTGGGCCAACGAGTACAACATGATCCAGAAGTACGCGATCCAGAACTCCCGCCTGCACATCCCGCTGATCTTCGGCGTGGACGCCGTGCACGGCTTCGGCCACCCGTGGCAGGCGCCGTTGTACCCGCAGTCGATCGGCATGGGCGCCACGTGGGATCCCGCGTCAGCTGAAGCCGGTGGCGCCGCCACCGCGAACGCGCTGCGCGCCACCGGATGGAACTGGGACTTCGCCCCCGTCCAGGATCTTGCCCGCGACAACAGGTGGGGCCGGACCTACGAGACCTGGGGCGAGGAGCCCACGCTGACGGCAGCGATGGGCGCGGCCAACATCCACGGTATGCAGGCCCCAGGTCCGGCAGGTTCGCTGGATGTGACAGCAACGGTCAAGCACTTCGCCGGCTACTCGCAGTCGGTCAACGGCCACGACCGCAACGAGGCGCTGTTGCCGCTGAGCTACCTGCAGAGTGTGATCCTGCCGTCCTACGCCGGCGGCATAGACGCCGGAGCGGGCACGGTGATGGCCGACTCCGGTTCCATCAACGGCGTTCCGGCCACCGGGTCGCACTACCTGCTGACCGACATCCTGCGCAACCAGATGCACTTCAAGGGCGTCGTGATCAGCGACTACCAGGACGTGCAGGCGCTGCAGACGGCTTACCACGTTGCCGCTACCCCGGCAGAGGCGATTGCCAAGGCCGTGAACGCCGGCGTCGACATGGCCATGTACGTGGTCAGCCCTGACCAGTGGCAGACCGGCATCCTCCAGGACGTGAAGTCCGGCGCGATCTCGATGGCGCGGATCAACGAGGCAGTGCGACGGATCCTCACGCTGAAGTTCCAGCTGGGTCTGTTCGACCAGGCGTGCGTCACCGATCCGAGCACGCCGTGCGTCGACGCGAACGCGGCCAACGCAGCGGTGACCGCGGGCCGCGACGCCACGCGCAGCGCCGCCCAGGAGTCGATGACCCTGCTGCGGAACCAGAACAACACGTTGCCGCTGTCCTCGTCCGCCAAGGTCGTCGTCACCGGTCCGAGCGCCGACTCGATGACCAACCAGCTCGGCGGGTGGAGCGTCAGCTGGCAGGGCGTGTTCGGTGCCGGGCACGTCTGCTGCATGGGCCCGCCCGACCAGATTCCGCCCGGCACGACGGTCCAGGAAGGCGTCCGGAACGACGATTCGAACGCGGTCTACGTGCCGGACGGCGACACCGCCGCGAACACGTCCGCCGACGCGTACGTCGTCGCGGTCGGCGAGAAGGCGTACGCCGAAGGGCTCGGTGACAACCCGGCACCCCAGCTGCCGCCTGACCAGAAGGCGCTGATCAAGAAGCTCGAAGACACCGGCAAGCCGGTGATCGTGGTCGTCATCGCCGGACGTCCGGTTGGTCTGGGGGCGGACGCGGAGCAGGCGAACGGGATCCTGATGGCCTACCAGGGCAGCACCGAGGCCGGGCAGGCCGCCGCCGACGTGATCTTCGGCAAGGTCGACCCGAGCGGCAAGCTGTCGATCAGCTGGCCGTCCGACGCCGCGGCTCCGGGCGGGGACTTCGACGGCAGCGCGCCGTCACCGCTCGGCGACCAGCCGAAGTTCTTCGACCAGTTGCCGGGCACCGGATCCGGGCAGGGACACGCGTACAACCCGCTCTACCCGTTCGGGTACGGCCTGTCGTACACCACGTTCACGACGACGAATCTCTCGGTGACGCCGAACGTCGCCCGCAGCGGCACCGCGACGGCGACGTTCACGGTCAGCAACACCGGCTCGCGCAGCGGCACCGACATCGTTCCTGTGTACGTGGCCCAGCCTGTCAGCAATGTGGTCGTGCCGCCGCAAAGGCTGGTCGGGTTCACGCGGGTCACGCTCGACGCCGGCGCGTCCAAGACCGTGCAGGTGCGCTTCCCGGTCTCCACGCTGGCGGAGACGCAGGGCGACATCGACGCGTCAGCACCACCGACCGTCGAACCGGGCGACTACATCGTCCAGTTGGACGAGAACAGCACGACGCCGTACACGGTCGCGGCGAAGGCGCCGTTCACCATCCACTGATCGACGAACAGGGAATCGCCGCGCCGACTCCGGCGCGGCGATTCCCGTCAGCGGTACGGGTGACTCACCCGGAGAGACGAGCGGTGTAGTAGTCGTCGGTGAGGTAGGGGCGCAGCAGGTTGAGGTACCACGGACTGTCGGGCAGCGCGCTAGTCCCGCCCGGCAGCGCCGACTCCGCCCACATCTCCCGTCCGGACGGAGTGGCGACGAACCGGCGCGCCGGGCCGCTGCCGAACATGAACCCGTCGCTGCTCGACGCGCGCACGTCGTGGCTCGCCGCATCGACGGTCTCGAAGCCGCCGTCGACCGGGATCCCGGTCAGGCCGGGCAGCGGTGCGGGGAACTGCCCGAACGCCGTCGGCACGCTGAACGGATCGCCGAGCGGATGGTCGAGGACAATGCGGTGCAGCAACCCCCACTGGTAATCCGACTGGCGCGTCGAGCCGTGGAACGCGGCGTCGAACGCCGGGCCGGCGAGCATGTCCAACCCGGACGCCAGCGCGCTCAGCAGGTGGTAGTCGCGCGCCGCGTCGGGCTCGGCGAGGCCGGGTACCGCAAAGAAGTCGATCCCCGACATGCCCACGCCGTGCGCAGTCGACCACGTGTCGAGCAGGTGCCGCAGCGCCGTGACGGCCTCAGCGCCGTCCGGCACAGGGAGCCCGCCGAGCGGGGCGTCGACGATGCCGGTGACGGCGCGCGACCGCCACGCCGCGTAGATCGTCGCCGCGACACTGTTCGAGATCTCGCGCGGCGTCGGTGCCGCCAACTGCCCATTGACGTCGCGCGCGTCGTAGCCCTGTTCGATCCCGGTCGGCGTGGTGTCGTCCCACCGCGCCAACCGGTGCACCGCCTCGGCCACGCGCGGGTCGGCGGCCAATGCTGCCAGTTGTGGGACGCTGCTGGATCTCGCGTCGGCGAACGCGTGCAGCAGCCACGGGACGAAGTACTCGGCGTCGAGCAGCGTGGTGTCGGCCTGCATGTGCTGGATGTCGTTGACGGAGATCTTGTGGCCGCCGCGCAACTGCTGCCGCATCATCTCGGTGATCCGTCGGGCGCGGAACCCGTCGTAGCCCGGGTTCAGGTAGTAGATGCCGCCGTCCGGACGCAGCTGGTTGAGCGGGTCGTTGTCGAGGTCGGTGCCAGCGGGGTCGTTGTTGGCGTTGACGAACCAACCGGCGGCCGGGTTGATGACGTGCGGCATCTCGTCGGCGGGGTAGATCTCGTACGGGATCGCCTGGCCCGGTTGCGGGTGCTGCACCGGCAGCCACTCGTTGCCGCCCTGCCCGTTGCGGATGAACCATGGCGGCAGGCCGTTCACGGTGCGAGCCTGCAGGTCCTCCCGCACCGGCATCTCCGCGCTGGTGAAGTACGCGACGTTGCCGAACCGGTCGGCGTACGCCCAGTTCTGCGAGCCGACGTCGAAGAACTGCAGCCCGGCCCGGAAGTCGTCGAGATTGCGGGCCTGATCCCAGCGCAGGAACGTCTCGAGCTCGAATGTCGGACTGAAACCGGTGTATTGGATGCTCAGCCCGGCCTGGTGGGCACGGTCGAGTTGCACGATCGGCCCGTTGTTCCGGCGCGGCACGATCAGTGTCGCCGGTGGCACGCCGTCCGCACCGGTTGCGGTCACGAGCGCGCCTGCGTCGTTGTACCGGAACGTCTCGGGGATCGGCACGATGTGCTCGAGCGCATCCTGGTAGGTCGTGGACAACCCGCTCGGCGACGTCGGATCGGGGACGATCTTCTCCTGATAGACGTCGGTGACATCCATCGGGTTGACGGTCGCACCCCATGCGATGTCGCGGTTGTGGCCGACGATCACGCCAGGCGTGCCGGCGAAGCCCTCGCCTATCACGTTCAATCCCGGCGCGCGCAGCGCGATCGGGTAGAACGTCGACGGCTCACTCAGCGACAGGTGCGGGTCGTTGGCGACGATGGGCCGGCCAGTGGTCGTGTTCTGCCCGGCGACTGCCCACTCGTTCGAACCCTGCGTTCCGTCTTGCGGCCGGCCGGCGAACAGCGGCAGCCCGGCGATCTTCTTCAGATAGGCGCGGCCGAGCCGGGCGGATTCGGCGAGCCGGGTCGCGTTCACCCGCGGCGGCGCCGCAGCCGCAGCAATCGAAGCGGCGCTCGCGTCCGGCACTGTCGAGGCATTGCTGAACGGCTGCGAACGCATCACGTCCTGGCTGAACAGCGCGTACCCCCGGTCCGGGCCAAGCGCAGCGACATAAGCATTCAGCTGCAGGGTCGCGGGGATGTCGTTGTCGAAGGACAGCTCGAAGGAGATCGCCTTGCCCACGGCGAGGCTGTCCACCGGCGTCCACGGCGCGACGGAGGTCAGGTGCAGCGCGGCGTACTCCGGTGGCAGCGAATGGGAGTCGATGTAGTCGTTGACGCCGGCGGCGTACGCCTGCAGGTCCGCACGCAGATCGGCAGGTGCGGCGGCCCAGGTGCGTTCGGCGGCGCGCCGCAAGCCGATCGTGCGAGCCTGGACGTCGGCTCCGAGCGCAGGCTTGCCGAGCAACTCGGCGAGCGTGCCGGACGCGGAGCGGCGGGTGACGTCCATCTGGAAGAGCCGGTCGCGGGCATGCACCCAACCGTTGAGGTAGAGCGCACGCTCCAGCGAAGACGCCGTGATGTGCACGACGCCATTCGCGTCGCGGGTGATGCAACCCGAGTCGTCGCGCGGTGCTCCAGATCGAGCGACCGCCGGTGCGGCGAGACCGCCGATGAGCAGCGCAAGGGTGGCGAGTACCGACGCAATACGCCGCATGAAGGCCTCCGGACCGGAGCGGAGTAACTGACGTAAGAACGCCTACCACTACGCACGGTCCCGACGCGAGAGGCTAAGTTCCCACGAGGTCGTCAGCTCGCCACCGGATAGACCTCGAACTCCCACACGGAGTAGCCGTACTGCGACCCGCGGTGCACACCCTGCATGCGGACGTACCGCGCCGTCGGCGTGCCGTCCAGGTACACGACGTCGGTACCGCCGTCGCCATTCGTCACCGTCGCGGCGGTCGTCCAGTTTGTCCCGTCGGCGGACGTTTCGATCTCGTAGTCCTTGCCGTACGCCGCTTCCCAGCGCAGGACCACCTTGCCGATCGTGGCGTCGGATGGGAGCTGCACCTGCCACCACGCGCCGTCGTCGTAGCACGAGGACCAGCGCGTGGTCGTATCCCCGTCAACGGCGTATTTCGGGTCGAACTGCGGATACGCGCCGTCGCCTTCGACGCACGATGCGGACGCGGTGCCGCTCGTCGCAATGTTCGTGCTGCTCGTCCGTGGATGCACGTGCACCGTCAGCGTCACGGACACCGTCGCCCCGGAGGCGGTGAAGCTGACCGGTAGCTGGTAACTCTTCGCCGTCGTCCCGGCGGGCACGCTGATCGACAGCGGGATCGACTGCGCGGTACCGCGAAACACCGTCCTCGCTGATGACGCCGGCTGGACGGTCCATCCCGTCGGAGCCGTCACGGTGAGCGTGCCGTTGACGTCTTCGACGCGATCCGCCGCCAGGCTCACCGTCGCGGTCGCAGCGGCACCGCCTGCCTCGACGTCGACAGTGCCGGGCGTGATCGACACGACGGCGGGCGGCGTATCGGCGTACCACGGCACGACCTCGTACACCTTCGGTGCGACCGCTCCACCGGCCCATAGGATCCGCACCGCAGAAGCTGTCGTGTCAGTGGCCGGCAACTGCGTGTAGCCGCCGGCGAGCGTGCCCACCGAGTGCCAGTTGCCGCTTGTGTCCTGCACCTGAACGGTTCCGCTCGCGGGCGCAGACGGATCCTGGAGCACGGCCACGGCGTCGATCGGACGCGGCTGCGGGAACGCGACCTGCAGGCTGTCGCCTTGCTTGGGTGCGGCTGCGGCGACATACGCGGTGGTCGCATCGCCGTCCGCTGCCGCGCCGAGCGTCGAGCCGCTGGCCGCCGGCGGCGTGCCGGTCACCGTCGTACTCGACGCCGTCGTCACGCCGAACTCGTCGACGACGACCCAGTTCGATTGCGTCGCAGTCGCCCGCAGTCGCACGTACCGCGCGCTGGTGTCGGCGGGCAGCGTGGCAGTGACGTGCGTCTGGTTGGCCACCGTGGAGATCGTCGTCCAGGACGAGCCGTCCGCGGAGTACTCGAGCACACCCTGGTGGATGTAGTCGTCGGTGCTCGTCGACTTGCTCATCGTGATGTCGACGCTGCTGATCGGCTGTGTCGAACCGAGGTCGACGCCGACGTAGTCGCCCGGGCTCGGTGGCTCGTTGCTCCAGTAGAAGGTGCTCTGGTCGGAGTCGGTCATGTTGGCCGGGACGTCGGAGTCGTAGGTACCCATCGACGTCATCGGCGTCACGCCACCGCTGACACCCAGCCACCTGTTGCTCGCGTCCGCCGCCTGCCTGATGAACGGATCCATGACGCCGGGCGCAACCACCTGCGGGATCGCGGCAAGTTGCTTGCGCAGCGCTTCGAAGGCGAGCCGGTCCTGCCAGGCCGTGGCGCCGTCGCCGGCGCGTTGCGCGGTGAGCATGTCGACCGCCGTCCGGCCGGCGCGACCGTCGAGGCCGAGCTTGTCGATCCACGGCCCCGCTTCGCTCATGAACGCGGGGTCGTCCATCCCTTGCGACAGTTGCGCGGGCGCTGCGCCCATCGCGTCGAAGTAGTCGCGCAGCTTGCGGGCCGCAGTCCCGAGGTCGCCCGACGAGTCGTACGCCGTCCAGAAGGCGTCGATCAGCGGCGTGAGGACGGGCGACTCCGCGGCGTTGAGGATCGAGGAGTAGTTGTTCTCGGCGAACACCTTCAGCGCGGGAGCCGCCGATTTGCCGAGGGATTGGAGGGCGGCCAGCCAGGCCGCGTGCGCGTCGTAGGTTCCGCTGTTCCAGAGGTAGGCGCCCGACGTGAACTCGGCGATCTTCGACGGTTCCGCCTCGATCATCGGATTGGCGGTCACGCCCACGACGTGCTGCGTCATACCCGCGTCGCGGCCGGTGTAGGGACCGAGCAGCAGCCGGTTGGTGGTGTAGTCGTTGACGGGGTAGTTGTCCCACACCAAGATGTCGTGCGCGAAGACCTGCTGGGCCTGCTGCGCCTGGGTGGCGGTGATCGTGGCAGGGACAACGCCCACGCCGGTCCACTCGACGATGACCTTCGGATCGAGGTCGTCGCGGATCGCCGTCTTGTACGGCGAGTCGCTGACGTTGTAGTACTCCGTCGGCACCATCTCGAGCCGCGCCGCGCCCGGGTGCGTGTCGATGAAGTCGTGCTGCACCCGATTCAGCAGATATGCCTGCGCAGCGCCGGCCGCGGCGCCTCCGGTGCCCCACTTGTCCTGGTCGGCACTGCAGTTCCACGTCGTGTAGCTGATGTCGTCCAGCGGAATCGCGAAGGCCCGCACGCCGATGTCCCACATCGACTGGAACTTCTGCACGAGGGCCTGCTCGTCGGCGTCGCTGCTGTAGCAGACCGACAGGCCGGGCGAGAGTGCGTACGTGAACTGGACATGATCACTGGTCGCCCGGTCGACGAGCTGCTTGATGACGGCGAGCTGATCGGCGGGATACGGCTGGCGCCACTTCGCGCGCAGGTACGGGTCGTCCTTCGGCGAGTAGACGTAGGTGTTCTGCTTCGTCGCCGCATAGAAGTCGAACTGCGAAAGCCGGTCGGCCGTCGACCACGGTGGCCCGTAGAAACCTTCGATGACACCGCGCAGGGGTGTGCTCGGCCAGTCCCTGATCGCGACGCCGGGCAGCCAGTTCTGCCCGGACCTGGCGACGATCAGCTGGCGAAGCGTCTGCGCCGCGTAGAACGTCCCGGTCGCATCGACACCGGACAGCACGATCCGCGCCTGGTCGTTCGAATCGCGGCCGATGCCAAGTACGTAGCCGTCCGCGGCCAGCCCTGCCGGGCCGGCGATGCCCAGCGCCGTCAACGCTCCGGCCGATGCGGCGTTCTCCGACGGACCACCGATCCAGACATCGATCGGCGCATCGGGCATCGGCTGGGTGTCGGTAGCGGTGATGAATCGCGTGACGCCGGCGGCAATGAGTACCTGCTTCACCACCTTCAGCGCCGACGGATCGGTCTGCGATCCCGTCACCAGCCCGACCGTCGACACGATCGGGAAGCCGTCGGCGCGATCGGTTTGCTGCTGCGGTACCGGCCACACCGGCGGCGCGCTCACCGCCGGGGCGGACGCGGCCGACGCGCCGGCAGCGCTCACCAGCAGACCGGTGAGGCACAGCGCCGTCGCGGCGACGAGGGACCAGGTTCGACGAATGAACGCGCGACCGAGCACGACGCCTCCAATGCCGTAAACGGCACAATTCGGACTGTGCAATAGGTCTAGACCACTTGTCTGAGACCTGTCAAGAGAGCGGTGTCCGAATAGTTCGGGCGACGTCTCGGGTAGGTCGTTCAGCAGGACCAGTCGGGCGAGATGGGTGAAAAGGTGACGGACGAGCAGCAGAACAAGCAGGACGCGGGAGACAAGAGCGGTGTGACCGTCCTCCTCGCGCTCGCCGCGAATGCCGTGATCGCGGTCGCGAAGTTTATGGTCGGCGCATCGACCGGCTCTGCCGCGATGCTGTCCGAAGGCGCGCATTCGGTCGCCGACACCTTCAATCAGGGCTTCCTGTTCACCGCCATCAAGCGCAGTGAACGTCCCCCCGACGTCGACCACCCGTTCGGCTACGGCAAGGAGCGATTCTTCTGGTCGCTGCTTGCGGCGGTCGGGATCATGGTCGCGGGCGCGGGGTTCTCACTGCTCGAGGCCTACCGCGCGATCTTCGGCAGCAAGAGCGGCGAGGAGTCCTACCTCTGGGCGTTCGTCGTCCTGGGCTTTGCGTTCTTGCTCGAGGGGACGTCTTGGGCGCGCGCGGTGTGGCAGACCCGCAGCGAGGCCAGGCAGGCCGACCTCGGCATCGTCGAGCACGTCCGGGTGAGCAGCGACCCGACCGTGAAGACCGTGGCCAGTGAGGATTCCGCAGCGCTCGTCGGCATCGCCTTCGCGGCGGCCGGCCTGCTCCTTCACAAGGTCACCGGGCAGCAGTACTGGGAAGGCATCGCCTCGCTGCTGATCGCGATCCTGCTGATATTCGTCGCCTACGCGCTGGGCGCCGACGCGAAGGGCATGCTGATCGGCGAGGCCGCCACCGAGCGCACCCGGGAGCAGATCGAGGACCAGTTGCGCAACACGGAGGGCATCGACGAGGTGATCGAGGTTCTCACCATGCGGATGGGCACCGGAAAGGTATTGGTCGCAGCCCGGATCGATCTGGAGGCCGACCTCGGCGCCGAGGACGTCGAAGAACTGAGCACCAAGATCGAACAGGACATGCACGCCGCGATTCCCGAGGTCTACCAGGTCTTCCTCGACGCCACGGACAAAGGAGTCGCGCAACAAGCGCACTGACCGGCCGTGGCGTCAGCGTGGCGTCGCGGCCGCCGCCGAGGTCAGCGCCGCAATCAGGACGGCGTGCTCGGTGAGCACGGCAAGCAGCGCGTTCATGCGTTCGGCGTTGGCCAGATCGCGCCAGTGTGCGAACAAGCCGGCCGCGTCGTCGGTCAGCGGCACCCGTCCGTAGACCTGATGGATCTCCAGGCTGAGCGAGACCTGGCCGGCCGCGAATGCCTGCGTCGCGGCCAAGATCGCCGCGAGCCCGCTCACTCCGTAGAGCGGACGAAGCGAACGCAAGCCTTGATGGACGAACGGGATCGGCAGCCGGCGTTGGAAGCCGAAGTGGTCGGACAGCCCGCGGATCAACGGGTGCCCGTCGTGCAGGTGGAAATGCGTCGGCGTGCCGCGTTCGGCGAGATCGCCCGTCAGGTGCAGGACGGCGGGCAAGGCAGCGGCGACAGCGGATTCGACGTCGTCGACGAGTTCGGGCAGGCGTCGGTCGTCCGGTGAGAGGTGGACGAGATCGAAGTCCAGGTCGGGCCGCAGTCGGGCGAATTGCCGTCGGGATTCGCGAATGCCCACGTGCCCGACATCGATACAGAGGCCGACCTGTGGGATGCCGTCCAGCGCTGCGGCCATGGCGGAGAAGTCGGCCAGCGTGCACCCGGCCGCGTACTCGACAAACAGCCGAGCGGAACCGCTTCGCCCGAGCGCGTGGGAGATGTCCGCGGCTGCCGCGCGGAACTCGCCCAGCCGCTTCGGCATGTCGGCCCGATCGTGCACGACGAACCCGACGACCCGGTCGCCGGCTGTCCGGATCGTTTCGACGACCGCTGCACGATCTGTGTCGTGCAAGACGTTGATGTGGCGCGGCAGGTGCACCATCGGCGCGCGGACATCGCGCGGTACGAAGCCGAGCGTGTGCTCGAGTTCGCCGGTGGATCCGGCGTAGATCTCGGCCGGCAGGCCGAACTGCTCGAAGCGCAGCCGGGCTAGGCGAAGCAGCGCGTCGTCGCCGTTCACGCGTCGCTGGAAGAGGGCGTGCAGCGGCGTCGAAGGTTGCGCGGTCATCGGATTCTGTGTACCACCCGCGGGCCGTGCGCCGCCGGTCAGTTCGTCGGTGGCAGCGCGAAGAGGTGAACGGACTGGTCCGTGGCCCGCACCCGCTTCGGCTGCTCGCGCTTCGCACGGTCCGACACCACGGCGAGCGTCCGCTCGTCGAGCCACGAGACGCCCTCGACGTTGCCGTAGCGGATCCGGCCGTGTCGATCCCGTGGGAAGTTGTAGACGACCCCGTCGTCGGCGATCGCCCACTGCGATGGCGACAGCTGACCGATCCACATCGCGGAACATTCCTGCGACACGACCACGATCCGGTCGCCGGAGACGCTGATGCCGCTGAAATCGGTGAACGGGAGGTTCGTCGGCAGGTCGATGGTGTCGATGCGTCGCCACCGGCTGCTGTCCTCGACGAACACGTGCACTCGACCACCGCCCGGCCGGCGCCCGGCGTCGCCACTGCGGCACCGATTGCCCTCGCACATCGCGAGCAGGTGGACCTGACCGCCGCGGCGCACGCACGTCAGCCCTTCCATGCCTTTGTTCAGCGCCGGGAGCTGGAAGTCCAGCCAGCGCACGCGCAGCGGCGTGAATGCGCCGGAGAACTCGTGGACCTCGGCCTTGTAAACGTCGCCGAGCGTCCGAACCGCCTCGACGAGGACGTAGTACGTCCCGGCGACCGGATCGTGCGCGATGTCTTCGTAGCCGACGGAGCCGGCCGGAGAGACCACTACGTTCGCCGGCGAACCGCGCTCGAGGCTGGGGTCGATCCGCGCGATCATCGGCGTGTTGTCGAAGATCACCCAGAGCGCGCCCTCGGCCACCACCACGCCGCTCGCCTCGAAGCGTCGCGAGTCGGGCAACAGGTCGCCGAGCAGCTGCTCGACCTTCGCCTCGCGAAGCGTCTGCAGCTCCACCGCCCGACCGGTCTCGAGCTGCGGCTGCATCACCGTGCCGCCGCCACCAGGGCGCCGAAAGCTGCGCCGCTGGAGCCGGCCGGATCCTGCCGACGCAGGTCTTGCAGTTGGCTGCGCGCCCGGTCGTACCGCATCCGGACGTAGTGATGGATGCCGAGGATGAACGCCGGGCCGTGTCGCAGCTCGAATTGCTCGAAGCCGCTGCGATACACCTCGTCGTTGGTGAACTGACGACCGGTGAACGGCGACCCGGACGGCGTGTCGGACTCCAAGTAGGCGGTGGGCACGACCCGATCCCACAAGCCCGTGGAGCCGATCCGCGCGTCGATGGCGGTCGGGTTGAACTCGGTGTCGAGCAGGTGCTCGAGGTGATCGAGGTAGTAACGCCGGAAGCCGGTGTTCTGCAGCACGTTCGCCACCAACGGCAGCCGCGACCGCCCGCCGTGCCCGTTGCGCCGCCAGTAGTCGCCGGTGTTCGACGCCCAGTCGAGCAGGTCGGTGTACTGCCACGACGTGCCGAAGTAGTCGATGCCGAACGTGTTGTCGTAGTCCCACGGCACGAACGTGAAGTACGGGTCGCCGACGACGTCGTCGCTGCGCCCGGCGTTGTACAGGTAGTAGTTGGCCGGCGTCGCGAAGTAGTTGTCCCAGGCACCGATCAGGACGTTCACCCCGGCCCAGCGCAGGAACGACTCGACGTCGAAGATGTCGCGCATACTCGCCGCGAATGCGTCGGTGTCGAATCTCTTCTCCGCGCCCGGCAGGCCCAGCCCGTCGATGACCCGGCACAACTGCGCCAGGTCGTTGTAGCTCTCGGCGTCCGCCGCGTCGGAGTACGACTTGAGCTTGTACGTCGGATCTTCGTTGTCGCCGGTCGCGTACTGCCGCCCGCTGTCGTCGCCGTCCGACCCGACCCGCCGTTCCAGCGTGCCCGGCCCCACGTCGCCGCAGTACACCTTGAAGAGATTGCCGTGCGGCTTGCCCTGGAAGTGCTGCTTGAGAAACGCCTTGTCCACCTGCTCGATCACGGAGAACAGGCCGATGTAGCGGTCGTTGATGTTCAGCCGGGCGTACGTGTGGCGAGACGCAGGCACGCCCGCCTGCCCGAACAGATGCCAGGCCACCGCCTCGCGCATCTGCGAGGGGTCGTTGTACATCGACTTCAGATTCAACGTGGACATCTCGGCCACTTCGCCCGGGTCCAGGTCGACCTTCCATGACCGCTTCGGCGCCGAGAGGGTGCGGTTACCGCTGTTGACCAGGCTGAACTGGTCCGTGTCCAGCGTCGGAGCCACGTTCCCGAGTGGCGGCACGCGCCGCGCGTCATGCGGATCGATCGGCCACAGCCGAAGGTGGCTGCCCGGTGGCGCGGCCACCGGATCGGTCAGCGGTCTCGACGGATACACGCGGTCGGCAGGCCAACCCTGCACGTCCACCATGTACATCGGCTTCTCGAAGAAGCGCTCCTGCGCGCTGTCGTCAGCCATTTGGTGCAAATCAGGAGTATTCATCTCGCCCCCCAGGCTCCGGCCTCGCCCGAGAAATTGCGGCCGCTCATCGTGGAGAGGAACCGCGCGGCCAGTGTGATACACCGAATCCGCTCATTTGCCTTTCCGCGGCCAGACTTGTCGCACACACGGCGAATGAGACGCCGGAACCGTAGATAGCACGCACAGGGTCGCCGGGCACGGGGCACGCTGCTTTCCTTGATCAACAGGCCCGAAGGCATGTCGTAACGATCGTTCGCGCCTGTTGATCACGCGGGGGGATGGATACGTGGCGTCGGCTGCGTTAGCCGGGCCCGACAGGCGGGCAGACCAACGCCGGACTCAGGTCGCCACAAGCGTCGTCCGAGTCGGTCGGCTCAGCTTCGTGCCGCGATCTAGGCCCTGGGCGTTGCTGCCGGAGCACGCCCTTGTCCGGTGCCGGAGGTGGGCCATGAACAGCAACAGTAGGCGTGGTTGGGCGGCGGGAGCCGCGGCGCTGGCGGCCGCGGCCGCGTTGACCTTGGCGGCAACCACAGCGACGGCGTCCACGCCCGGGTCTGACGTCAGGTTGAGCAACGATGCCCCGACGACGCCCGGTTACGTGAGCGACTACACCATGGTGACGGGCACGCCGTACACCGATCCGACGCTGACCGAATGCTCCAGGTCGCGCGGGCGGGAGAACGAACCCTCGGTCGCGATCAACCCACGCAATCCGCAGGTCATCGTCGGCAGCTCCAACGACTACTGCGGCGTCTACAACGACGGCGCGGACCAGTTCGGCGCGCCGATCCCGTCCGGCCCGGTCTGGCTCGGCTACTACCGCTCCCAGAATGGCGGCACGTCGTTCGCCAGCTCGCTGGTGCCGGGCTATCCGGGCGACACCTCGCCGTACGCAGCTCGCGCGCACATTCGAACCGCATCGGCCGGCGACCCGGTGCTCGCGTGGGACGCCGAAGGACGGCTGTTCGCCGGCTCCGAATCTTCCGATGACCCCGCGGGCAGCAAGAAGACCTTCGGCGACGTCTGGGTCGCCACGTTCGCCAACCCGCGAGGTGCGGGTGGCGCGACCATCAACGACGGCAAGGAGTTTCTCCGCAGCGTCATCGTCGCGCGCGGCACGTCCGCTCCGAATCTGCTCGGCAAGTTCCAGGACAAGACCGCGATCGAGGTTGACCGCACGCAAAGCGTCTGCCACGACAACGTCTACTTCGCCAACTCGCGGTTCGTCGGCAACGGCGGGTCGAACATCTACTTCTATCGCTCCACGGACCACGGGGTCACGTTCTCGCAGGGCGCCTTGCTGACCCAGAGCGTGAACGACGTGCAGGACCCGGAGATCGCCGTTACCGCGAACGGCCACGTGTACGTGACCTACGACGCGACGCTGCACCAGGGCAACCGGACGTTCGATGCGATCCTCTACAACAAGTCGACCGACTGCGGCGCCACTTTCTCGCCGTCGCGCGTGCTCACCACGTTCAACCCGTTCGAGTACGTCGACCGATCCCCCACTGGATCCGCGCGCCGCGATTGCGGCGACGCCACCGAGGCGTGCGCATCCGGCTACACGTTCCCGCGCGTCGACTCGGCCCCGCGGGCCAAGGCCGACCAGTACGCCGCGCCGTCGGACGAGACGGTCTACGTCGTGTTCGAGCAGACTATCCCCGGCACTGAGACGCCGACCGGCACCACGTTCGGGACAGTCCGGTCGGGCACCGGCGGCCAGGGCGGCGTCTACTTCATGACCCTCAACGGCGCGACCGGCGCGACGAGCACGCCGAAGCTGATCGACCCGACCGACCACAACGCCGGCCAGGGCCACCAGTTCTGGGCCGACGTGTCCGCGGACGGCGGGGTGTTGCACTTCGTCTGGTACGACAGCCGCAACGACCTCTGCTACTCGCCGACCAGGCCCGTCGGCAACTGCGCCGACCGAAGCGTCGTCCCGTCGCTCGATGTGTACGCGTCGCGGTCAACTGACCGGGGTGCCACGTTCGCACCGGCCACCCGGCTCACCGACGTCTCGTCGAACCCGAACTTCGAGCAGTTCAGCAACCGCACCGTCCCGTTCCTGGGTGACTACATCTGGGTCACCTCGTTCGGCGAGACCTCTTTCGGTGTCTGGACGGACTACCGCAACACCGTCGGCGGCACGGATGCCCGAGAGGGGAACGACAACGACGCCGACCCAGGAGCGGACGTGTTGCAGTGCCGCACCGTTCTTGGCGACGGCTCGGTCACCGGCGACACCTGTCCACGCGCCGGAGGACTCGATCAGGACATCTACGGCGACCACACCCCATAACACCGGACTGGAGGTTCAACCGGCGAGGTCATAGCGTCACGGCTATGCCGATTCCGGAGATCGTTGCAGGCACCGGTCCGACGCGCGTCATCGCGCTGCACGGCTGGTTCGGCTCGGCAGGTGGTTGGGGGTGGCTGCCCGAGTTGGTCGACCAGGACGCGTACACGTATGCGTTCCTCGACTATCGCGGATACGGGCAGCGCAAGGACGAGTCCGGCGAGCACACCATGGCCGAGGTCGCGACGGACACGCTCGCGCTGGCCGACCAGCTCGGCTGGGATCGCTTCGCGCTCGTCGGGCACTCCATGGGCGGCAAGGCCGTCCTGCGCGTGTTCTGCGACGCGCCCGACCGGGTCAGTGCGCTCATCGGGATCAGCCCGGTGCCGGCGTCACCGGTTCCGTTCGACGACCAGGGCTGGTCGCTGTTCGACGGTGCCGCACACGATGACCAGAACCGCTACGCGATCATCGACCTCACCACCGGCAACCGGCTGTCGCGGACCTGGCTGGATCAGATGGTCGCGTTCTCGGTCGCCAACTCCACCCGCGAGGCGTTCGGTGCGTACCTTTCCTCCTGGGCGAAAGAGGACTTCGCCGCCGAGTTGCCCGCCCGCGAGATTCCGATCAAGGCGATCGCCGGCGAGACGGATCCCGCGCTGGGCCCGGACACCATGCACGCCACCTGGCTGGCGCAGCTGCCTTCGTGCGAGCTGGACGTGTTCGCGAACGCCGGCCACTACGCGATGTTCGAGACGCCCGTGGCGCTGGCGACGAGCATCGAGAAGACGCTCGAGTCGGTGAGATGACCGACGTCCTGCACGACCCGCGCACCTATGCGCGCGGCGCACCGCTGGAGATCGTGCAGCGGCTGCGCGCGCAGGGACCGGTGGTGTGGGTGGACGAGCCCGAGCTGACCGGCCTGCCCCGTGGACCTGGCTATCACCTCGTACTCGCCCACGAACTGGTGACTGCGGTGCTGAAGGACCCGGCGACGTTCTCGTCCGCCGTCGGCGCGACGCAGATCCGCGACCCCGCGACGGCCGACGACCTGCGCTACGTCCAGCGCATGATGCTGAACATGGATCCGCCGGAGCATTCGCGGCTGCGGCGCATGGTCGCCCGCTCCTTCACGCCCCGCGCGGTGTCCGCATTGGAGGCGCGCATCGCCGAACACGCCGGCCACATCGTGGACCGGATGCTCGCCGGTCCGGCCGAGGTCGACTTCGCCAAACAAGTCGCAGCCGAGCTACCGCTGCTCGCCCTCGCCGACGTGCTCGGCGTTCCGGTGCAGGATCGCTGGCTGCTGTTCGACTGGTCCAATCGCGTCATCGGATGGCTCGACCCGGACTACGCGACCTCCTCGACATTCGATGCTGCGGCGGGCACCGACCTCGCCCGGCAAGCCGTTGCCCTGCGGCCGCACCCTGACGCGGACGGGGTGATGCCGGACCCGAGATCCCGCCTCGGCATGCCCGACCTCTACCGCTACGCACACCTGCTCGCCGCCGCGAAACGCGCCGATCCGGGCGCCGATGTCATGTCGATCCTGCTCGCCCAACTGGACGACCTCGGCGGCAAGATCACCCTCGAAGAGTTCGAGAACATGTTCTGGCTGTTCGCGGTGGCCGGTAACGAGACACTGCGCAACGGCCTGCCCGGCGGCATGATCGCGCTGCTCGAGTACCCCGAAGAACAGCGCGAACTGCGCGCCGACCCGGCACTGTTCGGCACTGCCGTCGACGAGATGCTGCGTTGGTGGACGCCGGTCATGGTGTTCCGCCGCACCGCCACCCGCGACACGCGCCTCGGCGGTGTCAGCGTCCGCGCCGGCGAGAAGGTGGTCGTATCCTTCCTCGCCGCCAACCGCGATCCGGAGGTGTTCGTCCAGCCGGACGAGTTCGACCTTCGCCGCAGCCCGAACCCACACCTGGTGTTCGGCCACGGCCCGCACTTTTGCCTCGGCGCGCACCTCGCGCGCGTCCAGATGCGCTCGTTGTTCGGCGAACTGCTACGCCGGACAACCTGGATCGAGCCGGCCGGTGAGCCGAGCTTTCTGCGGTCGAACTTCCAGCGCGGCGTCAAGCGCCTGCCCATCCGTTGGCGTGCCTGAGCAGATGCTTCGGCCGGCGCTCGCCGTGATCGCATTGCTGCTAGCCGCGTGCACGTCGACTGCCGACAGCAATCCGCCGGCGGCGACCAGTTCGGCGCCGATCGATAGACCCACGGTGCCGACGTCAGCAGCGCAGACCTCGTCAAGACCCGCAGCGTCGTCCCGCACGGCGCCCGCCATCCCGCGGCTGTCGCGCCGCGCCCGCGCAGCGCGTCTCGTCGACATCCGCACCGTCGTGCCGGATGCACTGGTCGACCTGCGATACGCGACGACGGACAACTTCGTCGGCGTGCGCCTCTACCCGATCGACGCGCGTTGCCTCGTCCATCGCTCGATGGTGAACAGGTTGCGCACGGCCGCGGCACGCCTGCGGCGTCGCGGCTACGTCCTCGTGTTCTGGGACTGCTACCGCCCGCACCACGTGCAGGTGCGGATGTTCCGGAGCGTGCCTGACCCCAACTGGGTTGCCCGCCCCGGCCGGCTCGCCACCAGCCACGAGGCAGGGCGCTCGGTGGACGTGACGCTTGCCCGGCGCTCGACGCGGATGCGCTGCGCCCGGCACCGCCTCGAAGGGCACTGCCTGCTGCCCATGGGCACCGGCTTCGACAACTTCACGCCGCGCGCCTACGCCTACGCGACGAGCGGGGTGAGCGCCCGCGCCCGCGCGGACCGGGCGGTGCTGCGCAACGTCATGCAGTCCGCAGGCCTGGAGGTGTACGCCGGCGAATGGTGGCACTTCGACGGCCCGGGAGCGAAGATCGGGCGGGCGCAATTGCACGCGCCGCTGCATTGACCGCGCATTCGGATCGACCAGGCGGGGTCATTTCAGGTGGCGGTCGAACCAGTCCACGATCGCGTCGAAGCGGGCCAGCCGGTGGCTGGGCAGCCCGGACCTGGACAACTCGTGGCCCTCGCCCGGGAACAGCAGCATCTCGACGGGGGCGTCGCGCCGGCGCAGCGCTACGTACAGTCGCTGCGCCTGCTCGATCGGACACCGCCAGTCGTGCTCGGAATGGATGATCAGCAGCGGCGCAGTGATGTTGTCGGCGTGGCTGAGCGGACTCTGCCGGTAGCGCGCTTCGGGATCTGTCCCGTACAGGTCGTCGGCGAACTTGTAACCGATGTCGCTCGAGCCCTCGAAGCTGTCGATCGCGTTGACCGCGCGCTCGCTGACCGCCGCACGGAACCGGTCGGTGTTGCCGATCAGCCAGCTCGTCATGAAGCCGCCGTGCGAGCCGCCGAGCACGCCGACGCGCGAACCGTCCAAGGACGGCCGTTGCAGCGCGGCGTCGAGCAGTGCGAGGAGATCCGCCGCGGAACGGGAACCGACGTCGCCGCGGATGTGCGCACCGTACGACTCGCCGTACCCGGACGAGCCGCGCGGGTTCGTGTACACCACGGCGTACCCCGCGCCGGCGTACACCTGAGCCTCGTCGAAGATCCGCCAGGTGTACTGCGTGAACGGCCCACCGTGGATCATCAACAGCACCGGGTGCGGCCCGCTGCCCTCGGGCTCCACGACGAAGCCGTGCAACCGATGCCCGTCGGGCGCGGTGGCCTCGAACTCGCTGATCGGCAACGGCGCAAGCTCGCGGCTGAAGTCCGTCAGCCGGCTGACGTCTGCACTCCGCACGACGCCCAGCTCGGCATACCGCTGCCCGTCGCCGTAACTGACAACCACCGTCTCACCGATGGCGTCCGCACCGAGCACGACTCGCTGCCCGGCCACGACGACGCGCGGCTCGGACCCGTCATAGGGGACGGCGAGCAGCTCGACCGCACCACGGTTCTCGGCCAACACCAGCGCCGCGGCCGGCGTCGCGATGATCCGCTCGCTGACCAGATGGCGGGTCTCGGCGTCGGTCAGCCGGTGCGGGCGGCCGGTCGCGGCCACGTCCATCGTCCACAGCCCGCTGTTGCGCGCCACCAGCTTGCCGTCGGCGACCTCGATGCCCAGTGCCAGCACGCTGCGCCCGTCCGGGCTGAACGCCGGTGCCGCCAGAGCGAGCGAGCTGTCGCTCAGCCGGGTCGGCGCCCCGCCGTCGGGACTGATCACGAAGACGTCCTCGGCACGGTCCCGCTCGCGAGTCTCATGCCGGGCCGAGGTGAACGCGATGCGCGCACCGTCCGGGCTCCACACCGGATCACTGTCGTCCCAGTCGCCGTCGGTGAGCTGCCTGACCTCGGGCTCGGCGTCGCCCTCGGGAAGGTCAACGACATGCACGTGCAGCCGCCGATCAGCGACAAATCCGACGTCGTCGAGCCGGTAGCGCAGCCCGGTTATCCGGCGCGGCGCCTCCTTCTCCGGCGAGGCCTTCTCCTCCAGGCCGTAGCGGCCCGCCTCCGCCACCCGCGCACTGAACGCGATCCGCGTCGAATCAGGTGACCACGCCGCGACCCCCGCGCCGAGGTGCAACTCCGTCAACCGGCGCGCGTCGCCGCCCGCAACCGGCAACACGTGCAGCTGCGGCTTGCCCTCCGCCTCGGCGCGCAGGAACGCTACCCAACGCCCGTCGGGGGAGAGTCGCGGAGCAGCGTCATGCCTGCCGTGCGTCAGCCGGCGCGGTGGAGCCGAACCGTCAACCGCGATGATCCACAGCGAGCTGACGTACTCGTTCTCCTTCAGGTCGGGACGGCTCACTGCGACAACCGCGCTGCGACCATCCGCCGACAACGTCGGAGCGCCGACGTTCACCAGGCACGCAATGTCTTCCGCTCGCACGCCCGCCAACCCTACGGACCGCCCGCTACCGCAGTGATCAACACGCCCGAGACGTCGCCTGACGACGGTTCAGCCCTGTTGATCACGGCCGAGAGAGGGGGACGACGGGGAGGGGAGCTATGGACGGTTGCGCCGGGTTACCCCTTGACCTGCACGCCGGCGCGCCACACGCCAGTGATGTTGGCCGGGTCGGCGAGGACGGCGATGTCGGCGACCGGGTCGGCGCCCAGGGTCAGCACGTCGGCCGCATACCCCTCGCGCAGGACACCGGAGAGTGGCGCTTGCGCCCCCAGGGTGAGCGGTCCGTTCGCGGTGGCCGCCTCGATCGCTTCGAGTGGTGTCAGACCGGCCTGCACGAGCAGTTGAGGTTCGCGTCCGTTGCGGCCCCACGCGTCGGGCAGGTCGGCGCCGGACATCGCGATGTCGGTGCCGCTCGCGATGCGTACGCCATGCTCGTGCGCGATCGCGATCGCCTTCAGATGGGTTTCGGCGATCATCTGCATCTTGCCCACCGCGTACGCCGGCAAGCCCGGGTGGTTGAGCGTCTCGTCGATGATCGTTCGAGTCGGGACGAGCACTGCCCCGGTTTCCTTCATCGCTTGGCACACGTCCACATCGAGGAACGTGCCGTGCTCGATCGTCCGGACACCTGCTTCCAGGGCCGCCATCATGCCCGGCTTGCCGTGGCAGTGCGCCGCCACCGATCGCTCGGCAAGGGCGGCGACCTCCACGATCGCCTTCAGCTCGGCCAGCGTGAACTGCTGATGGACCGGGTGGTCGACCTCGGACAACACGCCGCCGGAAGCGCAGATCTTGATCAGCTTCGCGTTGCGGCGCAGTTGTTCGCGCACCGCCCGCACGCATTCGTCCACGCCGTCGCAGAGCCGCAGCTCGCCGGAGATGTGCGCGAAGTCCACGACCCAGCCGAGCGGCAGGCTGTGCAGGTCACCGTGCCCGCCTGTGGTCGACAGGATCGCACCGGCGGAGTAGATCGACGGGCCTGCGATCAGTCCGTCGGCGACGGCGGGCGCGAGATCCAGCCCCAGCCCACCCGGCTCACGCACGGACGTGACGCCGGCGTCCAGCGCCGCACGCAGATCGCCCACACATCGGGCGACCCGGGTTCCGATCGACTCGAGCGGCAGCCGGGTGAAATCCAGCGAGCGAATGCCCATGAGATGGCCGTGGCAGTCCCACATGCCCGGCATCACCGCGGCCGTCCGCACGACCGAGGCGTCCGGCGTCTGCGGCGCGCCATCCGCCGGGCCGGCATAGGTGATCACCGGCCCGTCGACGACGACGACCCCGTTGCGCACCGGGTCACCCGAACCGGGTATGAGCAGGTCGGCTTCGAATCGCTCCATAACGGAACGCTACGACCCGCGGACGGCCTAGTCGTCCCCGGCCGGCGCGTCAACGGCAAGGATCGTGCGAACGACACCGGCGATGTCCGGCTCGACGATGTCCGGTCGGCCGCCGATCGGGCTCAGCACCATGCCGGGCCGAGCAACGAACGCGGCCTGACAGCCGGCCGCCATGGCACCCGACACGTCCCACGAGTGCGCGGCCACGAGCCGCACCTGCGCCGGTTCGACCTCGAACGCGCGGGCCACTGCGTGATACGGCTCCGGTGCCGGCTTGAGCCGCTGCACATTGTCCGCCGACATGATCCTGTCGAAATACCCGGCGATCCCGGCGTTGCGCAGCTGTGCCTCGGCAACGTCCTGCACCGAGTTCGTCAGCGCGACGACTTGCAGCGGTGCGGCTCGCAACGCATCGAGCGCGGAAGGCACTTCCGGATGAGGTGGCAGCGTGGACATTCGACCCACGATGTCGTCGACCTGCTCGGCGCCGACGTGATGTCCGAGCCGCTCGGCGACCATGCGCAGCGCCGCCCGCTGCGCAGTACCGAAGTCGACGTACTGCCCGGTCAACCCGCCGACGAACGAGAGCTGCAGCATCTGTGCGAACCACTGACCGCGCACGGCTGGGTCGCCGAACACCTCTTCGAAGGTGGCGTCCAGCGCGTGAAGATCGAGCAGCGTCTCGTTGACGTCGAAGGCGATGACAGCGGCCATCAACCCATTCTGCTAGCAGCTACGGAGCCGTGATGACCGTCCCGGCCCGTCCGGCGAGGCCCTCCTCGATGCACTCCAACGACGTGATCACTGCGAACCGGCCGACTCCGGACTCTGCGAACCGGCAAGCGGCCTCCACCTTAGGGAGCATGCTGCCGCTCGGGAATTCGCCGGCCGCGATGTGCTTGCGCATCTCGGTGGTCGTGACGTGACCGAGCGGCGTCGCCTGCGCCGTCTCCCAGCCGAGCAGCACCGCGTCCACGTCGGTGGCGATGATCAGCGCCTCGGCGTCCAACGCGTCGGCGAGCATCGCTGCCGTCAGGTCCTTGTCGATCACCGCCTCGACGCCTGCGTAGCCACCGTCACCTGCGGGGACGACCGGGATCCCGCCACCGCCGCCGCTCGTCACGACAAAACCCGCCTCGAGCAGGACGCGCGCAGCCTCGCTGTCGACGCAGCTGCGTGGCTCCGGAGACGGGACGACGCGCCGCCAGCCCTTCGAGCCGCGGTCCTCCCAGATCTCGCCGTGCGCGATGAGGGCGGCCGCCTCCTCGGCCGGCAGGAACCGGCCGATCGGCTTGGTGGGGTGCGCGAACGCCGGGTCGGCCGGGTCCACGAGGGTGCGCGACACGAGGGCGGCGACCTTCGGCGGCAGGCCACGCTCGACCAGCGAGCGGCCGAGCGCGTTCATGATCAGCGCTCCGATGGTGCCCTGCGTCTGCGCGTCGCACCAGTCCAGTGGCACGGGCGGCACCACCGAGGCGGCGATCTCGTTCTTCACGAGGAGATTGCCGACCTGCGGGCCGTTGCCGTGCGTCACGACGACCTCGTGACCGGCAGCGACGAGCGCCGCGATGTGCGGCACCGTCCGCTCGACGGCTTCCTGCTGGTCTTCGGGCCGCGCGTTGCCATCGCGCGCGGTCATGGCGTTGCCGCCCAGGGCGACGACGGAACGCATCGCGATCACCCGACCTTCACTGAGCGGCAGTGGCCGGCCGGCGACTTGGTGATCCAGTTGTCGATCGGCTCCTTCTCGTGCATCGCCCGCCACACGTCCTCCGCGCGGATCGGCATGTGCAGCAGTTCGACGCCGAGCGCCTGGTGGATCGCGTTGCCGATCGCCGGGGCGACCGAGATCATCGGGTGCTCCCCCACGCCGCGGGCGCCGTACGGCCCGTCGAGCTGCGGCGTTTCGACGACGATGCTCTCGATCTCGTCGGGCAGGTCCTTCGCCGTCGGGATCTTGTTGTCGGTGAAGGACGGGTTGAGCAGCCGGCCCTGCTCGTCGTAGATGTAGCCCTCGCACAGCGCGGTACCGAGGCCCTGGATCATCCCGCCGATGCACTGGCCGCGCACCAGCCCGGGGTTGACCGCCTTGCCGACGTCGAAGACCGACGCGATCTTGCGTACCGAGAACTCGCCGGTCACCGGGTCGACATCGACGATCACGCCGTGCGCACCGTAGGTCCAGTCGAGCGCGGGCAGCCCCTGCCCGGTCTCCTTGTCGAGGTTGGACAGGCCCTGGGCGACGTAGCGGCCGACGCCGACGAGCGGTCCACCGATCGCGTTGCCGTCCGGATAGGCGTAGCCGATCGCGAGTTCGGCGAAGGTCACCGACTGGTCCGGCCGGTGCTTGAGGAAGATCTTCTCCCCGTCGTGGTCGAGGTCGATCGCCTCGGCACGCAGGATCTGCGCGGCGTCCGCGTACGCGTGCTTGAGCAGGTCGTCACACGCCAGCACGGTCGCGTTGCCGGAGAGGATCAGGCCCTTGGAGGCCACCGTCTGCCAGTCGTACGGGTCGCGGTCGGTGTCCTTCTCGATCGTGACCTTGACCTTCTCGATCGGGAAGCGCAGCCGCTCGGCCGCGATCTGGGCGAGCGCGGTTGCCGAGCCCTGCCCGATCTCGGTCAGCGACAGGTTGACCAGCACGGTGCCGTCCGAATTCATCTTCACGACGGTTGCGGTCCCGGTGAACGGCGGCATGGCCGGCGCCTTGTGCAGCGTCGCGACGCCCTTGCCGATCTTGTGCCCGGTGCGCCGCTCGTACTCGTACTCCTCGGCGGTGAGGCTGCCGTAGCCGATGGACTCGGCGACGACGTCCAGGCACTTGCGCGGGTTGCCGGTGTGCTCGGTGATGGTCTCGCCGGTCAGCGTCCGCGAACCCGGGTACAGCAGGTTCTTGCGCCGGAAGTCGAGCGGATCCATGCCGATCGCCTCGGCGACGAGTTGCATGTGCCGCTCCAGGCCCCAGAAGAACTCGACGTGCCCGAAGCCGCGGTATGCCGTCCCGTACGGCTTGTTGGTGTAGATCGTGTAGGCGTCCAACCATGCGTTCGGGATGTCGTACGGCCCGGCCGCGGAGTAACCCGACGCGCGCGTGACGTTGACCGCGTAGTCGGCGTAGGCGCCGGCGTCCCAGAACATCGTCATCTGCTGGGCGACGATCCGGCCGTCCGCGCGGACACCGGTCTTGATCCGGTAGGTCAGCGCGCTGCGGCACGGCAGCAGGCTGAACTCCTCCTCGCGGGTGGCCTGCAGCTTCACCGGCCGACCACCGGCCTTGCGCGAGAGGCACGCCGCCAGCGGCTCGAGGTGGATGCCCGCCTTGCCGCCGAATCCGCCGCCGACGTGCGGAATGATCACGCGCACCTTGTTCAGCGGCAGCTTGAACGCATAGCAGAACAGGTTGCGGACGGTGAACGGCGATTGCGCGCTCGACCAGATCGTGACGTCGTCGCCGACCCGCCACTCCGCGACCGTGACGTGCGTTTCCATCGGCACGTGCTGGACCGACGGGTTGGTGTATTCACGCTCGATGATCCACTCCGCCTCGGCGAAGCCCTTCTCGACGTCGCCCTTGCGCAGCTTGCTGAGGTTGGCGACGTTGCTGCCCGGCTGCGGTGTGAACGCCGCCTCGACGTAGCCGTACTCGCCCAGGTTCGGGTGCACGAGTGGCGCGTCGGGGGCGAGCGCCGCGACGTGGTTCAGGACGGGCGGCAGCGGCTCGTACTCAACGTCGATGAGCTCGAGCGCCCGCGCGGCGATGTCGGCCGTCTCGGCGGCCACCGCAGCCACCGCCTCGCCGTAGTGGCGCACCTCGTCCTTGGCGATGATGTCCTTGTCCACGACGTAGAGGCCGAGCTTGTAGTCGAGGTCGTGGCCGGTGAGAACGGCATGCACGCCGACCAGCTTCTCGGCCTTGGACGTGTCGATGCGCAGGATCTTCGCCCGCGCGTGCGGACTGCCCTTGATCTTGGCGTGCAGCATCCCGGGCAGCACGAGATCGCTCGCGTACTGCGCGGCGCCGGTCAACTTGTCGGCCGCCTCGAGACGCGGGACGTCCTTGCCGACAACTGTGAGTTGTTCGTTTGCGACCAGCTCAGACATGCTTCAACTCCCCCTTCGTCGCAGGAGTCAACTGCCCGGACACGTCGAGCACCGCTTCGATGATCTGCTGGTATCCGGTGCAGCGGCAGAAGTTGCCCTCGATGCCTTCCTTGATGTCCTCGACGCTCGGCTGCGGCTTGCGCGCGAGCAGTTCGCGGATCGACATGACCATGCCGCCCGTGCAGAAGCCGCATTGCACGGCCTGGTGACGGGCGAGCGCCTGTTGGATCGGCGACAGCTCGCCGCCGGCCGCCTCTCCCTCGACCGTCTGGACGGTCGCACCGTCGGCCTCCGCGGCCAGGACCATGCACGAGTTCACGGTCTCGCCGTTGAGGAAGACTGTGCAGGCTCCGCACTCTCCGGCGGCGCAGCCCTCCTTCGTACCCGTCAGCCCGAGCCCGTCACGCAGCAGCGACAGCAGCGTGTGGTGCTCGTCGACGTCCCGCTCGTAGGGCCGACCGTTGACTGTGAGCGTCACACGCATCACGCCACCTCCACCAATTCGTTCAGGAGCCTTCGGACATAGGTTTCGACCATGAACGCGCGGTATTCGGCGCTGCACCGCACGTCGCTGATCGGGCTGATCGCGGCACGTGCCGCGGCGACGATCTCGTCAGCCGGCATGTCCGTCGACAACCCGTCCACCAGCACTGGCGTCGGCGCCGCCGAGCTGATGCCCAGCCGCAAGCAGCCGTCGAGTTCGAACAGCGCGACGCCGACGATGCCGAGGTCGTGCCCCTTGATCCTCTTGAGCTTGCGGTAGCCGCCCCGCGCGCCGGCATTCTGCGCCGGCACGACGATTCGCTCGAGCACCTCGTCGTGCTCCAACACGGTCTTCTTCACGCCGGTGAAGAACTGGTGCAGCGGAACGACCCGCTCGCCGCGCTGCGACGAGACGACCACGTTCGCCTGCAGGCAAAGCAACCCGGGCGCCATGTCCGAGCACGGCGAGGCGTTGACGATGTTCCCGACGACCGTTGCGCGGTTGCGGATCTGATACGACGCGAGATCCTCCGCGCAGGCCGCCAGCAATGGGTAGCCCTCGCGAATCGCTTCGCTGCGCAGCACGTCGTTGATGGTCGCCGCGGCGCCGATCACCAGGGCGGCGTCGGACGGACGCATCTTGATGTCGCGTAGGCCGTCGACGCGTTTGATGTCGACCACCACCTCCGGACGCGCGAAGCCGTTGCGGACGTCGACGAGCAGATCGGTGCCGCCGGCGAGGATCCGGACTGCCTCGTGCTGCGCGATGAGGTCGAGCAGCTCGGCGCGCGCGAGCGGTGCGCGGTATTTGAATTGCGTCATGCCTGTTGCTCCTTACCGAACTCGCTGCGCCAGCGCGTGGACTGCGTCGACGAAGACCGACATGGGCGGCGTGACCAGGCCGGCGCCGACCTGACCGACACCCGGCTCTCGCCCGGCGATGCCCGTGTTGACGACCGGGACGATCCCGGTGCGGACGACGAGGGTGGCGTCGATCCCGCTGGGCGTGCCGCGGAAGCCGAGCACCGGCACCTGGTAGAGCGGGTGCTCGGCGACGGTGATCTCGTACATGCTCAAGGTGTTGCGCAGCGCGTCGGCCGCCTCACCGCCGACGAAGCGCACGATCGCCGGGGCGGCCGCCATGGCGAACCCGCCGATCCCGCTCGTCTCGGTGATCGTCGAGTCGCCGAGATCCGGGTTCGCGTCCTTCGCACTGAAGCCGGGGAAGTACAGGCCGTCGACGACCGGTGCCGGCGCGGTGAACCACTCGTCCCCGGTGCCGGAGACCTGGATGCCGAAGTCCGTGCCGTTGCGCGCCATCGCGACGACCATCCGAGAACCCGGGATGTCGCGCGCCGCGTCGGCGGCGGCCTTGCCGGCGGGCATCGACAGGTTCAGGAAGAAGTGGTCGTTGCCGGAGATGAACCGGTACACCGCCTTGATGTCCGCCCGCGATGCCTCGGTCTCGAGCAGCGCAGGCGTGATCTCGCGCAGCAGCAGAGATGTCGCCGCGCGGTTGCGGTTGTGCCCCTCGTCGCCCATCTGCAGGGCCTGCGCGAGCACGCTCGGGATGTCGACCGGGCCGTTCTTGCGCAACGTCCAGCGCAGCAGCGGGCCGAGCACGTGCTCCATCCAGCGCAACCGCTCGATGACCTCCGGTGCGTAGGCACCGAAGCGCAGCACCTTGCCCAAGCCCTCGTTGAGGGTGCAGTACGCCCGCTTGCCGTGCACCTCGTCGTGCAGCACCGAGACGGGCATCGAGGCACTGACCACGCCGGCCATCGGCCCGACCGCGCCGCGCGAGTGGCACGGCGCCAGCGAAATCTCGTCCGAGGCGCCGAGGCGTTCGGCCTCCTCGACGCTGTCGGCCAGGCCCTCGTAGATCATCGCGCCGATCAACGCACCACGCAGCGGCCCGGACGCGGTCGCCCAGGTGGTCGGTGGCCCGGCGTGCAGGAACTCGCCCCGGGTCAGCCCGAGCGCCTCATGGGCCGGGACGACGTCGACCCAGTGGGCGCGCGCGGTGGTGAGCCGGCGCGCGGACTCAACGGTCGCCTCCGCGGCGCGCAGGTCCGCGGCGATAGCGGCGAGGTCGGCGGAAGCGCCGCCGGCGGGCGGCGCCCAGTCGACCGAGATCGGTTCGGCAGCCTGCTGCGTCAACGCGTCGCTGAACAACGGCACGCCGGCGGTGACCACGACGGGCACGTCGTCGAGTTCGAGCGTGATCATCGGACCGCTCCCTCGATGAGGCCGACCGCGACCCTGGCTGCGGCGGCGTTGGAAAGGTGGACGCTCGCGCCCGCTGCGACGAGCGCCTCGGCCGTCGCGTCCCGGTGCTGCGGATCGCCGCGCGACCCGATGAGTGCGACGACGACGGCGAGGTCTCGCCCGGCCGCTGCGGCCTGCTCGCGCGCCTTCCGGATCGCCGCCGCGAACGGCGTCGCCGGGTCGGCGTGCGATCCGTAGCCGAGCACGATGTCGAGCAGCAGCACCGCGCAATCAGGATCGACGGCCTCCTCGGCAATGCGTTCGAGACGCAGCGACGGATCGATCATCGGGTGCGCCCGGCCTTGGGTGAGCTGGTCGTCACCGAAGTCGATCATCACATGACCCGGTGCGCGGAGATCCGGCCCGAGCGCCCACTCCTTGTCGAGCGGAGTGTTCGACCGGATCGGCATCCCGAGCGTGTCGGACGCGATCGCCATCGCCTCGTCGCACAGCGTTCCGCCGGAGAAGAGTCCGCGGATCGCCCCGCCGCGCGGCGCGCGCTCGTACGGCGCCGGCCACTCGGTGGGTGCGTCGTCGGAGACGCCGAGCGCGGCGAGTACGTCGCCGGTGACGGCGCTGAGGTCGCGCTGCCCGCGACCGACGAACGCCACGAGCGAGGGCGTGTCCATCGCGGCCGCTGCGGCGCGGATCTTCTCGGCGACCGCCGGGTCCGGCGGCTTGGAGAGGATCACCGCCAATTCGGTGCCCGGGTGCTTGTCGAGCAGCTCCATCGCGGCGAGTGTCGAGCGTCCCCCGACCGCGGCGGAGAGGTCACGGCCGCCGGTGCCGAGGACGGCGGTGACGCCCACGCCGGCCGCGTCGAGCAGGCAGCTGACCTGCTGCGCGCCGGTGCCGGACGCGGCCACGATCCCCACCGGCCCGGGCTGCAGCGCGTTCGCGAAGCCCAGTCCGAGTCCGCCCACGACGGCGGTGCCGCAGTCCGGACCCATCACGAGGACGCCGTGCCGCGCTGCCTCGTCCTTGAGCAGGATCTCCTGCTCGACGGGCACGTTGTCGGAGAACAGCATCACCGACTTGCCCGCCTGCACCGCGTCCATCGCCTCGACGAAGGCGTGGGCGCCGGGCAGCGAGATGAGCGACAGCGTGCCGCCCTGCCGTAGCGCGGAGGTCGTGGTGTGTGCCGGGACGGAAGCGCCGAAGCCGTCCGAGCCGTGCGTCGGCGCCGATGCCGCGAACCGCGCATCGAGCAGCGCGATCGCCCGCTCGACGGCCGCGTCGTCCGCGCCCTGGACGGCCACCAGGAGGTCGTTCGGCGTCGCGTCGGCGATCGCTGCCGGCTCGAAGCCGAGACGCTCGTACAACTCGAGGTTGAGCGATGTCGCCATTGCGACGAGCGCGGCGGTCACGCCTGGGCTCGCGGCGACTGCTTCGGAGGCTTGCAGGAGCGTGACGGAGTCGCGGTAGAAGCCGCGCCGCACCTCCACCCGCGCGCTCACGTCCGCCTCCCCGAAAGCGGAGTCGACTCCGTCGACGCTGATGACAGCGCCGCCAGTGCACCCGCCATACCCGCGGCCAGGTCATGCCCGGAGGTGGAGCCGACGGCGAACAGCGCGGTGGCGGCGGTCGCGACCCGTTCGTCGTCGCCCGCCGCCATCGAGGTCAGCAGTCGTGCTGCTTGTGGAATCATCTCGCCCCTTCCCGCAGCGGCCACCAGGGCCGCGGACAGTGCGGTCGTTCGGGTTCGCGCACACGTCAGGACCGCGTCGCGAAAGGAGTCGTCGAGCCGTCCGAGCAGGGCAAGCACGGCAAATGCACCGGCGACGACGTCGTCGCCGGCCGGAGTGAGACCGGGCCCCGACCCGATGACGCCGAGCGCGGCGTCCGCGTCGCCGTCGCCCAGCCGTCGGGCCACCGCGAACGCATCGCTCAGCGGCATGCCGAACGAGTGCGCCGGCTCGGCGCGCACGATGTCGACCAACAGTTCGCCGTGCGCCACGAGCTCATCGCCTCGCACGTGCGGCCGCGGATCCCACCAGCGCACAGGTCGCCATGCTCGATCCGAAGTAGCGAGGACGCCGGCGCCGAGCGCGACGGTGGCACCGCGCGCCGGCAGCGCGTCATCGGCAATGCAAACACCGATCGGCAGGCGAACCGCGTTGGGTGCCAACAACGCGACGATCGCGGCAGGCGTGCCGGCATGCGGAACAGTCACGTACGACGCCACCTGGCTGGCAGCGAGCACGGTCCCGCCTTGCACCGGACCGGCAAACAGGTGGGCTACCGACGTGCTTGCCCAGGCCGGCAATGGTCGTGAATGGGGCACGCAAAGCCTCCGATCAATGCACCAACTCAGACCACCACCCGCGGCCGAAAGGCAGTAGGGACGAACAGCCTGGGCCCCCCGTGACTTGGGGCTCTACCCCGTAAACCGCCGTGGGATCAGCGTTTGCGTATCGCCGCCCGTTCGGGCCGACCCGACCTGAGCCGGTTACAGCGGGGGCCAGCGAAACGGGGTGATGCACAAATGGCGCATCTACAGCTGTGGACCGTCCACGGTGACGGTCGGCACCTTGGGCCGACCGACGTTGTAGCGCCTGAAGAGCGACTGGCATGGAGTCGCACGATCAGCATCGGAATGCAGCACGTCATCGCCATGTTCGGCGCGACGTTCCTGGTTCCGCTGATCACCGGCTTCCCGCCCACGACCACGATCTTCTTCTCCGGCGTGGGTTCGCTGCTCTTCATTGCCATGACGATCGGCCGCGGACAGCGACTGGGCCTGCCGAGCTACACAGGCAGCAGCTTCGCGTTCATCTCGCCGGTCATCGCCGCACAGACACACGGCGGCATGGCTGCAGCACTCGGTGGCATCTTCGCCGCTGGTGCTGTGCTGTTCGTCATCGGCTTCCTGGTCGACCGGTTCGGCTCGGGCTGGATCAACGTCGTGATGCCGCCGGCCGTGACCGGTGCCATCGTCGCGCTCATCGGCCTGAACCTTGCTCCGGTCGCCGTCCAGAACTGGACCGGCTACACGGGCAGCGACGGAAAGTGGATCGAAGGTCAGCCGCTGACCGCGACGATCACGCTGGCCGCCATCGTCCTGTGCACGGTGCTGTTCAAGGGCTTCCTCGGCCGCATCTCGATCCTGCTCGGCGTCGTCATCGGCTATTTGGTCGCATGGCCGCAGGACCAACTCGGTTCGCTGAAGCCGAACTTCAACGCGGCTGACTGGCTGGGCTGGCCGGACTTCACCGCGCCGAGCTTCACGTGGCGCGCCACGCTGCTGATCGTTCCCGTGGTCGTCGTGCTGTTGGCGGAGAACACCGGGCACATCAAGGCGGTCGGCTCGATGACCGGCCGCAACCTCGACGGGTCGCTCGGCCGCGGCTTCATGGGTGACGGCCTCGCGACGATGACCGCCGGTCTCGGCGGTGGTTCGGGTACCACGACCTACGCCGAGAACATCGGTGTCATGGCGGCGACCAAGGTCTACTCGACCGCCGCCTACATCGTTGCCGGCCTGACGGCAATCGCGCTCGGCATGGTCCCGAAGTTCGGCGCGCTGATCACGAGCATCCCGATCGGCGTCCTGGGTGGCGCGACGATCGTGCTGTACGGCCTGATCGCAGTGCTCGGTGGCCGCATCTGGGTGGAGAACAAGGTCGACTTCAAGAACCCGGTCAACCTGTTCCCGGCCGCGATCGGCCTCATCGCCGGCTCGGCGAACCTGACCTGGACTTCATCCGGCGGACACGGTGACTACTCGTTCAACGGCATCGCGCTCGGCGCGTTCCTGACGATCGCCATCTACCACGTGATGAACCTGATCCAGAAGTACGGCCCGCTCAAGGGCTCGCTGTCCACGACCCAGGTGGGCGTGGCCGACTCGGCCTCGACCCTCCAGGTGCCCGAGACGCCGATTAGGACCAAGGAGGTCCCGGACATCGAGGTCCCGGACACGGTTCCGGAGCACTTCGCCAAGCACAACCCATACCGCCAGGAGAAGAAGCAGACCTGACGACATCCAGCCGAGTTGTCCGCCCGACGTCGCGTCATCGCGTGCCGGCGGGCGGACAACTCGGCGAAAACAACCACTCGAAAGGATATTGAGACAACATGCTGCTCGAACCGCCGACCAAGGTGTCGCAGGACCACATCAACCTCGACGTACGCGAGATCGAACCGATGCTGCAAGCGCCGCCCATCGGCATGCAGCCCTGGCCGGGCGCCAGCATCGCGCTCAAGGATGGCCGCACGATGTACATCCGCGAGGCCACGCTTGCCGAGGCCCCGCAGCTGATGAGCTACATGAAGCGCGTCATGGAGGTCGACCACGACTTCTACGACGTCGTCGGTGCGCGCGTCCACGCGGAGCTCTCCGGCTGGTACCGCAACCGGTTGAAGGACCCCTACACGCTCGTCGGCCTCATCGACGGCGAATGGGTCGGGTTCTGCAACGGCCGGCTGATGAACGAGGACATCAACATCAGCCTGCACTCTGTCGCGCTCAGCCGCGGCAACCGGGTCGGCGCGATCATGTACTACACCAAGTGCTACTACGCCTTCGAGATCCTCAAGAACAAAGAGTTCTGGGCGACTTACGAGAGCTACAACGGTTGGCACCGTTGGGGCCTCGGGATGGCCCAGCCGTCCTACCCATGGCCGGACGTCCAGCACGAACTGGGCGGCGCGCGCGTCTACTACGTCACCAAGAAGTACTGGGACACGACGGTCAAGAACTACCTGCGGCAGATGGTCGGCGCCGATCTGGTGTTCGACGTGCCGGAATCGCTCGTCAAGGCGAACGAGCAGCTGCGCGTTCCCGAGGACGTCACCGTCTGACCGACCGCGACGCGATCGCACGAATGACCTGAAGGAGGTCGCTGCAAATGCCACAACCCATCGAGGTCCGCAAGGTCCCGATTCTGAAAGTCACCGACGCGTCCGGTCTCGACGAACTCATCGACAAGGATGTCTTCAAGGCCGATGACGTCATCGCCGTCGTCGGCAAGACGGAGGGCAATGGTGGAGTCAACGACTACACCCGCATCCTCGCCGACCGGGCGTTTCGCGAGGTGCTGATCGAGAAGGGCACCCGCAGCAAGGAGGAGGTCGGCCAGGTACCGCTTGCGTGGTCCGGCGGCACGGACGGCATCCTCAGCCCGCACGCGACGATCTTCGCGCACATTCCACCCGAGAAGGCGCCGAAGACGGACGAGCCACGGCTGTCGGTCGGCTTCGCGATGAGCGAGCAGATCCTGCCCGAGGACATCGGCCGCGTCGCGATGGTCAAGAAGGTTGCCGAGGGCGTCAAGCTCGCGATGGAGCGCGCCGGCATCACCGACCCGAAGGACGTCCACTACGTCCAGACCAAGACGCCGTTGCTCGTGCTCGACACGATCAACGACGCCAAGTCGCGTGGCAAGACCGTCGTCACCGAGGAGACGGGCTACTCGATGGACGTCTCGAACGGAACTGCGGCGCTGGGCATCGCCTACGCACTCGGCGAGATCTCCGAATTGCCGACCGACGAGCAGATCATGCACGACCTGTCGCTGTTCTCCTCAGTGGCTTCGTGCTCGTCGGGCGTGGAGCTGGACCGGGCGCAGATCGTGCTCGCCGGCAACGTGCGCGGCATCGGTGGCCGGTACCGCATCGGCCACAGCGTGATGGAGGACGCGCTGGACTTCGAGGGCGTCTGGAAGGCCATCCGCAACGCGGGGCTGGACGACCTGCCCGATGACAAGGTGCACCCGAAGTACCTGAAGGGACGCCTCGTCAACGTGTTCATGAAGTGCGAGGCCGACCCGACGGGTCAGGTCCGTGGACGTCGCAACATCATGCTGGACGACTCGGACGTGCACTGGCACCGGGCGATCAAGGCCGCGGTCGGTGGCGTCGCCGCAGCCGTGACCGGCGACCCGGCGATCTTCGTGTCGGTCGCCGCCGTCCACCAGGGTCCATCCGGTGGCGGACCCGTCATTGCGATAGCCGATCTCGGCTAGCAGCGCGCTCTGCGCGCGGGCCCCGGTCGCCGTTCTGGCGGCCGGGGCCCCTTGGCGTCCTGCTACCCGCCGTCGACGCGGAGCCGGTCGGGCCAGCGACGGCGGTGCTCGGCGAGGATCGCTGCGTAGTCGTCGCCACGCAGCGAGCAGATGATGTCGTCCGCCTGTTCTGCCAGCCGGCACGCGCCCGCTGTGACGAGCGGGCACTGCGTGCCGGTCGGGCCTGCTGACGCGGGCATGGGTCCCAGGCAACGCCGCACGACTGCACCGCCGGCACGCAACCGGGCCACCGTCGGGCTGTCGAAGTGACTGCTGCTCTCCACCAGCACCCGCCGCCGGCCGTCCTCCGGCCAACCGGGCATCCCGCCGCGCGCCGACACCTCGAGTTCGAGGACGCCGTACTCGCAAGGTCGAACGAGTGCCCAGCCCAGTCCGTCGACCAAGCGCCGCATGCGGGCGTTGTCGGTCAGCACATACGCGGAGAGCCGGTCCAGTCCCCGGTGCTCGGCCTCGCGCACCAGCTGGGCCATCATCCGCCGGCCTACGCCCTGCCCCTGCGCCGCGTCGTCGACGACGATCGAGAACTCGGCAACGCCGTCGCCGGTGGGCATGTACCGGGCCTCGGCGATCGCCCGCGCCGGGTCGGAGGCGAGGACGGCAACCAGCACGACGTCGCCGCGATCGGCTTCGAACGCGGCAAGCTCCAGAAGCGGCGTCGAGGTCGTCCGTTCGGTCATGAATCGGGCCGCGAAGGAAGGCGCAGAGATCCGTCCGTACAGCCTTGCGATCGCTGCGACGTCCGATGCCGCGGCGCGCCGAATCACCAGGTCCGTGGCGGCCTCGATCTCACGCCGCGCGCCCGGGTCGTCTGGCATGAGTGCCTTCTTCGGTGTCCGAGTCCCTGCGGCCAGTGTGTTCCGCGGACCGGATGGCCGGAACGGGCCAAAGCCCCGGCCCGAAGCGCACGAATGGCCCGTCCGCCGACGATCCCCGCGCGCGTCGCGATGGCGGTGTCGGCGCCCACTCCCTCCCCTGATCAACAGGGCTGAACCGTCATCAGGCAACGTCTCGGGCCTGTTGATCATCGAGAGGTGGGGGCACTACCTCCAGCGGGACAAGCTGTTGACGCCGCATCCGCCGAAGTACGTCCGTGGTGCCGGAACGCCGGCGATGTTCGCGGCGAGCGTGACCGGACGTCGCCGCGGGAAGAGCCGGAAGAGTTCCCGGCCCGTAATGTCGCAATGCTTGGCGATGATCCGGCAGCTCGGTGGGCGCTCATCGTCCAGATAGCGCTGGCGCACGAACCGGATGACCCGCCAGTGCTCGTCGGTCAGCTCCTGGATGCCCGCTCGGGCGGCGAGTTCGACGGCCATCTCCTCGCGCCACAGTTCGGGCTTGGCCAAGTGGCCGTCCTCGTCGAGTTGGACCGTCGTTCCGGCAAGGGTCGTCGCAGACATGTTTGTCTCCCGTCCACGCGGTGTGGCCGCCCTTGGTGGACCGCTACCCATTCAGCACAGCGCCGACCTCGTCCGCGTGCAAGAGTCCGAAAGCCACCAGGCAAGGTGAGACAAACGGCCCTGCTGCGGAACTTCGCTCCGCCCCTCCCGTGATCAACAGGGCCGAACCGTAATCAGGCGACGTTCCGGCCCTGTTGATCACAAGGGAGGGAGCGGCTCCGCGCTCACCCGCCCGTAACTCACACCGGGCAGCGTCGTGGACGCGTCCTTGCGCGGTCGGCCACGCGGGCGCTTGCGGGGCACGACGCGGCCCGCGATCACGATCTCACCGCCCCACACGCCGGACGGCTCCTTGCGGCGCAGCGCGCCTGCCAGGCACGCCTGCCGCACCGGGCACGGGCGACACAGCGCCTTCGCGAATTCCAGTTCGTGCGGTGCCTCGGCGAACCAGAGATTCGGGTCGTGCCGGTGGCAGGGCAGGTCGAGCGGGGCGCGCTTGCCGATGCCGTCTATCGCCTCTCGGTCGCCGGGCCGGCCGGTGAGGTGGCCCGTCCTGCGGACCGAGCCGGTGGCGAGAACGGATGCGGCCGGACGCTTGTCCGAGTAGTTCACTGAAGTCTCCTTGCTGGTGCGTATCGCGCAGCGGGTACATCGGGTGCCGCCGCGGAGTCAGTTGAGAGGCCAGGCCCGGGTGGTGGCGCCGAGGCGGTTCCACGCGTTGACCACCGTGATCACCCAGATCAGCTCGGCCAGTTCGTGTCGGGTGAAGACCTCGGCTGCGCGCTCGAACGTCTCGTCCGGTACGCCACGGTCGGCGAGCCGGGTCATCGCTTCGGCGAGTTCGAGCGCGGCTCGTTCCCGCGCCGAGAAGAACGGCGTCTCCCGCCAGACGGGCACGGCGAAGATTCGCCGTTCGGTCTCGCCGTGCCCCATCGCGTCGCGGCTGTGGACGTCCACGCAGAACGCGCACCCGTTCAGCTGCGACACGCGCAGCCGGACGAGTTCACGCAGGCTGGGCTCCAGGTCGGTCTTGTGGACGATCGCTTCCAACGCGTCCAGTGCCTTGCGCGCCGCGGGGAACTCGGCGTCGAGCGCGAGCCTGCGCAGCGGGACGACCCGGTCCGATTCGATGGCGCGCGCATTCACGAGAAGTGACGCTAAACGGGCGGTGGATCAGCGGTAAGGTCCAATCCGATGACAATTCCTTGGACCACTGCCGGGCTCGATCTGCACCTCGAGCGGACCGACAGCGGGCAGCGGAGCGGCCTCGAGAACAGCCTGCGCGCCGCGATACAGACTCGCCGGTTGGCCGCGGGCACGATGCTGCCGTCGACGCGGACGCTCGCCCACGATCTCGGCGTCGCCCGGGGCACGGTCGTCGCCGCCTACGACCAGCTGGTCGCCGAGGGGTACCTGCTGAGCAGGCGAGGAGTCGGGACGCAGGTGGCCGATCTCGGACCGGTCACCGAGGCCGCGGCGGAGCGGCCGCGGCCGCGAGGCGTGCGGATGGACCTGCGCCCCGGCACGCCGGACGTCACGTCCTTCCCCGCCGCGGCGTGGCTGCGCGCCACCCGGCAGGCGGTCGCGAAGGCGCCGACGAGCGCGTTCGGGTACAGCGACGTCCGCGGCCGTTCGGAGCTGCGAACTGCGCTCGCCGACTACCTCGCCCGCACCCGCGGCGTCGACGTGACGCCGTCGCGAGTCGTCATCACGGCTGGCTGCACCGAAGCGCTGTTCCTGCTGTGCACCGCGCTCGCCGACTCCGGTCACACGACGATCGCGATGGAGGATCCGGGTTTCGTCATGCACCGGCCGGTGGCCCGCGGAGCCGGCCAGCGCATCGTGGCCGCGCCGGTCGACGAACTCGGCGCGCGCACCGACCAGTTGGCCGCAGCCGACTCAGTCCTGGTGACCCCCGCGCACCAGTACCCCACCGGCGTCACCCTGCATCCCGCGCGCCGACAGGCCATTACCGCGTGGGCGCGGGGCAGCGGCGGCCTGATCATCGAGGACGACTACGACGGCGAATTCCGCTACGGCCGGCAGCCCATCGGCGCACTGCAAGGAACCGCTCCGGATCACGTCGCGTACCTCGGCACCGCCTCCAAGACTCTCGCCCCCGGCTTGCGCCTGGGCTGGATGGTGCTCCCCGACCGATTCACCGACGCGGTGGTCGAGGTCAAGCTGCGCACCAACCTCGCGGCGCCGACGATCACGCAGCTCGCCCTCGCGGAGATGATCACGAGTCACGCCTACGACCGGCACATCCGGACCATGCGGCTGCGCTACCGGCGCCGCCGCGATCTGCTCGTCGAAGCGCTCGAGCGGATCGGACCGGGTCTCGTCGCAGGCGTTGCTGCCGGACTGCAGGCGGCCGTCCGCCTGCCCAGCGACGGGCCTACCGAGGAGGAGGTCGTCGCGGCAGCCGCTGCCGAGGGCCTCGCTGTCGAAGGGCTGGCCGCTCACTGGCACGGGGACCGCGAGCGCCGGCCCGGGCTGTTGATCGGCTTCTCCAAGCCGAGCGAACGCGCCTATCCCGCAGCGGTCGCACTGCTCGAGCGCGTGCTGCGCCGCATGCTGAGGCGTTGAGCGACCAGTGGAGCTGCGCCAGCTCGAGTACTTCGTCGCGGTGGCCGAGGAGATGCATTTCGGGCGTGCCGCTGCCACCTTGTCGATCGGCCAGCCTGCCGTAAGTCAGCAAGTCGCCCGGCTGGAACGCGAACTGGGCGTGCGGCTGTTCGACCGATCGAGCCGGACGCTGCGCTTGACACCAGCGGGTGGCCGGTTCCTGCCTGAGGCGCGCGCGGTGCTTGCCGCGGCCGAACGCGCGCGCGGCGTCGCCGCCGACCCAGCCATGACCGCTGCGTCGCGAACCCTGCGGCTCGGCAGCAGCACCGGCCTTGGAAACCGGTTGAACCGGGTACTGCAGGCGCTGGGCGAGTTGCTGCCGACCACGTCGACGGAGCTGGTCAGCGTGCCGACCCGGGCCCGCCTGGAGCGGGTCGCCGGCGGCCAGTTGGACGCGGCGTTCGTTCGTGGCGTCACCTCGGCGCCCGGCGTCGAACTGATCGAGGTGTGGCGCGATCGGCTGCTGGCGGTGCTGCCGGCCGCGCAGTATCGGGCCGCGGACGAGCCGATCAGGCTGGCCGAGTTGGCGACGATGCCGCTGCGCCTCGTACCGCGTCGGCTGAATCCGCCGCTGGTCGACCTCGTGCTGGGGACGTGCGCGGCGGCCGGGTTCACGCCCGTGCCCGGTGGCACGCTTGGCTCCCTGCAGGATTTGATCGCGGCGGTCGGCTCCGGAGCGCCGAGTTGGACGGTGGTCTACGAGCCGTTGGCCCAGACGCTGCATCAGCCACTGGTGGCATTCCTCCCGACCGAGCCCGCCCTGATCATGCCGACCGCGCTGGCTGTCCCGGCCGATGCGACATCGCGCCAGGTCGCGCCGCTGTTGCGCGCCTGCGCGGCGGCCGAGTCGGACGATCACGGATCGTGATCGCTGCAAGTCCGAACTGCGTCTCGATCGCGGGGCCGTCGGCGGGTCGAATGGGCTGTGACGGCAAGTTGCCGTCGACGTACACCGATCCGGAGGCTGTTATGCCAACCGTCACCGTCCTGCAAGGACCACGAAGCGTCGAGTTGAAGCGCGACCTGGTCACCCGCATCACAGATGCGTTCGTCGATGCCCTCGGCGTGCCGGCCGACAGTGTGCAGGTCTGGATCCAGGAGACGCCTGCCGACAGCTGGGGCCAGGGCGGCGTGCTGACCGCCGACAAGTAGGACTACGACGATGACCAGAACGATCGGGACGGACAGCGCGTCCGTACTCCAGCAATACGTGTCAGCGGTGCAAGCCGGCGACGAGCCGACCGTCCGCGACCTGTTCGCCGCGGACGCCACTTGGACGCTGGCCGCCGGCGACCTGCCGATCTCCGGCACCTGGACGGGACGCGACGCGATCCTCAACGACTTCCTCGCCACGGCGCTGTCGCACTACGAGCCTGGCTCCGTCCAGCTGGAGATCACCGGGCTGACTTCCGAAGGTGAGCGCGCCGTCCTGCAGTGGACAAGTCGTGCCCGCACCCGTGACGGCCGGCCGTACGAGAACGACTGCATCGGCGTGTTCACCATTCGCGGCGGGAAGATCCATGCGGTGCGGGAGTACATGGACACGCTCTATGCGTCCGACACGGTATTCGGCGGCGCTCGCTGAAACCCGTACACCCCGGAGGAGCAGCCATGCGAGTCTTCCTGGCCGGCGCGAGCGGAGTGATCGGGCAGCTGCTGATCCCGCTCCTGGTCGCCGACGGACACGACGTCGCCGGCATGACGCGCACGCCGTCGAAGGCGGCACGGCTCCGCGAACTCGGCGCCGAGCCGGTGATGTGCGACGTGTTCGACGCAGCAGCGCTGCGCGCCGCCGTCGTCGCATTCCAGCCCGAGGTCGTGCTGCACCAACTCACCGACCTGCCCGACGACGGCGCACGCCTGCCGGATTCCGCCCCGGCCAACGACCGGATGCGCACCGAGGGCACCCGCATCCTGCTCGCCGCAGCCGCTGCCGCGAACGCCCGCCGGTTTCTCGCGCAGAGCATCGCGTGGCGTCTCCCGCCCGAGCGGCAGGCCGCCGTCGACGAGTTCGAGCACGCCGTACTCGCGGCCGGTGGAGTCGTCCTGCGCTACGGACAGTTCTACGGACCCGGCACGTACTTCGAGGCCGCGCTGCCGCCGGAGCCACGCGTGCACGTTGCCGATGCCGCGCGCCGCACCGTGCCACTGCTCGACGCGCCGAGCGGCGTCATCGTCGTCGTCGACGAACGGTGATTCGCGGGTGTCACACGCGAGCGCGCGCCGGGACCTCACGAGCGAGCAGCACGGTCACTGCGCCGAGCAGTCCTCCGGTGATGCGGCGTTGCCAGGATGCCCAGGTGGGTCGCCGCTTGACGAAGGCGGCGATGGTCCCGGCGGCGACGATGATCAGCGCGTTGACGATCATGCTCACCGCAATCTGAATACCGCCCAGGTTGAAGCCCTGCAGCGCAGTATCACCGCGGGCCGGGTCGATGAACTGCGGGATGAGCGCGAGATACATGACGGCGGCCTTGGGATTGAGCAGGTTCGTGATCAGGCCCATCCGGAACAGCTTCCACGCCGGATCGCGCGGCAACTCGCCCGGTTCGAACAGACCGCGGCCGCCCGGCCGCAACGCCTGCCAGGCGAGGTAGCCGAGATAGGCGGCGCCGGCGGCCTTGAACCCGACGTATAGCCAGGGCACCACGACGAAGACGACCGCCAGCCCCAGGTTGGCCAGCGTCATGTACGCCACGAACCCGAGGACCGTGCCGCCGAGCGAGATCAGTCCCGCACCACGGCCCTGACTGATGCTGCGCGACACGAGATACATCATGTTGGGGCCCGGCGTGAGGACCATGCCCAGCGCCGTGAGCGCCATGCCCAGCGCGGCGCCGGAGGAGATCAACATGACGCCGATTGTTACGAGTTCGCGCACCGGGCCGCACTGCATTACTCCGCGATCAGGCCGCAACTTGCCCATTGGCCCGCAAAGCGACCGAGGCACGCTTGACCTCGCGGCTACGCACGCACATGCTCTGGGTCTCATAACGAGCGCGACGGGGGCGGAGCGGGCGCGTCTGGAGGCGGCGGACACGCGCGGTGTTCCCTGGCGCCGCTGGGGGCCGTATCTCAGTGAGCGGCAGTGGGGGACGGTCCGGGAGGACGTCAGTACGAGCGGTGACGCCTGGGCGTCGTTCACGCATGACCAGGCGCGGTCGCGCGCGTACCGCTGGGGGGAGGACGGCCTGGCCGGGCTGAGCGATGACCGGCAGTTGCTGTGCCTGGCCCTGGCGCTGTGGAACGGCCGCGAGTACGCCAAGGCAGCGCCTGATGACGTGCTCATGCAGGTGACGGTGCACAACCGCGGTCCGAAGGACGCCGAGATACACGTCCTTCCGACGCTCTGGTTCCGGCACACCTGGTCATGGGCCGACGGCTCCGAACGACCCGCACTGCACGCTGTTGAGGAGTCGGGCCGGACCGCGGTCGTGGCAGAGCATCGCGAGCTGGGCACGAGATGGCTCTACGCCGAATCCGATGTCCCGGCACTCGTGACCGGCAAACGAAACGAACAACGAGCGGGTGTTCGGCTCGCCGAACGAAACCCCGTACGTGAAGGACGGTGTCGATCGCGCGGTCGTGCACGCCGAGAGGTCAGCGGTCGACCCGAGCGGCGTCGGCACCAAGGCCGCGCTGCATCATCGGATGGTCGTACCTGCGCACGGAAGCTTCGTGGTGCGGATTCGACTGACCGACGCCGCGCCCGCAGGTTCGCCGTTCGATCGATTCGACGACGTGCTGCGCGTCCGCCGCGAGGAGGCAGACCAGTATTGGGGCGACATGCTGGGCGGCGCCGCGAAGGACCAGGATCTCGTGATCTCGCGGCAGGCGCTGTCCGGCGTGCTGTGGTCGAAGCAGTACTACGCGTTCGACGTGGAACGGTGGCTGGCCGAACGCGGCGCCGACCCGCTCGCCGCGCCGACCGAGTTACGCAACGGCGAGTGGCGGCACCTGGTCGCCGACGACATCATCGCCATGCCGGACAAGTGGGAATACCCCTGGTTCGCCGCGTGGGACCTCGCCTTCCACGCCGTGGCCCTGGCGCCCGTGGACGTGACCTGCGCCAAGCAGCAGGTCGACCTCCTGCTGAACGGCCGCTACCTCCACCCGAACGGCCAACTGCCTGCCTACGAGTGGAACTTCAGCGACGTGAACCCGCCGGTGCACGCCTGGGCGACGCTGCCGGTCTACGAGATCGAGAAGCTCATGACGGGCCGCGCCGACCGGGTGTTTCTGGAACGCGCGTTCCACAAGCTGCTGCGCAACTTCGGCTGGTGGCTGAACCGTAAGGACGCGGACAACCGGAACATCTTCCAGGGCGGCTTCCTCGGCCTCGACAACATCGGCGTGTTCGACCGCAGCGCGGCACTCCCGACCGGGGGGCACATCGACCAGGCCGACGGCACGGCGTGGATGGCGCTGTACTGCCAGCACATGGGGGCCATCGCGCTCGAACTGGCGCGGACGAATCCCGTCTACGTGGAGCAGGCGCAGGCCCTGCTGGAGAACTTCGCGTGGATCGCCGCCGCGATCAACCACATCGGCCCCGGCGGTACGAGCCTGTGGGACGAGGAGGACGGGTTCTTCTACGACGTGCTGCGGCTGCCCGACGGCGGTTCGGTTCCGCTCAAGGTCCGTTCGATCGTCGGACTGCTGCCGCTCGCGGCCTCGACGGTCAAACCTGCCGACGTGCGTGCCGAGTTCCCCGAACTGGCGCGCGGGGCCGCCGAGTTCCTCGCCCGGCATCCCGCGCTGACGGCCGCGCTATGGGGGCGCGGGCGGCAGGTGCACGAGACCGGGCCGGTACTGGCCGCGCTGTTCGACGAGACCCGGTTGCGCCGGATCCTGGCCCGGATGCTCGACGAAGCGGAGTTCCTCGGCCCATACGGCATCCGCTCGCTCTCGCGCTGGCACGCCGATCACCCGTACGTCCTGAATCTGGACGGGCAGGAGTACCGCGTCGCGTACCTGCCGGCCGAATCCGACAGCGGCATGTTCGGCGGTAACTCGAACTGGCGCGGCCCGGTCTGGTTCCCGATCAACGTGATGCTCATCCGCGCGCTGCTGAACCTGCACGGGTACTTCGGCGACGGGTTCACGGTGGAGTGCCCGACCGGGTCCGGTCGGCAGTGCACCCTGTACGAGGTCGCGAACGAGCTCAGCGAGCGGCTCATGAGTACGTTCCGCACCGACTGCGAGGGCCGGCGCCCCGTGCACGGCGGTCAGCCCGTCCTACAGACCGATCCGCATTGGCGCGATCTCGTGCTCTTCTACGAGTATTTCCATGGCGACAACGGCGCCGGGATCGGCGCGAGTCACCAGACCGGTTGGACGGGCATGGTCGGGCTGCTGCCGCTGCTGTCCCGGCGGGCTGGTGCGCGGCCGTAGTCCTAGGGGCGCCTCACAACCCGTTTTCGATATCGCTCGCTGATATCCTCGTACGATGGAACTACCCGCAGCCAGTATTTCGAAGCTCGACCGAGTGAGTGACGTCGTCGCCTGCGATGCGTTCTGCTCGGCCGACGACGGCCTGTACCACGCCGTGTTGCTCCAGCAGGATGGCACGCTCCTTGACCTGAGCTACGGCAGCAGCGGCCCCCGAGGCAGCCAGGTGATCGGAACTGTGCCCGGTGCGCGCGACGTGACCGCGTTCTGGAGCGACGTGAACGACGTCCGGAACGTCATCGTCATCGGCGCCGGTGGCGACGTATGGCACTTCATCCAGGATGGCCGGCACGCGTGGACGCGGACGCTCCAGCGCAACGTGCCCGGCGCGCTGCGTATCGCCGGCTACGACGATCACCACCACGGCATCGTGCTGGCCGGCGACGGAGAAATCACCGATCAGCCGTTCCATACGGTCACGCACGCCGTGGCCGCGTCCTATCGCGCCGACGTCGCGGCGATGTCCGGGCCGGGCGCGGCCGCCGCCGAGCACGTGCCGAGTCCAGCGGCGGACGAGCGCGAGGACCCGATCGTGGTCGGCCGCATCGCGAGCGCGGTCGACATCGCTGCCCTCTGGGCCGACGGTCAGAACCGTTTCGTGATCGTGGCCGACGCGACGGGCGCCGTCATCGAGATCGGGTACGGCCGGTATCAGCCGGCGAGCCGTCGTGAACTGGCCCGGCTTCCCCGGCTGCGCTGCGTCAACGCCTGCTACACCGACGATCCGGCGGAGGGGCGGTGCGTTGCGGCGCTCACCGACACCGGTGACTTGTTCGTTCTGCGGTACGCAACTGATACCCCGCACGTCGGCGAACCGATGGTCTCGCTGCCTGCGTCCGACGTGGCCTGCTACACGACACCCGAAGGCGAGGTTCGAGCCGTACTCGTCTCGGGTGATCAGATCGTCGATGTGGTGCTGCCACGGGAAGGTAGCTGAGCGTGGCAGAGCAGCTGATCGGCGTCGTGGGTGGTGGGCTCATGGGCGCCGGAATCGCCGCGGTGTGCGCACGGAGCGAACTCGACGTGATCCTGGTGGAGCGCGATGCCGCCGCCTCGGATCGCGCGCGCGCCCGAGTTGAGCGGTCGCTGGAGCGCGCGGTGGGCCACGGGAAGCTGGATCGGTCCGGCGCCGAGGCCGCTGCCCGTCGCATCCGATACGGCGTCGACCTGCACATGCTGGAGGATCGCGAGCTCGTCATCGAGGCCGTGGCGGAGGACGAAGCGCTGAAGGTGGAGCTGTTCGGTCAGCTGGACGACATCGTCGCCAACGAGGACGCGCTGCTGGCATCGAACACGTCATCCATCCCGATCATGACGCTGGCCGTCGCTACCACGCGGCCGAGCAACGTGATCGGCATTCATTTCTTCAACCCCGTCCCGGTGATGGAGCTGGTCGAGCTCATCCCCACCCTCACCTCGTCGGCGAAGACGACGCAGCGAGCGGAGGAGTTCGCGGTCGGGACGCTCGACAAGGTCGCTGTGTGGTCACAGGACCGCGCCGGGTTCGTCGTCAACGCGTTGCTGATCCCGTACCTGCTGTCCGCCGTCCGCATGCTCGAATCGGGGTTCGCGACGGCCGAGGACATCGACAACGGCATGGTGCTCGGCTGCGGTCATCCAATGGGGCCGTTACGCCTCATCGACCTCATCGGCGTCGATACGACAGCCGCCGTGGCGAACGCGATGTACGCCGAGTTCAAAGAGCCGCTCTACTCGCCGTCGCCGCTGCTGAGACGGATGGTCGATGCCGGCCTGCTCGGCAAGAAGGCCGGCCGCGGCTTCTTCGAGTACCCCGCCACCGACTGACCGAGCGCCGTCACTGCGCGGCTGCGGTCGGTGCTGCCGCGGGCTGCGCCGGTGGTAGTGCGCCGATCCATTTCTCGGCGGCGCTGCGGCCGTTGTTGTAGAGGCCGGTTTGCTGCTCCTCGGTGAGGTGGAAGTCGGTCGCCGCGATGCCCATGGTGTCGACGAAGATGGTGCGCTTGGCTTTCGCGTCGTCGACGTAGGTGCGATCGGCGTTCGATAGCGCGGTGCGTAGGCAGGCGATGGCTTCGCCGATCACGCCGTGCACGTCGGCGGGGTGCTGCTGCACGGTCTTCTCTGCCGAGAGCTTGATGCCGACCGTCGGCCAGCGCGACGGCGCACCGTCGGTGCGGTCGAACACGTCGACCGGGTAGTTGTCGAGCAGTCCGCCGTCCACCCAGGTCACGTGGCCGGCCTTGTAGTGGGCGGTCTCCGGCGCGTTGAACTTGACCGGCTCGAAGAAGAACGGAATCGACATCGATGCGCGCACCGCCGCCGAGATCTTCTGGTCGGCCGGCTCGAGCCCGTACTCCGGATAGTCCCAGGGCAGCCGGACCAGCTTGCCGCGGGTGAGGTCGCTGGTGTGCACGACGAGCGAGAAGCGCTGCGACGGCGTCCACCTGGTGTCGGCGGCGGGGTCGTCGAGCGCGAGATCGCCGAACGTCGTGATCCCGATACCCTCCAGCACGCCGTCGAGCCATTCGACGAGGTAGTCGCCGTCGTAGAGACCCATGTGCAGCAGCAGATGCTCCGCGTCGGCGGCCGGGCCCAGCATGCTGCGCAGCCGGCTCTCCGCCATGAACTTCCCGTACTCGATCGTCTTGAGGACGTCGGCGAGTTTCGCGACCGGCTCGCCCGCCCTCACCAGCGCGGCGACGATCGCGGCGGCGATAGCTCCGGCGCTGGTGCCGGCGATCCGCTGGAACGTGTAACCCGCCTCGTCCAGCTTGAGGATCGCGCCGGCCAGCCCGATCCCTTTGACGCCGCCACCTTCGAGCACGACATCCGCCGGCTTGCCGACGTCGCTGGCACGTGACACAGGACCGAACGATTCCATCCCAATCTCCCCGGCTCGAACGAACGTTGTCCATTCCCACGAACCGAGGCGAGCCGCCGGAGTCCGAAGAAGCCAGGCTGGCGGTCTCGGTCGTGGTCGTGTAGGCAGACTGCCAGGTAAGCGCGGTCGCCGGAACCCGCGCTGGCGGATGGTCTTGAAACGGGGGTGCACGGTGGGAGGTTCGCCGATCGATCCCGCGACCGGGGCGGCGTTCGCGCTGGCCGGTCGGGTGGTGACGATGGATGGCGCGCGGCGGGTGGTCGACGACGGTGTCGTGTTCGGCGTGAACGGCTCGATTGCGGACGTCCGCGCGGTTGGTGACGGGGTCCCGGTGGGGTTCGAGGACGTGCGGGTGGTCGCGTCCGGCGGCACGATCTATCCAGGGCTGATCGAGCTGCACAACCACCTGCCCTACGACGTGCTGGGGTTGTGGTCGGTCCCTCGGCAGTTCGCGAATCGGGATCAGTGGTCCGGGCCCTCGACGCCGGACTATCACCGGTTGATCACCGGGCCGATGCAGGTGCTGGGCAAGGATCCGGCGCTGGTGGCCGCGGTGGTGCGCTATGTCGAGCTGCGTTGCCTGCTGGGCGGGACCACCACCAGCCAAGGCGTGACGCTGGCCAGCGCGAGCGGCATCATCAAGCACTTCCGCGGGCTGGTCCGCAATGTCGAGTCGACCGGCGACCCGGATCTGCCGCCGGCGGTCACGCACATCGCCGACGTGGACGCGTCCGACGCCGAGAAATTCCGGGAACGCATCTCGTCGGGCAAGAAGATGATCCTGCACCTGGCCGAGGGCGCCGACACCGACGACGCCGCGCACAACCATTTCGCGGCGTTGCAGTTCAAACCGGGCGAGTGGGCGATCACCGAGAACCTGATCGGCATTCACTGCGCCGCGCTGCACGCGGACGACTTCGCGGTGCTCGCCGCGAATCACGGCAGCATGGTGTGGTCGCCGCTGTCGAATCTGCTGCTGTACGGCAAGACCGCGAACATCGGCGCCGCGCTCGCGCATCAGGTGCCGGTGGCGCTCGGCTCGGACTGGGCACCATCGGGCAGCAAGAACCTGCTCGGTGAGCTGAAGGTCGCCCGACTGACCGCCGAATTCCGCGGCGTCGATGTCAGCGATGCCGACCTGGTGGCGATGGCCACCCGGAACCCAGCGGCGATGGTCGGCTGGGGCGCGCACATCGGCAGCCTCGAGGCAGGCAAACGAGCCGACCTGATCGTCGTGGACGGCAAGACCGGCGACCCGTACAGCAGGCTCGTCGACGCGACCGAAGCCGCCGTGTATCTGGTGATGATCAACGGTGTGCCGCGGGCCGGTATCACGCGGGTGATGACCGAGCTCGGCGTACCGGCCACCGCGCCCAACGTGCGCGTCGGTGAGCACACCTGCCTGCTGAACCTGGAGCAGGCGACGGCTGACCCGGACGTCGATCTGGTCAGCGCCGACGAGGCGATCGCGCGGTTGCGCCAAGCGTTGCACGACCTTCCCGGGCAGCCGGCCGGGACGGCGATGGCCGTCGCAGCGCCGGGCGTGCGCCTGGCGGTGGCCGGCCTGGTCGACAACCAGGAGAGCCCGCGGCACCACCTGCCGCTCAACGGTCAGCTCACCGGGCCCAACCTGCCGCCCACGCGCACCGTCGCGGCAGCGCGAACCGCGGTCAGCATCGCCGGGCCGTTGCCGTCACTGACCCTCGATCCGTTGACCGCGGTCGACAACCCCGCCTTCTACGACACCCTGGCCGACGAACCGAACGTGCCGCCGCCGATCAAGCAGGGGCTGGCGCGTTACCGCCGCAGCTAGGACGCGTCTCTGTACCCCGCACCCGTCCGTGATCGCCCGCTACGTCTGCAGCTTGCTGACGAGTGCGGCATCAGCCGCCGAGAGCGGCGGTGCGTCGAGGTCGTTGACCCACATCGGCAGGTACAGCTTCATGTAGTCCGGCGATCGGTGGTGGGTGTCCTGGTCGATCGGCCGGCTCGCCCGGTTGCCGGACGTGCCGACCCACAGCGGGGTGCCGATCGGCAGGTCGGCGGGCGGGATCCGTCCGCGCCCGGCGGGTAGCTGGAACGTCGCCGTCGACAGATCCTTGCGGTAGGTGAGCCCGGACAGCGTGTCGAGTCCCGATTGCCACGCGCCGCGCGCCGCCTCCGACCAGGCCGGCAGGCTGATCACCTGGAGTCCGGTCGGCGCGACGTGCGCAGCGAGCCGGGCGGCGCCCGGGCCGACCGTGAGCAGCGCGGCGAGCCCGCTGTTCGCCGCGGCGACCCGGCGCAGGACTTCACGGTGCAGCGCCTGCACCGCGGCGTTGTCCACCAATGCGTCGCGCTGAGTGGCGCTGAGGTCGCTGACGTCGACCGGAAGGGTGCGCATGATCAGGTATCGGGTGGTCAGGCCGGCTGCAGTGAGCAGCGCCTGCAGCCGCTGACCCGACTCACCGCACAGGGCGCGGCCGGTGAGCAAGTCGTCCTGCGTGTCCGGGTCGGCGAGGATTCCGAGACTGACGGACGTAAACCGGCCACGGTAGATCGCGCCGGTGCCGAACGACGCGTCCGAGGTGACCCCCAGCGCCGAGAAGTCCGGCCAGGCCAAACCGGTTTGTCCGCCCATCAGCAGTCGGGCGTAGGTCGAGGACGGGCCGAAGTCGTAGTGGTGCGAGAAATGCCGCGGCGGCTCGACCGGGATGTCGCCGGAATCGTCGGTGTAGCCGTCCGCGGATCCCACGGCGGTGTCGTCGTAGGTCAGCGAGGCGCCTTCCGCGTTGTACGACCCGCGCGCCGAGAAGAGCTGGATGCTGCGCTGGCCATCGCCGCGGTTGGACGACGTGGCACCGCGTCCGAGTCGCGGACAGGTGCCGAACGCGAAGTCGCGATACGGCGCCGGATCACTGGCATAGAGGAACGGCAAAGTCAGATCGCGGGTCGCCCCGGTGTCGGCGGGCAGCCAACCCGCATCCGCGTCGACCCAGCTCTTGATCTGGTTCACGGCCCGGACGAAGTCGGCCTTGATCGCGGTCTCGCCACCACCCGTGATGCCGCCCGGGTGCAGGACGCCGAGGAACCGCACCCCCGACAACAGCCCTCCGCACGACGCAGCTTCCAGATGCGCCGGATCGGCTGTGCCGCCATGCGCGGCGATCCAGGTCGTCACCGATTCCTTCGCCGCCTCGCCGACCGCGATGACCAACCGCAGATCGCCGTCGGCGACCTTGTCGAACATGCGGTGGCGGTGCACCACGATCGGCGAGATCGGATTCTGAGCCAAGCCGCGCAGCGTGTCGTCGTACTGCCCGAAGATCGGGTACACGAACGTGTTCAGGAAGAGGTACGACCGCGCGATGCCGACGTGGTTGAGCAGGTGTTGCATGCGCGCACCCGTGCCACCGGTGAATGAACGGTGCGACAACGACTCGTCCTGCGCACCTTCCTGGCCGATCACCAGCACGCGGGCCGAGCCGTCCAAGCGGCCTCGGTAGAACATCGGACCGAAGTGCCAGCGGAAGGCCTCGCCCCCGGTGACCGCAATGCCCAAGCCGCGGTAGTTGGGCGTCGCGGCGAACAACTCCGGCCAGCCACTCGTCTTGTGCGGTCCGGGGTCGTACTCCCAGAGATCGCCGCGCGAAATCGTCATCGGCCGGTTCTAGATCACGTACTGCTTGAGGTCGATGCCGCTGAGCTGTTCGTAGGTGCGCAGGCGCATCCGGAACCGTCCCGCGTCGCCCCATCCGGTGCCCCAGCTGTTGACGTAGGTGATCACGCTGTTGAATGCGTCTGCGGTGTCGAGTTCGACGCCGACTGCCTCGACCTCGTGACCGCCCGCCACGCCGCTCGACGTCCAGGACGGGTTGCTGTCGATGAAGCCGTCCTGGTCGGGGTCGAAGAAGGCGTTGTACCAGGGCATGCCCTGGAGCACGGGGCCGTTCTGAAGCAGGCGCAGGAAGCCGTACGCCGAACGAGCCCACCGGTAGCCGGTGATCGTGCCGCGGGTCTTGAGCACCTTGCAGATGGCCAGCCCGGACGAACCGGTGTCCTCCGGCGGGTAGTCGCCCGGATAGCCGTCCACGACCGTCGCATCGGAGTAGAGCTGGACGGCGAACTTCTCTGCCTCGCCGGCGTCGATGGTCGACGGCAGCACCTCGCGCCCGACCGCGTCGTAGAAGGGCTGCGTACCGAGCGCGCCGGTGCCCGCGTTGCCGGTGCATGAGCCGAGCTGGCCCTGGTCGAGCACGGCGAGCACCCGCTCCCAGGATTGACCGTTGAGCGGCTGGCTCATTTCGTGGACGTCGTTCTCGACCATGTGGGCGAGACTCCGCGAATCGAGCCACATGTTGCGGCCCAGCCTGGCGCCCTCGCGCGGGACCTCGTCGTACTTGAAATACAGCTGCCCGGTTTCCAGCAGACCACTGAACATATGACCGACCCCCGTGGCTCGTTGTTGGGATGAGCATGCTGCACCGCCTGCTCGAGCTACAAGAGCCCGCCGCGGAGGCCGCTGATACAGAACTGATCCACGGTACGGTCGCGCGGTGCAGCTCGATCTGACGGAGCACGACTCGGGTGGGGTCCGCCAGGTGCGAGTCGGCGACGAGATCACCGTCGCGCTGACCGAGAACCCCACCACCGGCTACCGCTGGCACGCCGACATCGACACTGCCCTGCTTCAGCTCACCGCCGACCGTTACGAGGGCCCCGAACGCCCGGTCGGAGCGAGCGGCATACGCCGACTGACCTTCTCGCCACTACGACCCGGCCCGGCCCGGCTGCACCTGGTCAAGCGCCGATCATGGGAGACCTCGGCGGTCGCCGAGTACGACGTCGCACTCGACGTCGCGGATGCGTTATGACGGCCGAAGACATCGACCGCTACCTCAGCGGCGTCGAGGAACCCAAGCGGAGCACGCTGGAGGAGATGCGTCGGCGCATCCTCGAGGTAATCCCGGACGCGGAGCAATGCCTCTCCTACGCCATGCCGGCGTTCAAGGTGCGGGGCACGACGGTGGCAGGCCTGGCCGCGTTCAAGTACCACCTGAGCTACCTGCCGCACAGCGGCTCGGTCTTGACGGAGCTGACCGACGAGACCCGCGCCTACACGCGGACGAGCGGGTCCCTGCACTTCGCCGTCGACAGACCTCTGCCGCGGTCATTGATCCGGAAGCTGCTCAGGACGCGGATGCGGCAGGCAGGACTCGACCTCAGACAGAGGTGACGTCGGCAGGAAGCGGCGATCGCTCGCTGCTGGGCGGGTCCTGACGATCAGGTTTTCCTGGGTTATGTACGTTGTGCGGCGCGTGAAGCGACCATAACGCAGGAAAACGTGATCAAGCCGGCGGCGGCCTGCCGTACTGAGAACGCACCCACGCGCCGCGGTCGGCTCGCCCCGATCGCGCCTGGCCGCATTCGGTCATATTTGTCGCGTTTATTGCGTATCGCCGAGCGCGCCTGTCAAGGTCCGAAACGAATGCCGCGCTGCGCCTAGGAGGCTGCCATGTCTCTGTTTCGGATGAGCCGACGTCCGACCCGTCGATGGTCAGCTCTAGTGCTCACTCTCGTCGCGATGCTGATCGGCTGGTTCGTCGTGGACATAGCCGCGCCGGCTGCGAGTTCCGCGGATTCACCCCCGCCGCAGGTCGGGTCGCTGACCACCGAACACATGACCAACCCACTCGGCATCGACACCGGCCGTCCGCTGCTGGGTTGGGTCATCACCTCGGCGGCGCGCGGCGTCTCCCAGAGCAAGTACCAGATCCGCGTCGCAACCGACAACAACAGCCTGCAAACCGGCAAGAACCTGTTCTGGGACTCGGGTGCGGTGAGCTCTGACCAGTCGTTCGACGTCCGCTACGCCGGTCCGGCGCTCGCCCCGCAAACGCGCTACTACTGGCAGGTCCGGGTGTGGGACAACCATGGGCTGGTCTCCCCGTGGAGCCAATCCGCCGCCTGGTTCGAGACCGCGTTCCTTGCTCCCGGCCAGTTCCAGGGCAGCTGGATCGGAGATCCGAGCCCGACGAGCGGATCCGAGTTGCTGCTGCGCAAGGAGTTCGCGCTGGGGACCGGGACGATCACCAAGGCCCGGCTGTATGTGGCAGGGCTCAGCTACCCCTACCTGTTCGTCAACGGGCATCCCGTCAGCGATCACGTGCTCGACACGGCCTTCACCACCTACAACAAGACCGTGGACTACACCACCTACGACGCCACCCAACTGGTGCACACCGGCAGCGACGCGCTCGCGGTAAGTCTCGGTGACGGCTTCTACGCCGGCGGCGCAGACGACTATCCGACCAGTGGCGAGCCTTGGCAACCGGCGCAGCCCACCCTGAAGCTCCAACTCGACGTTTGGTACGCCGACGGCACCGCGAAGCGTGTCGTCAGTGACGCTTCATGGAAGGTCTCGACCGGACCCACGACTGCCAACTCGCCCGCGGTCGAGACATATGACGCGCGCCTGGAGAAGCCGGGGTGGACGCGAGCCGGCTACGACGACGGCGGTTGGGCCGGTGCCGCGGTGCTGCCCGGGGCGGACGAGCCGGTCCCCTCGTACACTGGCACGCCGACCGCGAACTGGATCTGGAACACGGCGAACGCGAACAACAACGCGCCGGTGGGGACGATCTACCTGCGGAAGACGTTCACGGTGTCGGATCCGTCGTCGATCTCGAGCGCAGTCCTGCGCGTCAACGCGGATGACGGCCACACGACGTATGTGAACGGAACCCAGGTCTCCAGTTCGCCGGCCGACGTCGAAAACGGATGGCAGAGATCGCAGGTCAGCGACATCAAGTCACTGCTCGTGCCGGGCGCGAACGTGATCGCCATCGCCGCCACCTCGGCGGCGCCCAACGCGAGCAGCGTCATCGCCGTCGCGCAACTCGACACGACGCGCATCGTGACCGACGGGACCTGGAAGGCACTTCCCGGGACACCCGCCACACCGCCCGACGGCTGGAACACGATCAACTTCGACGACTCGTCGTGGCCCGCGGCGATCGCGCAAGGCCCGTTCGGCATAGCGCCGTGGGGCACCAACCTGCACGCGGTGGCAGCGCCGGCCGGGGTGCTGCGCGCGCAACTGATCCCGCCGATCAAGCGGACCGCGAACATTGATCCCGTCAAGGTCACCGACCTGCCGGGCGTCAACGTGCCCGTCCCCTCCTACACCGGCACGCCGACCGCGAATTGGATATGGAACACGACGGGTGCTAGCAACGGCGCACCACAGGGCAACATCTTCATGCGCAAGACGTTTACCGTCGCGGATCCGTCGTCCATCGCGAGCGCCGTGCTGCGCGTCAACGCGGATGATGGCCATAAGACGTACGTGAACGGCACGCTGGTCTCGAGCGCGCCGGGCACCGTGACCAACGAGTGGCAGACGTCGCAGGTCAACGACATCAGGTCGCTGCTGGTGGCGGGCACGAACGTGATCGCGACAGAGGGCATCGCGCTCGACACCAGCCCGGCCAGCGTCATCGCCGTCGCGCAACTCGACACGACGCGGATCGTCACTGACGGCAGCTGGAAGGCACTTGCCGGGACACCCGCCACGCCGCCCGACGGCTGGAACACGATCAACTTCGACGACTCGTCGTGGCCGGCGGCGATCGTCCAGGCGCCGTACGGCGGTGGACCGTGGGACAGCAACGTCCAGAGCCCGCCCGGGCCGTCGAAGGTCTACGACTTCGGGCTCATCACGTCAGGATGGGCGCGGATGACGCTGCAGGGCAGTGCCGGCACCCGGGTGCAGATCAAGTACTCCGAGCAGCTCAACCCGGACGGCACGGTCCAGAGTGAGGGCGGCGGTAACCAGACGGACACCTACATCCTCAAGGGCGGTGGCCCGGAGACGTACGAGCCGAAGTACGGCTGGAAGGGCTACCAGTACGTCCAGGTCTCGACCGATCCTGGCACGCCGCCTCCGGATGTCGTGTCGGCCACCGGGGTGGTGGTGCACACCGCGCTGCCCACAGCGGGTGACTTCGCAAGTTCGAGCGACCTGCTGAACCGGATGCACGTCGCGATGCGGAACACGATCCTCAACAACCAGTACTCCTTCGGCAGCGACACACCGGTGTACGAGAAGGGCGGCTGGACGAACGACAACGGCGACTACGCCACGTCGGAGATGGACAACTTCGACGCGGCTGCCTACTACGACCACATGATGCAGAACTTCGACGACTCGCAGGATCCGGCCGGGAACATTGCGTGGCTGGTGCCTACGTCGCCCGGTAGCGACAACGTCGACCCGCTGTGGGGCGGCTCGTTCCTGCTGATCGAATACGACATGTTCCAGCAGTACGACGATCTCGCCGTGATCCATCGCGACTACGGCCACATGGCCGCCTACGTGGACGACCTGGCCAACCAGATCGCGTCGTCGGGCTACATCTACCAGGGGAACACGTGGGGCGACTGGGTCGTGCCGCCGAACGCCAACCCGCCCTCCAGCGAGATGCTCGGCAGCATGTTCCTCTACCGCGAGGCCAAGGACCTCGCGACCATGGCCGCTGCCATCGGCAACAGCGCCGGCGCGAGCAAGTACAACGGCCTCGCCGCAACCATCCGGAGCGCGGTCAACGACATGTTCTACGACTCGACCGACCACAGATACCGTGACCCGCTCGGACTGGTCTCGCACGCGACAGGTGGACCGAACGGCCCGATCACCTCGACCGCCTACGACCAGACGGCCAACGTGTTCGGTCTGGCGTTCGAGCTGGCTCCGGACGGCGAGCGGCAGGCGATCGCGGACGGCTTGATCGCAGATGTCAAAGCCAAGGGCAACCATCTGGCGACCGGTGCCAACGGATCGAAGTACATCCTCCCGGTGCTGACCGAGTTCGGCCAGGCCGACCTCGCCTACCAGGTCGCCACCAACCCGACCGCTCCCGGCTGGGGACAGTGGTTCCTGCAGTGCGGCGCCACCACCATGTGGGAGGCGTGGGAAGACGCTTCGTGCACCTCCGCCCGCTCCCGCGACCACGCCTTCATGGGCACGGTCGACGACTGGCTGTTCAACGGCGTCGCCGGGATCCAGCCCACGTCGCCCGCCTTCCGCACGGTCGCGATCAACCCGAGTCCGGTCGGCGACCTCACCCATGCGTCGGGCTACGAGACGACGCCACTGGGGCGGGTGAGTTCGGACTGGACCCGCTCCGGGTCGAGCCTTGACTTCACCGCCAAGGTCCCGGTCGGCTCGCAGGCATCGGTGTGTGTCCCGGCCACCAGCGCCCAGTCGGTGACCGAGAGCGGAGTACCGATCGGCAGCGCGAGCGGCGTAACCGTGGTCGGCAGGCAGGGCTCCTGCCTGCAACTGCACGTCGGGTCGGGGACGTACAACTTCCACTCGACACTGCCCTAGCTTCAGCGGCGGTCGGGCCCTTGATCCAACGAAACGGGCCGTTTGGCCCTGTTCGGGCGAGTTGGGCGGCTCCAGACTCGATGCGGCGTCTCGTGGTTGTGGTTGCAGCGGGCGTCTGCAGATCTTTATGATCTTGCCGCTTTTGATGTTGCCTGGGGAGGGTTCGACCGCGTGCTTCGCACTCGGCGTGTTGTCGTTGCGCTTGCGACACCGCTACTCACCGGCGGCCTGCTGGTCGCGGCCGGCTTGGGCGCCGGATCGTCGACTGCGGCGGCTACCGGCCACCGGCGTCCGAACATCGTCATGGTCCTCACCGACGATCTGACGAAGAACCTGGTGCGGTACATGCCGCACGTCCGGGCGCTGAAGGCGGCCGGCATGACGTTCACCAACTACACGGTCACGAACTCGCTGTGCTGCCCGTCGCGCAGTTCGATCCTCACCGGCAGGTACCCGCACAACACCGGCGTGTTCGCGAACGAGGGCCCGTCCGGCGGGTTCGGCGCGTTTCAAATGCACGGGGACGACCGACTGAGCTTCGCCCTCGCACTCAAGCGCGCCGGGTACCGGACTGCGATGATGGGCAAGTACCTGAACGGCTACTCGCCGACATCGGCCAGCGGGTACCTGAACCCGAGCCAGATCGGCTGGCCGGGCACACCCGCGCCGGGCGGCAACTATGTCGCACCAGGTTGGACGACCTGGGCGGTCGCCGGCGAAGCCTACGCCGAGTTCGACTACGACCTGAACTTCAACCACCGCGTCGTGCACTTCGGAAACGCAGCGCGCGATTACGGCGTCCGGGTCCTGGACCAGCTGGGCCAGCGATTCATCGCGCGCTCCGCCGCGGCGGACAAGCCGTTCTTCCTTGAGCTGTCCACCTTCGCGCCGCACTCGCCGTACACGCCGGCCTATGGCGACCGCGACCTGTTCCCAGGGCTGCGCGCACCTCGCACGCCCGCCTGGAACACGACTCCCCGCAAAGCGCCGAACTGGCTCGCGGGCCACGACCCGCTCACGGCGGACGAGGTCTCCGTGATCGACAGCACCTTCCGGCAGCGGGCGCAGAGCGTGCAGTCCGTCGACCGTGCGGTCGGGCACCTGCGCGACCAGCTTCGCCGTTCGGGGCAGCTGTCCAACACGGTGTTCGTATTCACCTCGGACAACGGCTTCCACCTCGGCGAGTACCGCCTGACCAGTGGGAAGACGACCGCGTTCGACACCGACGCGAACGTGCCGCTGATCATCGCGGGGCCAGGCATCGCGGCCGGTCGGGTTCGGAACGCGATGGTGCAGAACATCGACCTGGCGCCCACGTTCGAGCAGCTCGCGGGTTGGACGCCCGATCCGGGCCGCGACGGTGCCAGCTTCGTCGGCCTGTTGCACGGGCGCAGCGCGGCTCACTGGCGCACCCTGGCGTTGGTCGAGCACCACGGCCAGGACTTCACGGAGTACCAGAACGACCCGGACTGGCAGCCGCCGACGGGCGGCAATGTGCCCAGCTACGCGGCACTGCGCAGCAAACAGTTCACCTATGTGCACTACCAAGACGGTGAGCGCGAGTACTACGACCGCACCGTCGATCCGTACGAGCTGAACAACATCGCCGGGACGCTGTCCGTCGACCGGATCAGCACCTTGGACGCGTCGCTGGCGGCGCTGACCAGCTGCAGTGGCGCCGCCGAGTGCCGGACCGCCGGTCAGCCGGGACAGACGTGACACTGCTCCGGACGGGGTTGACCTTTGCGGCGGTCGTCACGTCCTTCGCGGTCATCTCAGCGGGCGACGTGGCGCACGGGGAAACGACCTCCGCCGGCACCGCCGTCGGGTGGGGTGACGACCGCTGGGGACAAGCCCTGCCGCCGGCCGGGCTGACCGACATCGCCGACATCGCCGCCGGCGGGTTCCACACGCTGGCGTTGACCGACGACGGCACCGTCGTGGCGTGGGGCAACGACAAGGAGGGGCAGACGAGCGTCCCGGCAGGACTCACCGGCGTGGCCCAGGTGGCAGCGGGCAAGGTGCACAGCCTGGCGTTAAAGGACGACGGCACCGTCGTGGCATGGGGCGACGGCAAGTACGGGCAAACCAACGTGCCGGCCGGGCTCACCGGCGTGAGCCAGGTGGCAGGAGGCGGACTGCACAGCCTGGCCCTCAAGGCCGACGGCACCGTCGTCGCCTGGGGTGACAACACCTACGGGCAAACCAACGTCCCGACCGGGCTCACCACCGTGACCCAGGTCGCCGCCGGCGGGTTGCACAGCCTCGCCCTCGAAGCCGACGGCACCGTTGTCGCCTGGGGCGACAACAGCTACGGACAAAGCGATGTCCCGCCCGGGCTCACCAACGTCACCCAGGTTGCCGCCGGCGCCGCCTACAGCCTCGCCCTCAAGGCCAATGGCACCGTCGTCGCCTGGGGTGACGACACCTACGGACAAGCCAACGTCCCGACCGGGCTCACCAACGTGGCCCAAGTTGCCGCCGGCGCAACCCACAGCGTCGCCCTGAAAGCCGACGGCACCGTCGTCAGCTGGCCCGAGGACTCCTACGGCGGGACGACCATGCCGGCAGGACTCAACGGAGTGACGCAGGTGTCCGCGGGGACGCGGCACAGCCTGGCTCTGGTGGTGGACCGCTCAGTGGTCAGTTTCGCGAAGCAGCGCCGCACAACGGCCGAGAACGTCGGCGTGGCACGGCTGGTGGTGAATCGAAGCGACGTCACCGACACCGAAGCCACCGTTCACTACGCGCGGACCGACGGCACCGCCACGCCGGGCAAGGACTTCACGCTGGACCCGGGCGTCATCAGGTTCGCAGCGGGACAGACGAGCGCCACCATCCCGGTGCCGATCACCAACGACCGGCGGCCCGAGGCGGCCGAGACGATAATCGTCACGCTCAGTGATCCCGGCGTCGGCAGCTCGACCGGATCGCCGGCCACCGTCACGCTCACGATCGCCGCCAGCGACCAACGCCCCGACGCGCTCATCAGCACTCAGCCGCGGACCGGCTACATCGGCAACAACATCTACAACGACACCGCGGCCGGCCAGACCAAGACGAAGAGCGCGCCACGGAACACGACTCGCACCTGCTACGTGCGGATCTACAACGACGGCAACACCGCCGACACGTTCACGCTGCACGGCAGCGCGGCGAGCCGTGGATCATCGGCACGCTTCTTCGACACCGGCCTCGGTTTCGACATCACCAAGGCCATGCGCTCCAACGCCGGCTCGACGGTTCAACTCCCGGCCGGCGACTACATGCCGATCACAGTGCGCGTTACCGTCGCCCGATCCGCGCAGATCGGCACCATCAAATCCGTCACCGTGACAGGGAGCTGGGCCGGCGACCGGAACCGTATCGACGCCGTCAGAGCCAGCGTGCGCGTCGTCCGCCGGTGATCTTGTGCGGATTACGGGATTATGGCGCCGAAATCCGCACAACGTCAGCACTCGCACTCAGGCGAGCTGGAGCACGGCGAGTTCGGCGCGGGAGGCGACGCCGAGCTTGCTGAACACGTTGCGCAGGTGGAAGTCGACGGTGCGCGGGCTGAGGAACAACTGCGCGGCGGCGTCCCGGTTGGACAGCCCCTGGCGCACAAGGGCGGCGACCTGCCGCTCCTGCGGGGTCAGGCCGGTGGCGGTGCTGACGTCGCGACGCCGAGCGGTCTCCCCCGACGCCCGCAGCTCCTGCGCGGCGCGCTCGGCAACGGGTGTTGCACCCAGTTCTTCGAACGTTCCGAGCGCCGCGCGAAGGTGCTCGCGGGCATCGACCCGACGACGGACGCGACGCAGATACTCCCCGTACGCGAGTTCGGTACGGGCCCGGTCCGGCCGGCGCGACGACTGCTGATGCGCGGCCAGCGCTCGCTCGAAGTGCATCGCCACGTCCGTCCCCTCGGCGAGCAGCGCCGACGCGTGCGCGGCGTTCGCGACCGCGGACGCGGTACCGGTTGCCTCGGCGAACTGCTGCGCCTCCGCGCACCAGGCCCGGGCCAGCTCGATGCGCTCGGCGCGGACCGCGGACTCGATGCGGTCCAACGCTGCCAGCCGGCGCACCACCGGTGACGTGATCTGCTCCAGGTGCTGCATCGTGACGGCCGGTTGCCGCGTCTCGAGCAGCGCTCGACCCCAGTGCGCGAGGTCGGCGACGTACCGGTCGGTGATGCCGATCGGGTGCTTCTCCCGGATCGCGGCGACCTCGGCAAGGTGGCGGCCCGCCGCGTCGGCGTCGCCGCGGAGTGCGGCCATCAGCCCGAGTTCTGCCGTCGGGAGCGCAGTCAGCCCGGTTTGGCCGGTGCTCACCGCCAGGGTGAGCGCTTCGGTCGCGGCCGTCGCCGCCTGCGACCAGGCGCCCGTTGCGACCTGGAAGTGGAAACCGCGCGTCAGGGCGTGCTCGGCCATGGCCAGCGCACCCGAGCGGCGCGCGGCGGCGAGCTGTTCGTCGTACAGTCGCAGCCCCATCGGATCGTCGTCGATGTGCATGGCAGCGATGCCGAGGTTGGGTTGCACCACGTGATCGATCTCGACCCCGTGCTCCTCACAGAGCTGGAACGCCGCGCGGATCGCCCCGACCGCAGCGCCCCAAGAGCCGGCGTTGACCGCGGTGAAACCGTCGAGCAGATCCATGATCATCCGGACGGAGGCGGGCGCGTCCGGCGGCGCGGGCGGGACCAACGCAGCCGGGTCGACGTCCCCGGCACCGCGCGCACCCCACGCCGACAGCGAAGCGGCAAGCATGGCGAGCTGCCGCGCCATCAGCTCATCGACGCCCACTGCAGCGCGCGCCGCCGCGAGCACGAACTCGTATCCGTTGTTCAGCGAGGACGTGTTCCACTCGATCTGGCCGCGCAGCAGCAGGATCCGGCTGCGGAGCAACGGGTCGGTCGCGTCGGCGTCGGCGGTCCGCGCCAGCGCCGCGGCCCGCGGCGGGTTGCCGCCCAGCCAACTGGATTGCGCGGCAGCGTACGTACGGCGCGCCCGGGCCGCGTCGTCGACCGTGAGCTCGGCCGCCCGCGCCCACGCGGCAGCGGCGGCCTCGTGCCCTCCGCGGCCGGCGGCGCGTTCGGCCACTTCGTCCAATGCCGCGACGACTGCCTCGTCCGGTCGATCTGCCGCCGCGGCGAGATGCCAGGCGCGCCGGTCGGCGTCGCCGGTGAGGGCATCGGCCAACGCCGCATGCGCCGCGCGTCGCTGCGCGCTCGTCGCCGCCCGGTAGACCGCCGAGCGGACCAGCGGGTGATAGAGCATCAGGGTCTCGCCGTCGACGCGCAGCAGCCCGGCTCGCTCCACGACGTCCAGCGCATCGATACCGGAGTCGAGGCGCTCGGCAGCAACGCGGACCACCGGCACCCGGGCGGTGTCGTCAGCTGCCGCGACGAGCATGAACCGCTGGGCCTCCCCCGGCAACCGGCGGACGCGGTCGAGGAGCGCACGCTCGACGCCGCCGGTCAGCGGCAGCTCGTCCGGCAGGGCCGCCTGCCCGGTCAGTTGGTCCGCGGACAACGCACCGGCCAACTCGGCAAGCGCGAGCGGGTTGCCGTCGGTGGCGGCAATCAACTGATCCCGCACGGCGGTGTCGACGTCCACATCCGCCCGGCCGCGTAGCAGTTCGCCGGCCGCGGCGCCGCGCAAGCCACCCAACGCGAGCGTTGGCAGGTCGCCGCTGTCGAAGCCGGCATCGCTGCGCACGGCGAAGAGCAGGGCGATGCGCTCCGCCTGCAGGCGCCGAGCCACGAAGAGCAGCGCGGCGGCGGTCGCCTCGTCGAGCCAGTGGGCGTCGTCGACGACAGCCAGTACCGGTTGCTCCTCGGCAGCGTCGGCGAGCAGGCTGAGGCTGCCGAGGAAGGCGAGATATCGGTCGCCTTCGCCCTCTGCCTCACCCCATGTCGCGCGCAACGCCACCCGCTGCGGGCCGGGGAGGTGCTCGACGCTCTTGCGCAACGGCCGCAACAGCCGCTGTAGTGCCGCGAACGCCAACGGAGACTCGGACTCGACGCCTTGAGTGCGCAAAACCGTCATGTCGGACGCGGCAGAGGCCGCGTCGGCCAGCAACGTCGACTTCCCGCTGCCGGCCATACCGCTGACCACGAGCGCGCCGCCGGACGACCCGCGCGCAGCTTCGAGCAACTCCGCGATGCTCGCGCGCTCCGCGTCCCGGCCGGCCAACACACGAGCGACGGTACCGAGTCCGAATCGGCCGGGTGACGTAGCCGAACCTGGCGATTTCACCGGTGTGACCGGGCCGGGCGGCGGCGACTCTGGCAGCCAACGCAGTCGCCGACCTGAAGGAGCGCGCAATGTCCAGCCACGTAGCCGCTGAGCCGAAGTCCCCAGCCCACCACCACCACACGACCCAGCCGGCGCCGCACGCCGACGACCGTGGCCCGAGCGAGGCACGTCGGCCATGGACGGTATTCGCGCTGATGATCGCGGCGCAGTTCATGGTCATCCTGGACGTCAGCGTCGTGAACGTCGCGCTGCCCAGCATCAGCCGGGGCCTGCACCTCACCGCGTCCGATTACCAGTGGGTTGTCAGCGTCTACGTCCTGATGTCCGGCGGCCTGCTGCTGCTCGGCGGACGGATCGCCGACCTGTTCGACCGCCGCCGCGCCTTCCTCACCGGCGTCACCACGTTCACCGCCGCATCGCTGGTCAGCGGTCTCGCGCAGACGCCGGCCACCCTGATCGCGGCGCGGGCCGGGCAAGGCGCCGGGGCCGCGCTGCTCACCCCGGCGGCGTTGTCGATCATCATGACCGCCTACGCCGGCCGCCAGCGGCAGACCGCCCTGGCGGTCTGGGGCGCCATCGGCAGCACCGGCATCGCGGCCGGCGTGCTGTTCGGCGGTGCGCTGACGAGCGCGCTCGGCTGGCGTGCAGTGTTCTTCATCAACGTCCCGATCGGCATCGCGGTGATCACCGGCGCACTGCGCAAGGTTGCCGCCGGGCAGCGCAACCCGGACGCGCTGCGCCGCCTCGACGCGCCCGGCGCGGCCACGCTGGTCGCCGGGCTGGTGCTGCTCGTGTACGCCATCGAGAACACCCGCTCCGCAGGCTGGTCCGCCGAGCGCACGTGGCTCGCGTTCGCCGGCTCCGCGGCGCTGCTCGGCACGTTCAGCCGCCTCGAACGGCGCACCCCGAACGCGCTGGTCCCCCCGGCCACGTGGCGGATCCGGTCGCTGGTGTCGGCGTCCGCGGTGATGGCCGGTGTCACCGGCGTCGTCGTCGGCGGCATCTTCCTCAGCTCGCTGTACCTGCAGAGCGTCATCGGCTCCTCCCCCGTCCAGGCCGGCCTGGAGTTCCTCCCGCTCGCCGGGGCCATCACGCTCGCGGCCGCCGCTGCATCGCACGTGATCGGCGAGGTCGGCCCGCGGACGTTGATCGCGAGCGGGCTGATCGTGATGACCGGCGGCGTGCTGTTGCTCGCCGGCAGCGCCGGCGGCGGTTCCTACGCCGCGGACGTCCTGCCGGGCTTCCTGGTCGTCGGCGCCGGCGTCGGCCCGATGTTCGTCGCCATCGCGATCGCAGCCATGAGCCGGGTGCCGGAGGAGAAGGCCGGGCTCGCGTCCGGGCTGATGATGACCGGTCACGAGATCGGCGCCGCTCTCGGCGTCGCGGCGCTGACCGCCGTCGCGGGCAACCTGGCCACCCGCTCCGGGCTCATCGCCGGCTACGCGAACGCCTTCCACGCCACCGCCGCCGCGCTCGCCGGACTGTTCGTGCTCACCCTGCTCGCCGTCCCGAACGACAAGCCGCAGCACGGCGGGCACGGGCACGGGCATGGGCACTGACAGCGATACCCCCAAGGGGTACTTGACGAAGTCCCAGAGATACTGATACCAATACCCCATAGGGGTATATGACCTGGCGAAATCGCCGGTGTGAGCCCGGCAAGCCGAGACAACCCTGCAAGTGACCGACCAACCCACAACACAAAGAGGAGATCCCGATGCTCAGCGAGACCCCCCGCACCTTCGTCGGCACCACGACGTTCCAGGTCACCGGCATGACGTGCGGTCACTGCCAGCGCGCAGTGACCGAGGAGATCAGCCGGGTCCCCGGCATCCAGAGCGTCGACGTCGACCTGCCCACGGGCAGCGTCACGGTCACCGCGACGCAACCGGTGGATCGCGCCGACGTCGCCGACGCCGTCGACGAGGCCGGCTACACGCTCGTCGCCTGACAGCCGCGGTGGCGGCGGGCCGACACGGCCAGCCGCCACCGTTTCCTTCATCCGCATCCAGCAAGAGACAGGGACCGACGATGACCACCGCCACCGGCACCACCTGCACCCTCGATATCGGCGGCATGACTTGCGCCTCCTGCGTCCGACGCGTGGAGAAGGCGCTGTCCCGCGTCGACGGCGTGCACAGCGCCGAGGTCAACCTGGCCACCGAGGTCGCCACCGTGAGCTTCGACGCGCAGACCGTGGGGCTGAGCGAACTCACCTCGGCAGTCGCCGCCACGGGTTACACCGGCGCCATCCGGCACGCCGCCGACGCGCAGCCGCCGCAGCCGGACGAGCGCGGGGCGCAAACCGCAGCCGAAAGCGCGCACGACGCACAACTGCGGAATCTCAAGCGCAAGTGGCAGGTCACACTGACTGCCGGCCTCGGGCTCATGGCCGTGATGTACCTGCCGCTGAGCCTGGACACGATGGACTGGCTGATGCCGGCAATCTTCGTCGTCGCCACCGTCATCCAGTTCTGGGCCGGACGCGAGTTCTATGCCGCCGCCTGGGCCGCGGCCAAGCACGGCGCGACCAACATGAACACCCTCGTCGCGCTCGGCACCGGCGTCGCATACGGCTACAGCGCGTTCGTCACCCTGTGGCCCGGCGTCGCCGAGCGAGCCGGGTTGCCCCTGCACCTGTACTTCGAGACCTCGCTCGTGATCATCGCCCTCATCCTGATGGGCCGCTGGATGGAGCTGCGCGCGAAGAAGCGCACGGCCGCCGCCATCACCGCTCTCGTCGGCCTCGCGCCGAAGACGGCCCGGGTGCTCCGCGACGGCAGCGAGCAGGACGTCCCGGTCGAAGCGGTCCGCGTCGGAGACGTCGTCCGGGTCCGGCCCGGCGAGAAGATCCCGGTCGACGGCATCGTCGTCGACGGCGCGTCGAACATCGACGAGTCGATGCTGACCGGCGAGAGCGCCCCGGTCGACAAGGCGCCGGGCGATCAGGTGATCGGCGCGACCATCAACGGCACCGGGTCGTTCCTATTCCGCGCGACCGCCGTAGGGCAGGACACCGCGCTCGCGCAGATCGTCCGGCTGGTCGAGGACGCGCAGGGTGCCAAGCCGCCGATGCAGCGCCTCGCCGACACCGTGTCCGCATGGTTCGTGCCCGGCGTCCTCGTCGCGGCCGCCGCGACGTTCACGATCTGGGCCCTGCTCGGCTCGGCGAGCAACCACTGGACCATGGCGATCGGCACCGCCATCGCCGTCCTCATCATCGCCTGCCCGTGCGCGCTCGGCCTGGCCACCCCGACCGCGGTCATGGTCGGCACCGGCAAGGCCGCCGAGCTCGGCGTCCTCATCGGCAACGGCGACGCGCTGGAGCAGTCACGCCGGCTCACCGCGATCGTCCTGGACAAGACGGGCACGGTCACCCAGGGCCGGCCTGCGGTTACCCGCATCCACACCGTCGGTGGCTGGGACGCGACATCCCTGCTCGCACTCGTCGCTGCCGCCGAAGCCGGCAGCGAACATCCGCTGGGCGCTGCGATCGTCACAGCGGCCCGCGAGCGGGAGCTTGCGCTTCCGGCGGTCGACGGCTTCGCCGCCATTCCCGGCCGGGGCATCGACGCGATGGTCGCGGGCCACCGCGTCCTTGTCGGCAACGCCGCGCTCCTCACCGAGGCGGGCATCGACGCGACGGCACTGGCCGGCGCCGCGAACAAAGCGGCAGCAGCCGAGCAAACCCCCATGTTCGCCGCGGTCGACACCGAGGCGGCGGGGCTGATCGTCGTGGCCGATCCGATCAAGCCGGACTCCGCCGAGGCGGTCGCCCAGCTCAAGGCACTCGGCCTCGAGGTGTGGATGCTCACCGGTGACAACAACGCAACCGCGCGCGCGGTCGCCGCCGAGGTCGGCATCGAGCACGTGCTCGCGGAGGTGCTGCCGCACGAGAAGGCCGAGCAGGTCCGGACGCTGCAGGCCGCCGGGCACGTCGTCGCCATGGTCGGCGACGGCATCAACGACGCGCCCGCGCTGGCCGGCGCCGACGTCGGCGTCGCGATCGGCACCGGCGCAGACGTCGCCATCGCAGCTTCCGACATCACGCTCGTCGGCGGTGACCTGCGTGGCGTCGTCGCCGCGATCGCGCTGTCCCGGCGCACGGTCACCACCATCAAGCAGGGCCTCGGCTGGGCGTTCGCCTACAACACGCTGCTCATCCCGGTGGCGGCCGGCGCGCTCTACGCGTGGCGCGGCATCCTGCTGGACCCGATCCTCGCCTCCGCCGCCATGGCGATGAGCTCCGTCAGCGTGGTCACCAACGCGCAGCGGCTGCGCCGCTTCCGCCGGCCGGCAAGTGCGGAGGAGATCCTGCACCCGACGTTGGGTTCCCGGATCGGCCAGTACAGCTATCTCGCGACGGTCGCGATCACCGCAATCGCCATCGGCACCGGGCTGACCGTCGCGAGCCACACCGACACCGCCGAGCGCGGTATGAACGGCGCGCTCGCCTGGACCCAATCCGTCGGCATGCCGATGCGGCCTTCGATGAGCACGATGATGACCACCGAGATCCCGCCGGTCGACGCCGCCGAGGCGAACGTGCACGTGCGAATCGGCGTGCCGGCCGACACGCGGCCGGGCGTCCCCACCCGCGTCGTCGTCAAGGTGACGGACGCCCGCACCGGCGACCCGATCAGCGATCTCGGCCTCACGCACAGCGTCTACATGCACCTGATCGCGACCCGCGCCGACCTCGCGACGTTCACCCACGCGCACCCCGAACCGACCGGGACCGCGGGCGAGCTCGCCGCCGAGATGACCTTCCCGACCGCCGGCGAGTACATCCTGAACTCCGAGTTCCGGCGCAACGGACAGCTGGCCGACATCCACGACCGGCAGGTCGTCACCATCGCCGGCACCCCGCCCGCCGCGCAGCCGGTCATTCCCGGACCGCGTGCAGTGACCGTCGACGGCGTGCAGGTCGAGCTCCGCGGGATGGCAGTGGCCGGCACGACGAGCGATCTGACGTTCCACCTCACGGACGCGCGAACGGGTCAGCCGCTGCACGACCTGCAGCCGTACCTGGCCGCGGCCGGGCACGTCGTCATCATGCGCGCCGACGGGCAGAGCTTCGCCCACGAGCACGCCGATGTCCGCAACAGCTCCGGCGATCCGGTGTTCGCGCTGCCCGGCACCACCTTCGGGCCGGACCTGCCGGTGCACGCGCACTTCGACACACCCGGCACCTACCGGCTGTGGGGGCAGTTCCGACTCGGCAACGGCGAGGTCATCACCGTCCCGTTCACAGTGGCCGCCTCCTGAACTACGACTTGCTGCGGGTCCGGCCTCACAACCGAGGCCGGACCGGCGTTTACCTAGTGAGTCCGAGTGAGTCCGAGTGAGTCCGAGTAAGGCGAAAGACGCGCCAAACCTGGTGATTCTCCCGATGCGACCAGGTGCCCTGAGGCGCGAATCTAGTAGCAGCGAACCGCAAGCCGCGACCACGACCGAGGAGCAGAGATGAACCACTACACCACCGCCCAGCTCGCCACCATCCGCCGTCAGGAGCTCACCGCCGAGGCGACCCATTACCGGCAGACTCGGCGGCTGCGCACCCGCACCCGCCGGCCGCAGAGCGCCTTCCAGAACTGGCTGGCCGCGGGCCAGCTGTGAAGGCCGAAGACACCGCCGCCCCGAAACCGGGCCCGGAGCTCCACCAGGAGCTGCCGGGCCCGGTTTCTGTTGGTGGAGTTGCGCCCAACCCTGGTGATTTCACCGATGCGACGGGAGGCGCCTCAGAACGACGCTAATGGCACCTCGCCACCGCAGATGGCACCGCCGAAGGAGCCACAGATGACCGAATCCATCAAGAAGGTGCTGGCAGACCTGGTCGTGGCCGAGTCGTGGGAAATGATGGCAAAGCGCTCAAATGCCCACGCGCGCACGGCGCCGGCTGCCGCCCGTCACGACGCGAGTCTGAACGGCGGATACCGGTCCGTGACCAGGACGAACGCGTAGCCGACCACCCGGTTGTGCCAGCGCATCACGCCCTGCACGAAGTCGAAGATGCCGCGTGGGTAGCGCCCGGTGAACAGGATGGCGAACCAGGCGACGATGACCACGACCACCGCGGCGATGTCGAGAAATATCAACACGATGTAGTGCGGAATCGCCAGGAACCACTTCACCAACGGCAGCCACCGATTCAGGTCGCGCTCCGCGTCCGGATACTCGTAGTCGAGGTGTACGGACTGGTGATCGTCGGTGGACGGGTACCGGTCTTCCATCAGGGCGAGAAAGACGAGGACCCGGTTACCGAAGCGCTGCAGTTCGCGATTCCAGTCGAACCACCAGCGCGGGTATTTCTGCCTAAACAAGATCATGAGCAGCGGTGCGAGGAACAGCAGACCGCCTGCGCCGGCGGCTACTTCCGACGTCGTGCCATTCGACGTCCACTGCCATGTACTCCCGTCCACCGCGCCCAGCACGAACGCGATCGGGATGATCACCACGATGCGGAACGCCGTCGTCAGACGATTCAGCGCCCGATCCGGGTACTCGACGGAAAACTGGATCGGATAGGCCGTTGTCGGTTCCATTTGTATTTCCCCCGTTCGAACCAATCACACGCAGAGCCGGCCGGATCTCTTGTGATCAACGCTAGTCCGCCTTCGGGCGAGTACGCCATGGCCCAGTCGTGGATGAACCGGGCATCGATCCGCCTGCGCTGACCGTCAGTTAGTTGTTGAGAAACGGCCACCCCACAAGGCGACGAACCTTCTAGTCTCGGCAGATCGGAATCGACCGCGGAAAAGGGGGCACTGTGACGGGACCGCGAGTCGTCGTGGTCGGAGCCGGGTTCGCCGGGTACAGCGCGGCACGCGGGCTGCAGCGACTCGCGCCGGACGTAGAGATCGTCCTGATCAACCCGACGGACTACTTCCTCTACCTGCCGCTGCTACCGGAAGTCGGCGCCGGCGTCCTGGAGCCACGTCGGATCTGCGTCTCACTGCCGGCTCGGCTGCCCAAGGTCCGGCTGGTGTTGGGCGCCGTCGAGCGGATCGACGTCACGGAGCGGCGCGTCGGCTGGGTCGATCCGGAGGGCAGGCACGGCGAGCTCGATTTCGATCGGCTGGTGCTCGCGGCCGGCAGCGTCAACAAGCTGCTGCCGATCCCCGGCGTGGCCGAGTACGCGCACGGTTTCCGCGGCATCTCCGAAGCGCTGTACCTGCGCGATCACGTCACCAGGCAGCTCGAGCTGGCGGCGGCGACCGATGACCGCGCCGAGCACGACGCGCGGTGCACGTTCGTCGTCGTCGGTGGCGGCTACACGGGCACCGAGGTGGCCGCGCAGGGCCAGCTGCTCACCACCCGGCTGCGGCGGCAGCTGCCCGCATTGCGTGACCAGCGCATCAGGTGGTTGTTGGTCGAGCTGGCGCCGCGGCTGCTCCCCGAGCTGAACCCGCAACTGTCCCGAACGGCCGAGCGGGTGCTGCGCAAACGCGGCGTCGAAGTACGCACCGCGCAGTCCATCGAGCACGCGCGCGCCGACTGCCTGCACCTCACCACCGGCGAGGATGTCGCGACCCGCTCGCTGATCTGGTGCGTCGGTGTGCGCCCGGACCCGTTGGTCGCCGAGCTTTCGCTGCCGACCGAGCGTGGCCGGCTTCAGGTGGCCGAGACGCTCGCGGTGCCCGAGCACCCGCACGTGTTCGCGTGCGGCGACTGCGCCGCCGTACCCGACCTCACCCGTCCCGGCTCGATCACCGGAATGACCGCCCAGCACGCGCACCGGCAGGGCAAGCACGCCGCACACAACGTCGCCGCCTCGCTGGCCGGCAATGAACTCAAGCCCTACCGGCACCACGACCTCGGCTTCCTCGTCGACCTCGGCGGATTCCAGGCGGCCGCCGATCCACTACGTGTGCCGCTGTCGGGGCTCGCGGCGAAGTTCGTGACCCGCGGCTACCACCTCTACTCGCTACCCGGCAATCGCACCCGCACCGGCGCCGACTGGGCGATCAACACAGTCATGCCGCCGCGTGCGGTGCAGCTGGGCCTGGTCGGTGCCGAACGGGTCCGGCTGGAGTGCACCGCGGAAGCCTGAATCGATCAACTCCGGCAGCGCCTACATCGACACCCAAGGCTCGAACGTCGCTGCCGTCGCCGTTTCCCAGATCCCGCAACCGGCATCATGGGTGCATGGATGCCGGGTCGTACTCCGTGGCCTTTCCGCGGCGGTGGTGGTACCCGGTGGCGCGGTCGTCCGAATTGGGCCGTCGGCCGCTGGCCGTGACGCTCATGGACAGTCCGCTCGTGGTGTTCCGTGGCGCACGAGGCGCGCCCGCCGTCCTCCTCGACCGGTGCGACCACCGCAACTACCCGCTCTCGCTCGGGCGAGTTGCGGACGGCCTGATCGAATGCGGCTACCACGGCTGGACCTACGACGGGGACGGGCACTGCGTGCGCGTACCCGGGCTGCGCGGCGGCCGCACGCAGGCGCACCGCAACCGGCACATCCCGTCGCACGCCACGGCGGAGCAAGACGGCATCGTCTGGGCGTGGGGTGAGCCGGATGCCGAGCCGACGCGGCGCCCGTTCGCCCTTCCCACGCTCGACGGCCCGGGCGCCGGCGAGGTGGTCTTCCGGCACGACCTGGATTCCACGCTGCGCGCGTCGCTGGAGAATGCACTCGACGTTCCGCACACCGCCTTTCTGCACCGCGGGATCTTCCGCGGCGGCGCGCCCCACGCGATCACTGCAACGCGCCGGGCGGTCGACGACGGGGTCGAGGTGCAGTACCTCGACGAGCCGGTCGGGCTCGGCCCGCTCCGGTTGCGGAAGGATTCCGGCCGCACGTTCGACCATTGGGACCGCTTCTTCCTCCCGTCCGTCGCGCAGATCGAGTACGCCGTCGACGGATGGTTCCGGCTCGTCAACACGATCGTCCACCTGCCGACGTCGGCGTTCCGGACCCGGGCGTGGTTCGTGGTCCGGTTCGAGAGCCGGCTGCCGGCTCGCGTGGTGCAGGCCATCGTGTGGCAGCACGGGAGGCGGATCCTGCGCCAGGATGCCGACGCGCTGGCCCGGCAGACCGAGCGCACCCGCCGCCTCGGCGGCGAGCGCTACGCGTCGACCGAACTGGATCTCCTGGGCCCGTCGATCTGGAATCTGCTACGCCACGCGGAGCGCGCCGAACAGCCCGGCGCGGGCGACGCTGCTCCGGTCACGATCCGCGAGCGCACCGTCGTGTTCGAGGCATGACCTCGGTGTCGTCCGGAGAACAACTCCATCGCCGGTCGTTCGTGCTCGATCTGCACACCCACGGACCGGGCTTCGTCCCACAGCCGTTCCGCGTCGTGTGGCGTGCCGCCACAGTTGGCGCGCCGCCCGAAGTCGGCTTCGACGCGCTGCGGAAGGGCGGCGTCGATGCCGCGGTCGCCAAGGCGGTGGGCGACCCGATCGTCACCCGCTGGTACCTCGGCCGGAGCCCGTGGGACGCGGTCGAGGCGCAGCTTGCCCGGATAGAGCAGCAGGCCGACGACGCCGGTGCCCTCGTCGTCCGGTCGGTCGATGGCCTGGCCCAGGCGAGGGCGCAGGGCAGGCCCGCGGTGCTGCTCGGCGTCGAAGGAGCGGACGCAGTCGGCAGCGACGTCGACCGCGTCGACGCCTGGCACGAGCGCGGCGTGCGCGTGGTCGTACTGGTGCATCTGCGGGACAACCTGATCGGTACCACGTGCCTGCCGTGGCAGCGCTACGTCGGGCCGCTGCCCGTGCGGCGGCGCGCCTCGCCCGGCCTCAGCCCGTTCGGCCTGCGCGTCGTCGAACGCATGATGCGGCTCGGCATCCTCGTCGACGTCGCACACGCCGACCGGGCCACGCTGCTGGCCGTGGTCGGCGCGGCGACTGCTCCTGTCGTGTCGTCGCACACTGGCGCGCGCGCCGTGCAGGATTTTCCCCGCTACCTCGCCGACGACGAGCTGCGCGCGATCGCCTCGACGGGCGGCGTCATCGGGCTCTGGCCCTACCGGGCGCGGCGCACCGGCGTGCGCGACATCCCCGAGCTGGTCGCGCATGCGCGGCACATCGCGGACACCGTCGGCCCGGAGCATCTTGCGCTCGGCACCGACATGAACGGCGTCCCCGGCGTGATGGCCGGGTTCGGCGGCGAGACCGACCTGCCCAAACTGACGGCCGCGCTGCTCGATGGCGGCTTCGGCGAGCGAGAGGTGGAAGAAATCCTCGGCGGCAACGCCCTCCGGGTGCTGAAAGAGGCGGCGGAACGCGCGAGCAAGAGGTAGGCCAGTTCGGCCAGGACGATCACGGTCACGCCGGCCGCGGCGTCGATCAGATAGTGGTTCGCGGTCGCCAGGACGACGAACGCCGTGGCCGTCGGGTACAGCCAGGCCAGGTGCCGGTAGCGGCTTGCGGCATGCGCGCGGACGAGTGCGAGCGCCACCCAGAACGCCCAACCGACGTGCAGGCTCGGCAGCGCGGCGTACAGGTCGACGAAGGTTCCGCTGGAGGCGGCATGTCCGGCGCCGAGGACGTTGTGCGTGACGACGACATCGTCCAGGCCGTGCATCGCCAGCCGCGGCGGCGCGACCGGGAAGAACCAGAAGGCGAGCAGCGAAGCTGCGCTGGCGGTGATGAGGACGGTGCGCGCGCGCCGGTACAGCGCTCGGCGCCGCCGGTAGAGCCAGACGAGCACGGACACGGTGACCGCGAAGTGCAGCGTGGCGTAGTAGTACCCGGCCAGCGCGCCGAGCTGCGAACTCGCGGACGCGAGCCGGTTCAGCGCCCGCTCCGGGTCGAGGTGCGTCCACCGCTCGAAACCGAGCAGCCGCTGCGCGTGCGCCTGAGCCGCGCCCACTTGCGTCGGCGACGCGGCACGCACGCTCTCGTAGCCGCCGTACCACGCGCCGATCAGCAGGAGTTCGCGCCACCAGCGAAGCTGACGCGCCGGCGCGACCAGGTCGTCGGCGTCGGTTCTCGTCGACGACCCGTGCCCCGGTCGCGTCATCAGGTCGGTCATGCTCCGGCCGCGTCCCACCATGCGGTGCGGCGGTACCGCGGCGCCCAGATCCGCCGGTAGAGAACCCGGGCCGGAGCCGGAAGCACCGCGAGCACCCTGCGCTGCATCGCGGCCGGGGCGCCGTCCAGCACCCACGGCAGGTACGCGGCGCCGCCGCGCAGGCCACCGAGGGTCCTCGCTATCTCGCGCCCGAAGTCGGCCCAGCCGTCGGGGCCGAGGTAGCTCTCGACGAGCGGCAGCGCGTCGTCCTCCTCGTGCCGAAGGTGCGCCCCGAGGGCTTCACGCAGCGCCTGCACGCCGGTGATCAACTCGGCGGCGTTGCAATCCGCGAACGCGTTCTCGACGCGCTCGAGTAGCGGATCGATCTCCGCGTGCTCCATCTCCATGGCGTCGAGAACGAGCACCTCGTCCGGCCGCAGCGGCTCAGCTCGCAGCCGCGGCCACAGTGCGGCGTCCTCGACCCGATGGTGCACGTGCAGCTGCTTGGCGAACATCGACCAGCCGGCCCGGGTGCGTTCCGCGAACGCCGCGCCACGCGCGCACGCGGCGGCGACGCGGCCCAGATCGCGGGTGAACGCGTCGTGCGCGACGTACATCATCGTGAAGTCGACGCTGCCGTTGACGGTCCTGCGCTGCTCGGTCATGACAGCACCGCCGGCTCACGCGCAGGCTCGACCGGCACGACGGTCAGCTCGGTGTCGCCGCGGCTGTTCCTCGTCCGCAGGGCAATCAGTGCGGTCGCGATGACGAAGAAGCATTCGGCGAGCAGCGCGCGATGAAAGCCCCCGGTGAGGGCGTGCGCAGGCGTGGCGTGCTCGGCGAACAGATGGTTCGTGCGTGACGTGGCGATCGCCGAGAAGATCGCGAGCCCCAGCGCACCGCCGACCTGCTGGGATGCGTTGAGCAACGCGGCGGCCAGCCCCGCCTTGTCCGCACTGACGCCCGCATTCGCCGCGGTGGCGATACCGACGAACATCGCGCCAAGCCCCAGCGAGGTGATCATCATGCCCGGGAACAGATCGGTCAGGTACGAGCCGTCGGCCCGGATCCGGGACAGGTAATACAGGCCACCTGCGCCGACGAGGTTTCCGACGACGATCAGCGGCCGAGTACCGATCCGGTTCATCAGCTGCGAGGACACACCTGCCGAGACGGCGACGCCGGCCGTGAACGGCAGGTAGGCCGTGCCGGTCTGCAACGGCGAGTAGCCCAGCACGTTCTGCATGTAGAGCGTCAGGAAGAAGAACATTGCGATGAGCCCGGCGGCGGCGACCAACATGGTGATGTCGGCGGCGCCGAGACCGCGGACCCGGAAGATCGTCAACGGCACCAGCGGATTGTGGCTGCGCAGCTCGTTGAGCACGAAGGCGATCAACAGCAGCGCGGCGCCGGCCAACTCGCCCACCGTGCGCCCGGAGCCCCAGCCCTGGTCGGGCGCCTTCACGAGCGCGTAGACGAGCAGCAGCATGCCGCCGGTCGCCAGCGCGGTGCCTGTGACGTCGAAATTCACCAGCCGCGCACCGTGCCGCTCCGCCGGGATCAGCCGGAACACCGCGACGAGCAGCACGGCGGCGATCGGCGGGTTGACGAACAGCACCCAACGCCACCCCGGGCCGTCGGTGAGCACCCCGCCGAGGAATACGCCGGCGGCCGAGGCGAGGCCGGCGATTCCGCCCCAAACACCGAGCGCGGTGTTGCGGTCCTTGCCCTCCTTGAAGTTGGTCGTCAGCAACGAGAGCGCCGCCGGCAGCATCAGCGCGGCGCCGAGCCCTTGCGCCAATCGCGCGCCGACCAGTGTGCCGGCGTTGGGCGCGAACCCGCCGAGCAATGACGACGCCGCGAACAGCGCGGTGCCGGTGACGAGCACGCGGCGCCGCCCGAGCAGGTCGCCGGCCCGGCCGCCGAGCAGCATGAACCCGCCGTAGGTGACCAGGTAGCCGGACAACACCCATTGCAGGTTCTGCACGGAGAAGTGCAGATCGGTGCGGATATCAGGTAGAGCGATGTTGACGATCGACGCGTCGACGAAGTCGAGGAACGCGATCGCGCACAACAGCGCCAAGGTCAGTTTGCCGCGCCGCGTCGCTAGGAACGACGGCTCGGCCGTATATGTCGCCATGTCGGCAACCTCCGATAGGTCACGAGTATCGAAATGCGTCTCGCAATGGGTGACGAAGCCGTCCGAGCCGACGTGACCAGGTGTGACAAGACCCCCGATGTGTCACATTCGACGGACGGGGATCGTCATCTGGTGACAGACCTTTTGACCTCGACAAGGGATTCGACGTGGCAGACGAGGGGTGGCAGCTGGAGCAGTTCGAACTGCACCGGCCGCGGCTGCGCGCGGTCGCCTACCGGATGCTCGGTTCGATCAGTGAGGCCGACGACGCGGTGCAGGAGGCCTGGCTCCGGCTCAGCCGACCACGGGACGGAGAGATCGACAACGTCGGCGGTTGGCTGACCACCGTCGTCGGCCGGGTCTGCATCGACATGCTGCGTGCCCGGCAGGCGCGGCGCGAGGACCTGATCGGCACGTCGCTGCCCGATCCGATCGTCGATCCCGCGAATGGCGTCGATCCCCAGCACGAAGCGCTGCTCACAGACTCGGTCGGGCTTGCGCTGCTCGTCGTGCTCGGCACGTTGACGCCCGCCGAGCGGCTCGCGTTCGTCCTGCACGACATGTTCGGCGTGCCGTTCGAGGAGATCGCCCCGCTCGTCGACCGCTCACCACAGGCGGCCCGCCAACTGGCCAGCCGGGCCCGGCGCCGGGTGCGCGCTCAGCCGACCACGCCGGACGTCGACGTCGACGCCCAACGGAAGATCATCAATGCATTTCTCGCCGCAGCGCGCGAGGGCAACTTCGATGCACTCGTCGCCACTCTCGATCCTGACATCGTGCTGCGCGCCGACGGCGGCGTGGCGATGGCCAACATCTCCACCGAAGTGCACGGTGCGCAGGCTGTCGCGCGGCAGGCGGCCATGTGGGCGCGCGCCGACCTGACCATGCACCCCGCGCTCGTCAACGGTGCCGCCGGCGCCGTCGTGATGCGCAACGGTGCGGTGTTCGCGATCGCCGCCGTGACCGTCCGAAACGGCAAGATCGCCGAGATGGATTTCCTCAACGATCCGGATCGGCTCGCCGGTCTCGACCTATCGATGATTCGCTGACGCGGCTATTGCGGTTCGTGGCGCAGCACCGGCCGCAGCCGGTCGAGGACCGCGACATCGTCGATAGTGGACGGCACCGCCGGCTCCTCACCGTCTGCGATGGCGCGCATCGTGGCGCGCAGGATCTTGCCGGACCGGGTCTTGGGGAGCGCCGAAACGACGTCGACCTCGCGCAGTGACACGACCGCGCCCACGAGGTCACGCACCCGGGCGACGAGTTCGGTGGCGATCTCGGCCGGGTCACGGGTGACGCCCGCCTTGAGCACGGCGAAGCCGCGGGGCACCTGCCCCTTGAGATCGTCGCTGATGCCAATGACGGCGCATTCCGCGACGTCGGGATGGCTGGCGATCGCCTCCTCTATTTCACCGGTGGACAGCCGGTGCCCGGCCACGTTGATGACGTCGTCGATGCGTCCCATCACGTAGAGGTAGCCGTCGGCATCGACGTGCCCGCCATCCCCCGTGAGGTAGTAGCCGGGGAAGCGGTTCAGGTAGCTGGCGACGTAGCGCTCGTCGTCCTGCCACAGCGTGGGCAGCGCGCCGGGCGGCAGGGGCAGCCGGACGACGATCGCTCCTTCGGTGCCCGGCGCGAGCTCGCTACCGTCCTGGTCGACCACCCGCACGTCGTAGCCGGGAACGGGCACCGTGGGCGATCCCGGTTTGACCGGCAGCGGCTCGACGCCCATCAGGTTCGCGACGATCGGCCACCCTGTCTCGGTCTGCCACCAGTGATCGATCACCGGGATGCGCAGTCTCTCGCTGGCCCAGTGGTAGGTGTCCGGGTCGAGCCGCTCGCCCGCGAGGAACAGGTAGGTCAAGCAACTGATGTCGTAGCGGGCCAGGTGCTCGGCGACCGGATCCTCTTTCTTGATCGCCCGGAACGCCGTCGGCGCGGTGAACAAGCTGCGCACGCCGTATTCGCTGATCACCCGCCAGAAGGCCCCGGCGTCGGGCGTCCCGACCGGCTTGCCCTCGTAGAGCACGGTGGTGCACCCGGTGAGCAGCGGCGCGTAGACGATGTAGCTGTGGCCGACGACCCAGCCGACGTCGGAGGCAGCCCAGTACACGTCGCCCGGATTCGTGTCGTAGATGTTCGGCATGCTCCACCGCAATGCCACCGCATGCCCACCGTTGTCGCGCACCACGCCCTTGGGCCGCCCGGTCGTGCCCGAGGTGTAAAGGATGTAGAGCGGATCGGTGGCGGCGACCGGCACACACTCGGCGGGATCGGCGCCGGCCATCAGCGCATCCCAATCCACATCTCGCTCGCCCAACTCGGCAGGTTGCTCCGGCCGTTGAAACACGACACAGCGTTGCGGGGCGTGGCTGGCCTCCTCGATCGCGCGATCGACCAGCGGCTTGTACGGCACGAGACGGTTCGGCTCCAAACCGCACGATGCGCACACGACCACCTTCGGCTGCGCGTCCTCGATTCGCAGCGCCAATTCATGCGCCGCGAAACCGCCGAACACGACCGAGTGGACCGCCCCCAACCGCGCGCACGCCAACATGGCGACGAGCGCCTGCGGAATCATCGGCATGTAGATCACTACGCGGTCACCCTTGACCACACCCAGCGACCGGAGAGCACCGGCGAAGCGGGCGACCTCGTCACGCAACTGTGCGTAGGAGTAGCGACCCCGATTACCCGTGACCGGGCTGTCGTAGATCAGCGCGGCCTGGTCGCCCCGGCCGCCCTCGACGTGCCGATCCAACGCGTTGTAGCAGGTGTTCAACACGCCATCGGGAAACCAGCGATACAACGGCGCCGCCGAGTCGTCGAGAATCACCGTCGGCTTCTGATACCAGGAGATAAGCTCAGCGGCCTCGCTCCAGAACGAATCCGGGTCCGTCACGCTCTTCAGGAATGCCGCCCGATACGCGTCCATTTCGCGACCTCCCTCAGCTTCGCTCCCGTGCGTATGCAGTACCCCGATCGCAGCACGGTTCAGCGCACCCGTCACTAGTCAGGCGCACAAATGGCAGCCGTGCGTCACGTCTTCGACGCTCCGCGTGATCACCTTCCTCAGAAGTGCACGTTCGGTGGACGACCAACCACTAGGCAAAACGCACCCTCCTAACGTAGGCTTTACTTTGCGCACGCCGGCGGGGGCCCGCGCGTGGCAAGCCCGGGGGGGACCAATGAATCAGCGCGCCCTGCGCAGATGCATCGCGTTCGCATCAGCGGCCGCGGCCGCAGTCACGCTTTTGCTGGCGAGCAGCCCGACGGCCGGCGCGGCCGAGCCGGGCATCCGCAAGCCGAGGATGACCGTGGTGTGCTCGCAACCGCACCACAACGGACGGTTCGCCGCGGTCCGATACACCCAGCGCGGGCTATGGGCGGCCGGCGCACAGGTGACGGTCACGATCACCAAGCTGCACAGCGAACGACCGCGTGCACGAGTCGTCACCACTACCGGTCCGGCCGGCTGGTTCCACATCAACCGAGTGCTGGTGCGCAAGCACACCAGCCGGTGGCGCGCAGGCACCCGCTACGCATGGACGACGGTGCTTTCCACGGACTCCGCAGCGACTGCGCGCCGCGGCACCGTGCTGCTGCGCGGCAGCTGCTGAGGGGCCTCGACGTCGCCGGGATCCGGCTGATCCGGGCTGGCATCCTGGGCCATGTGTCTCCGTGGCGACCCATGGTGGGTGAGCTGGTAACCCGACGGCTTGTCCTCGGGCCGTGGCGCGACGACGATCTCACCGATTACACGGACATGGTGCGTGAGCGCGATCAGCGCACAGCGGCGGCGCAAGGTGAACCAAGCCGCGACGAGCTGCACGCAAGAATCCGCAAGCAACAAACGGCAATCGCCGACACCGGAATCGGACTCCTCACCCTCCGCGTCGACCGAGCTTTCATCGGCTACTGCGGACTCGTCGTCGGACGCAGCTCACTCGACGAGCCGGAACTCGCCTACGAGTTGCTGCGCGCGCATCACGGCAATGGGTACGCGACCGAGGCCGCGAGCGCCATCGTCGATGCCACAGCAGAGACCGGCCGAAGCCGATTGTGGGCGACCGTGCGGCCTTGGAACGAGCCGTCCCTGCGCGTGCTGGACAAGCTTGCCTTCGAACGCACGGCAACGGTCACGACAGACGAATTCGGCGACGTCCTCTGGCTGACGCGCACGCTCTGACACCTCCGGCGCAGTACGGCAACACGACAGTCACATCGCGGGGCCGAAGGCGACGGACTCGGTGTTCGCGGTTCCCGCCTGTCGGCCGGGCGCCTGGTGGTTCTGCCAATACAGGTTCGTGTGGTCGATGACCTTCTCCGGGGGCGGCGCGCCCCACGGCGACAGGTCTTCGGTGGAGTGGGCGTCGCTGACGAGCGTCGCGTCGTAGCCCCGCACGATCGCGCCGTGCAGTGTCGCCCGGATGCATTCGTCGGTCTGTGCGCCGGCCACAATCATGCGACCGACCTGGCGCTCGGCGAGCACGGACTCGAGGTCGGTCTCCTCGAACGAGTCGGCGTACTGCTTGTGGACGACCGGCTCGGCGGCACCCTGACTCAGCTCCGGGACGAATTGCCAACCGTCGCTGTCGATCGGCACGTTCTCGCCGGAGTGTTGAACCCAGACAACCGGCACGTTCTCGGCCCTCGCCTTGTCGATCAGAACGCCGATGTTGGCGACCACTGCGTCGCGGTTGTAGACGCCGGACATGATGTCCTTCTGAACATCGATGACGAGTACCGCCGTGTTGGGCCGGCCGCTGAGAGTCGTCATGCCACTCCTCGGGTTCTGCAGGTTGGGACCGTGATCTACTCCAGATCTCGAGTTTTTCAACGGGCTGGCAGAACGGCAATAGGGCTGAACGCAACGTACGCCGCCGAATCTATATTCACATCGAATCCGGCATCGGACGGCTGAGTGGAGATGAGTGGTGAGCAGCATCTATACGTCGGGGGACGGAGCGGTTCCGCCGGTCCTGGCTGGGCGCGATGAGCTGCTGCGCCGGTTGCTTCTCGGCCTGAACAGCGCGGCGACGGTGGGCCGCAGCCGAGCCGAGGACATCGTTCTGATCGGGCCGACCGGCGTCGGAAAGACCGCGACCCTCGCCGCCTACACGGTGATGGCCGAGACCGGCGGGTTCGAGGTCGTACAACTGCACGCCGCAGCCGACCGATTCAGTCTGACGAAATCGCTCGCCCAGCACGCCGCGATGGGCATCGAGGGCATCGCCGACGTGGACTCGCAGACCCTCGCCGCGGCGCTCGCCAAAGTGGCCGACAACGTGCGGGGCGACAAACCGCACGGCGGGCTGCTGGTCACGTTCGACGATCTGCACCTGGCCGCGCCGGCCGATCTGCAACTGCTGACCGACACGCTGAGCTGCCTCAGCGCCGAACACCCGGAGGCCGCGGTGGCGTTCGCCGGGGCCGGCACACCCCGCCTGAAGGAACTGCTGAAGACGTCCGGCGTCGTTGCTCCGAACGGGCCGCTGACGCTCGAGCAACTACCCGTCGTGCTCCCCCTCGCCGATGCCATGTACGGCATCGTCGAGCCGGCGCGCCGCATCGGTGTCAGCTGGCACCCGCAGGCGCTCGCCACGCTGATGTCGGCGAGCAACCGGTACCCCGTCCTGCTCCAGGTCTACGCGGACGCGATCTGGGCACAGGCCGACGGGGCGCATCTGATCGATTCCGATCACGCGGAAGCAGGGGTGCCGATCGGGACGGCAGAGATCTTCGGCAGCAGGCTCGGATCGCGGTGGGATCAGCTGTCTGACCCCGAGCGCGAATACCTGGCGGCGCTGGCGATCAGTGGCGGCCAGGCACCGAACATGGCAATCACGAACACGCTGGGTCGACGCTCGGGATACGACTTCGTGAAGCTCCGCGACGGCCTGATCGACGCGGGCGACATCTACGCCCCGCGTCCCGGACATGCGGCGTTCTGCGTTCCCGCGTTCGGTCCCTTCATCCTGGAGCGTTACGAAGCGGCGCGCGAGGGCGCGGACACCGAGCTACTGAGCCTCGCCGAGATGAGCCAGAACAAGCAGCCGACCTCAGCGTCGCGCCCGACCGCCAAGCCCGCTCCCGCCTCCGACCCCGCGGACGCAGCGCCGCCGCCGCCGCCGAGCCAAGACTCGCCGCCGGCCGCGCCCAAGCTGCCACCACGACGGCGTTGGAACCGCCGGCGCGGAACCGAAGACAACTGACCCATCCCGCGGCCGTGCTCAGCGGCGACGTGATCGCCTCTCAGACCGGAAGTTGTCCGTATGGGAAGCCACCGTTGCAGTGGATGAGCTGACCGGTGATCCACTGTCCTTGGTCGGAAAGCAGGAACCGTACCGTGTTGGCGATGTCGGTCGGGGTGCCGAGGCGTCCGGTGGGTTGCCGTTCGGTGAGTTGCGCACGTAGTTCGGGCGTCATCCAGCCGGTATCGATCGGACCCGGGTTGAGCACGTTCGCGCGCAGCCCGCGGCTGCCCAGTTCATGCGCCGCGGCAAGGACGATCCGATCCAAGGCTGCCTTCGTCGCGCCGTAGGGCAGATTCTCGACCGTGTGGTCGCTGGTGAGCGCAACGACGCTGCCGCCCGCCGCGGGCAGCTGCCCGGCGAACGCGGCAATCAGGAGCCAGGTTGCTCGCACATTGACCGCGTAGTGCCGGTCAAAGCTCTCGACACTCGTGGTCAACACGTTCGAATCGACGCTCTCGCCGTGCGACATCACCAACGCGTCAAGGGAATCGAAGCGCTCGGCCGCCCGTTCGATCAGCCCTCCGGGACCGGTCGGGACCGACAGATCCGCCGGCAGCAACTCGACCTGCACGCCGGCGGCCGACAGCTCGTCCGCGAACGGCTGCAGATCGTCGGCCGCGCCCTCGAGCCCCAGCCGCTCGTCGTAGGGACGCCAGAACGACAACGCGAGATTCCACCCGTCCGCAGCGAGGCCTGCCGCCAGCCCCGCGCCGATTCCCCGGCGTCGACCCACGCCGGTGATCACCGCCGTCTTCGTCATGATGCACATCCTGCCGCGCAGACCGACAAGTCACGGCGCAGGCGTTGACTACCCTCGGCGCGTGATCGAGATCGGCAACCGCCGGCGCAGCCAGCCGCCGCCTCCGCACATCGTCCACGAGGCGCTGCGCGATCCTGATCGCGACCCGAGTCGCTCGTGGCTGGAACTGCTCGATGACGAGCAGCGCCCGCGCGTCATCCGTTCCGAGCCGCCCTCACTGCTGGTCTGGTCGTCGCTTTGGATCAAGCGGCCGGACGCGATCGTGCAGTTCGAACTGTCGCCCGGGCACGGGGGCACCGACCTGCGCTGGATCCTCTACGTCGACGAGCCGCAGCCGGATGACGCGCTGACCGGGCACATGCGGAAGCGACTCAACCAGCTGATCAATGCGAACTTGCGCTACACCTTCGGCCAGTAGCCGAACGGTGGCCGTCGGGCCTGTCCTACTCGATCGGCGAGCCAAAGCGGATCACATTGCCGTCCGGGTCGACGACGGCACCTTCGCGCTGCCCCCACTCGGTGTCCTGCGGGACGTGCAGCTCGACGCCTGCCGAACGCCAGACCGTTGCCAGCTCGTCGGCGTCCTCGACGAACAGATAGGCAGCACTGACGCGACGATCGTCGTCAGGCACGACACCAAGGTGAATCTCAATGCCGTGCCGAAAGGCGAAACCGTAGCCGCCGCCCTGGTACGCGCGGACGCGGAAACCGAGTCGCCGATAGTGATCCATCGCCGCATCGAGGTCACGCACTGCGAAGATCGGCGCTATTCGGTCCATGGCCTCAGCTTCGCGGAGTACCGACCTACGCGGCCACCGGATTAGCAACTGGGCGGACGGCGTCCCCACACCCCGATGTAAGCAAACCCGCACGCCAGGAAGTCCGGTTGAGCGGGACGGTTCGTCAGCGCGCGAGCGTCCGTGTCAGTCATGATTCCGCCGTCGACTGAGCTTCGCTCCAACGCAGCCAGGCTGAGCTGATAGAACTCGGCCAGCGGCGTGCCTGGCGCGACGATGTCGAGTTCGGCGTCGGCGCCGACGTCGTCCAGCTCGACCTGGCGAATCTGACGAAGCAGTGCCCGGCCTTGCGACATCGACCCCGGCGGAAACGCCTCATGCCAAGCCCGCGGGTGGAGAGACCACATCGGATCGAGGTCGCCGTCCCACATTCCGAAGTCCGGCTCCTCGAGCAGCAACCATCCACCGGGGACCAGCCAGGAGACCATGCGCTTGATGATCGACATGCGTCCCGCGACGTGCATCAACACAGCCCTCGCGTGCACAAAGTCGAAGGACTGCTCGGGAAAGCCGTCGGTGCGCACGTCGTGCGTAACCACGCTGAGATTGGGCGCTGACAGCGCGGAAAGGTGATCCGTCTGCACGTCCGTCGCAGTGACATGACCAATTCGGTCCGACACGCGCACATAACCAACGAGTCATCGACCCGTGCCCGCCACCAACTTCGAGACAGCGCGCACCGGGTTGCAGACGATGCGTTCGATCCGGCGAATCGTCAACGGATCCAGCCGTGCCTGGAACAGACCCAGGCGCCGCGATTCGATCGCCGCCGCGTGCGGAAACGCGTAGTCGGGTGCCTCGTTCGTCACGCGCCGATTGTGTTCGAGCGGTGCCGCCGGGGCAACGGTGTCAGGAGTCTGTCGGCGGCAGCGGCACCCCGCGGCGGGCGAGCAGATTCTTGAGGGACTGGATGATCGGGAAGACCTCGTTGTTCAGGTCGACGCCCTGCGCCTCGTAGGCACGCTGTTCGGCTTCGACGATCGCGCGGTCCTGTCCGAATATGCCCTCGGTGAAGAGCGTGATGACCGGCCACAGCAGGTGGATCACACCGGGGATCGGCGGCTTTTGCACCATGATCAGGCCGTAGGTGTGGTTGCGATGCTGGGCCTGGTCGGTCGGCACGTAGGCGTTCCACAGGTCGAGGGCGGGCGGTTCCTCGTGCTTGCCGTCGGTCCAATAGCGCAATGTCTGGTACGGGTAGCCGGTGCGGATGGTCATCAGGTCGGCGTACTTGTCGGTGTTGCTGCTGCCGATGATCAACCGCTCGCCGAAGGACTGCTTGCCCTCGGTTCGGGAGAAGGAATAGTCGGCCTCGATCCAGTCCTCGCCCTCACGGACGTCGAGCAGCTTGGCCCGGATCCGGCCCATCAGGCTGCGGTGCAGGAACTGATGGTTCATGTCCATCAGGTTCTCGTGCATGAACGAGTAGTGGCAGGCGATCTCCCGGTCCAGCACGCGGAACTTGTATCGGCTATCGCCGTAGTAGGGCAGCTCGGGCAGCGGGGTGACCCCGGCAAGTTCCTGGTCGCCCGGAAAGACGAACACGAAGCCGTACGCCTCACGGCACGCGAAGCCGCGCACGCCGTTCGGCAGCGTCCGGCCCCGGTCCAGGTACGGAATGCTCACACATGCGCCGGTTCGGTCGTACGCCCAGCAGTGGTAACCGCACTGCAGCTGCTCGCCCTTCACCGCACCCATGCTCAGCGGCACCTGACGGTGCGCGCACCGGTTCTCCAACGCGTACGGCACGCCCGACTCCGGCCGGACGAGCACCATCCCCGTCCCCGCGAACGACACGGCGAGAGTCTTGCCTCGCTTCAACTTGCGGGACCGCGCAACGGGGTACCAGAAGTCCGGGTGCAGGCCGGTGACGCGGGTGGTGGGGACGTCACCCTCGGCAGCGACATCGCGGTACTTGCGCAACGGAGGCTTCGTCTGCGGCAGCGCCATAGCGCACAACATAGCGCCCGATCACCGCGCGCAGCTGAGGGGTTGAGTCGGCTCGGCAGTCATCCGTCCCGAGCCAACTCCGCACCGACTCCGCGGCCGTTGACGACGTTGACTCCTCGAGCGGCGAGCTCATCCGCAACGTCGTTGTCCTGGCCGTCGGTGACGACTCCAGCGACGTCAGTGAACGGAAGTACCGCAAAGCGGGATGCAGCGCCCAGTTTCTCGACGCTGGCCAGCACATAGGTTTCCGCGGCCCGCTGGGCCAGGGCCCGCTTCATCGCGGCTTCGTCGGCGTCGCCGGTCGTGAGCCCGTGGGTCGGGTGCACGCCGGTGACGCCGAGGAGGAAGACGTCAGCCGAGATTGCGCCGGCCGCCTCGACCGCCGCCGCGCCACATGTGACCGCTGAGTGCTTGAAGACCCGCCCGCCGATCAGGATGATCTCGACGCCGGAGTGATCGAGCAACGCGCCGGCGATCGTCGGGCTGTGCGTGATCACGGTGCAAACGAGATCCGTCGGCAGTGTTCGCGTCACCGCCAAGGTGGTCGTGCCGCCATCGAGGATCGCGACGCTGCCCGTGCCGACGAAGGTCGCTGCGTGCCTGGCCACGGCCTGCTTGCTCCGCGGCTCGACCGCGCGCCGGGTCGCGTAGTCGGCAAGCGCCGGCGAGGCCGGGACCGCTCCCCCGTAGACCCGCTGGCACAGCCCGGCGGCCGCAAGCTCGCGCAGGTCTCTGCGGATGCTGTCTTCCGACAGCCCCAGCTCTGCCGCGAGAGCCTTGGCGACGACCTTGCCGTCCGAGCGGAGACGGGCGAGGAGCAGATCTCGACGTTCAGCCGCCAGGATTCGCATTCCTTCACGATATTGCACGTTTCTGCAGCTAGGCTAGCCGAGTGTCCGACCGAACCGCGCACGGCAAACCCGGCGTCGACAGCCCCGACCATCGAGGCCGGATCGGGCTCGACCAGGTCGGGCGAGACCTGGCGCGCAATCCCGACGTCGTCGTCCGCGACGTCGAACTGACCTCGGCCGGCTGGCACGTGCTGCGCCGCACCACCTTCGACTACCGCCGCCGCGACGGCAGTTGGACGACCCAGCAACGCGAGACCTACGACCGCGGCAACGGCGCCACGATCCTGCTCTACGACATCGAGCGACGGACGGTCCTATTGACCCGTCAATTCCGCTACCCGGCGTACGTCAACGACCACCCGGACGGCATGCTCATCGAGACCGCGGCCGGACTGCTCGACGGCGACGATCCAGAGATCGCAATCCGACGCGAAACCAGCGAGGAACTCGGCGTCACCGTCGGCGCACTCACGCATGCCTTCGACGCCTACATGAGCCCGGGCTCGGTCACCGAACGGTTGCACTTCTATGCAGCTCCCTACTCCCCCGCCGACCAGACGGGCACCGGCGGTGGAGTCGCCGACGACGGCGAGGACATCGAGGCGTTGGAAGTGTCGATCGACGACGCGGTAGCGATGACACGCGACGGCCGCATCACCGACGGCAAGACGATCATGCTGCTGCAGTGGGCCGTGCTCGATGGGCCCCTGGCGCTACATTGACGAGTCGATGCGGATCGCGTAGCCGACCCCGTCAACAGTTGCCCGCCCGGTGATCACCCCGCGGTCGTTGATGTCTGTGGCCGCGACAATGTCACCGGTGAAGCCAGTCGCGCGAGCGGCCTCGTCGAGGATCGTCAGCCGGCCGTGCTGCCAGAGGAAGCCGTGGCAGCTAGCGCCCGTCGCGTCGCAGGTCGTGCCGACGACGTCGCCGCGATCGTTGATGCCGGCCGCGGTGGAGTTGACGTCACCGGGGATGAGCGGCCGCATGCTGCCGTGCCCTGTCCAGATGAACGCGTGCGTGACCGTCCCGGAGATGTCGCTCGGATCGCCGGCGAAGCCGACGACGTCCCCGTGCTTGTTTATGGCCATCGGCGTGTTCCACCAGTCGGCACCCAGCGTGCCCAGGTCGTGGACGGTGCCGTGCGACCAGAGCACGGCGTGCCGCGCGGTGAGTCGTCCGACCGCCTGGTCGCACAGCCCGGAGATGCCGACTGCCTGACTGCGATCGTTGATCGCCGTCGCAGCGCCGGACGTGTCGCCGGGCAGCAGCGGCAGGGCACGGATGCTGCCGGGTCGCGGCCCGTAGACCACCGGGAGGAACTGCAGCACCTGGCCGTCGACGCACGTCGGATCGTGCACCGGCGTCTCGGCCCAACCGGTGATCTGCCCCAGGTTGTTCGCCCCGGCGGCGAATCCGTTGTTGCCGCCGAGCGTCGGCAGCGCCCACCTCCGGTGACCGTCCGATGCGAAACCGCGGCACTCCTGGCCGGTGTAGGGAATGAACGCCGCGCAACTCCACGGCTCGTGCAGCGGGTCTGTGGTCGAGGTCTGCGATATGCCGGCGACCAGCCCCCACTCGTTCTTGACCGGCCACGCGACGCTGCTGTTCGCACCGCCGAGCGTGCCAAGGTCATGCGCCGTCGTGCCGGTCCACGCGACGGCATGCCGCGTGCCGTCCGGCAGGGTGGAGTAGCCGCTCACCAGACCGTGGTCGTTGATGCTGTTGCTGCGGCTGGGCGCCCCGCCGAGCGAGCCCAGCAAGGTGACGCGATATGCCGGCCCGTCGTCCGCGCGAGCCGCTCCAGGGCCGGCGATCGACATCGCCAGCACCGCCGCGCCGAGGGTGATCATGGTTCGCCGTCGCATCGAGATCACTGTCTCGCTCCCCTCTGATTCGCAGGGAGCTTCGCCGGGCCGGCGCTTGCCGAGCAACGATTCCGGCACGCGCGAATCGTTGCCGCTCCGGCGGGTCGCTCCGCACTGTTATTGCGTGGACGATGTCGACGCGCTGACAGCTCGGAACGAGCGATTCATCGATGCCTGCCGCGAGGGGTCGTGGGAACAGCTGCGGGTCGTTCTCGGCAGCGACTTCCGCTACCTCGACGGCCGCACCGGCGAAATGTGGGACGAGGAGCGCTACCGCGCCGACCTGCGCGAGAACCCCGCGCCGTCGCTGACCATCGACGAGGTTGCGATCCACATCGCCGGCGACACCGCGACCGTGTCGGCCCGCACCTGGAGTGCGACGCGGCCGGGTCGCGCCAATCGCTACCTCGACACCTACGCGCGCCGCGACGGGCAGTGGGTGTGCGTGCACGCGTGCGTCTGGCCGTTGCCGGAGCAGGCGGCGGTACGGTGACGGCGTGATCCGGCTGCGGCTCAGCCCCGGCGACCTGGAGCGGCTGCGATTCGCATACTCGCCACTCGCCGAGGTGGCCGAGAGCCTGTACGTGTTGCACAGCGGGCAGATCCCCGAACTGCACCGAGCGTGGTTCGACAAGACCCGAAGCCGGCTGTCTCGGGTCGACATGCAGACGCTGCGCGCGATCGTCCCGGCGCCGCGCCCGCACGTCGCCAGCTTCTTGCTCGCCGGTGCGTGCGAGCCGTCCACCTCCATCGACGCGCAGCTGGCCCTCGTCGCCGGCCTCACCCCGCAGCGGCTACGCGCCGACCTCGAGGTCGTCTGGCGCGGCGCGCTGCCCGCCGAGGCGAAACGGATCTCCGACCACGGCGGCGGCCCGCGCATCGCCGAGGCGCTTCGGCAGTACTGGACCGTCGCCATCCAGCCGTACTGGCCGCAGATCCGCGCCGTCCTCGATGCCGACGTCGCCTACCGCGCCGCCCGATTGGCGCGCGGCGGCATCGCGGCACTGCTCGCCGACCTGCATCCCGAACTCGAACTCGCCGAACACGCGATCACCGTCCGGAGCAGCGCCCAAGGCAGCGAACATCACTTGGCAGGCGCAGGCCTGCTGCTCGTGCCTTGCGTCTTCGCCTGGCCACACGTCATGGCCGACATCGACGCCGGAAACTCGCCGAGCATCACCTACGGGCCACGGGGCATCGGCGAGCTCTGGCCCACGGCCGAGATCCCCGAGCCTGAGGCCGACGCGCTCGCCGCGCTGCTCGGACGCACCCGCGCCGCGATACTGCGCAACGTCGGCCTGCCCAAGTCGACCTCGGACCTCGCCCGCGAACTCGCCCAGAGCATGCCCGCTGTCAGCGCGCACCTCGCCGTCCTGCGCCGCACCGGGCTCGTCACATCCTGGCGCGCCGGACGGCGCGTCCTGTATCAACGCACCGCACTGGCCGCCAGCATCATCGCCGCGAGCCAGGGCCAGGCACCGAACGACCGAACCCGCCTCGCATAACGCCAAGGACCGCATGCCAGGTGAAGCTACGGTTCGGTAACCTGCTGGCATGACGACCCCCGGCGCGATGAGCGTGCCTGGCGCGGCAGCGCTCGCCAGCGCAGTCGCCGAGCTCAAGCCGCGGCTGCGTGGCTGGCTGCACGCCTACGCCGCCATCGTGTCGATCGTCACCGGGGCCGTGCTTGTCGCGGTGGCAGCCGCCGCGCGCGGAGAGTCCGCGGGCGCCACGACCGGTATCTACGCGGCGACCGTGACGCTGCTGTTCGGCACGTCCGCGCTCTATCACCGGTTGAACTGGGGGCCGCGCGGCCGAGCGATCATGAAGCGCCTCGACCACTCCATGATCTTCGTGTTCATCGCCGGCACCTACACCCCGATCGCCGCTCTCACCCTGCCCCGCACTGCGGCGCTCGCCGTGCTCGCCGCGGTCTGGACCGGCGCGGTGTTCGGCGTCGTCCTGCAGACGGCCTGGCCCCAGGCGCCACACTGGCTGGCGCTGCCGTGCTACATCGCGGTGGGTTGGGTGGCGGTCTTCGTCTTCCCCGACCTATTGCGCAACGGCGGTGTCGCCGCGTTCGTGCTGATCGCCGCTGGTGGGGTCCTCTACACGCTCGGGGCGCTCGTCTACGGCATCAAGCGACCCGACCCGTGGCCGGGCACCTTCGGCTTCCATGAGGTCTTCCACGCCTGCACGCTGCTGGCCGCGTTGTGTCACTACGTCGCGATCTGGCTGGCCGTCTTCAGCTAAGCCCCTGCAGGTGAGGCCAATATGCCCGCCGGTTCTGCTAGCGTGGTCGGCGGTTGTCAGCAGTTCCTTCATCGGCCCGATGCGCGACGCAGGATTTGTTGCAGTTGCGTCTGTCGCCTTTCAGTTCCATCGAGAGCCGCCACCGCAAAGACCAGACCACGCACACGGTGTGCGCGGTCAGCATGGCTCCAATAGAGGAGAAGCACGACAAATGGCACAAGGCACTGTGAAGTGGTTCAACAGCGAGAAGGGCTTCGGGTTCATCGCCCCCGATGACGGCAGCAAGGACGTCTTCGTCCATTTCTCCGCCATCACCGGCAGCGGGTACAAGAGCCTGGAAGACAACCAGCGCGTCGAGTTCGACACGACCCAGGGCCAGAAGGGCCCGCAAGCGGAGAACGTCCGCCCAGTCTGACCCCGGACGCGGTTGCAGCGTCCAACAACACCCCGGACACGTGCCGTTTGCCATGCCGTGTTCATGACCAATGGCACGTGTGCCGGGGCGTCGCGTACGTCGGAATGGAATTGACAGGACGACGACGCGGCGAGGAACTGTGCAGAGATCGGGCTCGACCCAGGACGCAGACGCCGGCAGCGCTTCCTCGCGCGTAAGGCCTCTCGTCCTGGGTTCCTGGCGGCGCAGCCGCGGAGCACGCGTCCGGCCGGACGACAGCGCGCTACCGCCGGTGCAACTCGCGGCCGACACCCTCGAGCAGTACCGGCACGCTCACGAGATGCGGGCACTGCTGCCGTTGTTCCGCGAACTGCTCGGCGAGTCCGCCACCGAGGACGGTCACATCTGGGCGATCAGCGATGCTGATGGCGTCCTGCTGTGGGTCGAGGGTGATCCGGGGACGCTGCGCATGGCCGAGCGCATGAACTTCGTGCCGGGCGCCGTGTGGAGCGAATCGCAAGCCGGGACGAACGCGCCCGGAACAGCACTCGAGCTCGGGCGGGCCGTGCAGATCATCGGCCCCGAGCACTACAAAGAGGCAGCTCGCCGGTGGGCTTGCTCTGCCGCGCCGGTGCGCGATCCGGACACCGGCGAAGTGCTCGGCGCGATCGACCTCACCGGTGACCGCCGGATCGGCTCACAGCAGGCATTGACCGCGATACGGGCGACGGCCAAGGCGGCCGAGAACGAGTTGGCTCGCCGGCTGGCGCTCTCGGACGGCCTCGCCCGCGAGCGATATGTGCAGGTGTTGGAAGAGGCGCGCGAACCACTTGCGCTCGTGACGCCGAAGGGTCGCGTCCTGCACGTCGCGCCCGGGATGAAGGCCCGGTCGCTTCGGCACCTCATTCCCGGGCCGGCACTGCTGTCCGACGGCACGCGAGTGTTCGTCGAGCAGGTCGGCGGCACCGGGCATCTTCTCGTGTCTCCCGATGAATCGAACCGGCCGGCTGACGAGTTCGACTCGCGAGCCCAACTGCGCGCGCTGGGAACCGACCATGCCGAGCTGTGCATCGACGGCCGAGTCGAGCGGCTCAGTCCGCGGCACAGCGAGATCGTCGTCGCACTCGTGCTCAGCGGTGTCGGGGTCAGCGGCGAACGACTCGGCCTCGACCTGTACGGCGACGACATCCACCCGGTGACGTTGCGCGCGGAGATCTCGCGATTGCGTGCGCTGCTCGGCAACGATGTGCTCGCCTCGCGCCCGTACAAGCTGCGGCGGCGGGTGCGCGCGGACTTCCGCGTCGTGTGCGACCTGCTCGCCGACGGCCGGCTTGCCGATGCCCTTGCCGCCTATCGCGGCCCGTTACTTCCCTCGTCCGAGGCACCGACCATCGTCGACTACCGCACGGTGATCGAGCAGCAGCTGCGCGCGGCGGTGTTGACCAGTCGCGATCCGGCCATCGTGCGCAGTTGGGTGGAGCAGCCGTGGGGTGCCGATGACCTGCACGCGTGGGAGATATTGGCGCGGCTGCTGCCAGCCCAATCCCCGCAGTCGGCGGCCGCGATCGCACGAGCCCAGGTCGTGGCCTCCTAGGGCGATCAACTGCAACGTTTCGACAACGTGACACCTCCTACGGTGACGCTCATCCGCTTCCCGAAGGAGGTGTCCGGTCATGTCCGGACCTATCACCCTCCGCGACCTGTACTCGCTGAACGCCAAGCCGGCGCCGCTGCACAACTCTGTGCTGATGCTGATCGATTGCCAGAACACGTACCGGCAAGGCGAACTCCAGCTTGATGGGGTCGAGGACGCAATCCACGCTGCTGCCATCCTCCTGGCGCGGGCACGAGCCGTGCGTGCCCCCGTCGTCCACGTTATGCATGACGCGGGCAAGGGGACGCCCTTCGACATCACGGCAGATACCGGGCAGATCAGCCCGGAGGTCGCGCCCAGGCCGGGCGAGCTTGTGATCGTCAAGCGCTATCCGAGCGCCTTCTTCGCGACCGAGCTCTACAAGCAATTGCGCCCGACGATGCGGCGCGATCTCGTGCTGGCCGGCTTCATGACGCACGGCAGCGTCAGCGCGACGGCGTTCGACGCGTTCCACCTCGGCCATCAAGCGACCGTCGTGGCGAGCGCGACCGCAGCACGAGGCCTGCGCGGTACCGACGGCAGCTGGGTCGATGCCGCGACGTTGCAGGCCGCCAGCCTTGCCTCCATCGCCGACCTGTTCGGGCTGGTGGCTGCGACCACGGACGACATTCCCGAGTGAGTGCCGCTCGACTGGTTGCAACGTCGCCGCAACGTTGTGATCCATAACCTCCGGTGTGTCAGCAAAGAGAACTCACATCGGAGGCGGGCCATGAGGGCAGCCGTCGTCACCAGCTTCACCGAGCCATTGGTCGTCAAGGACGTTCCGGTGCCAGAACCGGGACCGGGCCAACTGCTCGTCCGGCTCGAAACCTCGGGCATCTGCCACACCGACATCCACGCGGCACACGGCGACTGGCCGATCAAGCCCAGCCTGCCGTTCATCCCCGGGCACGAGGGCGTCGGCATTGTCGAAGGCGTCGGTGCCGGAGTGGAAAGTGCCGAGTGGCTGGGGGCGCGGGTCGCGATCCCGTGGCTTGCCACGTCGTGCGGCAACTGCCGGTACTGCATCGCCGGCTGGGAAACGCTGTGCCCGAAGCAGCACAACACCGGATACTCCGTGGACGGTGGCTACGCCGAATTCGCGGCCGCCTTCGCCCACGGGGTCGTCCGGGTTCCGGACGGCGTGACCTCGCTGGACGCAGCGCCGCTCACCTGCGCGGGTGTCACGACGTACAAGGCGATCAGGGTCGCGAACGTCACCCCCGCCGAGCGCGTTGCCGTCTTCGGCATCGGCGGCCTCGGGCACCTCGCCGTCCAGTACGCCCGCATCGTCGGCGGCCTGGTCACCGCAGTCGACATCGAGGAAACCAAGCTGAAGCTCGCCGAACGCTTGGGGGCCGACCACCTGGTGAACGCAGCCACGAGCGATCCCGTGGCGGAGATCCAGCGCGTCGGCGGTGCTGACGTTGCAGTTGTGCTCGCCGCGAACCAGAAGGTCTTCGAGCAGGCGCTGGCCTCGCTGTCCTACGGTGGCCGGCTGGTCATGGTCGGCCTGCCGGCCGACAACGCCGCAGTCAACGTGCCGATCTTCTCCACCGTGCTCGGTGGCCGGTCGGTCATCGGTTCGATCGTCGGAACCCGGCAGGACCTCGCCGAGGTCTTCGCGCTGCACGCCGCCGGTCGCACCGAGGTAGTGCTCGAACCGCGGCGTCTCGACGAGATCAACGAGAGCTTCGACGACGTGCTGGCCGGCCGCGTGCCCGCGCGCTTGGTCGTGCAGTTCTGATTCCTCCCGCACCAACGCATGAGGCGTCGCCGGCACGGCGGCGCCTCATGCACAAGATCAACTGTGTCGTGCAGTACGGTCCGTTGCGGGAGGAAGCCGATGCGCGTTCTCATCGTGACGGCCGGCTCGCGCGGTGACGTCGCTCCGTACACGGGCCTCGGTCAGCGGCTGAAGCAGGCTGGTCACGAGGTCGCCGTTGCCGCGCACGAGCTGTTCGCCGGACTCGTGCGCAACTGCGATCTCGAATACCGGGCGCTGCCTGGCGATCCTGTCGCACTGGCGCGCGCACGGACCTCGGCACAGTCGCCGGACGAAGTGCGATCGATATTCGCGACGTTCTTGGTGGGGCTCGGCGAAGGATTGATCGCGGCGACAACCGCGGGCGCCGACGTACTCGTGACGGCGTTCGGTCCGGCCCCGCTGAGCCGCGTCGTCGCCGAAGGATTCGGTATCCCGAGCATCGGCGCGTATCTCCTGCCGGGGGTGCCCACCGCAGCCTTCCCGCTGCCTGGTTGGCCCGGACGCGGCGACCTCGGAGCGGCGGGCAACCGCGCGGCGGGCCGAGAAATGCTCGAGCGAGCGGGTGCGCTGTACGGCGAGATCGTCCCCGGCCTGCGCGCCCGGCTGGGGCTGCCCGCCGACACGACGACACCAACGGTGGACGCGAGCCCGCCCCGTGGCTGGCCGATCTGCCACGGCTTCAGTCCGACGGTGCTGCCGCGCCCTGACGACTGGCCGGCCGAGGTGCGCGTGACCGGCTACTGGTGGCCGGCCACACCAACTGGATGGGAGCCGCCGGGCGAATTGCTCGACTTCATCCAGGCCGACGCCCCGCCGGTCTTCATCGGCTTCGGCAGCATGGCGCCGGGCGAGGGCGAGCCGCTGACCGACGTCGTCGCGGCCGCAATCAAGCGCGCCGGAGTGCGGGCGGTGGTCCAGGCCGGCTGGGCCGACCTGAAACCGGTGGGCGACGACATCCTGCTGGTGGGCGACGTGCCGCACGACTGGCTGTTCCCGCGCATGGCGGCAGTCGTGCACCACGCGGGAGCCGGAACAACCGGCGCAGGATTGCGCGCCGGCGTACCCGCGGTCGCGGTTCCCGTCGTACTCGACCAGCCGTTCTGGGCGGCGAGGTTGCACCACCTCGGCGCTGGGCCATCACCGCTGCCGCAGCGCGAGGCCACCGCGGGCGCCCTCGCCGATGCGATACGCGCATGCCTCGACGAACCCGCCTATCGCACCCGCGCCGTCGAACTCGCGCGCCGCATCAGCGCCGAGGACGGGTGCGCACCGGTGGTCGAACTGATCGCCGGATTGTGACGCGGTTTAGCTGCCCTACTAATCAGGTATGGACCATATGTCCATGTTCCAGGTGCGCCGACCGCGCACCGGAGCCGGAGGTGGTGTATCGCGCGATGCGCAGGCTTGGAGTGGTTGCCGTCGTCCTGCTGGTCATCGGAGCGGAGTACCGGCCGGCCCAATCCCCCAGCGCCAAGTCCTGGCAGGGCTGCACGGGCGCCCAGACCGTCACCGCTCATCACGGTGACACCCTCGCCGGCCTCGTGGACACCAACGTCAGCGGCTCCTACGCAACCAAGCGGATCGTGGACACGGTAGTCGCCCGGAACGGCATCGCCAATCGCAACGTGATTTATGCGCATCGGCAATACCGCTTCCCGACCAGTTGCGGCACCAGCTGACGAGTCGAGAAACGCCGCTTCGGACATCCCCACCGACCGGAGCGCAAAATGCTCACACACATGGCCTCCGGCGTGCCGCCGGTCCGAGAGGGCTGAAACGGGGTGAGATGCAACCATGCTTGCCGGGGCGATGGCCTTGCTCGGCGTCGTAGTCGGCGCCGCCCTGTGCCTCGCAGCCAATCTGGTGACCGACCGACAACGCGAGCGCCGGGATGCCGGACAGCGAGCGGCCGAAACGAAGCAGGCCTGTTATCGACGCACGCTCGACGCACTCGACCAGATACTCGCGATGCGATCCGACCACCCTGACCTCGGACTGGCCGTCCGCGGCGTGACCGCCGACATCACCGAGTTGCGGCTGACCGCCCCGCCGTTGGTCGCCGAACTGGCCGACATGTGCGCGCAGGCCGCGCTGCAGCCCGATCGCAATCCGTTGTATGCGAGCCAACTGCGTGCGCGATTCGTCGACCTGGTTCGTGCTGACCTGCTCGAAGAAACCGCACACAGCGCCCGCATCTCCGTGTCGTGGCCGCGCTCGACACCTTCCCGACATGCCCGACATGCGAAGCCGCAGCGAGCCTGACCGTGGGCACTCCTACGTCGCGTTCGTCTCCAACTGCTGAATCAGGCTCTTCAGGCTGGCGATTTCGTCGCGCAGCGCCTTCTTGCCTGACTTCGTGAGTTGGATCCAGGTGCGCGCGCGCCGTCCTTCGTACCCCTTCTCGATGGCGATCAGGCCGGCGTTTTCGAGCACGCTGAGGTGCTGGGACAGGTTCCCGGCCGTGAGGTCGAGGGTGCTGCGCAGGAAGGTGAACTCGACACGTCGGGCTTGCTGGGCCACGGCCAGGATGCCGAGGCGAACTCGTTGATGAACCACGTCATCGAGGCCGTTGACGGGGTGGACGGTCATGCGGCCGACGGGCCTTGGGCTCGCTGGATCAGCGCGAGGACGGCACCGCCGACCAGCAGCACACCGCCGTCGATCAGCAGGTGCGGGAGGAATGCCCACGGCGATGGATGGGTGAGTCGGCCGACATCGAACGCCGCGACGACGACGATCAGGTAAGCCGCGGTGATCGTGGCAAGTGCCCAGCTTCGCTCGATGCGAGCGAGCAGCAGCAGGGCCAGCCCGATCGCGCCGGCGGGGCTCGCGATCCGATAAAGGACATCCGTCGGTTGGGCCCCGGATCCGACATGCAGAGTGCCGGCCAGAAACGCGGGGTGGGCGGCGGCCCAGAGCGCCCAAGCAGTGGTGAGCCCGACGAGAACGACGCCCAGGACGATGTAGGGCTGGATGCGGGTGCCCATGCCGCGCTGGCGCGACCGGATCAGGTAGAACCAACTGATCGGGAGGTAGGCGAGCAGCAGCGCGACCGGCCAGTACCACAAGGCGAGGGCGGAGTAGCTGCTGCAGACGTATCCGCCCTGGACCGACGTGCAGTGGGTCGGGTGGCGATGGCCGTACCGGACGAACGGCGTCGCCGCGAACGTGACGACGGCGAACACCAGCAGCGGGAACCAGGCGCCGCGCTGCTCGCGACGGACCTGGCGAGTCAACTCGTGAGCCGTCGCCAGCAGGGACTGCGGCTCGCCGGACGTCGGAGCAGGTTCTGTCGTCACAGCAATTAGGTTTGCATCCCAAACCAGTCTTGTCCAGGGACCAAAGTCCGATGGCTTGGCGCCGATCAGGCCGTCGGGGGGATAGTGAGCGCGTGGATGGTCCGGAGGTCCCTGAACTGCGCGGTCGGCTCGTTGATCACCTTGTCGAGGCGGGCCGGATTGTCGGTTCGGAGGTGCAGCAGGCGTTCCGGACGGTTCCGCGGCACCTGTTCCTTCCCGGCGTCGACCCTGCACTGGCCTATGCCGACCAGGCCGTCGTCACCGATCGCGATCCAGAGGGCCGGCCGATCAGTTCCTCGTCGCAGCCGGCGATCATGGCGGTGATGCTGGAGCAACTCGGTGTGCAGCCGGGTGAGCGGGTGCTCGAGATCGGGGCGGGCACCGGTTACAACGCCGCGCTGCTCGCCGAGCTGGTCGGCGAGACCGGTCTGGTCGTCACCGTCGACATCGATGCGGACGTGGTCGAGCGGGCGCGCCGCAACCTCGAGCTGGCCGGCTATGCGCGCGTCGACGTTGTGCACGGCGATGGCGCCCAGGGCTGGCCGGCCGGGGCGCCGTACGACCGGATCATCCTGACGGTCGGCGCCTGGGACATCGCGCCGGCCTGGGCGCGGCAACTCACTGACGCCGGTCGGTTGCTGCTGCCGTTGTCGCTGCGCGGCGCGCAGCGATCGGTGGCGTTCGAACACCTCGACGGCGGGCTGGCCAGCGTGTCGATCGCCGATTGCGGGTTCATGCCGATGCGCGGCGAACTCACCGGCCCGGACAGCGCCCGGCCGCTGAGTCGTCCAGGGGTCTTCCTGCACGTCGACGACGATCGTCGCATCGACCCAGACACCTACCAGGCGGCCCTCGAACGTCCCGCCGGCCAGCTGGCAACCGGCGTGCAGGTCACTGACAAAGACGTCATGGGTGGCCTGGACCTCTGGCTGTCGCTCAACGAACCCGACACCGCCCGACTCGGTGCACTCGACGCAGCCGCCGAGTCCGACATCGTGCCCGCCCTGATCAGCTACCCCGGCATGAGCTCTACCATGGCGGTGGTCGGCGAACGTTCCATGGCGGTGCTCGTGCGGCATGACGAAAGCCGGGACGACCGAACGTTCGACCTCGACGTTCGCGGATACGGGCCCGGCAGCGACGCCCTCGTCGATCGGCTCGCCGAACACGTGCGCGCCTGGGTCCGGCACGCTCGCCCAACCAGCGCGCAGCTGACCATTCAGGCATATCCCCGCGACGCTGCACCGGCCGGCGGCGCCGATTCGATCGTCGTCGACAAACTCCACACGCGCCTCGTCATCAACTGGGACGACCCGCGCTCGCGGCCCTGAGGTTCGCCGCAGCACGGGAGCCGAAGGACAGGGGTCGGCGGTTGCCTTCGGCACTGGCCGAGACCGGCCGCGCGGCGCAGCGTGGCAAGTGTCCGTTGGAAGGTGGACCTTGCCATGATCACGATCAAGCAGGCTGCTTCGGAGTTCCTGGCGAACAAGCGGATCGCGGTGACCGGCGTGTCGCGGACCGCAAACGGACACGGCGCGAATGTCGTCTACCAACGGCTGCGCAGTCGTGGCTACGAGGTCTTCGCGATCAACCCGAACGCGGAACAGGTCGAAGGCGACCGGTGCTACCCGGACCTGAAGTCAGTGCCCGGTGGTGTCGAGGCAGTCGTCATCGCGACCGCCCCGTCGATGGGTGAAGGCACCATGCGCGAGTGCGTCGAGCTGGGCATCAAGCAGGTGTGGATGCACCGTGGACCGGGCGCGGGCAGTGTGTCGCCGGCGGCGACCGCCTACGGCCGCGAGCACGGGATCACGGTCATCGACGGCGGCTGCCCGTGCATGTTCGCCCCGACTTCCGACTTCGGCCACAAGGCGATGCGCGCGGTGTTCTCGCTGGCAGGCAAGGTGCCCCGGCAGGTGTGAATTCGTCCGTTCCATCCGATCCGCTGATCAGGGACCACAAGGAGGTCACGTGATCGACAAGCGCGCCGACCTGGCCGGACCAGGCATCGGCAATTACGACGAGCTCGCGCAGCTATTGCCCCGCGACTACGAATCTCTGCTGACCAAGCGGGACACCCAGCGCGCGATCTTCGCGGTGAAGCAGTACATCGAGGAGAACCTCTGCCGCGAGCTGAACCTGCTGATGGTCACCGTCCCGCTCATCGTCGACGTGACCAGCGGCGTGAACGACATGCTGGATCGGGACGGCGCACGCACGCCGATCCAGTTCCACATCAGCAACGACCGCGATCAGCACCCGATCGACGCGCAGGTCGTGCAAGCAGCGACGAAGTGGAAGCGGGTCGCGCTCAAGCAGTTCGACTGCGCCCCGGGCGAGGGCATCTGCACGGACATGCGCGCGGTGCGCAAGGACTACTTCCTCGACCACGACCACAGCTGTTATGTGGACCAGTGGGACTGGGAACGCGTCATGACGCCGGACGAACGCAATCTCGAGTTCCTCAAAGACGTCGTCGGCAGGATCTGGCGGGTGCTGGTCGGCGCCGAGCACCTGGCGCAGGAACTGTTCCCCGCGCTGAAGGACCCGCGGTATCCGAACCTGCCGGAGGAACTCGCCTTCCTGCACGCCGAAGACATCCTGGACATGTTCCCCGACCTGCCGCGCAAGCAGCGCGAAACCCGGGTGCTGCAGGAATACCCGGCGATCTTCATCACCGGCATCGGCTGGCCGCTGCGGGACGGCTATCCGCACGAGATGCGGGCAGCCGACTACGACGACTGGATCACCGACACCAGCACCGTGACCGGCCGGCCGACGCACGGGCTCAACGGCGACATCCTCGTCTGGAACCACGTCACCAAGCGACGTCACGAGCTGACTTCGATGGGCATCCGGGTGACCGCCGACTCGCTGCGGCGCCAACTCGAGATGAGCGGTCAACTCGACCTCCTCTCGCTGCCCTATCACCAGGGCATCGTGAGCGGTGAGCTGCCGCTGTCGATCGGCGGCGGCATCGGCCAGTCGCGGACGCTCATGCTGCTGCTCCGCAAGGCACACCTCGGCGAGGTCACTGTGTCCGTGTGGCCGAAGGTGCTGAAGGACATGTGCGCCGCGCGAAACATCCACGTGCTGAATTGAGCGATTGCGATGACGATGGCCGAACCGTACAAGATCAAGTCGGTTGAACCGCTGCACATCAGCACACCTGCCGAACGCGCGGCTGCCATCGCGCGGGCCGGCTACAACACGTTCCTGCTGCGCAGCGAGGACGTCTACATCGACCTGCTCACGGACAGCGGCACGAATGCGATGAGCGATCGGCAGTGGTCCGCATTGATGCGGGGCGACGAGGCCTACGCGGGCGCCCGCTCCTTCTTCGCTCTGGAGCAGGCCGTCCAAGACGTGTACGGCTTCCCGTATGTGGTGCCGACCCACCAGGGCAGGGGCGCCGAGCACCTGATCTCCAGGATTCTGATCAAGCCCGGCCAGCTCGTCCCCGGCAATATGTACTTCACGACCACCCGGCTGCATCAAGAACTCGCCGGCGGTGTCTTCGCCGACATCATCATCGACGAAGCACACGACGCGACCGCGGACCACCCGTTCAAGGGCAACGTCGACCTGGCGAAGCTGCAGAAACTCATCGACGATGCCGGCCCTGCGCAGATCGCGTACGTGAATGTCGCGCTGACCGTGAACATGGCCGGTGGTCAGCCCGTCTCGATCGCCAATCTGCGCGACGTCGCAGAACTGTGCAAGCGCCACAGCATCCTGCTGTGGTGCGATGCGACTCGGCTCGTGGAGAACGCATTCTTCGTCAAGGAGCGCGAGCCCGGCTACGCCGACAAGCGCATCGGCGAGATCGTCCGCGAGGAGATGTCGTTCTTCGACGGGTGCACGATGTCCGGCAAGAAGGACTGCCTGGTCAACATCGGCGGCTTCCTCGCGATGCGTGACGAGCAGATACTGCAGCAGGTGCGCGAGCAGGTCGTCGTCTACGAAGGCATGCCCACCTACGGCGGGCTCGCCGGCCGCGACATGGAGGCAATGGCCCAGGGCATCCGCGAGATGATCGATGACGACTACATCGCCCACCGAGTCGGCCAGGTCCGCTACCTCGGCCAGCAACTGCTCGACGGCAACGTCCCGATCGTCGCGCCGATCGGCGGACACGCCATCTTCCTCGACGCCCGACGTTTCCTGCCGCACGTCGAGCAGGAACAGTTCCCGGCACAGGCGCTCGCAGCAGCGCTCTACGCCGACAGCGGGGTGCGATCCATGGAACGCGGCATCGTCTCGGCCGGCAGAGATTCGCAGACGCAGCGCAACCGCACGCCGAAACTCGAACTCGTGCGACTCACCATCCCGCGCCGCGTTTACACCGACCGGCACATGGACGTCGTCGCCAACTCGGTGCTCCACCTGTTCGAACACCGTGCGGACATCCGCGGCCTGCGCATGGTCTACGAACCACCGACGCTGCGGTTCTTCACCGCCCGCTTCGAGCCTCTCTAGAACCGCCACTCGCCCTGGAAGTCGGGGTGGTTGGCGTAGGGCAGCGCCAGAGCGCGCAGCGTCAGGCAGGGATAGACCGTCCCGTCGTGGGCGCAGTGTTCTCGCGGTTGCGCAGTGTCACCGGTCGAGGGTGCCGCCGGGCCGATGGAGTGGACGGCGACGATCATCCGTTTGGCCGTGCACTCGTACAGCAGCCGGGCGGGATCCGTCAGCGCGTCGCCGTAGCCGGGCCCGCGAGCCCAGCTTTCGTCCTCGATGATGCGGGCGAGAAGGAATTCGCGCAGACCGGCCATGGGCCTCGGGGTGAGAACCACACGCGATGTCGACGAGAGCGCATCGAACAGCGGTGACGCCGACGCCGGCTCTCCGACCAACCGAAAGAACTGATACTCCGTCACGGATTCACGCGTCTCCGCCCGTGCCGCTACATGGGACCCGAGCGGGTTCGCCCAGTTAGAAGTGACATGCCGTGCCGCCAGGCTTGGCCGGGGAATGACGCAGCGCTTCGAGCTACGGCGTCATGCAGGTTTCGCGGAAGGGGGGCAGTCCTCACGAGATCCTGACAAGTCCGACCGGCACGGCATGTCTGTTCTGTCTACCGTCGGGCCGCCGAGATTTGTTACGCCCTCCCCATCGCGAGTTGTCCGCCCTGCGGCGCGCGATGGCGTGCCGAAGGGCGGACAACTTGTATTGGGCGGCGGCTGCTCGCCGGGTCAGGCCGGCGCCGGCTCGGGAACGGCGGGCGTGGTGACGAGCTCGGGGCGGCTGGTGGCGAGTTCTCGGCGCCCGGGCAGCAGCTGGGCGGCGAGCGCGCCGAGGACGCAGATGCCCGCGGCAACCAGGCACGCCACGTGCAGGCCGCTCATGAACGACGCGTTGATGTCGCTGACCAGTTGGTGGCCGATCGCGGGCTTCGCGTGGCCGGCTGCGGCGAACGCGGCGCCGACGGATTCGCGGGCGGCGCTCGCGACGTGGTGCGGCAGGTCGGCGACCGACGTGCCGGCGAGGTGGTGGGCGTAGATCGAGGTGAAGATGCTGCCGATGACGGCGACGCCGAGGGTGCCGCCGGTCTCGCGGGTGGCGTCGTTGACGGCCGAACCGACGCCGGCCTTGGCCGGTGGAAGGACGCTCAGGATCGATTCAGTGGCCGGCGCGGTGGTCAGGCCGAGGCCGGTGCCCATCAGCACCATCTGGGCCACGACGACGCTGTACGAAACGTAGGTCGGCGAGGTCGAGATCCACGCGAACGACGAGCCGAGCAGCAGCAGACCGGTCGCGACGAGCGCGCGAGTGCCCAGCCGGCCGGCGAACAGCGCGCCGAGCACCGAGCCGACCGCGATCGTGAGCGCGACGGGCAGGATCCGCACGCCGGTGGACAGCGCGCCGTAGCCGCGGATGAACTGGAAGTACTGCGTGATCAGGAAGATGAAGCCGAACAACGCGAAGAAGGCGACGGTGACCGAGCCGCTGGCCGCGGAGAAGGCCGGGGTGCGGAACAGCGTGACGTCGAGCATCGGGTTCTCCTGGCGGCGTTCGATGAGGACGAAGGCAGCGGTGAGAACGGCGGTGGCGGCGAAACCGGCCAGCGACCAGGGGGCGGTCCAGCCGCGGGTGGGCGCCTCGATGATCGTGTAGACGAGCAGCCCGACGGCGGCCGAGGACGTCGCCAGTCCGGGCAGATCGATACGCGCCGCAGCAGGGTCACTCGACTCGGGCACAAGCACGTAGGCGAGACCGGCGGCGAGCAGCGCGACAGGAACGAGAGCGAGGAACACGCTGCCCCACCAGAAGTGCGCGAGCAGCACGCCACCGGTGACCGGGCCGACCGCGACGCCGAGGCCGGTGACCGCACCCCACACGCCGATCGCCTTGGCCCGCTCGGCGCGCTCCGGGTACGCGTTCGTGATGATCGACAACGTGGTGGGGAAGATCAGCGCCGCGAAGGTGCCCATGACCACGCGGACGATGACGAGCGCGCCGGCGGACGTGGCCATGGCGCCGACGCCGCTGGCGGCCGCGAATCCGAGCAGCCCGATCAGCAGCGCGGGCCGACGACCGAACCGGTCGCCGAGCGAGCCGGCCATCAGGACGAGTGCGGCGAAGGCCAGGTTGTAGCCGTCGACGATCCATTGCAGATCGCGAGTTGTGGCGCTCAGCTGGCGGGCCATGTCCGGCAACGCGACGTTGACGATGGTGGTGTCCAGGTTGATCGCGAACACCGCGAGGCAGGCGGTCGCGAGGATCGCCAGCCGGCGGCGGGGGCTCAGTGTGGTCATCGGGGACCGCTCCTCGACTTCGATGTGGACAGTGACAACATTGACAATGATGCACTTCCAAGTGGACACTGTCAACATGCCCGCGGCAAATTCTTCGAATCGCCCGTACCACCACGGCCGGCTGCGGGACGCGCTCGTCGAGGCGGGCCTCGAACTGGCCCGCGAAGCGGGCCCTGAGGCAGTGGGTCTGCGTGCAGCGACGCGCGCAGCCGGGGCGTCGCACAACGCGGCATATCGGCACTTCGCCGATCACGACGAGTTGCTGCGCGCGGTCTGCGAACGATGCATGAGCCAGCTCGCGCTGCTGATGGAGCGTCGGATGGCCGAGCTCCCCGAATCGGATCCGCCGACCGCCGCGTGGGCCCGACTCAACGCCCTCGGCGCGGCCTACGTGGAGTTCGCCGTCACCGAACCGGGCTGGTTTCGCACCGCCTTCGCCGTCCCGCGCGGCACGCACAGCATCGCGCCGGGCGAGGGCGTGGGCGCCAGCGGGCTGGGTCCGTACGAACTGCTCAGCGCGCGCCTCGACGAACTCGTCGAGGTCGGTGCGATCCCGGCCGCCCGACGCCCCGGTCTGGAGTACGCCGCCTGGTCAGGCGTGCACGGGCTCGCGACGCTGCTCAACGACGGCCCGCTGCGCGACCTTCCAGCAGCCGAGCACCAGCACGCCCTGCAGACCGTGCTCGACGTGATCGCGCGCGGCCTCTGACCGGCCAGCGTGACCAAATAGCTTGGAATCGCGCAACCGGCCGGTGATGATGCAGGCGTGCTGAGCCCTGACGTTCTGCTCACCCCACCCGACGCGCCGGAGGTCGCCTTCCTCGGCCGCGGCGTGGTCACCGCGGTCAGCGGGCCGGGCGGCCTCACGCCCTTGCAGGACCTGCTCGTCCGAGCGCTGTTCCATTCGATGACCGGGCACGACATCGACCCGAGCCGCTGCACGCCGATCGAAGCGGCCGACTTCGCAGCCGGCCTCGCCCGGCGCAACGAGATCTTCCGAACCCGCATCGTCCAGATCATGCTGCTCGTGGGGTTCGTCGTCCGCCCGCTGCCCGTCGAAGTGGCCGCGCGGCTGCACGCGTTCGCCGAGACGCTGCGGGTGCGCGAAGACATGGTCGATGTCGCCGAGCAGTACGCGTCCGGGGCGCTCGACCTCGCCAATGCCGACTTCGCGCGCAACGGCTATCTGGCCTCGCTTTCGCCGGATCGGCTCAGCGCGTTGCACACCAGCGAGCTCATGTCCTCGTGGGGACAGGTCGTCGACGACACTGCATTGGCGGCGCGCTGGCGGTCGCTCGCCGAGCTGCCCGTGGGCAGCCTCGGCCGCGGCGTCGCAGACTTCTACCGCGACCGCGGATTCACCTTTCCCGGGCTGCCCGGTTCGGCGCCTCCCCTACTGGCGCAGCACGACTGGGTACACGTGCTGGCCGGCTACGGCACAGCGCTCGAGAACGAGATCGAGGTCTTCGCGTTCATGGCGCGCGCGAACGACGACCCGCGCGCATTCAGCCTGCTGGCCATGGTCGTCTCGCTGTTCGAGACCGGCTACCTCGCCGCCGGCGCCGGGCTGTTCGAGGCCGACGCCGGCCACATGCACACCTCCGGCATGGCGACCCGGCTGGCCGATGCGATGCGCCGCGGCGCGCTCACGACGGGCAGCCACGACTTCCTCGACCTCGACTGGTTCGCGATCGCCGACCGTCCGGTGCGGGTCGTGCGCGACGAGGTAGGGCTCGTCCCCAAGGACGCCACTGCGCTCGACGCCGGGTCGGCGAGCCCATGGGAATTGGGCGGGATTACCGACTACCAACTCGAGTCGGCGCGTGCCACTGCGGCCGCGGCTGACGGGGAGTACGTCCCTTGGCGACCCGATCCGGCGCGCAGCTGATCAAGGCGCGTTGCCTGCGGCGTACCCGCCGAGGTCGTCGAGCGACGGGGCGACGTAGTACACGCCCGTCAGCGGCCGCGAGTAGTAGGCGAGCGCGTCGCGTTCGCCGCCCACAGCGGCGGCGGACTCCGCTGACCAGATTGACTCCGCCCATCGTGGTGCGCGGCTCCGTGATGCCCGCCGCGGCCGCCACCAGCGCAGCTGGTTCGGTGTCGGGCAACCGGTCGAACTCGACATAGCCGTGCGAAAGCGTGCCGAGCGCGAAGATGCCGATCTGCGGCCGCTGGCGAAGCCGCACCGTGGACCACGCCGGCGGGCGGCGGTCGATCAAGCTGCGGGCACGTCTGACGCCCCGGGTACCGCGTGGTCGGCCGGCGGGCGGGAGCGAACCGGCGTTGCCAGCTGCCGTTGGCAAGTCGCCCGCACCAGCTCAGCAGCTGAGGCGCCACCTACCAGGAGCAGGACTACGACGAGCAGATCGGCCATGGCAGGCAGATACCCGCTTGCCGCCCGGGCGCAAACAAGCGGATCACGTCACCGCGGATCACGTGAGCGCAAGCGAGGTGTCGTCGAGGACGAAGGAGGTTTGCATCGTGGCGTCTTCGACGCCGGTGAACTTGATCGTCACGGTTTGGCCGGCGTACGCGGCCAGGTTGAAGCTGTGCTGGCTGTAACCGGTGTTGCGGTTCAGATTCGAGTACGTGTACAAGGTCGAGAGCACCGTGCCCGAGGAGTTCAACACCTGGAGTTTGAGGGTGTCGTATTTCGTGGTCGTGGTGGTCTCGTCGGTGTCGATGTGCATCCAGAAGTTGAACGGGTAGGTGTTGCACGCGGTGGGCAGGCTGACCGGTTGGGCCAGCGTGTCGGAATGCGTGCTGCCGTAGCCGTCGAGCCAGGCGTCCCAACTGCCGGAGTGCGGTGGTTCGTTGGCGCTGTTACTGACGACGCCGCTGCTGGCGCTCCACGGTGCCGCGCTGCCGGTCTCGAAGCCCGGGTTGCCGATGAGCTGGCCGCTGCAACCGGGCGGCGGCCCGGTGCCGAATTGGATGTCGAGCAGGGCGTGTAATTCGATGCCGTTGGGCGCGACGCCGGTCTGTCCGTGCAGGAAGTCGAAGAAGCCGACACCGGTGACCGTCACCGCGACGTTGGCGGTCTGGAAGGTGCCGGTAGGGGTGTACTTGGCGTCGAACTGGCCGCGTGCCGTCTGGATGCTGGTGCGCAACGGACTCGACGAGCCGACACAGGCCGGGTCGGGGATCTCGCTGATCATCGTGTGCCCGGCCCCGTCGGAGAGCACGAGGTGATAGTCGGAGTCCGCCTCGAGCTTGTACTCCGTCAGGGTCGCCGTCAGGCGAAAGACCGTCGTCTCGGTGGGCTGCACGCGGTTGTTCGACGGCAGCGTTGCGGGGGCGGGCAGCGCGTCGAGCGCCGCGATCGTGGTCGACGTCGTCGACTGCAGGTTGATCTTGCCGGCGTCGGCGTCAGTCCCGGTCTTCACCGACCAGCGCTCCACACCGCAGGAGCCGGTCGACGAATTCGGCGCGGCTCGGACCTCCTCGTTTTCCTCCGCATCCGGCCGACCGCTGCGCAGATGAGAATTCGCGATCGCTGAGCCGGCCGCCGCCGCGACTGCCACGCCGGTCAGAGCCGCGATCAAGAGATAGCCGCGCCGCTGCATATCTGCCCCCAGCCAAGCCAACCAGCCCGGTGATGATCAATCAGATTGTGCACCCAATCGGGCCAATCGGTACAGAACCGGCACATGAATCCGCGGCAACGGCGCGGAGCACCCGGTCGCGAGGTCAGGCGGTCAGCTCAGCAAGCAGGCCGTCGATGTTCGATGCCGCCGGGTTTCCGAGCTCGGCGAACAACGTTCGGGCTCGCTCCCAATGGCGCCTTGCCTGTGCCGGCTTGCCCTCGCGGGCGCTGCATCGGGCGATGCCGTCATGGGCTTGTGCCTGGTTGTATCGGTCGCCGAGCTCGCTGGACAGCGCGAGTTGTCGCCGATGGTGCTCAACTGCGGTCTCGAGATCGTCCTGCGCGAACAAGGCTCGCGCGAGTGTGTCGAGTACTTGGATCTCCAGTTCGACGATTTCGTACTGTCTGACCGTGGCCAGCGCCCGGGTGCACGTCGCGATCGCCTGGCTCGGATCCCCCGCTCGGAGCTGCAGCGCCGCTCGTTGGTTGAGCGCGTCGGCGAGCGCGATGAGGTTGCCGATCGACTCGGCGAGCTCGGTGCCGCGGGCCAGGCACCGCGCCGCGTCATCGAGGCGGTTGCACCGTTCGTAGGCCTGGGCGGCATTGATCAACGCCTGCGCCTCGATGTTCGCATCGCCGACCGAGCGCGCGGTCGCCGCCGAGCGGTCGTAATCGGCGAGCGCCAACTCGTTGTCACCCTGCAGGAAGTGGACGATGCCGAGGCTGCCCAACGCTGCTGCCTCGGCCGATGGATCAACGCCGGCAAGGAGATCGATGCCACGCGTGAGGTGGTCGACCGCCCTCGGGTAATCGCCGGTGTGCCACGCGATGATCCCCAGCGTCACGAGCGCCCGGGCCGCGCCGCGACGATCGCCGAGCTCCTGAAATACGGACAGCGCCTGAGCCACGTTGTTGCGGCCCGCGGCGGCACGGCCGGTGGTGATCTGGGTGATACCGAGGCTGACCGATGCATGCGCCGCGGCAGACTCGTCCGGCCCGCGGCTGGCCCGCGAGTGCAGCTGTTCGGCCTCCTGATAGTGACCGCCCGCGTCCAGGTAGCGATACAGGATCCGCGACAGCTGCTGCACATGCGCCGGCTGATTCTGCTCATCGGCGAGCAGCGCCGTGCAGATCAGGTTCGCGCGTTCGGCGTCCAGCCACTCGGTCGCCGCAGCTCGCCCGGCCAGGTCGGGGGTCGGCAATCCGCACGACGGATGGCTGGGACGGCTATGCCGCTCCTCGGGCGCGAATTGGTCCATCGCTCGAGCCGAGGCGAGCTGGTAGTAGCTTCGCTCGCGGTCGATCGCGTGCTGCCGCGCACCGGCCGCGTCCTCGTCCTGGCCACAGGCAGTTGCGAAGACCCGGACGAGGTCATGCAGCGCGAATCGACCGCCACCTCGCTCGGCGACCAGATTCGCAGCGCGCAACTCCGCCAGCGAGCGCCGCGCGATCGACAGTTCCGCGCCGATCAGAGCGTTTGCGACGTACAGGTCGAAGTGTGGTCCCGGATGCAGCGCCACGGATCGCAACGCGTGCTTCGCGGGATCTGAAAGCTGTTCGTAGGACCTGGTGAGCGCGGCATCAACCGCATCCTCGAGGCGTAGTCGCTCGCGGCGGGCACGTAGTCGGTCGAGATGATCAGCCAGCGTCCAATCAGGACGAGCACGCACCTGGCCGGCAAGCAACGTGATCGCGATCGGCAGCCGGCCGGTCATCGCGATGAGACCGCGCGCGGCGGCCGACTCTGCGGCAACGCGGTCCGCGCCGACCTCGGCCTGAATCAGATCGACGGCATCAGCGTCGGTCAACTCCGACAGCGTGACGGACACCCCGGGCAGGCCGGCAAGCGCACGGCGGCTCGTCACCAGCACGGTGCTCCGGCCACGCGGTGCGATGACCGCGCGGACCTGCGCGGACGATGCGGCATCGTCGAGCACCACGACGGCATGTCGCTCCGTCAGTCGACGTGCGAGCTCGGCACGACGCGCGCCCGCCGTGAGACCGTGCAGACCGGACTGCGTGACGCCTAACGCATTCAGCATTGCGTCGAGGACCGTCGCACTGCTCGCCGGCTGACGATCGCCTCGCGACCCACCGAGGTCGACCCACATGGCGACCGAGCCGGCCTCGCGCAAGGTGAGCAGTTGCGCCACATGGTGGACGATCGACGTCTTGCCCACCCCAGGCATGCCGACGACGGAGCACACCGCCGGCCGTTTTCGATCCTGGGTCTCGAGGGCCGCGAGCAACCGAGCCACGTCGTCGTGACGCCCGACGAACTGACGGGCCATGACGGGCTGGCCGATCGACACGGTCGGCAGGTTCGCGGTGCGGGCCTCTCCCGCGATCTCGACGCCGGCCTGCCGCCAGCGACGCGCCGCGGCCGGGTCGCCGAGCAGGACCGTGGCGATGTCAGCGACGAGGTCGACGTCGAGCCGGGCCCGATCGGGCTGCAGGCACCGGTACACCGTGTTGTAGACCGGGATCTCCTGGGTGCCGCGGCCGCGTCGCAGCCGCACCACACCGCGGTGCAGGTCGCGATAGCTGAGCCCGGACCACGCGCGCAGCAGCCGAAGCCGAGCGCTGAGTTCCTCCCAGCTCGCCGCGCCCGCAGGATCCGGCGACGTAAGTGACTCGTCGAGGCGTGCTATGCCCCTGGATTGCGCGCTGACCACGACCGCCGCATCGTATCGCGGGTGATCGAAAGCGATCGAATTGCTAGGACATTTCCCGAAATACCTCAATGCTCATCCACCGGCACATCAGTCCAAGTTGGAGGTCCCATTGTTCAAGTCACGCGCGTTGTCACGGCTCGTGCGGCTGCAGATCGTCGCGGCCGCCTTCGTCGCCGCATGCTTGGCCGGCATGTCCGGCGCGCAAGCGTCAATCCCGAATCCGCCGGGGGAGAGCTGCTCGTGGAACTGCCTCGCCAACGAGGTCGTCTTCCTCGATCCCAGCACGAACGGCACGGAGTACTACTTCGACGTCAAGGCCGTTCACAAGTGGGCGAAGCACTACAACTTCAGGTTCGACGGCTGTTCGGTGCCGTCGTGGGTCTACAAGACGCTCAAGCCGTTTCACCTGGACGACAACGTCGCCACGTATGCGAAGTTCTTCGGTCCGCCCTGCCGGATCCACGACTTCGGCTACCGGAACTTCGGTAAGGGCCCGTACACCGCGACCGCCGGCGACAGCTCGAACCAGCGCAAGTCGGTGGACGACCGGTTCCACACGTTGATGTACCGCAAGTGCGGCCACAACCCGCCGTCCGTTCCGTTTGCCCCCGACACGTGGGCTTGCAAGAAGGTGGCTGACGTCTTCTACCAAGCCGTTCGAAAGTTCGGTGGCTCGCACTGGTGACGATCGGGCGCCCCCACGCCGTCTACAGCTCCCGGACTCCGGGAGCTGTAGACGTTGGTGGGGTCGACGCTGCGGCCGACACCCTGGTCCTCAGCCGAAGACGAGACGCCTCTGTGGCTTGCCGGGCTCGAGCAGCCCGAACTTCAGGTTCAGGTCGGTGCGCTCCAACAGATCCACTTGCTGTGTGAACTGCTCACTCGTGACGAAGACGGTCTTCTCGAGCTTCCACTCTTCCTCGAACCACGCACGGAGCGCGGCGAGAAGACGCTCGTCCATTCCCATCGCGATCTGGGACAGCCGAGCCCAGAAAAAGATCACCGCCTCGACTTCCGCCCACTCGTCATCACCGACTGGAATCACCGTCGCTTTCGCGAGGAACGTGGCGCTCGTGGGGAAGACGTAGACGCAGCCCAAGCATCTGGTGCCGTCCGGGTCGAGCACCGTGTACGTAAAGGCGCGATGCGCAGCATGGCGTTGTTCGAGGTCGATAAGGTCTTTCCGGTTCGCCTCCACCGTAAAGTCGTCCTCGGGCCACGTTGACTGTCGCCATAACCGCAGGGACTTACGCGTTTCCATCACGGCGGCATAGTCCAGCTCCGTGTCCTCGGCCACGATCGGCCGCAAGACGAACTCTGCGGTCCGCAACTCCGCGGGGACAGGTTCGGTCGAATCGGTGAATGGCACGGGTAGCTCGCTTCCACGTCCTGGGCGCTGCTCACGCTACGGCGGCGATCAAGTGGTTACGGCGGCCGAACCCACGGACCGACTACCACTCACAGCGGTGATCATCTTTACTCTATGAATTCACTAGGAAAGATTGACAAGAGACAATCGGGGTGTCACGGTGAGGCGGTGATCGATCTCCGAACCGGCGCGATGACCCCGAAGACCCTGGTCGGCGTGGTGCGCGCGGTCGCGGCCGACACCGACGCCTGGCAGTCAGCGTTACGCGTGCCCGCCCTGGGCGATCAACGATGGTGGACGCGTCTTGCGTCAGACCGAGATGTCGAAGTGTGGTTGCTCTCCTGGCTGCCCGGGCACGCCACGACCTTGCACGACCACGGCCCGTCCGCGGCAGCGTTCGCCGTCGTGCAGGGCGAACTGGCCGAGGTGCGTGTCGACCCCGACGGCTGGTGGAGCCGGTATCGGCGCGCGGCCGGTTCGATCACCAGCTTGCCGCCCGGTCTCGTGCACGACGTATACGGCGCCGGCACCGGCCCGGCGGTGAGCCTGCATGCCTACGCGCCGCCGCTGCGCCGCATGAGCTTCTACGAGCGCGACGCCAGAGGCCGGCTGCACGTAATGCGCTCGATCGCGACCGATCATCCGGAACTGGAGCCGGCGGGAGCCGGTCCGGTCCGCCACGCGCGCGAGGAGGTATGAGCACGCTGGCCAACGCGCCGCCGAGCCCACCGGAACGGCGGGCCTAGCGGCTGGGGCAACGGGCCTACATCCGAGCGCGGTTCGGCGAGAACGCAGCTCAGGATTGGCGTCGCTGAGTCGCGCGATAGACCTTGACTGAGCGGCCGGGCCCGGGGTCCAAGGCGCCGCCACGACGCGGTTGCGGCCGGCCAGTTTGGCCTCGTACAGGGCGCGGTCGGCGGCTGCGATCAGGTTGGGGTGCGTCAGGCCCGGTGTGGGTGGCGTAGCCGATGCTGCAGGTGGTTCCGTCGGGAAGGGCTGCCTGCACGCGTTGGAGCACGCGAACTGCCTCGGCGGAGGGGCAGTTGGGGAGCGCGAGGACGAATTCCTCACCGCCCCAGCGGGCGAACACGTCGTTGGGGCGCAGTCGTTCGACCGCGGTGGCGGCGAAGGACTTGAGCAGTTGGTCGCCGGCCAGGTGGCCGTAGCGGTCGTTGTACTGCTCGAAGTGGTCGAGGTCGATGAGTGCGACGGTCAGCAGGCGATGGGTGCGCGCCGTGTCGGTGAGCAGATGCGCCCACTGCTGAGCATGACCGCGGTCGTTTCGCGGATCTGCCCGGTGACCAGCACGTGCGCCACGTTGACGCCCACCGGCGTGCAGGCGAGCGCGAACAGCGTCCCACGCCCTAGCTCGGTGATCGTCGCGAGTCGCCGGGCCACCAGGGCAAGCCCGATCGCGGCGATCGCCAGCATGCCGGCCATCGTGGCCGCTGCCGCCCCGTGCAGCGTCAGAGCTGCACCGGCACCAGCAGCACGAAGAAACCCGCCAGCACGCCGGCGACCAACCACAGCACGGCCGGGGAGTCGGGCACAGGACGTTGGTCCTATGCCCGGCCGGGTCCTTCGTCGGTAAAGATCAGAATCTGCTTGCATTCTCAACGATGTGGGCGATGGGTATTGCTAGTCGCCACCGCTGCACGGACGCGGAGTGGTCGGCCAGGGCATCGGTCATGTGGATCGGTGCTGTGCAGTCCGAATCAATCCCGCTTCCTTGCTCGGAGGTTTGTTGTGTCTCGTCCATCTGTTCTTTCGGCGCGCTCGCTCGGGATCGCGGCCGTGCTACTCGGTGTGCTGGCCAGCGGCGCGCTGATCTGGCAGGCGTCCTATTCCGCCTTTTCCGCGACCACGTCGAACCCGACCAGCAACTGGTCGGCCGGCACCGTGGCGCTCTCCGATGACGACGCGAATACCGCGTTGTTCACCGCGACCGGGCTCAAGCCCGGCTCGACCGGCACCAAGTGCATCGCGGTCACCTCGACCGGCAGCCTGGCCTCGGCGGTGAAGCTGTACGGCAGCAATGCCGCCACCACGAACGCGTTGTCGTCCTCGATCAACCTGACGATCACGCAGGGCACCGGCGGCGGGTTCGGCTCGTGCACCGGGTTCACCCCGCTGGGCAGTGGGTCGAGCGTGTACACCGGCACAGTGGCCGGGTTCGCCTCGAGCGCGACCAACTACGCGACCGGGCTGGGCAGCTGGGCGCCGACCGGCACCGGCTCGGAGACGCGCACCTTCCAACTCGTCTACACCGTGGACCCGAACGCGCCGAACTCCGCCCAGGGCGGCACCGCGGCCATCGGGTTCACCTGGGAAGCCCAGAACAGCTAAGCGTCGCGCCCGCCCGGGTCGGCTCAACGCCGCCCCGAGTCGGGGCGTCGTACGTCGTTGAGGCCAGCCGACCCGAGGGAGGTGCCCGGTGCCAGCACTATCGCAGCGGCCATTACCGCAGCCAGAGCCCGAGCCTCGTCCCGCGCTGCGGCACACCCAGGCGATCGCCGAGACGGCGACCCGACAAGCCGCATACGCAGCTGCCGCCGCGGCAGCCGCCGCCGACGAACCGTTCCCAGCCGTCGAGGCGGGCCGAGCGCCGGCGACCGATCTCGCCAGCCTGGCCGGCCTGGCAGGCTCGGCCAGCGCCGCGACGGCTCGGGCAGCCACGAATGCGACCGATGCCGCGCCGGGCCGGCACCGCGCTGCTACGACCTCCGCGACGTGGCGGGGCGGGTGGGCCGCGCTGGTGGTCGGCTGCCTGGCCCGGGCAGTGCTCGCGGTGGTGATCGGACTGTTCGTTTGGTCGCTCGCGCCGGCGGTGATCGGCTGGCACCCGACCGTGGGGATCACCGGTTCGATGCAGCCGAAGCTGCACCCCGGCGACGTCGTCGTGGCCCGACCCATCTCGGCAAGCGACGTGCACGTCGGGCAGGTGCTGCTGGTCTCCGACCCCGACCATCCGGGTCGGCTGCGGCTGCACCGGCTCGCCCGCATCCGCGCCGACGGGAAGTTCATCCTGCGCGGCGACGCCAACCGGGCCGACGACTCCACACCAGTCGCCCCGTCCGCGCTACGCGGCGTCGCGGTGCTGCGGATTCCCCTGATCGGCCACCCACTGCTGTGGATACACAACCGCGACTACCTCCAGCTTGCGCTGGCAGCTGGGGGTTTGCTGGTCCTGCTCGCCGCCGCACGGCTGTGGCAACCCGACGCGGCACCCACTGGAGTGCTGGCCTCGCCGCGGACGCCGCGCCCGGCCCGTCGTGCGGCAAGCGTAGGCATCGCCGGCGCCGTCGTACCGCTCATTCTCGCCGCCGGCCTGCTCACCGCCCCACCCGCGCGCGGAGCCGGCAAGTGGGCCACCGGGGCCGCCAACAGCAGCGACAGCTGGAGCGCCGTCCCGTACTTCACCTGCGCCAACGCCGCACTCGCGGCCAACCCATACCTCTACTACCAACTCGGCGAGGCAAGCGGCCCGTCCGCCGCCGACTCCTCCGGCAACAACCACACCGGCACCTACCACGGCGGCATCAGCTACGGCCAACCCGGCGCCTGTGCCCGCGACCACCGCAGCGCCGTCACGCTCGACGGCAGCAGCGGCTACATCACCACCCCTGACGCGGTCACCAACCCCGCCGTGTTCACCCTCGAAACCTGGTTCAAAACCACCACCAGCCGCGGCGGCAAACTTCTCGGCTTCGGCAGCGCACAAACCGGCACCTCGCTCTTGGGCGCCTACGACCGGCACCTGTACATGACCAACAGCGGCCAACTCGTCTTCGGCGTCTACCCCAACACCGTCAAGACCATCACCAGCCCGGCCGGCTACAACGACGGCACCTGGCACCTGGCCGACGCCACCCTGTCCGGCGCGGGCATCGCGCTCTACGTCGACGGCCAACAAGTCGCGATCGACCCCACGGTCACCACCGCCCAGAACTACACCGGCTATTGGCGCATCGGCTACGACACCCTCTTCGGCTGGCCCAACCAACCCACCAGCTCCTACTTTGCCGGCACCCTCAACCACGTCGCCCTCTACGCCGCCGCACTCACCGCGGCACAGATCGCCGCGCACTACAACGCAGCCTGACCCGTTCTCGCGGGCAGCGCTTCGGCTGAGCCGCGCTCGATCAGCTCGGTCGGCAACAGCACGCGGCGGGCCGGACCGTCCGCACCATTAAGCCGGGTCACGATCAGTTCCGCGCCGAGTTCACCCATCCGCTCGGGGTCGTGCCCGATCACCGTGACACCGAGCACGTCAGCGAGATCGAAGTCGTCGAAACCGACGAGGGCCGGCGGATCGGCGATCCCACGCAACGCGTGCAGCGCGCCGGTCGTGATCAGGTTGTTGGTCGTGACCAACGCAGTGGGCGGTGGATCGAGCGCGAGCAACTCCCGCACCGCCCGCTCGGCGCTCGCGACATCGTGGCAGCCGGCGCGCACATAACGCTGCCAGTCCGAGATGCCGGCCGCGGTCATCGTCGCCTCGAACGCGCCGACCCGTTCGCGGTATGTCGCGAGCCGCACGAGATCGCCGACGAGCCCGATGCTCCGATGATCGCGCTGCAGCAGGTGCTGCACCGCGCGATGCACGCCACCGTCGTTGTCGAGCACGATCGTGTCGGCCACGATGTCCGCGGGGGCACGGTCGAGAAAGACGACAGGTAGTCCCAATCGCCGTTCGGTCTCGAGGTAACCGTGCTCGGCCGCGCTGGTGACGATCAGCATCGCGCTGACCCGGCGCTCGAGCATCTCTGCGACGAGTGCGTGCTCGAGTTCGGGGTCCTCGTCGCTGCTCGCGCTGATCAACTGCAGACCCGCGGCGCGCAGCCGCCGCTCGGCGCCACGGGCCACGCGCGAGTAGAACGGGTTGGCCAGGTCGCTGATGATCAGGCCGACCAGCGAGGAGCGAGCCCCGGCGCGCAAGTCGCGCGCGATCGCGTTGCGCCGGAAGCCGAGCTGCTCGGCCGCGTTACGTACCTTCTCCGCTGTCGCGGGTGAGACATACGGCTCGCCGTTGAGTGCCCGGGAGGCGGTCTTCAGGCTGACCCCGGACAACGCCGCTACCTGGCGCAGCGTGGGCCGGTTCAGGCCCGGGCGGCGGCTGGCTCCCATCTGACAACGTTATCTCTCTGTGCGGCCGTGCGAACGGTGGCAACCAATTTCCACAACGAATCTTCCGGACAATAGCGGTGTGATCGCACTCTCTCAATTCGGACTCTTGACGCGTTTGAGGCAAAAGTGGTACGCCTGTGCTCAGCTATGACATCGATGTCACACGGTCCCAGCACGGCGACCGGCGGCGCTCCGCCTTGGAGGAAAGTCATGACAGCTGCGCATCCCCACCGATTCGTCCGCGCGACGATGCTGGTTGCCGCGATCGCCGTGTCGGTTCTCGTCGGTGGCACCGCCGCCGCAACGGCCGCGCCGCCCACCCCGACGCCGTCCCCAGGCACGGGCGCACCGAGCCCGGCGCCGAGCAACAGCGTCACCCAGTCGGGCAGCGCCGTGCACCCGGCGGCCTGCACGGTCGCCCCGAACGGCCATCTCGTCAACTGCCCCAAGCCCGTCCCGCGCGCACAGATGCCGTCCGGCGCGAAACGGACCACCACCCTGAACCAGCCGGTCGCCGACATCGCGCAGCTGGTCGACACGCGCACGTGGACGAGCGGTGGCGGCAACACCTTCCCCGGTGCCGAGGTGCCGTTCGGCATGACGCAGTGGAGCCCGGACACGATGCCGAACCGCAGCGCGGGCGGCGGCTACAGCTTCGGTGACACGTCGATCACCGGCTACTCGCTTACGCACATCAGCGGGCCCGGTTGTGGTGCGGCGGAGGACGTTCCGATGCTGCCGATGACCGGTGCGATGCCCACCGGCAACCTGAACTCGGTGACCACGAAGTTCACCAACGACAACGAGGTCGCGCAGGCCGGCTACTACTCGGCGCAGAGCAACCAGCCGGACACGATCACCTCTGAGTTCACGGCAACGCCGCACACGTCGATGGGCCGGTTCACCTATCCGCCGACGACGGCTGCCGACTTCCTCATCAAGCTGCGCGACAGCCAGAACGGCGAGTTCGCGCCGAGTGCCGCGACGATCGTGAACGACCACGAGATCACCGGCTCGGAGACCAGTGGCCACTTCTGCGGCGAGGCCGTCAACGACGGGCAGCGGCAGGAGTACACCGTCCACTTCGACATCGTCTTCGACCAGCCGTTCACGAGCTCGCAGATCCTAACCGGCACGAGCGGTCCGTCGGCCGTCTTCCTTACCTTCGACACCTCGACCGACCAGACGGTCCAGGCCAAGGTCGCCACCTCCTACGTCAGCGACGCGAACGCGCAGCAGGACGTCCAGAGCGAGAATCCGGGCTGGGATTTCGACGGGATCAAGAGCGCGGCGCAGCAGACGTGGAACGACCTACTCGGCGAGATCCAGATCTCCGGTGGCGCGTTCGACCAGACGCAGGAGTTCTACAGCCTGCTCTACAAGGACTTCATGCAGCCCAACATCAGCAGCGATGTCAACGGTCAGTACATGGGCGCGGACATGGCGGTGCACACCGTCAGCGGTCAGCAGGACGACCAGTACGGGACGTACTCGGGCTGGGACATCTACCACTCGCTGTCGCAGCTGCAAGCGATGCTCGACCCGAAGGCGGCGAGCGACCAGGCGCAGTCGCTGGTCAACTACTACGACCAGGACCACCTCCTCCAGCAGTGGGGCTATCTGAACCTGAACAACTACGTGATGGTGGGTGACCCGGCGCAGTCGATCATCGCCGACTACTACGCGTTCGGCGCGCACGACTTCGACACCAAGCACGCGCTCGACGACATGCTGGCGCAGGCGACGACGGTCAACGACGTGCGGCCCGGCGAGGCGCTGGAACAGCAGCACGGCTACCTGCCCGAGGACGGCACGTACGGCTGCTGCAACGCGCACGGTCAGGTGCCGACGCTCGAGGAGTACGACTCGCAAGACCTCGCGCTCTCCTTCTTCGCCCGCGCGCTCGGTGACAACGCGAACGCCGACATGCTCGAGAAGCGTGCGAACAACTTCGAGAACGTCTTCAACCCGGCGAACAACCTGCTGAACCCGCGCAACGCGAACGGCACGTACATGCCGGACGTCACCGGAACTTCGACGGATCGCTATGTCGAGGGTGACGCCTACGAGTACCTGTGGAACACGCCGAACAACTACGCGGCGCTGTTCTCGCTGCTCGGCGGCAGGGCGACGGTCGCGCCCGAACTGCGCACGTTCCTGTCCAAGCCGAACGGGTTCGGCATGTTCGCGCAGTTGACGAACGAGTTCGGCTTCGGCGAGCAGTACGCGGGCGACTACGCCGGCGACCCGGCGGGCACCCAACAGGCGGTGGCGAACATCCGCAGCACGATGTACGCACCGGGCCCGAGCCTCGACAACAACGACGACCTGGGCGCGAACAGCTCGACGTTCATCTGGGAGATGCTGGGCATGTACCCGGAGAACTCCGGCAGCGACAACCTGGTGTTCAACGGCCCGGGCTTCCCGCACGCGACGATCACGCCGCCGAACGGGAACACGATCACGATCAACGCTCCCGCGGTCTCGCCGACGAACTTCTACGTTCAGAACCTCAAGATCAACGGCTCGCCGTACGAGAAGTTGTACGTGCCGTACTCGACGCTGGCGAAGGGCGCCACGCTGGACTGGACACTGGGCAGCAAGCCGTCCACCTGGGGCAACGCCCCGCAGGACGCGCCGCCCTCGTACGGCGCGGGCACCGAGCCCGTCGTCGGGTTCGCGTCGGACTCGCGAGTGACCGTCACGCCGGGTGGCACTGCCACGGTGATGATCGGTGCGCAGAACGCGACGACCAGCACGCAGAAGGTGCAGGCCAGCGTCTCGCAGCTGCCATCCGGACTGTCCATCTCGCCGTCGAGCACGACACTCAGCGTGCCGCCGAACGGGCGCGCTACGACGACGCTCACCGTGCACGCTGACGCGGCTGCGCAGCAGACGTTCTACACGGTGCCGGTCTCGCTGGCCGACGGTAACGCGGACCTGCCCGACATCACGCTGACCGTGCTGGTGGCCCCGCCGGGCAGCTTGCTCCGCGCGTTCAACAACGCGGGCATCTCCGACGACTCCAACGTCGGCGCCGCGAACTTCGACGGCGGCGGATGGAGCTACTCCGCGGAGGCACTCGCAGCGCAGGGCGTCACGCCGGGCGGCACCGTCCAAGCCGGCGACATCAGCTACACGTGGCCGCTGTCGCAACCCGGCGAGCCCGACAACGCAATCACGTCCGGGCAGCAGGTGACCGTGAACGCGGCTTCGGGCACCCAGCAGGTCGGCTTCCTCGGGTCGGCCAGCGGCGGAAACACCCAGGGGCTGACCACGCTCACCTACTCCGACGGCAGCACCGCGCGCTACTGGCTCGGCTTCTCCGACTGGACACTCGGCGGCGGGCGCGGATCGGTCGCGTTCGGCAACGTCAATGCAGTCACGACGACGTACCGCAACTGCAACCACTGCACCGGTGGCCGGGACAGCGTGGACACCCACTTGTTCTCCGCGGTCCTTCCGGTCGACCCGAGCAAGACGCTGACCTCTGTGACGCTGCCGTCGGGCACCACCGGCGGTGAGCTGCACGTGTTCGCCGTCGGCACGTCGACCGCGGCGCAGACCGGGCCGGTGGTCATGTCGCTCGACCCGGGCACGGCCAATCCGGGCGACACCGTGACGATCCACGGCAGCGGGTTCGGTGCCTCGCAGGGCAACGGCTACGTGGCGTTCTCGGACAACAACATCGACTGGGGACGGCCGGGCAACGCGGCAACCTTCCAGATCGACAGCTGGAGCGACACCGCGATCACGTTCACGGTGCCCATGCCGAGCGGAACGAACGGCGTTTGGCACGTGGCACCGGGCAGCACTGCCATGGTGACGGTCGTGAACGACGCCGGCCAGATGTCGGACACCGGCGCGCTCGACATCGCCGCGTCTGCCAACCTCGCCGACTACTACGACAACACCGGCATCTCGAACGACGGTGACGCGACCTGCATGGCCGACTACGACGGGGACGGTTACAGCTACTCGGCGCAGGCACTGGTCGCAGCGGGTGCGAGCCCCGGCGGCACGGTCACGGTGGACGGGCTGAGCTACGCCTGGCCGGCCGCGCAGGCGTGCCAACCGGACAACATCCTCGCCGCGGGCCAGAAGATCCTGGTGCACGGTGCGGCGGGCGCCACCAAGCTCGGCTTCCTGGGCTCGTCCGGCAACGGCAGCGGCCAGGGTCCGGTCACGGTGACCTACACCGACGGCACGTCTCAGACGTCGCAGCTGTTCTTCGGCGACTGGGCGCAGGCAGCGTCGAACGGCAACACCACCGCCCTGACCATGCCTTACCGCAACCACCAGGGCGGCAGCTCGCAGGGCATCACGATGTTCGTCTTCGCCGAGGAGGTCCCGATCGACTCGTCGAAGACGGTTGCCTCGGTGACGCTGCCGATGATTGCCGACCACGTGAGCTCGAACGCGTCGACACACATCTTCACGATCACGACCGGGAGCTGACCAGCACAGCGGTCCGGCGGGCAAGGTCGGAGATGGCCGTGCGCTCGACTCCGAACACCGCCGAGCGCACGGTGTCGCGCAGCGGATCGATCAGGTAAGGAGGCAGCGCAGCGGCGCCGTGCAGGACACCCATCACCGACCCTGCGGTGGCGCCGTTGGAGTCCGTGTCCAGGCCCGCCTGCACCGTCAGCCCCACCGTCGTGGCGAAGTCATCGCGACCCCACAACATGCCGGCCGCGATGATCGCCGCGTTCGGGATCGTGTGCACCCAGATGTGGTGGCCGTACTCGCGCTCGATGAGCTCGATCGCGTCCTGCCAGGTTCCGCCGGTGTCATGAACTGCGACGAGGGCCGTGAGCGCCGCCGTCAGCCGCGAGTGCGGTGGGATGTGCGCGAGCGAAGTGCGCAGCGCCTGCTCCGCCGTCGGTGCGACGAACGCCGCCGCCACCAGCGCTGCGGCCCACATCTCGCCGTAGATGCCGTTGCCGACGTGCGACAGCCGCGCGTCCGTGTGCGAAGCGACCGCGGCCGCGCGTGGATCGCCCGGATGCGTCCAGCCGAAGATGTCGGCGCGGATCTGCGCACCGATCCACTCCCGATATGGGTTGCGAAACGTGCCGACTTCGTCGAGCGGGACACCGGAGACTAGGTTGCGGTATGCCACCCGCTCGGCGGTGTAGGTCTGCCGGAACGGCAGCGCGGACAGCCACGCATCGGCCACGTCCCGCGTACGCAGTTCGGCACCGCATCGCTCGTATAGGAGCAGCCCGAGAATCGAGTAGTCGATGTCGTCGTCACGCACGGCCCCGTCGATGCGGTCGCGGGTTGTCGTCGGCCACGTCCAATGCAGTTTCCGACTCGGCGGGTCTGACGCGGGCACGTAATCGCGCAGCGGGTACCCGCCCGCGCCGAGCAGATACTCACGAGCCTGCGTCGGAGTCCAGCCCATCTCGATCGGCTTGCCGACCATGCAGCCGGCGACCCGGCCCAGCCAGCCGCCATGAATGCGGTCCTCGAGCCGCTCGGGCACTTCGGCAACCGCCGGCGGCAGCGTCGCGACGATGTCGGCCAGCGCGGACGGCTCGTGGTACGCCCACCCGGGTAGCGGCGGGCTGCACGCCACCTGATCGAACAGGTCGAGCAGTGCCGAGCGGTCGTCCGGCGCCAGCGCGGCTAGCCGCTGCTCGGCCGGCCCCACGTCATGACCCGACTCCCGCTGCTGCCGAATCTCGCAGTAGACCAGGTCATACTCATTGATCGCGTCGTACTCCACCCGACCGCCTCCGCACCGCCGACGTCGTTCCATTCTCCGGCCGCGGATGTGCCGTTGTGGTAGCGCTGCGGGTCGCGGAGTAGAACCGGAGGCATGACCCAGCGCAGCCAGCCACCGTTCCGCGCGGACCACGTCGGCAGCCTGCTCCGGCCGAAGCACCTGCTCGACGCGCGCGCCGCGCAGGCCGCGGGCGACATCGAGCGAGCGGAGTTGCGCGCGATCGAAGATCGGGCGATCCGGGAGGTCGTCCGGTTACAGGAGGACATCGGGCTGCAGTCGGCCACGGACGGCGAGTTCCGCCGCACCTCCTGGCATATGGACTTCATCTACCAACTGCAGGGTGTGCACCGCACCGACCAGAAGATCACCGTGCATTTCCGCAACATGCAGGGCAATCTCGACTTCACGTCTGCGGCGCTGAAGATCGACGGCAAGATCGGGTTGGCCGGGCCGATCTTCGGTGCCGACTTCGAGTTCCTCAAGTCCGTCGTCACGACCGCGACGCCGAAGCTGACGATCCCGTCGCCGAGCATGGTCCACTACCGCGGCGGGCCGGCCGCGATCGACAAGTCGGTGTATCCGGAAGAGGACGAGTTCTGGGCCGACCTGTCCGCCGCGTACGCCAAGCAGGTGAAACAGATCGCCGGCCTCGGCTGCACGTACCTGCAGCTCGACGACACCAGCCTCGCCTACCTCAACGATCCGGCCCAGCGAGCCGAACTGGCCGCAAAGGGAGCCGACGCCGAGCACCAGCACGAGCGGTATATCCGGCAGATCAATGCCGCGCTCGCCGATCGCCCGCCCGGCCTGCGCGTGACGACCCACATGTGCCGCGGCAACTACCGCTCGTCCTGGACGGCCGAAGGCGGCTATGACTTCGTCGCCGAGGCACTGTTCAGCCAGCTCGACGTCGACGGCTTCTTCCTCGAATACGACGACGCCCGCTCCGGCGGGTTCGAGCCGCTGCGCTTCGTGCCGCCGGGCAAGCAGGTCGTGCTGGGCCTGGTCACCACCAAGCGCCCGGAGCTCGAGAGCAAGGACGAGCTCAAGCGGCGCATCGACGAGGCGGCGAAGTACGTGCCGCTGGAGCAGCTCTGCCTGTCCGGTCAGTGCGGCTTCTCCTCGACGGTCGAGGGAAACGCACTCTCGCTCGACGACGAGGTCGCCAAGCTCCGGCTCATCGTCGAGACAGCCGCCGAAGTCTGGGGCTGATTCGGCAGTTCGAGCAGTGCATTGCCATCCTCGGCCGGCTGGCTCTACCGTCGGCCCACAATCCCTAGCGACGAAGGGACAGCGACGTGTTCCTCGACCAAGCAACCTGGACGCGAAACATCTTCATCGGCGGTTCGTGGTCGCCGGCGTCAGGCGGGGTGATCGACGTCGTCGAGCCGGCGACGGGCGCCACCCTGGGCGTGATCGGCGGGGCGGACGCGGCCGATGTCGCGAAGGCCGCGGAGATCGCCGCCGAGGCGCAGCGCGGGTGGGCAGCGCTCCCCCATCCGCAACGCGCCGCCGTGCTGCGCCGGGCCGCACAGCTGTGGACCGAGCACGCCGAGGAGATCAGTTGGTGGAACATCCGCGAGGTCGGCGCGGTGCCGGCGATGGCGGGCTTCGCCGTCCACGTCGCCGAGCAGGAGTGCTACGAAGCGGCCGCGCTGCCGTCCCGCCCGTACGGCGACCTGCTGCCGAGCGAAGAGCCGCGACTGTCGATGGCGCGGCGGGTGCCCGCCGGGGTGGTCGGCGTCATCTCGCCGTTCAACGTGCCGATCATCCTCGGCATCCGCTCGGTCGCACCCGCGCTCGCCCTGGGCAACGCCGTGCTCCTCAAGCCCGATCCGCGCACCGCGGTGACCGGCGGCGTCACCATCGCGCGCATCTTCGAGGAAGCGGGGCTGCCGCCCGGTGTGCTGCAAGTGCTTCCCGGCGGCGTCGACGTGGGCGAGGCGCTCGTGACCCATCCGCTGGTACGGGTCATTTCGTTCACCGGCTCGACCGCGGCCGGCCGCCGGGTCGGGGAGTTGGCCGGCAAGCACCTCAAGCGCGCCCATCTCGAGCTCGGCGGCAACTCCGCGCTGATCGTCCTCGACGACGCCGACGTGGACGAGGCTGCCACGCTCGCCGCGTTCGGCACGTTCTTCCACCAGGGCCAGATCTGCATGACCGCCGGGCGGCACGTCGTCGCCGACCGGATCTACGACGCGTTCGTCGAGCGGCTCGCCGCGAAAGCTGCCAACCTGCCGGTCGGCGATCCGGCGTTGAGCGAGGTGGCACTCGGCCCGCTCATCGACGCCGGGCAGCGCGACAAGATCCACGGGATCGTCACCGACTCGGTCGCCTCCGGCGCCCGGGTGGCCGCGGGCGGCAGCTATGACGAACTCTTCTACCAGGCGACTGTGCTGAGCGACGTGCCCACCAAGGCACGTGCATTCACCGAGGAGATCTTCGGTCCCGTCGCGCCGGTGGTCCGATTCGGCAGCGAGGACGAGGCGGTGGCGCTGGCAACGGCGGGCGACTACGGGCTCTCACTGGGCATCGTCACGCGCGACGTGATGCGCGGCGTCGCGCTCGCCGACCGAGTCCCGACGGGCATCGTGCACATCAACGACCAGACCGTCAGCGATGAGGCCAACATCCCGTTCGGCGGTGTCGCAGCATCCGGCACCGGAGTGCGCTTCGGCGGCGCGGCGGCGAACATCGAGGCGTTCACCGAAACCCGCTGGGTCACGATTCGTTCGACGCCACCCCCGTACCCGTTCTGAGTTACGCGTCCTCCTCGAACACCCGCTGCGCGATGCGGAAGGCGGTGTTGGCGTTGGGCACGCCGCAGTAGATCGCGGTCTGCAGCAGCAACTCCTTGATCTCGTCCTTGGTCACGCCGTTGCGCAGCGCCGCCCGCAGATGGATGGCCAGCTCTTCGTGGTGCCCGCGCGCGACCAGTGCGGTCAGCGTGATGAGCGAACGGCTGCGTCGGTCCAGGCCCGGCCGCGTCCAGATCGCACCCCAGGCGTACCCGGTGATGAACTGCTGGAACTCGGCGGTGAACTCGTCGGCGCCGGCCGCGGCGCGGTCGACGTGCGCGTCGCCGAGCACCTCACGGCGCACCCGCATGCCCTCGGCCCGCAGCTGCGCGAGGGTCGTGTCGTCCGGCGCGACGTGCGCGGCGACGAGCGGCGCGATCTCGTCCGGCACCTCTGTCGGGGCCTGATGCGAAGCGTCCTCCAGCACCACCAACCGGCCATGCTGCACGCCGTTGGCGAGGTGCCGCAGGGTTTGCGCGCTCGTGACCGGGTCGTGGGCACCTGCGACTGCCAGCACGGGCTGAGCTATCTCGGCCAGCCGAGCGCGAACGTCGAAATCGGCCAGCGCGTCACAGGCCGCCGCGTAGCTTGCCGGATCCGCCGCGGCGAGGTCGGCGAGCAACTGTCGCGCGGCAGGACTGTCCCGGTGCTGCGGCGCGAACCAGCGGGCCGGCGACTCGTCGACCAGGAAGCGAGTGCCTTCGCGGCGTACCCGGGCGGCCCTGTCGTGCCATGCCGCGCGCTCGCCGATGCGGGCACCGGTCGCGATCAACGTGGCCGCCGTCGCCTGGCGCGGCGCGTCGAGCAGGAGCTGCAGCCCGACGGCTCCCCCGATCGAGACCCCCGCGTACCGGAAGGGTTCGTCCACTGCAGCGACGAGCACGGCGGCGAGGTCGCCGACCGTGAAGTGCGCGGCGGGCGCGCTTCGCCCGTGTCCGGGAAGGTCCCAGCCGAGGACGTGGAAGCCGGACAGCCGCTCGGCGACCGATGACCAGAGGTTGCGCACCGACGTGCCGAGGGAGGGCCCGAGGACGAGCAGTTCCCCGGCTCCGCCGAAGTCGCTGATCTCCAGGTTCATCGCGTCTCGTCGAGGAACGCGTCGGCGCGCGCTACGACTGCGTCGATGAGTCTGTCGTTGGCGCCCAGGTAGTCCTCGAGGCGCCCGCTCTTCGTCTCGATCGCGCGCTGCTCCGCGAGCAGCTGGGCCACGGCGCGTTCCGCCGTGTCTCGCATGCGATCGGTGTGCACGACCAGGCCCTCCAGTAGATGCGCGGCCTGCGCGGCCGCGGTCGCGGTCATCCGGCCCAGCGTGCGCAACGCGGCCCACTCGGCGTGCCAGGCGCCATCTGGCCGCTCGTCCACCGCGTTCGCCGCAGCCGCGTGCAACTGCGCCGCAGCGAATGGTGCCGCGATCGCAGCGCGCTTGATCAAGACCGAGAGGATCGGGTTCTGCTTGCCCGGCATCGTGGACGAGCCGCCCGGCGCCGGTTCGGACAGTTCGCCGATCTCCGGGCGGCTGCGCAACAGGACGTCGTTCGCGATG